>JANYCY010000043.1 GCA_025360045.1 Janthinobacterium sp. | reverse complement strand
TTGAAATGCTGTGGAAGCAGGCTAAATATCACTGGCGTCGTTTTAAAACATGGACAACAGATGAGCTTACTTTAAATGTAAAAAATATATTGGATAAAGTTGGCTCCATACTTAGGTTTAATTATGCGTGATTACTTATTTTGCTTAAACAGAATTAAACAATTAAATCGGCAATACATATAAACAAAAAAACCAGTGGATCACACTGGTTTTTTATATTGAGCTCAGACTCGATCAGAGCAAAACATCACTCGTTACGCCATAGCGACGTAAGATACGGCGTAATTGTTCTAATGCTTCAATTTGAATCTGGCGTACGCGCTCGCGGGTTAAATTTAAATTAGCGGCCAAATCTTCTAATGTACAGACTTCATAACCATTCAGGCCATACCGGCGCTCAATCACAATTCTTTGCTTTTCATTAAGCTGCTTGAGCCATTCACGCACATAGCGCTCGACTTCGGCATTTTGCAAAATGGCTTCAGGGCCATCGTGCTGGTCATCTGGAATTGATTCGCCAATGGTCAGCATTGGGTCAATATCCAGCGGCGCATCTAATGAGGCGACTCTTTCATTTAAGCTCATTACCCGGCGTACATCTTCAACGGATTTGCCCACCAAATGAGCAATATCTTCAATCACCGGCTCATGCCCTAATTGCGCTTCTAAATGACGCTGGGCGCGTAAATAGACATTTAATTCTTTGATCACATGCACGGGCAATCGAATAGTGCGCGATTGATTCATAATTGCGCGTTCTACGCTTTGCCTAATCCACCATGTTGCATAGGTAGAAAAACGAAAACCCCGTTCGGGGTCGAATTTTTCTAATGCGTGCATTAATCCAATATTGCCTTCTTCAATTAAATCAAGCAGGGTCATGCCGCGATTGATATAGTGCTTAGCGATATTCACGACCAAACGCAAATTGTGCTCAATCATTTTTTGCCGAGCTTGAAAATCCCCCTGAACAACGCGCCGAGACAAGGCCCGTTCTTCATCAGGGGTCAGCAATTTACTTTGGCCGATTTCGTTTAAATAAATCTGCGTAACGTCGCCCGTGCTTTCATGGACATGTGCTTCGGCCTCATCTGCAGCAGGCTCGGCTTCAACTTCCGCGCCGTCTTCCTGCTCGGCCTTCTCGAGATCGTCGCTTTCCTCGAGTAATTCCTCTTCCAGAGTATCAAGCTGATCGTTCATGTTTTTTCCGCTTGGATGTATTTTGCAGGGTCTACCGGCTTCCCAAATCTGCGCATTTCAAAGTGCAGTTTGACCTGTTCACTATCGCTATTACCCATCTCAGCAATTTTGTCGCCCTTTCTTACTTCGTCCCCTTCTTTGACAAGTAGTTTACTGTTGTTTGCATAGGCGGTCAGAAATTCTTGGTTATGCTTAAGAATAATCATCTTTCCATAACCGCGTAAGCCAGCACCTGCGTAAACAACCTTACCCTTAGCTGATGCAATTACAGACTGGCCTATTTTTCCAGATATATCAATACCGCGATTTTCCTCAGAAAACCCACGAACGGTTTTTCCGGTTGTCGGCCAAGCCCAATCAGCCTGCTTTTCATCTGCGCTATTTCCACCTAAAACCTGCGTAGAAGACGCATTAGTACTCGCTTTTTCGCTTATTTTCACCGCTGACGCCACGCGGGTTTCAGAAGCCGAGCGTGCGACGACAGACGGTAGTTTGCTGGTATCAGTTTGTAATTTTGACGCAACAACCGGCCCTTCAGACAAGGCAGCAACAGCACTGGCCGATTGCGCTCCATAAGGCACTTTCACTACCTTCGGATAGTTTTTGCTATCAGGCTTTACTTCTATTTTTGTATCTGTTTTTACAACATCGTCTGTTTTTAAAGGACGAATTTCAACCCCGCCTTCTGGGGCTGTGAGCCGTAAAGTTTGATCAATTTTAATACCATTGATATCGCCTAAATTATTCCAAGCGGCCAAATCACGATAGGCAAGACCATGATCCAAGGCAATGCGATAGAGCGTGTCACCCTTTTTCACCACATAGGTTCCTGGGCGAGGATCAGTATTCACAAGCGGCGTGACAACAGGGGAAGTTCGGGCCACAACCGGTGCAACAACAGGCTGGCTACTGCGATCCACAATAGGTGCTGAAGGGGTAGGCTGGCTGGCGCATGCGCCAAGCAGTAAGGCCAAAGGGGCAATCAAATACGGCTGCCAATTCACAGAGTAGTCTCCTCACTCACGGTTTATTTCAGATCTGACGACGGAGGTAAAACCAAGACGCAGCTTGCTCTCCCATCCCTTGATTTACACAATGCCTGGCAATAAGGGTACAAAATTTACTTTTTCTAATCGTGTTTCTACGTAGCCTTCTGCGGTGCGCTCTATCTGACGTAATTCTTGCTCTGCTTCCCCAACAGGAAAAATCAATCGTCCGCCTACTTTAAGCTGGGGGAGCATATCTTCGGGCAAAATGGGCGCAGCTGCAGTGATAATAATGACATCGAAGGGGGCGGCATCGGCCAAACCCTTACTACCATCCGCATGGCGTAAGCGTGCATTGTGCACCCCTAAGATGCTTAAACGCTCACGCGTTGCTTTATGTAAGCCGCCAATACGCTCTATCGAATAGACCGTTTTAAATAATAAAGCCAAAACCGTGGTTTGATATCCACACCCCGTGCCGATCTCTAACACCTTATCGTGCTGGGCCGCGCCCATTGCCAGCTCGGTCATGCGCGCCACAATATAGGGCTGCGAAATAGTTTGCCCAAAACCGATCGGCAAAGACACATCGTCATAAGCCTTGTGCGCTAGCGCTTCATCCATAAAGCCGTGTCGAGGGACTTCGGCCATCGCCGCCAGCACGGCCGGATGGCTAATACCTTGTGCTTTTAAACGATCAACCAGCCTCGCACGGGTTCGGGCGGAAGTCATACCAACACCGCCCAAGGCGGCAATATTTAATCGGATAGCCATGTGGATACGAGATCAAGTTGCGTTTTAGCGGTTAAATCAACCGACAGAGGAGTGACTGAAACATAACCATTCGCCACTGCATGAAAATCAGTTCCTTCGCCCGCATGGGAAACTTCCCCTACAGGGCCGACCCACCAGATGGTTTCTCCGCGTGGGTTTTTGGATTGAATCACGCCTGATGATTTATGTCGACGCCCCAAACGTGTCATCCGCACGCCTTTTAACTCAGCGTAGGGAATATCCGGCACATTCACATTCAATAACACGGGGGCCGCAAAGGGCGAGCGGATAAACCGTTGCACTAAATCTCGAGCAACTTGAGCCGCCGTATCAAAATGCTTGGGGTTGCGTGAGGCCAAGGAAATAGCAATCGCCGGCACGCCAAAGAGATGTCCTTCTGTTGCTGCGGCCACGGTGCCAGAGTAAATCGTATCATCGCCCATATTGGCACCATGATTAATGCCTGACACCACCATATCCGGCAAGGATTCCATCAATCCGGTTGCGGCTAAATGGACACAATCAGTGGGTGTGCCATTTACATAAAAAAAGCCACTGGGTGCTTGGCGAACACTCAAGGGGCGATCAAGGGTGAGCGAATTACTCGCTCCACTACGATCTCTTTCTGGCGCACATACAATGACCTCGCCCTCTTCTTTTAATGCTTGGGCTAAGGCCACAATACCTGGGGCAAAATAACCATCATCATTCGATAGCAAAAAGCGCATGCAATTCTCCTAAGGTAGCCGCAAAAAAATACGCAGTGGCGCAACAAAACAACATCAGCTCGATTGATAAGCAACATACCAAAAGCATTATTTTTTTAATGCACTCGATAATATGCCACAAGCAGCAATCAAAGCCATGGCAACATAGCTAGATAGATGCAGCTGCTCATTCCACAAACCTACAGCAAATAAAGTTGCAAAAAGCACTGTTAAATAAGCAAGACTAGCAACGACCAGTGTTTTCCCTCGACTATAGGCACGCGTCATCGCCAATTGAGCAATCGTTGCCGACACGCCCAAGCCAATAATAATCCAGATATTTTTGAAATTAATTGTTGTTAATGGTGTATTTTGCAGCGCCATTAACACGCCGGCACCCAACGATGAAACGAGGGAGAAATAAAACACCGTACGCCACTCTGGCTCGCCAGCCTGCCCTAATCTATTCACATTAAAATAAGCAATGCTAGCTAAAAACCCCGAACATAAACCAATCACACCCGCAAGCCACAGTGTACTTTCTAGGGTAGGTTGTAGGAGCAAAACCACGCCGATAAAACCCATCGCTATCGCAAATATTTGCCGACGCTGCGGTTGTTGCTTCAGATAGAAAATAGTTAATAACGTAAGAAACAAGGGCGAGGTATAACTTAATGTCACAGCAGTTGAAAGTGGCAAATGGGCAATAGCATAAAAATAGAGTAATAATGAAACAAAGCCCGCCACACTCCGCGACAAATGTAATTTTAACATTGGCGCGCTAACTTTTATTGATTTTCCCTGAGGTAATACCACCAATAAAATACCCACAAAGCCCGCAATACAACGATAAAACACCAATTCAGAAGTAGAAAACTGCTCGCTCCCTAATTTTACAAATACCCCCATTACACTAAAACAAAAACAAGCCACAATCATCCAAAATGAGCTTGATTGCTTAAGCCGCTGCAACATGACACATATCCCTTCTTAAATAGCAAAGCCCCGCTTAAAACGGGGCTTATTAAATACAACATCAGCATTATTTACCGCAGACGATAACCCGCAATGGTTTGTTGTACCGAGGCAATTAATTGCTGCAGTTGATCTGCGGTGGCGGCGGAGTGTACTGCGGCATCGCTGGTTTGCTCAGACATATGGGCAATTTTCTCGACTTGTTGCGCCATCGCGGTACTGGCACTGCTTTGCTCTGCCAAGGCCTCAGAAATATCCACCACATAATTCACCACCACACCGGACGCCACGCGGATATTAGCAATGGCCGAGCCTGCATCTCGCGCATGGGCCACGCCTTCTTCTACTTGCAGCACCACTTGGCGCATCCGCGCCACCGCACGATCAGAGCCATCTTGAATCGAGCTTACGGTATTGGCGATTTCTTGAGTAGAGCGGCTGGTGCGCTCGGCCAATTTGCGTACCTCATCGGCAACCACGGCAAAACCACGACCTAATTCACCGGCTCTAGCTGCTTCAATCGCGGCATTGAGCGCAAGCAAATTGGTTTGATCGGCAATTTCTTTAATCTCATTCACCACAGTGCGAATCTGATTACTCTTCGCTTGCAAATCACTCATTTCAGTGGAGGCTTCGCGCACTGTGCCAGCGATGGCATCGATTTCTGTCACGGTTGCATTAATCACCCGCTCACCGTCACTGGCCAATCGGCCCGAATCTTGTGTGTGCACCTTCGTATCATGGGCGCGCTCTGCCACATGATTAATACTGACCGTGACTTCCTCAACCGTAGCCGCCATATGCGCCGCCGACTCGCTCGACACGGCGGATATTTTAGAAAGCTGCTGGGTATTGGCGGACACCTCGGTTGCCGCACTCGCCATTTGCCGTATTGACTGCTCAATACTAATAAAGCTTTTCTGAACTGTATCTAAGATATGATTAACCGCTTTCACTAATTGGCTAATTTCATCATTCCCTCGTACAGGAATACGGCCGGTAAAATCGAGGTTAGCTTCGATATGAGACAAGGCGGCTAAACTATCCACCATCGGCTTTTTAATCGCCCGATAAATCAACACCCCAATAAATAAGACCAATACCATGCCCAAGCCAGAAATAGCCCAGAACAAGACAATCGATCTTGAATTAGCCTGTTCAGCCTCAACAATCAACTGCTTAGCGTAATCTTCATTAAATTTAACCAAGCCATTAACCGGTTGAATCACCGCTGTAAATTTGGCAAAACCCGTTGAATTAGCCAACTCAAATGCAGCAGTAAAATCTCGATCATCTGATAATTTAATCGCATTCATATAAAGGCTGTCGTAGTCATTATATGCACTTTGCAATTGCTTATATAAGGCGGCATCTTCTTGCCCCGCCACCAACTGGCTATAGGTATTAATATTTTTAGTTAGCAAATCGCGGTTAGCCGAGACAAACTTGGCAATCTCTGCCTTTTCCTGATCTTTTGACGAAAGAATATGCACAAATAGAACAATACGATTTTGATTTAGATCATTAGCAATTCGATTGGCTAATAGCGCACTTTGCATCGAATGCTCAGAGATATACTTTAAACGTGCGGCTTGATCATTTAACTTCGATACGCCTAGTAGCATCACCGACAGCAAAGAAATAAGCGCGACAGCAATTAACGCCGTTAAACGCTGTGAAATATTCATTATCAAACCCCTAGAGCGCAGACTAAATTAGTATAAGCGAAGTCCGATTCTAAGCTACAACCGCCCTAACTGGGTACATAAGAATGAATCGTTTTGAAAAAATCACTTAGTAATGAAAGCACTGATTAAACTGGCTTTACACCTAGCCCGACAAACCAACACGCAGCAAAATCAAAGGCTTAGCTATTTATTCCGAAGCAATCCGAGGGGAAACATAAGTGAATCAGGCCTTCCTATACAAAAAAACAAACGCCGTTTTAATGAATCACAAAGCTGTTTTATCTTTATGTGCGCTTTAAAACTACATTTGCCGAAACTGCGCGGCAAAACTGCGACTTAAAGGCAGAGTATGTTGACTATCTTTTAGCTCAATCCGCTGCCGCCCCAGAATATCCCGCTCAATGCGCGACACCACATGCAAGTTAACAATATAAGCCCGATGCACTTGCGCAAAGCTTTTGGCATTAAGCTGCGGCAAAAGCTCTTTGAGTGGCGTACGAATTAAATGCCGCTCGTGCAGCGTCACCACCTCGGTGTATTTATCTGCCGACTGAAAAAACAGCACCTCATCCACGGCAACCAAACGTGTGACATCCCCCAGGCCCACCGTAAGCCAAGCCAGCGGCGCAGCTTCTTTTTGGATGCTGCTGAGTAAGGCATTGAAATCAAACTGTGGCTTTCGCTCTCTTTGCAAACGCGTCACGCACTGCAATAACCTATCGTCACTCACCGGTTTCAGTAAGTAATCCAAAGCGGCATTATCAAAGGCGGAGATCGCATACTCATCAAATGCAGTCACAAACACCACGCGCGTATCACGCAAATTGCTCGCCACCTGCAAGCCACTTAAACCCGGCATACGGATATCTAAAAAAGCAAAATCAGGCGAGAGACGATTAAGCTCACTCACGGCTTCCAGCCCATTTTTAACCACGGATACAATATTTAAATCGGGCCAAAGCACTTGCAAGCGCTCCGCTAGGCTGCTGGCAAGTAGTGGCTCATCATCGGCGATTAAGGCAGTGGGCATTGGGTTTCCTTTATCACTTAAAGCTTAGATTTTATTTAAAGGTAAGGTTAATTCAGCAATCACGCCACAGGGATTATTGGGGTACAGCGCCAAACGCCCTTCCTTGCCGTAAAGGTTTTCTAAGCGTTTACGCACATTGGGTAGCCCCACACCTTCTTCTCCTGTGTCTTGCAAGCCTAAGCCTGTATCGTAAACCCGCAAGCGCAGTAGTTTTTCAAATATATCCGCCACAATACGCAGCTCCCCACCCGCAATCGCGGGCTCGATGCCATGCTCTAAAGCGTTTTCTACTAAGGGCTGCAAGAGTAGCGGCGGCAAGAGCGCGGCTTGCAAATCGGCAGGCACATCAATCTGATATTGCAAGCGCTCTCCGAGGCGAATTTTTGTGATAGCTAATAAAGCACTGACTAAATCCAGCTCTTCCGCTAGCGTGACCTGTTTTTTACGCGTGCGGCTTAAGCTGGCTCGCAAATAATCATTTAAATGATCCAGCATGGTTTGCGCAAGTGGCGCATCACGCGTAATCAGGCTGCGCATATTTGCCAAGGTATTAAATAGAAAATGCGGCTCGATTTGCGCCTGTAACATGGCTAATTGGGCGGCGATTTCAGATTGCCGCGCTTCTGCCAGCTGCTGCTGCTCTATCGCCAGCTGCGCACGATAAGTTTGTGAGTTATACAGCACAATAAAGAAAGCTGTTGCCGCCACCGCCACTAAAAAAGCCAAGGCAATCCAACGCCATTGATACTGAGGATTGAGCCAAAAATAACGAATCACATCGGGCGCACCTAAAAAATAGGCCATTTTAAAACCAAAAAACAATCCTAGCGGCAGCACCACAATTAAACGCCAGAGGCGATGCCCCCCCATGCCACCCGTTGAACAAAAAGCAAGCGTATTCAGCGTAGAAATACTAAAACCAATTGAATGTGAAATCAGTAAATTATCCCAAAAATACTCGGGTTTACTCGATAAAGTACATAAAACAGCAATCAGCGTATTCACCATTAATAAAACAGGCAAATCACGCCGCCAGCGCGCAATTAAAAGAGGGACATTAATCATGGTTGCTGCTGATGGGCTCTTATTCAAACTCATTATAAATATCCTAGCGCGGGTAAAACCCAATCCTGTCAACTTAAGCTTATTAACATTGAGAGAGTTGGTATTTATAGGGTGTACAACGACGTAGTCGCTCTTCACCGAAAGCGGTGCGCAAGAAAAGCGACTTGCACACCCTATAAAAACCAAACTTTTCCCTATTAAGTCCTTAGGTAAAAGTTTTCGAGCAAGGCATCCTGACGAAGACAGTATGAATAATACGACGAGGAAGGATAAGGAAGCTCGAAGATTTTTATTAGAGCAC
>JANYCY010000028.1 GCA_025360045.1 Janthinobacterium sp. | reverse complement strand
ATGTCAAAACTGTCGCCGGCGAGGTTGGAGGCGGTGATCTTGTTCGCGCCCGAGGCCGAAATCGCCGACAGCCTGGGCACCGCGATTTTGATCACGGTGCGATGGCTGGTGTAATAATGGTTTTTCTCCATAGAAATGCGTAGTTCATCCCCCCTGACCACAGTTTTTACTTCGGACAGGATGTCATCGTCGGCGCTGACAACAATCGACGCGGATGGCTGGCCCGCGATGATTTCGAGCTCGAACGCGCCCGAGGTGGCGATTTTGCTGAAGTTTCCCGGGGTGCGCGTCTCCGACCTGAGCGATTCGGCGGCGGCGGGTAGCGCGAGCGCCAAGACCAGCAGGGCGGCCAGGGTGTGTGTCTTCTGCGTATTGAGCATGATTCCTCCTGTGGGTGCCGCGGATTCGCGGGACTGCACAGAGCTTAATCGGGTCTGGCGGCCGGCTTCAATGGCGAGGGGACGAAGCGCCGGGAAATTGAGATGAACTGCCGGCAGCACGGACGGACGGCAGGCCGCCAAAGCGGTGTTTTCCAGGGTAATCGCCGATTGGCCGGATGCCCGGAGCGTTGCACTCAGTGGTGCAGGATTTTCGACAGGAATTGCTGCGCCCGCTCGGAACGCGGGCTGCCGAAAAAGTCTTCCTTGGCGGCGTCTTCGACGATCTGGCCGGCATCCATGAAAATCACCCGGTTTGCCACCTTGCGGGCAAACCCCATTTCATGCGTCACCACCATCATGGTCATGCCTGATTCGGCTAGTGTTTTCATCACTTGCAGCACTTCACCGATCATTTCTGGATCAAGTGCGGAAGTCGGCTCATCGAACAGCATCACGCCTGGGTTCATGGCAAGGCCACGGGCAATGGCCACACGCTGCTGCTGACCACCGGATAAATTGGATGGGTAGGCATTTTTTTTGTCGGCAAGGCCAACACGCTCAAGCAAGGTTAAGGCTAGCTTTTCGGCTTCACCTTGTTTCATGCCTTTGACGCGGATCGGGGCCAAAGTGATATTTTCCAGTACGGATAAGTGCGGGTAAAGATTGAAATGCTGGAAAACAAAGCCTACTTCGGCGCGTAGCTTGTTGATATCTGTTTTAGGGCTAGTGACTTGCACATCACCAATCCAGATTTCGCCGTCGTTCACAGGCTCTAGCTGGTTGATCGTACGGATCATGGTGGATTTACCTGAGCCTGAAGGCCCACAAACCACGACCACTTCACCTTGTTTGACTTCAAGATTAATGTCTTTCAGTACATGGTGGTTGGGGCCATACCATTTATTAACATGATTAAATTTGATCATCGGCTTGGATTGGGGCATGACAAGAGACCTGATTCTGTTAAATATTGTGCAATGTTGGCAAGGCGGGGAAACCCTAGGCTGAGTAGGGCGGGGAAACCCAATCCTATTAACTTTAAGTAAAAAACGGAAAATAACATTTTTGTAGGTTGGGTTAGCAGGTTTATTCGCCGATTTAATGGCGGATAAACATGCGTAACCCAACATTTGGCGCTAAAGAATGTTGGGTTACGCGATAAAGCTGCTAACCCAACCTACGAATTCACCTTAAGTTGATAGGACTGGGTGAAACCCGCCATACAAATTATCGGCCGGCAGCAACTAGGTAGTTGCTGAGTGCTACATACTGCTCCAGCGTGACGTTTTCTGGGCGGCAGCTTGGTGAAATACCCAGCGCTTCTAGCTCGGCATCGCTGACTAGGCTTTTTACGTTATTGCGCAGTGTTTTGCGGCGCTGACCGAAGCTTTGCGCGACGAGTTTTTGCAGGTCATTGTAGTCGGTGGCAGGCGCGGGTAGCGCAGCCCACGGCACCATGCGCACGATGGATGAGTCTACTTTTGGTGGCGGGAAGAAGGCTTCTGGCGGCACATCGAACACGCGTTCCATATTAAAACGGTATTGCAGCATGATGCTTAAACGGCCGTAATCCGATGTTGATGGCTCAGCCACCATGCGATCAACCACTTCTTTTTGCAGCATAAAATGCATATCAAAAATCGAGTCGCCAAAGCTTGCCAGATGAAATAACAGCGGCGTGGAAATATTGTATGGCAAGTTACCAATCAGGCGAATTTTGCTGCCCGGTGCAATCTCTGCAGCCAGCGCGCCAAAGTCAAAATTCAATGCGTCTACATTGTGGATCACGAGTTTTTCTGGGGAGAATTTCTCAGATAAATGCGCCACGATATCGCGGTCAATTTCCACCACATGCAGCGTGTCGGTGCGATCCATTAAAGGCTTGGTCAGCGCGGCAAGGCCCGGCCCAATCTCAACCAGTACATCGCCTTTGCGCGGGCTGACTGAGTTGATAATGTCGGAAATCACACTTTGGTCTTGTAAAAAGTTTTGTCCAAAGCGCTTACGAGGGATATGCGAAGTCATTATTTATTTCCAGCGAGTTCTATCGCGGCTTGTGCCACGGTAATCATGTACACGGCATGCCGGGATGTCCGGCACAGCGCTTAAAATTGCGTGTAGCTTAGAGCGAGGTTTATCTCGCTCAGTGAGCATCGCGTAAGCCAATAGGCACGCGCTCAACCCTATAGGCATCAAGTTAAGACAAAGGCATAGCAAAAAAAAGCCGATTTTCATAGGGTGTGCAAGTCGTTTTTCTTGCGCACCGTTTTTTGTGGTGTGCCATGGTGCGTAACGCCTACGGCGTTTTGCACCCTATGTTTGCACACTTATCAAGCGACGATGTACCCGTTCAAATCGTATTTCCCGCCAACTCAATCGCGAGTTGGGTAGCTGCCAGCAGGCTGCCAGCGTCTGCCGTGCCGGTGCCTGCTAAATCAAGGGCGGTGCCGTGATCGACCGAGGTGCGAATAATCGGCAGGCCCAGCGTGATATTAATGCCGTGACCAAAGCTGGCGTACTTGAGTACCGGTAGGCCTTGATCATGATACATGGCGAGTACCGCATCGCCCGAGGCGAGGATATTACGATTAAATAGGGTGTCAGCAGGCAATGGCCCGATCAGCGTCATGCCGGTTTGGCGCAATGCGTCTAGCACGGGGGTGATAATTTCTATTTCTTCCCTACCCAAATGGCCAGATTCGCCTGCATGGGGGTTAAGCCCCGCCACAATAATCCTTGGCTTGGCAATACCAAATTTAGTTTGTAAATCGTGGTGCAAAATCTTGAGCGTGGTGGTGAGCGATTCGGTTGTGATGGCTGCTGCCACGTCTTTTAGTGGTAAATGGGTGGTGGCCAGTGCCACACGCATCTCGCTGCAAGCCAGCATCATCACTACTTGTTCAGTCTGTGTTCGTTCGGCTAAATACTCGGTATGGCCGTAGAAAAAGCGCCCTAAAGTCGCACTGTCGTTAATCACGCCTTTATGAATTGGTGCCGTCACGATGGCTGCAAACTCACCACTTTGGCAGCCATCCGTGGCTCGATCGAGCAAATCCAGCACATAGCGGGCGTTGCCAGTATTCAGTGTGCCTGCGGTGCATGGCGCGGTGAGCGGGATATGTAAGATAGAGACGGGCGCGTTATTTTCCGGCGAGTAATCTGGCCAATTGGCATTAATCTGGCAGGCCTTAGCCCGTTCAGTTAAAAGTGTTTTGTCGCAAAGAATAATCAGCTGGCAAGGTAGCGGGCTAGCCGCAGCCAGCATGGCGCAGATTTCTGGGCCTATGCCAGCAGGCTCGCCGCTAGTGAGGGCGATGCGGGGCAGTGTGGGTATGTTCATTGATTTTCACACGGCTTTAGAAGTTAAGGCGGTAGGACAGGTGATTGATGGCGTGGGCATCGTATCCACGCCATCAGAGCTTGCTTTACTCGTCTTTCAAACGCAATTCTACAAAGGCGCGGTCTCTTTGTTGGCGCAGCCAATCTTCAAATTGCTCTTCGCTCTTGCGTTGTTTTAACTCATTCCTTACGCGGAATCGTTCGCGCTCTTTGGTCATATCTTGTGAGCGGCGTTCTAGCACTTGAATAATATGCAGGCCAAACGGTGATTGAATTACTGGGCTGGTTTCGCCTGGCTTGAGCGCATTCATGGCCGTTTCAAATTCTGGTACGGTTTCGCCAGGCGTGAGCCAGCCTAAATCGCCACCTTTGCTAGCGCTGCCATCATCAGAATAGAGGCGGGCCAGTTCTTCAAATTTGCTGCCGTTTTTTAGGCGATCAGCCAGTTGATTCAGACGTTGACGTGCGTCGCCTTCAGAAACCAGCTCATTGGTACGGATCAAAATATGGCGTGCGTGCGTTTGCTCAACTACGGTTTTTTGTTCTTGGCTGCGTTTTTCTAGCAGCTTCACAATATGAAAACCACCAGGGCTGCGTACTAGATCGGTGATTTCACCTGGATTTAGTTTTTCGAGTAGCTGAGTAAACGCAGGTGGCAATGAGCCTGCTGCACGCCAGCCTAAACTACCACCACTGGTGGCATCCGGAGCGCTGGAGTACACCGCTGCAATCGAGGCGAAGTCTTTGCCTGATTTTAATTCTTCGATCGCAGCGAGTGCTCGAGTGCGTTTGGCGGTGATTTGCTCTGGGCTGGCGTTTTCTGGCAGCGGAATTAAAATATGCGAGAGGCGGAACTCTTGTTGCTCTTTGCCGCTATTGAGCTTGATATATTCGTCGATTTCGCTATCGCCGATGACGATGCGGTTATCGATTTCGCGCTCTCTTAGGCGGGTCAGGGTAATTTCACGACGAATATCTTCGCGGAAAGATTTCCAGCTCATACCTTGTTTGGCGAGCGTTTCGCGAAACTGGGGTAAGGACATTTTATTTTGCTCGGCCATGCGGCCAATTGCGCGCTCTAACTGGCTATCATCAATCCGAATGCCGATTTGATCGGCGTATTGCACTTGTACCAGCTCCAAAATCATCCGGTCTAATACTTGCTGTTTAAGCACAGCAGCAGGCGGCAGGGTGATGCGCTGGCTTTCCATATTCTTCTGGACGCTGCTGATTCGCGCATCAAGCTCTTGCTGAGTGACAACACTTTTATTCACCACGGCAACAATACGATCAATGGTTTCAACCGATGCGTTTGTGAGTTGGGATGTGCCGATCAGGGCAACGAGCGCTAAGGCGCGGGAAAGGTGGCGCAGATTCATATATCAGTGGACCTTGCTGTAGGTATCGGTATAACCAGGAATAGTTTGGCGTAGTACATCAATTGGATTACTGCCTAAGCCGCCTAGCCCACCTAATTCGAGGAGGGCAAAGAAGTTAGTATTAAAGCTACCGTCATTGGTGATATAGCGTTGGGCGGCAAAGCGCAGTGCCCAGCAGCCCGCATTATATTCAACACCGCTTAGCGTTTCCAAAGCCTTGTTGTCACGCAGCGAGTAATTGGCTCGCCCAATGGCGTACCAGCCTCCACCGAGTGGCCATTGGCCCGATAAATCGATTTGCTCGATATTATTATTACGGCTTTGTACATAACGCAGATTCAGTGCTCGGTAAGCGCCAGGGCTCCAGCCGAGGTTAACGTCGGAGCGAATGGTGCTGCTGTCTTTGACATTATATTGCAGGCTGTAGCCGACCATAAAATCGCGCCAAACTTGCCCACTCACCGAGAGTAATAGATCGGATGAAGTGGCTTCATCTGGGCGACCGGGTGCATCGAGAGTGACTCTTTGATCGCTAAAATAGTAGCGCTGGCCGATGGTGGCCCGAACGCGTTCAATCCCCGTCGAGGATTCATATAGTCGAGATGAAAGCGCCAGTGTCAGCTGATTCGCGTCATTGATTCGGTCATTGCCTGAAAATTGATTTTCAGAAAACATCTGTGAAAATGAAAAATCAGTGAGCGCAGAGTCAAAGTTAGGTAGCTTAGATTGATCTTTGTAAGGCACATAGGCATAAAAGGCGCGTGGCTCTAGCGTTTGCGTGTACTCCTCACCGCCAAAGCTGCTTTCTTTTTCAAAATACAGTCCGCTGTCTACGCTGAAAATCGGGATGGTGCGATTTTCGCTGCTGCTCACCTGACCTAGGCTGTTGGCGTGTAGCTGGTAGCTAGAGGCATGTACGCTGATCTTAGGCTTAATAAAACCATAAGAGCCAATAAAGGGCATGCTGATCTCCGGCTTTACCCAGACGCGCGTGCCGTTGATTTTAGTTGAGTGATTAAACTCGGTGGCTTCGGCGGCCACGCTAAGCTGTACGCCTTTAATCCAATCGGGTGTGGCCGAAAAACCCAGCTGCGGCACGCGAGCATAGGGCTCGTCGACTGGATTGGCGGTACTTTGAATGGTTTGAAAACGTTGCCAGCGAGCAAAAGTTTGCCAGTTGTCGCCGCGATAATTCAGCACGGCTTCACGGGGCAAATTGGTTTGCGAGGCCACGCTTAAACGATCACCAAAATCGTTAAAGTAATCATCATCCGATACTTTTTGCACATTTATGCCCAGCGATAGGCGGTCTGTCAGCGCCTGCTGGTGCTGAAACACAATACTGCTGCGGCTACTATCCGAAACGGTATCGTTGCTTAAGCCTTCTACTTTTAGCGTGCCTGCATAATCAGGCTGCATATAGCGAAACTCACCACCCAGCATCACACCACGGCGCGACATATAGCGCGGCGTTAAGGTGAAATCATAATTGGGCGCGATATTCCAATAGAAAGGCGTGCTAAATTCAAAACCATTACGGTTGTTGGTGCTGAATGAGGGCGCTAAAAAGCCGGTTTGCCGATTGCTGTTGAGCGGGAAATTCATCCACGGCATATACATAATCGGCGCGCCTTTAAACTCTAGCCACGCGCTGTGTGCAATGCCCTTATTCGCAACGTAATCTAGCTCCAACTCATTGGCATGCAAAAACCATGCATTGTCGCCAGGCTGGCAAGTGGTAAAGCGGCCATCTTCTAAGCGATATTTATCCTCGCCTTCAAATAAGAGCTTTACTGCATCCCCTCGGCCCAAGCCTTGGGCGATGGTGTAATCAGGATGGGTGAGCGAGCCATATTTGCTATCCAGCAAATAATCGAGCTGATTGCCTTTTAAGACATCCCCTTGGCGTGTCATTTCGACTTGATCACCGGCGGTCACCCTATTCGACTTTTGATCGAAGGTGGCCCACTCGGCATTCACGTCAAGATCGCCTCTATGGAGTTGAACATCGCCTCTGGCCTCAGTCGTCCCCTGTGCGGTGCCAACGACGTTGTCGGCCTCCACATTGATAGGAAGAGGCTCAGCCGAATGCGCCATCGCACAGACGAGTGCAGCGGCAATTGCGGTGAGACGGAAATGAAATGGTGTGTGGGTCGCGGACATGCGGCCATCAGGAGCTGATAGAATTTGCAGATTCTACTGCATTGCTGGCACTTACGACCATGACTAGAACAGATTCCCTGAATTCTTGGCTGACCGAAACACTGGGTCAAGCCCCAAAAACACTCGAAATTGCGGCGGTTGACGCCAGTGTTCGCTCTTATTGGCGAGCCGTTTTTAGTGATCGCAGCCTGATTATTATGGATGCAATCCCTGCTGATTTTGATTGCCAACCTTTTTTGCAGCAGCAACAACGCCTTGCTAATGCTGGCTTGCCGGTGCCTAGCGTGCTGGCGCAGAACCTTGAGCAGGGCTGGGTGGTGCTCGAAGACGTGGGCACAAAAACTCTTGCCAGCTTGATTGATGCTGACAACGCCGCCAATTATTACCGTCAGGCAATTTCTTTATTGGTGAAAATGCAAGTGAGCACGCCCATCGATGGCTTAGCGCCTTTTGATGGGGCATTTATGCAACGCGAAATGGATATTTGCCGCGAATGGTATTTTGGCAAAGCCTATGGTGTGACGCTGGAAGGCAAAGATTTGGGGGTGTGGGAGCGCAGCTGCGCCTTGATTGTTGCGCACAATATGGCCCAGCCAACCCTCTATATGCATCGTGATTTTCACTCCCGAAATATCATGCTGCAAGATGGAGCGTTGCGCTTGATTGATTTTCAAGATGCGGTACTCGGCCCGATTACTTACGACTTAGTGTCTTTGCTTAAAGACGCTTACTTGGATTGGGACGAAGCCTTTGTGCTTGATTTAGCGATTCGCTATTGGGAGCAAGCCCGTGCTGCTGGCCTGCCGGTGCACGAAGACTTTGGCGATTTTTATCGTGCATTTGAATGGCAAGGCCTGCAACGCCACCTTAAAATCTTGGGCTTATTTGCACGCTTGAAGCACCGTGATGGCAAAGAGCAATACCAAGCCGACATCCCGCGCGTATTTGAATACGTACGTAAAGTTTGCCTGCGCTATAGCGAATTAACCCCGCTGGGACGCTTACTTTTAAACCTGCACGGCGAGCCTGTGGCAACGGGATTCACCTTCTGATGAAAGCCATGATTCTTGCCGCGGGGCGCGGCGAGCGCATGCGCCCCCTTACCGATACCTGTCCTAAACCCTTGCTAGAAGTCGGCGGCACACCGCTCATAGTCTGGCATTTGCGCCGTCTTGCTGAGGCAGGAATTACCGATGTGGTCATCAACCACGCTTGGCTAGGCTCAATGATAGAAGAGCGCTTGGGTGATGGCAGCGCTTACGGGGTGCGTATTCAATATTCGGTAGAAGACGTCGCGCTGGAAACCGCAGGGGGGATTGCTAAGGCTTTGCCACTCTTGGGGGATGAGCCGTTTGCCGTGATTAATGGCGATATTTTTACTGACTATGATTTTTCGAAGTTAGCAAACGTTGCTCAAGAATTAGGTGAAAACTTAGGCCATTTAGTCATGATAAAAAAAGCGGATTACCCTACTGGTCGTGATTTGGCGATTGATGCTCAGGATAAGGCTCGGCTTTGCAAAGAGGGCGATCAGGCGATGACTTTTGCTGGTGTGGCGGTTTATCGTCCTGCGTTTTTTGCAGATATCGCAGCAGGGCAAACCGCAGCGCTCCTTCCTTCGCTGATGCGCAGCATGGAAAAGTCTCAGTTGCAGGCTGAAGCATTCTCTGGGCTTTGGCTTGATGTGGGAACGGTGGAAAGGCTGAATCAAGCTGATGCCATGCTTAAGGTTGGTTTGGACTAAACTTAGCCTCTGTAATACAGCAATCCTATTGGCTTAGCTGCTTGTCATGATTATGCCGCGCAATTACAAATGTTGAATCATCGTAGGGCGGGTGAAACCCGCGTCTTTTTCAGCATCGCTCGGCGGGTTTCACCCCATACGCGCTAACCAAAGTCAAAAGCTTTTTTTATTAGTGCCTTCGGCACGTTAATTTAGGTGCGGGCGTCCCGCTGGACCTTCCTTTCTTGCGCGGCCAAGAAACGAAGCCAAGCCACAACCTCAAAAACACGAAGGCCCCTCACTGCGGACAGTGGCGTTGTGTCAACTCGCTTCGCTCAAACACGAATTGACGACTGCCCCATCTCGCTTGTTCCTCGTGTCGCGGCTTCAGGGGATTTAAGCCCCATGCCGAGAGCGTGGGCATTGTGTTTTTTCGGTGTTCGCTAATGAAAAAATGATTTGGTTAGCCCACATGGGGTTTCACCCGCCCTACGAAAAACACTTCCTGTAAGTTGATAGGGGGCCGCAGTACAGGGGGAAGCTGTTTTTTTGATCTAGATCAAAAAAACGCATTTACTTGCTTTGATAGTAAATAGGAACTGTTTAAGTCATTATTATAGGAATAAGATTGATAGTGGTTCGTATTACTCTGTGAATGCGGCATCTATCTTTCCTTAGCATAAAGGTGTGTTTATGAAATATCTGGCTCCAATTATTGCTTTAGCTTTGTCTGCTCAAGCCTACGCCGCAGAATATCCAATTGGTAAACCAACTATTAAAAATGGCATGGAGCTGGCGGCGGTTTATTTGCAGCCGGTTAAAATGGAGCCGGATGGCATGATGCGTAAGGCGGAAGCTTCGGATATCCACCTTGAAGCCGATATTCACGCCGCTAAAGGTAATCCAAATGGCTTCGGTGAAGGCGAATGGATGCCGTATTTACTGATTAAGTACGAGCTGCAAAAAGTGGGTAGCAAGAATATCATCAAGGGCGATTTTATGGCCATGGTAGCGAGCGACGGCCCGCATTATGGCGACAATATCAAGCTGGAAGGCCCAGGTAAGTACAAACTGAAATACACCATCTTGCCGCCATCCGAAAACCCACACGCGCACTTTGGCCGTCATGTGGATAAGGAAACCGGCGTAGCACCTTGGTTTAAGGCTTTCGATTTAAACTATGAATTTACTTATGCCGGAACAGGTAAGAAGGGCGGTTATTAATATCGCCTGACTCAAAGCCCTCAGCTTTGCAGCCGACTGATACTCAGTTCAACAGGCTGCTGGCTGGGGGCTTTGTGCTTTCTTGTGGCTTAAATGTTGTTGGTCTATTGAATGGAGTTTTTGATGCGACGTATTGTGGTGGCTTTGTTAAGTACATGCAGCCTGATGGCGAGTGCGAGCGATTTGCTGACTTTTAGGGTGGAGCTAAACGATGGCAAGGTCACGCCAACGCGTATTGAGGCACCTGCAAAAACCAAATTCAAGCTGATTTTAGTGAATAAGGGCAAGTCGCCGGCTGAGTTTGAAAGCCTGCCGCTGCGCAAAGAAAAAGTCCTCGCCCCTGGCGTTGAATCCTTCGTGGTGATTCAGGGCGTATCGGCTGGGGAATATATTTTCTTTGATGATTTCCACCCGCAGGCGCGGGGTGTGATTGTGGTGAAGTAAGAAATTATTATTTTAGTGCCTTCGGCACGTTGATTTTGGTGCGGGATTCCCCCGCGTGGGACTCACTTTCTTGAACGGCCAAGAAAGTAAGCAAAACCGCAACCTCAAAAGCACGAAGGCCCCTCGCTGCGGATAATCGGCTCGGCGTTGAGGCTGCTCGGGAGCAAGCCCGCTACCCCTTTTCCGAAACCCCGAGCCGCTTATTCCTCGCTTCGGCGTGCTTCAAGGGGATTTTTAAGCCCCGTACTACGAGTAGAGATAACAATTCAGATTTGTGGGATAGCAATTGTTTTGAACCCAAAGCAAGCACCTTAATTCAATTCTTGGTTTTTCTCCGTGAAACTCCGCGTTCTCTGTGTCCTCCGTGGTTCAAGATTTAGGTTTTTGTCTCATGTGTTGTTGCAATTTTTTAAAGGTTAAAGACTATGGAACAAGTCGCATTTATTGTCTGGCGTGAAAGTGTAGAAGCGCTGCTGGTGGTTGGGATTTTATATGCGTGGTTGCGTGCCAATCCGGTGGCTGGGCAACGTGGTATGGCTTATCTCTGGGGTGGTGTGGGCCTTGGTTTGGTGTTGTCGGGCTTGCTGGCGCTGACTTTATTGGGCGTTTCTAGCTGGCTGGATGATACGGCGCAGGAGTATTTCCAGGCCGCGATGCCCTTGGTGGCTGCTGCACTGATTGTGCAGATGGTGGTGTGGATGCGTAAAAATGGTCGCAGTCTTAAGCGTGAATTAGAAGGTGGCCTTGCCAGTAATGCGGCGGAGAAAAACTGGTGGGGCTTGCTGTTTCTGGTGGCGCTCGCTGTGGCGCGTGAAGGTAGTGAAACCGTGGTGTTTTTATACGGCAGCGTGGCAGGCAGTAGTAATGGTGGATCGTTAGCGCTGGCGGGTTTAGGCGGCTTTGTGGCGGCGCTGGCGACATTTCAGCTGCTGCAATTGGGCGGTAAATATATTTCCTGGCGCTGGTTTTTTAAGGTGACAGAAATCTTGCTTTTGCTCTTGGCTGGCGCGATGTTGAACTCAGGCGTAGAGCATTTGATTGGCATGGATGTTTTGCCTGCGATGATTGATCCGCTTTGGGATAGCTCGGCTTGGCTAGATGAAAGTATGGGTATCGGCAAATTGCTGGCCGATTTTGCGGGTTATCGCTCGCATCCGGCTTTATCTTTGCTGGTGATTTGGAGTGGCTATTGGATTGCAACGACTTATTTGCTGCGCCGCGTGAGCCGGACAGGGCAATGACTATTTTGAATTCGCGTACCGCTCAGTTCGGCAACTTTTTACGGGACCACGCTCATAGTCTGCGCAAGCTGCAATGGGTGGTGGTTTTCTTTTATTTATTTCTGCTGATTATTCCGACTTTGGTCAGCCTGCCCGATGAAAGCGCGCGGGTTTTTAATCATCTGGTGATTTTTGCGCAGTTTGCATTTTGGGGGATTTGGTGGCCATTTGTGCTGATCTCCATGCTGCTGATGGGGCGTGTTTGGTGTGGCTGGTTTTGCCCAGAAGGCATGCTGACAGAATGGGCCAGTGAACGCGGACGCAATCATACTATCCCTCGTTGGATACGCTGGCAGGGCTGGCCCTTCGTGGCTTTTGCCTGTACCACCGTCTACGGCCAGTTGTTGAGTGTCTACCAATATCCGCTGGCGGCGATGCTGGTACTTGGAGGATCGACGGTGGGGGCGCTGGGTGTTGGCTATTGGTATGGCCGTAGTAAGCGGGTGTGGTGTCGCTATCTCTGCCCTGTGAATGGTGTGTTTAATTTGTTGGCAAAGCTGGCACCTTGGCATTACAAGGTGGACGTGGATGCTTGGAAAGCGCCGCAGCAGAAGGTGATTCCAGTTAACTGTGCGCCCTTGGTGCCGATGCGCAATATGCAGGGCGCTACCGAATGCCATATGTGCGGGCGTTGCAGCGATTATCGCGGTGCAATTGCCTTGAGCGTGCGCTCGCCGGAAGCCGAAATCACCCAAGTCGCCAAAGGCAGTGGCTGGGAAACCGTACTTATTTTATTTGGCCTGATGGGCCTTGCTGTCGGCGCTTTTCAGTGGACGGCTAGTCCGTGGCTAGTGGACGCCAAGCAGATGATGGCCGAGTGGCTGGTGAATCGCGAGATCTTCTGGCCACTGCAAGACAATGCACCTTGGTGGATTCTGACCCATTACCCAGAGGTGAACGATAGCTTTTCTTGGCTTGATGGTGGCCTGATCGTGGCCTATATCGGCTGCAGCATGTTGTTTTTGGGCGGTGGCCTTTATCTGTGCTTAAAACTGGCTGATTGGATTTTGCCTAAGCGTGATGCTTTAAGCGTGCATAAGCTGACGCAATCCTTTATTCCCGCCGCGGCCTGCGGTGTGTTTTTGGGCCTGTCGGCGCTGACGGTGAATTTACTAAAGCACGAAGGCGTGGCAACGGCATGGGCACCTGCCGCTCGAGCTGTGCTCCTGAGTCTGGCGCTATTGTGGTCGCTCAGAATATTTTGGCGTTTGGCTAGTCAGCGTACCATGCAATGGTGGCCGCGCTTGGGTGCACTGATCTTGGCGGGCTTGGGCTTGGCTTTGTATGGCTGGGCTTGGGTGTTGTTATTTTTTGTATGGGCCTAGTTGCTTAGATAAACAGCAGGCTCTTTGATCTTACTCATTGAGTTCTGCTGCACCGCAACCTAAGCTAGAAGAACGATCTCAAGGGGACGGCAATGTCAGAGTTTACTTTTCTTACAGAACAATCTCAGCGTTACGCCGATTTACAGCATAAATTAAGACAGTCAACCGATCCCTTTGGCTTGATGGCCAGTTCCGTTAAAGCGCAGCAAGCATGGTTGCAAAATCCACTGGCCTTATCCAATGTCTTGTTTCGTTATGTGAATGATGTAACGAAGTGGCAAAATTTTACTACGCGGCGTTTCTGGGGCGAGGCAGATAGCGATGTTTTCCCGCCTCACCCAGAAGACGTGCGCTTTGCAGATCCAATCTGGAGCGATAGCCCCTATTGGGATGGCATTAAAGAATGGTATTTGCTCAATACGCATTGGCTACAAGACACGCTGTATGCCACGCCGGATATGGGCGAGCACGAGCGTAACCGCAGTGCATTTTGGCTCCGGCAAGTGCTGAATGCCGCCGCCCCAACTAACTTTTTGCTGACTAATCCGGTGGCGATTGCCAGAGCATTAAGCACCAATGGCGAAAGCCTTGTCGCTGGCTATAAAAATTTTAAAGAAGACAAAGCGCGTGGCGATATCAGCATGACCGATATGAACGCGTTTAAAGTTGGCGACAATCTAGCCACTACCGCAGGCTCGGTGGTATATCGCGGGCGTTTGCTCGAAGTGCTGCATTACGAGGCCACCACGCCCACGGTACATAGTGTGCCGCTGGTGCTAGTCTCCCCGTGGATTAATAAGTATTACATCCTCGATATTAACGAGAAGAAAAGCTTGGTGAAGTATCTGGTTGACCAAGGCTTCTCGGTGTTTATCACCAGCTGGAAAAACCCCGATGGCAGCATGCGCGATGTGGCTTTCGACGATTATCTAAACGATGGCGTGGCGCAAATTATTAAAGTGGCGCAAGAAATCAGCGGCAGCGAGCAGGTGCATTTACTTGGCTACTGCCTTGGTGGCACGCTGGCGGCGACTTACCTTGCTTGGGCCAATCGGCAGATGCCGGGCAAAGTACCGGTGGTTTCTGCAACCTTACTCACCACGCTCACCGATTTTGAATATCCAGGCGATATCGAAGTCTTTTTGGATGAAGAAGGCCTCGCATTTATTGATAGCGTGATGGAGAAAAAAGGCTATCTGGACGGCAAAGATATGGCCGCCTCATTCAGAATGCTGCGCTCCAATAGCCTGATCTGGAATTACTGGGTCGATAATTATTTGCTAGGCCAAACGCCGAGTGAATTTGACGTTTTATATTGGAATATGGATTCCACCCGTATGCCAATGAAAATGCATCGCACCTATTTGCGCGAGTTATATTGGAAAAATAAACTGGTTCAGCCTGATGCTTTAGAAATCTGCGGGCAAAAAATAGACTTAGGCCAAATTAAGCAGCCACTCTTTATGGTGGGCGCGGAAGAAGACCATATTGCCCCTTGGCGGCAAACTTACACTTTGGCCGATCGCAGCGGCGGGGACGTCACGTTTACCCTTTCCACATCAGGCCATATTATTGGCATCGTTAATCCGCCTAGCCCCACATCCAAACGCAGCTACTGGCAAGGCGTGCCTAAAACCGGAGAAAGCGCCGAAGACTTCTTAGCGCGGCAAAAAAAGGTAGCCGGCTCTTGGTGGCCCAATTGGGTTGAGTGGCTCAGGCCGCAGTGTGGCGAACAGATAAAACCAAAATTATCCAGCCGCGCCCATCCACAACAAGGGGCGGCACCGGGGACTTATGTTTTGGAGTAGTGGCTTAAAACCTCAATATTGAACCACTTCGTCCCCAGAAAGTACGGGATTTTACGGAGAAAAATAGGTTTTGACGTAAGTTGTTTTTGATTGGGTTCTAAGTATTTTAAAGCCTTGAAAAGCTGGATTCATATTGTCGTTCGTGGCACGGGGCTTAAATCTCCCCTTGAAACACGCCGTAGCGAGGAACAAGCGGGGCGGGGTTTCGGAAAGGGAGCGAGGAACGAGCCAATCCCGCCAGCCGCCGCCTCGATTGTCCGCAGTGTAGGGGCCTTCGTGTTTCGTGGGGTGGCCTTCTTTGGCTTCGTTTCTTGGCCACACAAGAAAGGAAGGTCCAGCGGGACGCCCGCACCAAAATCAACGTGCCGAAGGCACTAAAAAAAAGATTACGGCTTAATTTTCGTCGAATTAAGCAAAAACCACTACGGGTTTTAATTTATTCTAAGGCGGGCGGAAGCCCGCCTTAACACTTTGAGCCAGCTCAACGCTATCCGCGTTATCTCGTGTTAAAAATGATATGGTATTTTGATATTGTTGCGAACATAGTCCCTCAGTGATAATGGGGGCAGCGATTTAGGCTTGGCCTCAGCGGCCGCTAAAAAAACTTGATGATGATTGGCTTAATGCACACAAGGAAAAGATATGGCAACGCGTAACGATCTAGCAAATGCAATCCGCGCTTTAGCAATGGATGCAGTTCAGCAGGCTAATTCAGGCCATCCAGGCATGCCTATGGGTATGGCGGAAATTGGCTTGTCGCTGTGGGGCAACCACATGCGCTTTAACCCAGTGAATCCACATTGGGCTGATCGCGACCGTTTTATCTTATCTAACGGCCACGGCTCAATGTTGCAATACGCCTTGCTGCACCTGACTGGCTACGATGTATCGCTGGATGATCTGAAAGCATTCCGTCAGTTCCACTCCAAAACTCCTGGCCACCCAGAGCTGCATTACACCCCAGGTGTAGAAACCACGACCGGCCCGCTAGGCCAAGGTATTACCAATGGCGTAGGTTTTGCGCTGGCAGAAAAACTCCTCGCTCGTGATTTCAACAAGCCGGGTCTGGATATCGTTGATCACTACACCTATGTATTCCTTGGCGATGGCTGCCTAATGGAAGGCATTAGCCACGAAGCCTGCGCTTTGGCGGGCACATGGGGCCTCGGTAAGCTGATTGCATTCTGGGACGACAACGGCATTTCTATCGACGGCCATGTTGAAGGCTGGTTTACCGACGATACCCCTAAGCGTTTTGAAGCTTACAACTGGCATGTGATTTCTGTAGACGGCCACGATGTAGATGCGCTGGATGCTGCCATCGTTGCCGCTAAAGCAGTGACAGACAAACCAACACTCATCTGCTGCAAAACCATTATCGGTAAAGGCTCGCCAAATAAAGCGGCCAGCCACGATTGCCACGGCGCGCCACTTGGCGATGCTGAAATTGCCGCAACGCGCGCAGCGATCGGCTGGAACCACGGCCCGTTTGAAATCCCTGCCGATGTATACGCAGGCTGGGATAAAAAAGAATCTGGCGCTCGTTTAGAGTCCGATTGGGATGCCCTGTTTGCTAAGTACGCAGCAGCCTACCCGCTTGACGCCGCAGAATTCAAACGTCGTATGAGTAATGAATTGCCAGCGAATTGGCAAGATGTGGTGAAAGCGGCAGTAAGCGATGCCAATACTAAGGCAGAAACCATCGCCTCACGTAAAGCATCACAAAACGCGCTGAATGCCTATGCGCCGCAAGTGCCAGAATTATTGGGCGGCTCTGCTGATCTGACCGGCTCTAACCTGACCAACTGGAAAGGCTGCGTTTCACTCAAGCGTGAAGGCAATGAGCTGATCGGCAACCATATCAGCTACGGTGTGCGTGAATTTGGTATGAGCGCCATTATGAATGGTGTGGTGCTGCACGGCGGTTTCCGTCCTTACGGCGCAACCTTCCTGATGTTCTGCGAATACGCACTGAACGCCCTGCGTATGGCCTCCCTAATGAAGACTAACAACCTCTTCGTTTACACCCACGATTCGATCGGTCTGGGTGAAGATGGCCCAACGCATCAGCCGGTAGAGCAGTTGCAAACCCTGCGCTGCATCCCTAATCACCATGTATGGCGTCCATGCGATACCGTAGAATCTATGGTGGCCTGGGCTCATGCGATCGAACAAAAATCGACTCCTTCGTCCCTGATCTTCAGCCGTCAAAACTTAATGTTTATGGCGCGTGATGAAGCCACCATCGCCAATATCAACAAAGGCGGCTATGTATTAAAAGACGTCGCTAATCCTGCTGTAATCTTGATTGCAACCGGCTCTGAAGTTGAGTTGGCGGTAAAAGCGGCTGAAGCCTTGGCCGCAGAGGGCATTGCTGCTCGCGTGGTCTCTATGCCATCGACCAATGTATTTGATGGGCAAGACGCCGCTTACAAGGCCGCAGTATTACCGCGTGGCGTAGTGCGTTTAGCGATTGAAGCAGGTACTTCAGATTTCTGGCGCAAATACGTTGGCCTAGAAGGCGATGTTGTGGGCATAGATACTTTTGGTGAATCCGCTCCGGCTGGCTTGTTGTTCAAGCACTTTGGCTTTACGGTAGAAAATGTAGTGGCTAAGGCAAAAGCAATTATTGCTTAATTGCTTTTGTTAAGCGAATAAAAAACGGGCATTCGTGCCCGTTTTTTTATATATCCAGCGAGAAAAGATTCAGCTCCTTATCGAGCATCATTTTTTTTGAAAAGCAAAAGCCAAGCTTTTCTAGTAATTGCATTGATGGCTGATTATCTGTATCCGTTGTGGCTAGGATACGATTAAAATTTAATTCTTCTTTTGCATATTGAAGCACGGCCTTGGCGGCTTCATTGGCATATCCCTGCCCCCAATATTGCGGCAAAAAAGCATAACCCAAATCAGGATCTTCCAGATAATCTCTTTTTAATAAGCCGCAGAGGCCAATAGGGAGATGAGCATCATTAAGCTCAGCGACATAAAGGCTAAAACCAAGACGGTTTTGCATATCGATAGGGCCAGAAATAATAGCCGCTTCTGCCGCTGCTAAAGTACGAATCCCTCGATCACCAATATATTGATGCCAAGATGGCTCGTTAATTAATTTTAGATAAAATGCGGCATCGTCAACCCGAATGGTACGAAGCTTAAGGCGGGGCGTTTTAATTTGCGGCATGGTGGTCTCTGCTGGATAGTTTTTTCTATATTACCGCGTTTTGTTTTGGGATTTGTGGGGCGGGTAGATGACAATCCTATCAAATTAAGGAAATGTTTTTGTAGGGCGGGTGAAACCCGCCGTTTTTTGTGTTTCAGCAAAGCTTGGCGGGTTTCACCCCATATGCGCTAACCAAAATCAAAAAGATCTTTTTAGTGCCTTCGGCACATCGTTTTGGAGCGGTTAGCCACCGCGGGGGCCTTCCTTTCTTGAACGGCCAAGAAACGAAGCCAAAGAAGGCCGCCCCACGAAACACGAAGGCTCTTCCGCTGCGGACAATCGAGTCGGCGGCAGGCGGGATTGGCTCGCTGCCTCGCTCCCTGGCCGAAACCCCGCCCCGCTTGTTCCTCGCTCCGGCGTGTTTCAAGGGGATTTTTAAGCCCTATGCGAAGAGCGTGGTTGTTATGCTTTTTCGCTGTTTGTTAATGAAAAACAATTTGGTTAGTGCACATGGGGTCGCACCCGCCCTACGATGATTCAATGCTTGTCATTGCGTTGCCAACAACAACGAAGTCGGGGCACAGAGAGGCCACTACACTAAAACTTGCCGAGTTTCTTTAAAAAACTGATGGATTTGTTTTTCGATTTTTTCATCAATCATCATTTCAGGCCGCTTGCCATGAGGGCAGGCTAGGGCGGGGGTGGTGCCAAACAGGCGGCAGATGAGCGGGCGCTCCATATAGACCGTACAGCCTTTATCCGCCAGATGCGGGCAGCTTAGGTTTTCCATTGCCGCTTCGTGCTCTGCTGCACTTTTGCGTGGCAGGCGCGACATTTCTTCGCTAGAGGTGGTGACCGGCCCACAGCAATCATGGCAGCCTGGAATACACTCGAAAGAAGGGATGCGCTGGCGGAAAAAACGGATTTTCTGGCTATTCATGGCTGAGGGCCGTAATGCTTGATGGTTGGCTATTCTATGTCAGTTTGTATGTATATTTTGTGCAAGTACTGCCGTTGGTCTTTTTACGGCGAATGTGCACATATTATTTTGAGGGCTTTACTTGAAATTTGCCGCAAAGGCATCATCTGTGCCGATATAGTCGATACATTACGGTATTAGGCGTCATCTTTTTGGAGTTTTAAACATGGTACAAGCCACAGCAAGCCACCTTTTAGTAAGCAGCGAAGCCAAGTGTGAAGAATTGAAGCAAGAAATCTTGGCCGGTGCTGATTTTGCTGCCGTGGCTAAGAAGCATTCTAGCTGCCCTTCTTCTGCTCAAGGCGGTGATTTGGGCTCGTTCGGCCCAGGCATGATGGTGCCAGAATTTGATAAAGTGGTTTTCAGCGCGCCATTGAACGAAGTTCAAGGCCCAGTAAAAACACAATTCGGTTACCACTTGCTGATCGTAAATAGCCGCGGCTAATTAACGATGGTTTTAAAAAAGCGCACTCCATTTGGACTGCGCTTTTTTTACGTTTAAAACTTGAAATGGGCACCGAGGGAAAGTGTACTTCCACCGTTATTACCCACATATTCTGATAATTCAGAGCGCACGCTGATTTTTTGAGTGATTGCGTATTCAATCCCCAAGCCTAGCAATGCTTTTGTTTCATTTCTATCTTGATAGGTATAGTGATCATCTTTCAAGCTGCTCTTTAGGTTTGCCACGCCAAGACGCCCATAGACACTAAAATTGGTGGTAAATGGGTAAGCGCCAAGAACGGATGCTTGAAATACATCCGCTTTAGCTGTAGCCCCTTCTTTAAAATTAATATTGCCTAAATTGCGATAGCCAATTTCGGTGGATAGATAGGGGGAGAATTGATAGCCCGCATAGATCCCGCCACCAATACCAGATTTACTCTCTACTTTTATATCGTTGATAAGAAGCTCGCTTGAACGGTAGGTGGCTTCTGCACCTAGATAAAAGCCTTCGGCAAAGGCTGGGGTGGCGGAAATCAGCAGCAAAGACGCGAGTAATAATTTTTTCAAAGTCATATTCCTTTCTTGATTTTTTGGTTAATTGCTGGTGTTTTCTATGTTTTATCTGTCTGTACTTGTAATGCATGCGCAGGATAACTGATTTTAAATGCCAATGGTATGTAAAAGTTGCAGGTTATAGTGACTGTTCTAATGAAATAGATTTCAAAATGCATCTAAATAGATGAATTAAAAAAGTGATATAGCGCTGTGTAGTGGGCTAATAGACGAGCATAGCGTGGGGCTGGATAGACATCGCTTATTTTAAGAAAACACTGAATAAAATGGATAGTCTTTATTCTGATTAGGCAATAAAAAAGCGCAACTCTTTGAATAGGTTGCGCTTTTTTTATTGTTAAAACTCAGGTGATATTTTTAATTACATCTCTTGCAGTACTTCAATTCCCAATAAATCCAAACCAGTTTGCATGGTTTTTGCAGCGGCTTGGCAAAGGGCTAGGCGGCTGCTGCGAATCTCGCCCTCTGCTTTAAGCACTGGGCAGGCGTCGTAAAAGCGTGAGAAGCGGGTAGCTAGAGTGTAGAGGTAGCTGCATAAAACGTGCGGGCAGGTGTCGTTGGCGGCTTGTTGCAAGATATCAGGGAATTGAACCAGGGTGAGTGCAAGCGCGTGTTCGGCGGGCTCGATCAGCTCGATTTTTGCGTTGGCAGGCACTTCACCCGCCTGACGGAAGATGCTGGCGATACGGGTGTAGGCATATTGCAGATACGGTGCGGTATTGCCTTCAAAGCTGAGCATGCTGTTCCAGTCGAAGACATAATCGCTGCTGCGGTGCTTGGATAGATCCGAGTATTTTACCGCAGCAATCCCTACCGCGTGGGCGATATGTTTGCGAGTCGCCTCGTCCATATTTGGATTTTTGCTGCTCACCAAATCAAAGGCGCGGCTTTCCGCTTCGGAGAGTAAATCCACCAGCTTAATCAGCTCGCCGCTACGGGTTTTGAATGGCTTGCCATCATCGCCCATCATGGTGCCAAAGGCGACGTGTTCTAGGTGGGTGTCGGCGGACACAAAGCCTGCTTTGCGGGCCACGGTAAATAGCTGCTGAAAGTGCAGGCCCTGACGAGCATCGACCACATACAGAATACGGTTTGCACCTAGCACGCCGGTGCGATAGCGGGCTGTGGCTAAATCAGATGTGGAATAAAGAAAACCACCGCCTTGCTTTTGTACAATAAAGGCCGCTGCATCGCCGTCTTTATTGCGGAATTCTTCAAGGAACACCACTTGTGCGCCTTGGCTTGTCGTGAGTAAACCTTGGGCACGTAGATCATCAATCACGACGGGTAAATCATCGTTATAAGAGGATTCACCTTTGACATCGGCCCTAGTGAGCAAGAGGCCCAGTTTTTGATAAACATCTTCGCAATGCTGCATTGAAATATTCAGGAAGCGTTGCCATAGCTCGCGTACCTGTGCGTCGCCCGATTGCAGCTTCACGACATATTCGCGGGATAAATCAGCAAAAGCAGGGTCGGCATCAAAGCGCACTTTGGCGGCGCGGTAGAAGCCTTCCAAATCGCCTAGCGCCAGCTCGTTATCTTGATTTTCATTTTCCAGCATATAGGCGGTCAGCATGCCAAATTGCGTGCCCCAATCGCCAACGTGATTTTGGCGGATTACTTTATGGCCCAGATAGCTATAAATGCGTGTCAGCGAATCGCCAATAATGCTGGAGCGCAAATGGCCCACATGCATTTCTTTGGCGAGGTTTGGTGAGGAGTAATCAATCACCACGGTTTCTGTTTTTGCCACACCCGTGCCAAGCTGGGCATCGGCCTGCTGCGTGCCTAGGGTTTGCGCCAAAAACTCATTACTTAGGGTGATGTTAATAAAGCCCGGGCCCGCAATTTCTAGCTTGTCAGCAATCCCCGCCAGATCAACACAGGCCAGCACTTGTTCGGCTAAGGCGCGTGGATTCATTTTTAAGGCTTTGGCTGCACCCATAATGCCATTCGCTTGGTAATCGCCAAATTCTGGTTTGGATGCGACTTGCACATTGGGGGATGCATCGGGAGCGCCGACGTGGGCCAGTGCCGCAGCAAAGCGGGAAGTAAGTAATTGATGAACAGCCATGATGGGGACTCGGTAGGAATTTAGCCTCTATTGTAATCGTATTCGAAAGGCAAGCGGACAGAGATGTCATCTTGGCTTGATTTTTGCTGATTGTTTTGCTGGTGATATTGCCCTAGCGCAAATTCAAGGGGAGATTTGCTTTTCTAATATATTTTTAGCTGTCTGTGATATACGGCTCATTGTAGTGTTTTTTTATGGAAAGATAATTTACCGTTGCGCGCGTTTATTGGGATTATGGATAGGGGCCAACGATCAAGGCTTGGCAATGTTTGCTAAGCACTCTATTCTTAAAATAAATATAAGTAGATGCGGCAGACTGTTTGAACTCAGGGAAATGTTAATGGCACTTGATCAGGATGAAGATTGGATGCTGGAGGATGACGATGATGAATTGTCAGCCCATGGTGCGCTTGTTCGTCAGCCTTGGAAGTTGCTTATTGTTGATGATGAGCCTGATGTACATCGCGCCACTATCCTCGCTTTAAAAAACATTGTATTTAAAGGCCGTGGATTAGAAATACTACATGCTTATTCAGGGCAAGAAGGGTTTGAAAAAATAGCCGCGCATACTGATATCGCCTTAGCTATCTTAGATGTGGTGATGGAGACAGACGATGCAGGCTTACGCTTGGTGAAACGGATTCGTGATGAATTAGGCAATCAGTTAGTACGTATTGTTTTGCGCACGGGCCAGCCTGGCCATGCGCCAGAGCAGCAGGTGGTGCTTGAATACGATATCAATGATTACAAAACCAAAACAGAGTTGGTGGCTAATAAAATATTCACCACCGTTATTGCCTCTTTGCGCAGCTTCGAAAGCCTGCATGCTTTAGAAAAAAGTAGTCAGGGTTTAGCCAAAATATTAGAAGGCGCGACTAATCTTTATCAATTGCATTCCTTAAAAGAATTTGCATCGGGTGTTTTAAAACAAGTCGGTGCTATTTTGAATCTGGGCGAATATGGCATGCTCTGCGCTCAATCTAAAAATGATCAGCAAAGCTTTGAAGTATTAGCCGCCACGGGGCCATTCACCCCGCTGCTCGATGGCCAGACGTTTCCCGAGGATAGCCGCTTACTCATTGCGCTCAATACCGCATTAAAATCTAAATGCAGCCAATCTGATTATCCTTATGAAGTTTTATACATTGCCGGGCGCAATAGCTACGATTTTGTCGTGCATTTCTCGCCACCCTGGCCTTTAGAGGAGGTGGATAGAAACCTGCTTGATATCTTCTGTGAGCGTATTTCTGCCGCGATGGATAATCTGTATCTCTACCAGCAATTACGCCGCTCGCAAGAGGCGACGGTGATGGCGCTGGCTGATTTAGGCGAGTTTCGAGATCAAACTACTGGCGACCATGTATTGCGGGTACAAAAACTCACCGATGCTATTGCTGGCAGGCTAAAAGCCAAAAATACATTTCCTGAGCTCATGGATAACGCCTTTATGGAAATGGTGGGCATGGCCAGCATTTTGCATGATGTGGGTAAGGTGGGGACGCCAGATCATATTTTGTTTAAGCCGGGCAAGCTAACGCCAGAAGAGCGCAAAATTATGGATCAGCATGCGCCGATGGGGGCAGCGATTTTAGCCAGAACTGTGGCTTTGGTTGAAGGCACTACTTATTTATCGCTGGGGGCAGAAATTGCCGGAGGCCATCATGAGCACTTTGATGGTAATGGCTACCCGCTGGGAATTAAGGGCGACGATATTCCTCTTTCGGCAAGGATTGTGGCGCTTGTCGATGTGTTTGATGCCCTGTTACATAAGCGCCCATATAAAGAACCGTGGAGCTTAGATGAAACCATGAGTTACGTGAGAGAGCGCGCTGGCACTCAGTTTGATCCGCAGATTGTGGCGGCTTTGGATGAGGTGGTGGCAGAGGGGCTGCTGCCTTTGGATTTATTGCAAGACCCGAGTGAGTAAGGGCTATCTGACTATTTCTTGGCATAGCCGTTCATTATTATTACTCAGAGCCAAATCTTGAACCAGAGAGGACACAGAGAAACACAGAGTCTCACAGAGAAAACCAATGATTGGATGATTTTCTCTGTGGCGCTCTGTGTCCTCGTTTTACTCTGTGGTTTAAGGTTTAGCGCTCTATCCTCGTAATCGATTATTTGGTTTTTGATGTGCTCATATTGCCCGGCCTCAGGCGTTTTAAGGCGATGCCGTCTTGGTTGAAGACATGAAAAGCTGCCGCAGGTGCTGAGATTTCCAGTTGCTCGCCAATATGCACCTCACGATTACCATCACCGCGCACCACAATATCTTGGCCGTTGTTCAGGGTGAGGTAAACATAATTAGCTTCGCCCAAATGCTCGACAATGCTCACCGTGCCGCTAAAGCGCTCGTTAAAGCGCTGATCTTCGGCAAGGTGCTCGGCGCGAATACCGACATTGACTAAATCACCCGCCTTGGCGCTACTGCCATCGACTTCGGCCAGAATGGTGTCGCCGGTGCTGAGCTGGATGCTGACATCGTTGGCTGTCGCATTGAGTACTTTGCCTTCGATTAAATTCATTTTTGGCGAACCAATAAAGGTGGCTACAAATAGATTGGCGGGCTGCTGATACAGCTCCAGCGGAGTGCCTGCTTGCTGGATTTTACAATCGCTCATCACCACAATTTTGTCCCCCAGCGTCATCGCTTCGACTTGATCGTGGGTGACATAAACAATGGTGGCATTCAGGCTGCGATGCAGTTTGGCGATTTCTAAACGGGTTTGTACCCGCAGGGAGGCATCCAGATTGGATAGTGGCTCATCGAATAAAAATAGCTTAGGTTCGCGCACAATGGCGCGGCCAATGGCGACGCGCTGGCGCTGGCCACCGGACAATTCGCGCGGTAGGCGATCGAGCAGATGGTCGATTTTTAAAATGCCAGCGGCGTGCAGAATGCGTTTCTCAATCGCGGCCTTGTTTTCCCCCGCCACACGCAGGCCAAACGCCATATTTTTATACACATTCATATGTGGATAAAGTGCGTAGCTCTGAAACACCATGGCAATGCCGCGCTCGGCAGGCGGCAAATCATTCACCACTTTTTCATCGATCAGCATCTCGCCGCCGCTGATGCTTTCTAGGCCAGACAGCATGCGTAGCAGCGTCGATTTACCACAGCCTGAAGGGCCAACCAAAACCACAAATTCGCCGTGTTTAATATCCAGATTAATATCGGTCAAAATCTGAGTTTTCTTGTCGTAAGACTTACTTAAATGATTGAGTTTTACAGTTGCCATTGCATGCTCGCTTGGAATTAGGTTTTAGGAGTTAGTTCTTAGGTTTAAGGGATTGGATTTTGCTGATTCCTGAAACCTAATCCCTGACGCCTATTTCACCGCGCCGGAGGTCAGGCCGCGTATTAACTGCCTTGAGAAAATCACATACATAATCAGCACCGGAATCACAGCAAGGCTGAGGGACGCCAGCACGGCGTTCCAGTCGGTAACGTACTGGCCAATAAACTGCTGCACACCCAGCGTGACCGTCTTGGTGGAATCCCCCGGCGCTAAAATCAGCGGGAACCACAGATCATTCCAAACCGGAATCATGGTAAACACGGCGACGGTAGCGACTGCCGGGCGAATCAGCGGCAGGATAATTTGGAAGAATATTTTAAATTCGCCCACCCCATCACATCGCGCCGCTTCTTTCAGCTCCTTAGGGACTTGCGCGATAAATTCGCTCAGTATCATCACTGCCAGTGGTAAGCCTTGGGCGGTATAAACCAGCACCAGTGCGGTGAGAGTGTTGATTAAATCCAACTTAACGATCAGCTCCAGAATCGACACCGTGCCAAGGCGAATCGGCACCATAATGCCAATGGCTAAAAACAGCGCAAGCAAGCGATTGCCGCGAAATTTATATTCAGACAAGGCCCAAGCGGCCATCGCGCCAAATAGCAAAATCAGCGTCAGCGAAATCAGCGTCACAGTTAGGCTGTTGCCAAAATAAAGCAGGAAATCAGACTTAGCCAAAACCTTGTGAAAGCCAATCAGGGAAAAGGTTTCGGCATTGGGCAGCGCCAGCGGATCATCAAATATCCCTGCACGGGTTTTGACCGAGTTAATTAAAATCAGCGCAATCGGGAACAGGGCCAGTAGGGTGTAGCAGAGCAGCGTGAGCTGCACGACTAAGCCACCCGCTTTGATTTTTTTCATGGTGTTTACTCGCTCATCAAATATTGCTTAAGCCTTAGTTTTATATAGGGTGTGCAAGTCGTTTTTCTTGCGCACCGCTTTCGGTGCGTAAGGCCTACGGCCTTTTGCACCCTATTTAGGGGGCTATTAACTTAATGGGATGTAGGGCGGGTGCAAGCTGTGTATTTTTCAGCATTGCTCGCGGGTTACACCCGCCCTACAAAGCATTTACAGCTCAAACCGCTGCAACTTGCGTTGGATAAAAAAGAAATAAGCACCTACGCCACTTAAAATGACGAGGAACATCATGGTGGCGACTGCTGCGCCCATGGTGGGGCTGCCTATCTGGCTTTGATAGCCAAAGAAGGTGCGGTAAAACAGTGTGCCTAGGATATCCGTGCTGTAATTCGGCCCTGCAATCGCGCCTTTTACCGAGTAAATCAAATCAAACGCGTTGAAGTTGCCCACAAAGGTCAGAATGGTGACAAGCCCCAGTGTGGGCAGAATTAAAGGAAGTTTGATCTCCCAAAAAATACGCAGGCTGCTTGCGCCTTCCACATGCGCTGCTTCAACGATATCTTCAGGCACCGCCAATAGCGCGGCGTAAATCAGCATCATCGGGATGCCGACAAACTGCCAAACTGAAATCATGGCCAGCGTAATCAGTGCCGAGCCTTCATCGCCTAAAAACGGCGCAAAGTAATCAGCCAGGCCTGCAAAACCCATTATTTTTTCACCGACTCCCCACAGCGGCGAAAGAATCAATTGCCAGATAAAACCAATAATCACCACCGATAACAGGGTGGGCAAGAAAATCAGTGTGCGGTAGGTTTTTGCGCCCTTTAAGCTTTTCAGACTGAGCAGGGTGGCAAGTAATAAGCCGATTGGATTTTGAATTAATAAATGCAGTAAAAAGAATTTACAGTTGTTCCACATGGCATTCCAAAACGCATGTGACCATTCAGGATCAAATAAAATGGTGTGGTAATTACTAAGGCCAGTAAATGTTTGATGACCGCTTTCACTTGTGGTGAAAAAGCTTAGTCGTAAAGTATCGAGCAGGGGTAGGGCGCTAAATACGGAATAGATCAGCAGAGCTGGGGCAAGAAACACCAGAATATGCCAAGGGAATTTGCGCTGCATGGCACGTCTCCGCAAAAAAAATGTCGGCAGCGATTCGCCGCCGACCAAGATCCACAGTCGAGTGTGAAAGAGGAAAAAGATTTAGATGAACTCTGGCCGAGCGGGGGTGCCGCCCTGGCGCTTACAAATTATTTTTGCTGCGGTTTGTACCACTTAGCAAAGCCAGCTTGTACTTGAGCTGCGGCTTCTTTTGGTGCGAGCTTGCCGTTCAATACTTGGCTGTTTACATTCCACAGCTGGTTTTCCATCGAAGGCTCACCACGGTTTAAGATTTGCGCGTTCAGACGGATAGTCGAACCGCAGCTCTTACGCCATTCCAGCATTTGTTTTGCCACTGGATCTTTAACGGTGATCAGATGGTTAGACAAGCTAAAGAAGCCAGTTACTTTATTGGTGTAAAGGTCAGCAAATTCCTGGGAAGAAAGCCAAGCTAGGAATTTATAAGCGTCTTCTTTATTTTTGGATTTGCTGTTCACGCCCATACCGATGTCGGTGTGATCAGAAATCTCGCATTTGTCGCCAGCTTTAGCGACAGGAGGTGGGAATGCGCCAAATTCAAAGCTGGCTTCTTTATTGAAGTAGGCAATATCCCAAGAGCCAGTTGGGTAGATGGCGGCTTTACCCATGGCAAATAGATTTTGGCTGTCTGCATAGGTTTGAGCAGAAGCGCCTTTAGATAAATAAGGCGTCCATTTGCTCATGGCATCCCAAGCGGCCACAAATTGTGGATCGGTGAATTTGGCTTTGCCGGAGATCAGCGCTTTGCGGCCTACTTCGCCTTTCCAGTAAGGAGCACCTACGCTGGTGAAGACAATTTGATTGGCTTCCCATTGGTCAGCAGTACCCAGAGCGATAGGGGTGTATTTACCGCCCTTTTTGATGGCTTCGTTGACTTTCAGAAACTCATCTGTGGTCTTAGGTGGATTCAGACCTAATTCTTTAAAGATTTTTTTGTTGTAGAAAAAGCCATGAATCACCGAAGCCATAGGCATACAGAAAGCATCTTTGCCATCATCGGTTTGCCATGCCACTTTGGCGGAAGCTGGGAAGTTTTCCATGCCTGCTTTGCCATCCAGTTTTTCTAAGCTGCCTTTTTTATAGTTAGCAAGCGACACGTCAAACGGGCGACACGTAATCAGATCACCTGCTGTGCCACCAGCCAGACGTGCAGTCAGGCTAGAGTCATATTCTGTAGGGGTAGTCGGAGCAAATTTAACCTGAATGCTAGGATTCTTTTTATTGAACGCAGGCAATAGCACTTCTTCCCACAGCGCTTTATCATCAACGCGCCATGATTCGATGGTCAGTGTGCCAGCTTGTGCTGTACCGGCTGCGAGTAAGGCGGCCAAGACGGCGCTTCGTGCAAGTGTACTCATTGTGGTGACTCTCCTCAGGGTTGACCGCATTCAGCGCTATTTTTTTGTACGCTTTATTCGCGGCGAAATCACAATAGCACCCCTGAAAAGGTGACAGTAAATCTCTTTTTTATGCTGTTGTGTTTTTGTTAAGTGACTGATTTATATTGAATTTATATGTTTTTGAGTAGGTTGGAGTGTTACATTTCTTTACATGTAAATATGCACGTTATTTGGTTTTGATCAATACGCAGCTGCTTATTCTCTATGTTTTGCTCTTGCAAAATAAAATGGGGGCAAGCAACATTATTTTACAAATAAGCAAGATAGCTTACGTTATAGTCCGCTGCATCCTTTATATAGGTCTCAGATTTTGCTGATTGTTTTCATTAACGCTGCGGTATGCGTATTGCTGCTGGCCTTGCCTGTGCGCGCCGAAACGCTTGAGGTGCTGCATTGGTGGACTTCTGCGTCTGAGCGCCGAGCGGCCGATTTCTTAGTCTCTCGTTTAGAAAAAGAAGGCTTAGATTGGAAAGATGCGGCGATTCCTGGCGGCTCTGGCTTGGGGGCGATGAAGGTATTAAAAAGCCGTGTACTTTCTGATAAAGCACCGCAAGCGGCGCAGCTGATAGGCCCAGCCATTGCCGAATGGGGCGATTTGGGATTGTTACTCGAGCTAGATGGTGTGGCTAAGCAAGCGAAATGGGGCGCGTCGATTTTGCCCACGCCCTATGCCTCGGTTCGGCTACGCGGCCATGTGATTGCTGCGCCACTCGGTGTGCATCGCATCAATACTTTGTTTTATAACCAGAAGATTTTCAAACAATTGGGCTTGCAGCCGCCGCAAACTTGGCCAGAGTTTGAGCGAACCGCAGATAAAATAAAACGCGCAGGCTTTATCCCACTCGCGCAAAGTGGCGAGCCTTGGCAGGTGGCTACTCTGTTTGAAAGCTTGGTGCTGAGCGAAGGTGGCCCGGCTTATTATCGAGATCTATTTGTGCGCCGGCGTGCCAATGCTTTTTTCGATCCGCGTTTAGGTCGAGCCTTAGAGCGGTTACGCGCTTTGCGCCGCTATATGCCTGATCCTATCGCCGAAAAGTCTTGGACATTAACGGCCAAAATGCTGGCAAAAGACGAAGCCGCCATGATGATGATGGGCGATTGGGTAAAGGGCGAGTTAAACGCTTGGGGCTTGGCGACCGATGTGGCTTTTGGCTGCGTGGCGGTGCCGGGAACGGCAGATATGCATCTCTATAGCATCGATACGTTGGTGATGTTTGCCGGTAACTACTCGCGGCAAGACGCTCAGGAAAAACTGGCCCAGCTGATTGTTTCCCCTGCTGTGCAAGCAGGCTATAACCGAATTAAAGGCTCTGTACCCGTGCGGCGCGATGCCGATATTCGCCAGATGGATAGCTGCTCGCGCTCTTCATGGCAGACCTTTGTTAAAGGTGGCATGGTGCAAGCACCTAGCCTTACCCATAGAATGGCCTCTGATGAAGCCTTAAAAGACGCCATCGTTGCGCAAGTCCATCGTTATTTTATGGATCCCCAAATGCCCACCAGCGAGGCACAGCGCCGCATGGCAGGCATCGTCCGCGCCTTAGGGGCAGGGGAAAAAGATATTTGATAGTGAAAATCCAAGTCTTGAACCACGGAGAAAACCTATTTTGAATTGAGCCGTTTTTTAGGTTTTGAGTCGTTTCAACCTCAGTAAAATACATTTATATCGCGACTCATAGCGCGGGGCTTAAATCCCCCCTGAAGCCGCGACACGAGGAGTAAGCGGCTCGGGGTTTCGGAAAAGGGGTAGCGAGGCTTGCTCCCGAGCAGCCTCAACGCCGAGGCGATTATCCGCAGTGAGGAGCCTTCGTGTTTTTGAGGTTGTGGTTTGGCTTCGTTTCTTGGCCGTTCAAGAAAGGAAGGCCCCTGCGGTGGCCACCGCACCAAAATCAACGTGCCGCAGGCACTAAAAAGACAAGTAACGCTAGTTACCAAGTTAAAAGGTTTCCCATGAGTCGTAAAATTTTAGTGGTCGATGACGATCAAAAAACGCGCACCCTGCTTAAAACCTATCTGGAAAAAAACCAGTACGAGGTTTACTTGGCCCACGATGGTGCTAGCTTTCTGGCGGAATTTGCCCGCTATCAGGAAGAGTTAAGCCTAGTGATTCTGGACGTAATGCTGCCCGACACCGACGGCTTTGCGCTTTGCCAAGCGGTAAGGCGGCAATCGAATGTGGCGATTATTATGTTGACCGCGAATTCGGATGAAACAGATCGAATTGTAGGGCTAGAGCTGGGGGCCGATGACTATATCGCCAAGCCCTATAATCCACGCGAATTACTGGCGCGTATCAAGGCGATTCATCGTCGCAGTGGCTTGGACAACGCCATTGCACCACGTTACTACCATTTTCTTGGCTTTTGCCTAGATACCGTAGAGCGCAGCCTGACCGATCCGGCGGGGGTGAATGTGGTGCTGACTGGATTGGATTTTCAGCTGCTTAAATACTTTGCCGAGCATTCTGGGCAAATATTGGATAGAAATATCCTTGCCGAGCAAACGCGTGGCCGAGATGTGGGGCCGCTCGATCGCTCCTTAGATGTGCAAATCAGCCGCTTGCGCCAGCGCTTGCATGACGATGGCAAACAGCCCGAGCTGATTAAAACGGTTAGGGGCGCGGGCTATGTTTTCTCGGCGCAAGTGAGTACTAGCCATGCGCCTTAGCCCTTGGGCGCGGCGCTTGATGCCGCCTTCCTTGCTGGGGCGTTTATCCCTTGTCATGGTGCTCGGGGTGCTCACCACCATGCTGATTGGTAACTGGTTGTGGGCCAATCAGCTCAAAACCAAGGCAGCGCTAGAGGTTGGCGCGGCAGCCCAGCATATTGGTGCTGGCGCTGCCAGTGCCGTGCGTTTTTTCCAGAGCTTGCCACCGAATTATCGTCCTATCCTGATCGAGCAATTGCGCGATATGGGCGGCACGCGTTTTTTTGTCAGCGTTAATCGCTCCCCCGTAGAGATCAAAGATATTCCTGAGTCGGCGCTGTCTAAAGCGGTGCTGGATATGGTGCGGCTGACCTTCAGCCATGATCTGCCAAGGCTATCGGATGTGCGTATTGGCTTTGCCATGCCCGATGGTCTGGTGGTGTCGGATGAGGGTGTGACGGTTGCCGATTTACCTGAAGAATGGGTGGAGCACACTCTGTTGATTAAGCCTCGTCCCGCGCCGGTACTGGTGATTCAGGCTGAGATTGAGCCGGGTGGTTGGCTGTATTTGGCCACCTTAATGCCCGATCCCTATTTTTTAGACAACGGCAATCCATTGCCGTTTGATCGCTTGCTCTTGCAAGGTTTAACGCTTGCTACCGTCTTGCTGCTGTCGATTTTGGTGGTGAGCTGGATTACCCAACCACTGGCTGCCTTATCCGAAGCGGCGGTTGCTTTTGGTAAGGGCGAATCGCCCACCTTGCCAGAAACAGGTAGCCGAGAGTTTGTGCGCACCGCACGTGCGTTCACCGCGATGCGAGAACGAATCCAGCTTTATTTAGAAGACCGCGAACGTCTGTTTGCCTCGATATCGCACGATTTACGCACGCCGATTACCCGGTTGAAATTACGCGCAGAATTGCTCGATGATGAAGAAGCAGGTCAGGCTTTTCATGAAGATTTAGACGAGCTGGATATGATGGTAAAAGGCGCTTTGCAAAGCGTAAAAGACACCGATATCCATGAAAACCACACCGAGCTGGCTCTGGATCAATTGATTGGCCGCATGGTAAGGGATTCGTTGCTTGCAGGGCACGACGTGAGTTACCAGCCATGTGGGCTAAAAGTAACCGCCAAGCCCTTGGCACTGCGCCGTGCCATTGTTAACTTACTAGATAACGCTTTGTTTTATGGGAAGGCTGCACGTATTGCGGTCAGTAAAGTGGCAGGCGGTGTGTGCATCACAATACACGACGATGGCCCAGGTGTACCTGTTGAGGCATTGAGTACCTTGTTTCAGCCTTACACTCGCTTAGAGCATGGCCGAAATAGTAATCAGCAGGGCATGGGCTTGGGGCTGGGAATCGCTCAAAATATCGTGCAAGCGCATGGTGGAACGCTAGAGCTGACCAATCACCCTCAGGGTGGATTATTGGTTTCTATTACTTTGCCTTAGCTCTAATCTATCGTCCGAAATAGCAAAGCCAGTCCTGTCAGGGTTCCTTTGCTATTTTTTAAATGAATCACCCATTCTTGAATCAGCATGGATTGGCTTCGTGAATTGAGCAGCAGCACTTCTCTAGAAGGGGGAGGCGTTTCTACTGAGCTTAATGCAATTGAGAGTAAAGAGGCTAAGGGAGTGCGTTCTGCAATAGAAATGACACGATAAATATGATCAATATGCTTGCCAATAGCGGTCACTGCGCGGCAGCTGAGTAAATGAATGGCGGCTGGATTGATAAATTCAACGTCCCCATTTAATGCCAAAGTAATGATGCCATCGGCCATGGAGTTTAATATTGCAGCGATTCTTTGCTGCTCAAGCTGAGTGGCATGTTCATTTTTTTTATTGCTTGTAATATCATGGCCTATTCCGCGATAGCCCATAAATTCATTTTTCTCATTAAAGTAAGGTTGGCCTGACGTTTGAATAATGACGCTATTTGCACCAATTTGCATGGTGTAAATAAAATCTTTAAAGCTCTTCTGCGCCTCAAGCTGTGCTTTATGAATACGCCATTCCTCGGTAGATACGCGTCCATCGCTTAATTCCCAAGGAGTTTGTCCTATTAATAATTTACGATTAATGGCATGCAAGTTAAAAAATCCTGCAGAGATTTGCGTAAATCTAAAATCCTTATCCTGCTCCCAATGCCAATCAGCGGCCAGCTCAAGCAGGGATGCAAAACGTTCCCTACTTTTTTGCAGCTCTATAAATAGCTCTTTGTGTGGGGTGATATCGTGCGCAAACATGGCGGAGCCCACATGTAATTCTTCTTGATTATAAAGAGGAAATAAAGTGAGTTCGAAAAAGTGTAATTCATCTGCTGTATTGCGATGCTGGCATTCTTGCAAAATAGGAATTTCACTCATTGCTAGCTCTGCAGAAAGTAATAAGGGTTTGTTTTTTCCTAATAGAACAGGGGTGCTCTCTGCAAAATAAATACGTGCCGCACGATTGGCATAGATTATTTTTCCTTGCAAATCACGGCTTATTATCAGGTCGCGAGATTCCTCTGCCAGCTGAGCCATTTGCTGAAAGTGCTGCTCGTGTTTACGTAAATCTTGAGTAATTTGTTCTGCTAAATCTAATGCAGATTCATGATTGTTTTTTTGTCGTTGTAAAAGAAGAGCAATAAACATTGAGAGGAAAATACCTACTACCCACAGTACATAATTTAATGAAGTTTGTTGAGGAAATGCTTCTGCTGGAGCGTGGAGATTCAGCCGCCATTGCCTACCAGGAAATTGAATTAATGCATTTGCGTTTAGTTCTCTATAAGCGCTAATCGGTGATGGATTTGTTTCTGGATAAATTATTTTACTTTTTTCTGCTTCATTTAATGCAGATGTTGTGCCTGTATCTTGTAATTGTAGGTGAATAGATTTATTGATATCTTGGTCTAACCATTGCATCATTTTTGTAATGGTAAAGGTCGCACCGAGTGAGCCGATAAATGCGGCTCGTCTTTCTTTTTGATTGTTGATGGCTTTATTGGGGGTGTAAATAGGCAGGTGGATAACAAAACCCATCGGGGCTGTTTTATACCCTTTTAGAGGGTAAGCAGGGGAGGCGATGCCACGTCCTTGATCTCTGGCATATTCAATCGTGGTTAAATTGGCTGTTTGCGCACTAATATCTACACCAATAGGCTCGTGTGTAGGGGCGTTTTCAGGGAAAACATAATCGGTGATTTGGTATACAGGGCGGGGGCTATCAAAACTAACGGTGAAAGTAGGGTCTTCAAGCTGGCGATGTGCAATATAGGCATCTAAATTAGCCGAGGCCACTTCTCGAATAAAATGGATTGAAACAAAGTCTGGGAAGCGGCCTTGAATACTTTGTTGTTTTAAAATCGTAGAGAAGGTGTGATTGCTTAGATTAGGGTTTGCGATAAAAGCATTTTGTATGCCTCGCAAAATATTGATTTCTGCATCTAGCTTCGCTTCAATGCGCTCAGCATAGTGGCGGGCAAGGTGTTCTAATTGGATTTGGGCGTGATTTTTATGCTGAAAGTTAAGCCAAATTTGTAAGCCGCCCGTGAGCAGCAGCCCCATTACGAAAGTCCGTAGTGCCACGCGGTAGTGGCGCGATAGCGATAAAATACGCATGTGAGAAAGTCTCTACATATTTTGCTTTTTTGAGGGACCAGCAGCCCGTGAACTTAGTCCAACGGGCTGCTTAACACTACCTTATGGCGGCAATAGTGGTATTACACTGCACTCCAAGGCTTACCCAGTGCGCTAAAGCTTGGTTTTACACCGCCCCAGAGTTGTTCCAGATCGTAGTAATCGCGAACAGGTGGCAGCATAACATGTACGACTAAGGAGCCAGCATCAACTAAAACCCATTCGCCAGATTCATGGCCTTCGGTGCTCATGATTTCGTAGCCTTTGGCTTTTAGATCTACAGCTACATTATTAGCCAGCGCGCGAACTTGACGGTTTGAATCGCCAGTACAAACAATCATGCAATCAAATAGGTCGGTGAGTTCCGTGGTATCAAGGTCAACAATATCTTTACCTTTGATGTCTTCTAGCGCGGTGATTGCAAGTGCGCGCATTGCTTGAGTGTATTCGTTCATTGCCATTGTTATGTGTTTCCAAAGTAAAAAGTGGCGATTGCAAAGTGGCCGCAATAGCTGTGCTGCTTGATAAGTAACTCAACAAAGCAGTATTTCAAAATATTAAAAACATATGAGGTGTTTTTAGCACATTAAGTGTTTTTAGAGTAAAGACCCGATTGCTGCAATATTACGGCAATCGGGCTTAGATCGCTTACATCCTCGCCGCGCGCAAGTTTCTCACGTACGGCCGTTGAAGAAACGGACATCAGCGGCAGAGCTAATACGCTGATTTTACCCTGAGCCAAGGCTTGCGGGGACGCTTCTACATGTCGTTTGGCAAATTCCCTTTTTATTTCAAAGGGGAGCTCGTCAAAACCGGGGCGATTGACAACCACCAAATGCCCCATTTCTAGCAATTCTTGCCATCGATACCAGCTTGGCAGATGGGCAAATGAATCGCCACCTATCAGCCAGACTAATAGGCTATGCGGTTGTTCTTGTTGTAATTCTGTCAGGGTATCAAAAGTAAAGCTGACGCTTCCCCTGTTGACCTCCCTATGATCAGCGATCAGATTTTGTTCGCCAATTAACGCGGTTTTTAGCCATTCCAAACGTTGCAAGGCACTGATTTCAGGTATTCGATGTGGCGGTGTTCCTGTCGGGATCAAGCGCACTTCGGGTAAAGCAAATGTATCCCGAAATGCCCGCGCCATAATCAAATGCCCAAAATGCACTGGGTTAAAAGTGCCACCGTAAATCCCCAGAGTGCGCTGCTGCATTAGCTACGAATTTCGCCGTTGCCAAAGACAATCCATTTCTCGCTGGTTAAGCCATTTAAGCCAACTGGGCCGCGAGCATGGATTTTATCGGTGGAAATGCCAATTTCTGCACCCAAGCCATATTCAAAGCCATCGGCAAAGCGGGTAGAGGCATTAATCATCACGCTAGATGAATCCACTTCACGTAAGAATTGCCGTGATTTAGTGTAGTTTTCGGTAACAATCGCATCGGTATGATGGCTACCCCAGGTGTTGATGTGCTCAATCGCCTCGTCTAAATCGCTGACGATTTTAATGGCTAAAATAGGTGCGAGATATTCGGTAGCCCAGTCTTCTTCTGTCGCAGCGTTGATTTGCGGCAGTATGGCCAGCGTTTTAGCGCAGCCACGTAGCTCAACGCCTTTTGCTGCATAGATTTCGGCTAGAGGCGGCAAAATCAGCTCGGCAACGGTTTCGTGTACCAGCAGCGTTTCCATGGTGTTGCATGTGCCATATCGATGCGTTTTGGCATTATCGCTAATCGCAATCGCCTTAAGGGGATCGGCTTCTTCATCGATATACACATGGCAAATGCCGTCTAAATGCTTAATAACGGGCACGCGGGCATCCGCAGCAATGCGGGTAATCAGACCCTTACCACCGCGCGGCACGATCACATCGACAAATTCGCTCATGGTGATCAGCTCGCCCACGGCAGCGCGATCTGGTGTTTCAATAATTTGTACGGCAGTCGCTGGCAAGCCTGCTGCTTTTAGCCCTTCGCTTACACAGAGCGCGATGGCTTGATTGCAATGAAAGGCTTCACGGCCGCCACGTAAAATGGTGGCATTGCCCGATTTAATACAGAGGCCAGCGGCGTCTGCCGTCACATTTGGGCGGGCTTCGTAAATAATGCCAATCACCCCCAAAGGCACGCGCATTTTGCCGAGCTGGATGCCGGATGGGCGAAATTTAAAGTCGCTCATCTCGCCAACAGGGTCGGGCAGGCTGGCAATCTGACGCAGGCCATCGGCCATGCTTTCAATGGTCTGAGCGGTAATGAGCAGGCGATCAAGCATGGCTGGCTCTAAGCCATCTTGCTTTGCTTGTTCCATATCGCGGTTATTGGCAGCGAGTAGCGTATCCGCATCGCGCAGTAGCGCATCGGCAATCGCATTTAATGCCTGATTTTTGATCTGCGTATCTGCTTTTGCCATGTGCCGACTCGCCGCACGGGCTTGGCGACCCACTTGCTGCATATAAGCTTTGATATCCATTTCTCTACCTTTTCGCCTTTGAGTCGTAATTATCAGGGTTTAGGCGGTAGTTGCAAGACTGTTACACCGACGTTATCGGCTTTTTTGCGATTAAACCAATCTGGCGCAGAGCTTTGCACTGCAATAATCTGTGGGCCAGTATCGGTATTTAGCCAAATAGGCGAGCCTGAATCCCCTGCTAATGTGTCGCAGCGATGATAAATAGTGTTGTTTGGGCGTAAGCGAGTGATCTTGCAATCTTTGTGTGCTGTTAGCTCGGTATCGTGATCTTCGGCAAAGCCAGCTTGGGTCGCTAAGGATTTATGGGCGGCAATAATGGTTTTTAATTCTGCTTTATTGCCGCTAAATAGGGCCAAAGGCTTAGGTGCTTTGCCATCAATTAATTTTAGTTTTAGCCAAGCAATATCATAGGTCGCAGCAGAGTCTTGGATGTAAACGTCATCGCCCTTATACACCAAGCCTTTTTTAAAGCGCGGGTGGAATGTTTGGGACAGCACTTGATAGCGTGCCTGATATTCACCCTTATGAAAGCCCGCTTTAAACCAACGGCCTGCATCCAGCTTTTTTGCATCCATCAAAAAGCAATGTGCGGCGGTAATCGCTAAATCAGGCGCGACCAAGGTGGCCGTGCAGGTGCTGGCGGCAACGGTTTCAAGCTGGCCTATCGCGGAAAAAGGTGCTGCGTAGGGGGCTTCAATAAAAACACGGTTATCAATGCCAAAAAATAAGGCTTTTTTTTCTGCATTCGTGAGTGCAAAAGCATGATTCGTCAGAACAAGCGCTAGGGCCAGAAGGTAGATATGTTTCATTAATCTGTTTTCTAAGAGGCAAGGGTGATTTAGATAAGAAACGGAGTGATCTGTTCCCTATTGAAATCAATCTTTTACAGAAAAACAAAAACGGGGACCGAAGTCCCCGTTTTTGGTACAGCAAGTGTTATTACTTAGCAGCAGAAGCGGCAGAAGCAGCAACTTTCTTAGCTTGAACTTTTTGTACAGCAGAAGCAGCAGAAGCAGCAGCTTTCTTAGCTTGTGCTTTTTGAACAGTAGAAGCAGCAGAAGCAGCTACTTTCTTAGCTTGTGCTTTTTGTACTGTAGAAGCAGCAGAAGCAGCTACTTTCTTAGCTTGTGCTTTTTGAACAGTAGAAGCAGCAGAAGCAGCGGCTTTCTTAGCTTGTGCTTTTTGAACAGTAGAAGCAGCAGAAGCAGCTACTTTCTTAGCTTGAGCTTTTTGAACAGTAGAAGCAGCAGAAGCAGCTACTTTCTTAGCTTGAGCTTTTTGTACTGTAGAAGCAGCAGAAGCAGCTACTTTCTTAGATTGAGCTTTTTGAACTGTAGAAGCAGCAGAAGCAGCGGCTTTCTTAGATTGAGCTTTTTGTACTGTAGAAGCAGCAGAAGCAGCAGCTTTCTTAGCTTGAGCTTTTTGAACAGTAGAAGCAGCAGAAGCAGCTACTTTCTTAGCTTGAGCTTTTTGTACTGTAGAAGCAGCAGAAGCAGCTACTTTCTTAGCTTGAGCTTTTTGAACTGTAGAAGCTGCTGGAGCAGCTTTCTTAGCGTGCTTTTCAACTTTAACTGTTTTAACAGTAGAAGCTGTAGACGCTGTAGTGTCAGCAGCGAATGAAGTTGCTGAAGCGAAAACTGTAGCGAGCAATACGGCAAGAAGCTTGTTCATTTGTTTATTTCCCTAGAGGAGTGTTTGATTGGTGTTGCTATGGGATGGATTATCACCACTTCCTCTATAAAGTTCGATATGCCCTTGGTAGCGGTCTGTAACGCAATGTACGTGGATTGCCTAGGATGAGGATCACAACCTTAGGCATTTTTGAGTGGAGTAGGCCAGCAGAGCGTCACACGGGCTCCGCCCAAAGGGGCATCGCTAATCATGGCTGCGCCGTTATGGCCTCGCATAATCATGGATACAATCGCCAGCCCTAAGCCAAAGCCACCGGTTTGGCGATTGCGGCTGACTTCTAAGCGCTCAAAAGGCTGCAAGAGGCGCTGCCGCTCAGATTCTGGAATTCCTTGCCCATTATCATCGACGTGCAGTTTTGCGAGGCCATTATCCCATTCGATGGTCAGCACGATAGCGGTGCCGCCATAGCGCCTTGCATTACTCATTAAATTAGCCAGCGCCCGAGTGAGGTAATGGCTATCTGCCTCCAGAAAAGGTGTTTTTCCGGGTAATAGATTGATTAAGTCGGGGCTAATATTGCCTTGGCTACTGAACTCGCTGATTTGACGCTTGAGCCAAGGCAGAATTTCAATCGGCTGCGTTTCAAGCTTGAGCTGAGGCTTATCGAGGGTAGACATGGTGAGCCATTCTTCGATTAGTTCATCGATTTGCCCTAAGTCGCGTTCAATCGCCACGATTTGCTGGCTACTGTCTGCACCACCTTTGATTGCTTCCAATCGATAGCGCAATCGAGCCAGTGGAGTGCGTAAATCATGCGATACCGCATCAATCAGGGCTTTGCGGCTGGCGGTGAGCTCTTCCACGTCGTGCGCCATACGGTTAAAGGTGACGCCTAGCGAGTTGAGTGTAGAGCCTTCATGCAAGGTGACACGGGTGCTAAAGTCCCCTTCACCTAGTTGGCGGCTTTGTCTTGCCATATGTTGCAGATCGCGCCAGAGCGGGCGCAGCCACAACCAAGTCGGCAGGCCTAAGGCCGCACACATTAAAAGTAGGGCGACCAAATCGGCCCACGCGAAGTTATCTAAGCGTTGTAAATAGGGTACAGGGCCGAGAACAACCATCAAGCCGGTGTCAGGAATCCGGTGTAGATAGACGTCCTGATTTTGCAAAAAAATAATATCGCCATTAATCAGCGCCTGCTGATTGCTCGGGCTGAGTGTATAGGTATTGAGTGTTTCAATTTCTACCGGCAGGGGAAGCTTATTTTTGAGGCGCTTTACTTCATCGTGCCAGATGGAAGGGGGCAAATCACCGAGCGTGGATTCAACCACGCTGATGGTGGTTTTGAAAATATCAGATAGATAATGCTCATTGCTGCGCTCAAGTAAGTTTTTATACAGCGCACCAATCACAAGGGACGAGGCTAAAAAGCAAACCACCACCGTAAGATAAAAACGTAAAAAGAGTTGGCGCATATTTAGGAGTCAGGCCTCAGGTGTCGGGTTTCAGAGGGTAGGGTTCAGGTGTCGTGTATCAGAATATCTCTGACCGCCGAAACCTGTCCCCTGTACCCTGTTATTCCTGCCACCAAATGTCGGTGGCAAATAAATAACCTTTGTGGCGTATGGTTTTGATCTTGCGTGGCTCGTTAGGATCGTCATCTAGCTTTTTGCGTAAACGAGAAATCGCCACGTCAATACTTCTATCCATGCCATCGTATTCAATCCCGCGTAATACTTTTAATAAATGATCGCGCGATAAAATATCCCCAGCTTGGCTGGCTAAAGCCCAGAGCAAATCAAAATCCCCTGTCGATAAACCGAGCGCTTCACCCCGATAACTGGCGGTGCGGTTGCGTAAATCGACGAGCAGCTGACCAAAGTTAAGCGTGGAGCGATCAGGTGCGGGTGCTGCACTGGACACAATCGGCATGCCGCTGGCTGTTTGGCGCAGATGAGCCCGAATGCGGGCGAGCAGCACCGAAGGCGGCGTGGTCTTCACCACATAATCCGTCGCACCAATTTCAAAGCCCAAGATTTGATTCATATCGCTATTGAGCGAGGTGAGCAAAATAACCGGCCCAGTCCAAAACTCGCGTAATTCACGGCACAGGGTCAGGCCATCTTTGCCGGGTAGCATAATATCGAGCAAAACCAGCGATGGCGGGTTATTACGTACCGCTTCGACTAAGCCACTGCCGTCGGGCAATACTTCGATATTAAATTCAAACGAGCGTAAATAACTACCAACCAGTTCCGCCAGTTCAGCATCATCTTCAACAAAAAGAATGCGGTGATTCATGTGAATATTCTCTGGAATGGGACATTGGGCTAAGCGAAGCCGTCTTTAGGCTTCGTTGGAGGTAAAAGGTGCTTGATCTTGCAGGGGATCAGCAGATTGCCTTGATTTTGCTTGGGCTCTGATTAATTCGCTTTCATCATTGAGGTGGTATCCCCGGTAAAAAAGCCGGGGTGGCCATTTAATCAGAGCTTCTATCGCTAAGCGGCGCTTATTGCCGCCTTAAGCGCTAATAATGAGGTACTTTTTATGTAGCTCTTCCTTGGTTTCCTTATGCTCAGGATCCAGCGGAATACAGTCTACAGGGCATACTTGCTGGCATTGCGGCTCATCGTAGTGACCTACGCATTCCGTGCAGAGGTTAGGATCGATGACATAAATTTCATCGCCTTGGCTGATGGCGCTGTTTGGGCACTCAGGCTCGCACACGTCGCAATTGATACATTCATCGGTAATGATTAGGGCCATGAGACTAAATCCAATGCAATTAATAGATAGATAGCGCAAATTGTCCCATGTTCTGCCCTGCCACGACAACGCTACTGTAAAAAAGCTGGGCCGACAGATGGAATGAGTGCTTTGCTTGGGGCATTTTTTTATGATTGAGGCTTAATGTGTGGGATTAATACAATACATGGGGGCTAATCCTGATTCAGTATGCCTATGTATTTATTATCCCCGCCCGAGTTTGAGCTTACGCTGTATTTTTAGGGCAGAATAGCGGCTCACTCATCGTACTTGGAGAAACCGTATGGGACTTTTAGATCAGTTGGCTGGGCAGCTTTTAGGTGGAAAAGAATTGCCAGAGGGCTTGGTACAATCTTTGTCTGGCGTGTTGGAGCAACAAGGCGGTATTTCTGGTTTGGTCGCTAAGTTTCAAAATGGTGGTTTGTCTGAGCTAGTGCAGTCTTGGGTGGGTACTGGGGACAATTTGCCGGTGAGTGGCGAGCAAATTCAGGCTGTGTTGGGCAATGATGCGGTGGCTTCGGTGGCAGAAAAACTGGGGATTGACCCAACTGAAGCTGCGGGGAAAATCTCTGAGTATTTGCCACAGCTAGTAGATAAGCTAACCCCGGATGGTGAAGTGCCAGAAGGGAATAATATTTTGGCTGCAGGTTTAGATATGTTGAAGGGTAAGTTATTTGGTTAATGATCGAATGCCCGATTGAAAAAAGCCCCGTCTGGGGCTTTTTTTACGTGGAGGATTTAAGGGCAACCCTATCAACTTAAGTGAAATGTTTTTCGTAGGGCGGGTGCAACCCGCGAGCAATGCGGAAAAATACGCGGGTTTCACCCGCCCTACGATGATTCAATGCTTGTCATGGTGTGGCAATGCAATGACATTTGGCTAAGTTGCTAGGGGGCGGCAGGCAGGCCTGCCATTTCGGTAGGTTTATCAAGGCTGAATCAAATCACTCAAGTGCCTGCCCATTCTTCGCCCTTCGCGAATGGCGTAATTGGTGCCTCGGTCTTCTGGGTAGATCTGTGCCATCGAGGCTAAAAATAGGCCGCGCTTAGGGCTTTCGCAGGCGGGAATTAGCTGGCTATAGTGTTTTTCAACTACGGGTTGCGCCCAGCGAGCATGCCAAACATGGTGTTTTTTGATCCATGCGTCTTCAAACTTGGGGAACATGCGTTTTAAGTGTGGCAGGGCAAAGGCGAGTAACTCGTCATCGCTCATTAAATACAGCGCATCGGTATGCGGTAGATATTTAGATAAGTAAACGATGTGCTTGCCGTCGTAATTTTTGGCGCTCTGAAAGTTGGTATGCTCAATGACGCCCACAAAGGGAAAGCTGGGGTCGTTTACATTCAGCCAATAGGTGTCCGATAGCGAGTGATCTAGTTCGAGCACGAGGCAAACATTGGCCAGATAGTTAATTCGATTGAGCTTGGCTAAATATTCTGGGCTGGCCCAGTCTTCAATCATCTTGGCTAAGAGCGGCAGGGCGGGGGTGGAGATGACTCGTTCGGCTTGAATCTCGCCTTTGGCGGTTTTAATCCGCCAGCCACCGTTTTCGGCTTGCATGGAGATAACAGGATTACTGATTTGAATCTCACCACCTAGGCGGCGTACTTTGGCGGCGAGGGCTTCTACCAGCGCAACAAAGCCACCTTTAAAATAAGCTAAGCGCTCTTCGCCTCCCTTGCCTCGGCTGCTGCCGCGCAGTTTGAGCTTATTCCAGAACCAGACTGCAGAAATTTGATCCGCCACTGCGCCAAATTTGCCGCGTAATAGCGGCTCCCAAACAATACGATAAACGTTTTCCCCGCCTAGCTCGGTCAGCCATTCTGCGGCGGTTTTATTTTCTAGCTCTTGCCAGTTTTCTACTTTACGGGCTTTTAAGGCCAGTAGGCCAAGGCGAATTCGGTCTGGAAAGGCCAGCGGTTTAAATTTCAGCAAATCCCAAGGTGTGGAGAGCTTAAAGAATTGATTGGCGTAATACATGCCGGTATTGCTGGGACTGATTTTTACTTTATCGCAGAGATTCAATTCTTTAATCAGCTGCATCACTTCTAAATCATTGGTAAACCAATGGTGATAAAAGCGATCTAGTTTCTCTGATTTTTCGCCAATATCAAAAGCGGCAGCTAGGCCGCCGATATCTGCTTCTGTTTCTAAAACAACGACACTCACGCCTGCTTTGCTTAATTCATAAGCGGCAGCGAGCCCAGTAAAGCCCGCTCCGATGATGGCAACTTGGGTGTGCTGGGGCTGGGTAATCATCCTTTTCTCCTTGCGATAAGTAGCCAAATTCCACCGATTAAGGTCGGCGGTAGCCAAATCAGTAAGTGGGCAATAAAGGCAAAGGCGGCGGCAGGCACGGCATCGTTTTGTGTGAGTGTCATGGCCAAAATCGCAAAGTAATCAAACGTGCCCACATAGCCGGGGGTACTTGGAATCAGCGTGGCCAGTGTGGCCAGCGGCAGAGCAAACCAAGCCCCTGCACTATTGATCAGCCCCGGCACGCTTTGCGCTACGCACCATAAAGTCAGCCCTTCTAGCGCCCAAACGATTAGGCTCATGGCGATCAGCGGCAAAATACGTCGGCCACCAAGGGCGGCTAATAGCTTAATGGCTCCGGCTACTTCATCGGCTAAATGGTTGCCGCTATGCGGGGCAAGTTTATGGATCAGCCTTAGGCTGGCATCGATGGCTATTTGTAGCCAACGCGGAAAGGCGAGTAAGACAAAGATCATTAGCGCCATCGCTGCAGCACTTCCTGCGCCCAGCTTGCCAAAGGAAGGTAGGGTCTGAATACTAAAAGCCCATAATCCAATCGCAAGAAACACCAGCAGGCTGGCTAAATCGAGCAGCCTTTCTACAAATAAAGATGCCAATACTTGGCCTGGCCCCGTGCCGAGTTCCTTATTAAAGGCAAAGGCGCGGGCGATATCTCCGGCACGAAAAGGCAGTAAATTATTGAGTGCTAAGCTGCTTAAAAAAGGCTGCAAGCAGGCGCGGGGGGTGGCCGAAGGGCTGGCAATACGCAGCATGCTGCTCCAGCGCGCCGAGCGGCCAGCAATACCAAGGCAAAAAACAGCGAGCCCTGCGATCAGCCAAAGAGGATTGCTACTTCTGATGGCTGACGCCAGTTGAATGCCATCGGTTCGTTGAAAAATCAGCGTGATTAAAACAATGGCAATGATTAGGCCGAGAATGGTGCGAATATGGCGTTTCATAAGGATTCTTTCATACCTTAGGGCGGGGTAACCCCGCCATTTTGTACTGCACATTGATCAGTAAAATCACGCATCTTAGGAATCACTACGCAGGAGCGGCTTTAGCCGCGAAAGCGATATCAATTCAAGCACCATTCGCGGATAAATCCGCTCCTACGATATAAGTTGCATCACCTTGCTAATCAGCTTTATTTAAGTGTGGTCCTCGTCATTTTCTATCGACCACGGGGCTACGTGAAAAGGCAATTTCTTGATCAAAGCCGCAATATTCTTGCACAACGTACAGCGGCCTTTGCTTGGATTCTTTATAAATACGGCCGATATATTCGCCTAAAATGCCGACGCAAATCAGCTGCACCCCGCCTAAGAACAGCACGGCAATCATTAAGGCAGTCCAGCCTTCTACCCAGATATTGGTAAAGATGCGTAAAAACAGTGCATAAAAAATGCCGATGAGTGCTAGTAAAGACGTGCCCATGCCCATGGCCATAGCCAGCTGCAAAGGCTTGGCAGAGAAAGACATAATGCCGTCGCTGGCAAAGCGGATCATTTTAGACAGTGGATATTTACTTTCCCCAGCAAAGCGTTTGGCTCGCTGATAAGGCAGTGCAACCTGTTTAAAGCCAGCCCAGCTGACCATGCCGCGAACAAAGCGATCGCGCTCGGGCATGGCTCTTAGCGTGTCGATCACGGGGCGGCTCATCAGGCGAAAGTCGCCGGTATCCAGTGGGATGGGTACATCGGAGAGGCGATTGAGCAGGCGATAAAAACCTTTGGCGGTTGCGCGTTTAAATGCTGACTCGCCAGGTCTATCCGTGCGAGTGCCATAAACTACGTCATAGCCTTCGTGCCATTTTTCTATCATGCCGTGGATGGCTTCGGGCGGGTCTTGCAGATCGGCGTCGATCAGCACAACTGCATCACCGCGTGCGGCATCGATGCCGGCCGTGACGGCAATCTGGTGACCAAAGTTGCGTGAGAAACCAAGTAGCTTGATGCGGAGGTCGTGCGTGGCATGTTGTTTTAAGATGCTGCGTGTGGCGTCTTTGCTGCCATCATCGACAAAAATAAACTCAATATCCAGCGCTTCCACCTCACGGCTAAAGGCGGTGAGGCGTTTCAGCGTTTCAGCAATCACGGCTTCTTCGTTGTAACAGGGCACGACAATCGACAGTAGCATTGGGTAATCCTACGTAGGGTGGGCAGGTTTTTGTGCCCACGCGTAAGTGGGTGGATCTCATCATGTGGGCACAGTGCCCACCCAAAGATATTTATTTTCGTTTTACCCAAAGCCCCATACGGGTATCTGGCGTTTCTAGAAAAGGCCGCCAGTCATACTCTGCGGCAATGGTGGTGTTAATCGTTTGCCAAGCTGGCGATAGGCTCTCTGGCCTGCCCCATACTACGTACTGAACTTTGTTTTGCTTTAGCCAAGCCAATGGATTGCTTTGCATTCCCAAATAAAAATCTTTGATTTGCTGATTAAGCAGCCAGACTTCCTGAGGCGCACCATGCCACAAACTGACATGATTAGGCCAGCCGAGCAAAGAAGGTTGTTGGGAATATAGCGAGAATAGCGTTTGATTGGTGTAAGCATCCCCTAGCCAGTTTTCCAGCACGATGCCCTTAGGCGCTTGGCTTAGGTAGCGGATGGTGTCTTTTACCGGCGCATCATTGCTAAACCAATGTGTGCCAGCCAGCTTGCCCAGATCACCTTTCGGGGTATGCCAAATATATTGCGCGGTATTGATTGCGTAGCTGCCAGTGAGCAGCAAAACGGCGACGGCAGCGTTACGCACCCAGCGGCGGCTTGATCCTAATGCCATTGCACCTGCCGCCAAAAGCGCTCCGCTCCACATCCAACCCCACCATTTCATCGTGGTATTAGTGCGCTCAAATTTACCTACGCTCGGGTCATCGACAAAGATAAATTCACCTAAGAGCAGCATGATGGCAAAGGCGATGACGAGGGCGGTGGCAAGCGGGCGTTGGCGTTTTTCGGTGAGGGCCAGCGCAAATAGCGCAAATAGCGGCCAGAGCAGCAGAATAAACTGGGCAATTGGTGTGCGATCAATGGAATGAACTAGGCGGATAGGCGTGCCAATTGCTTGGCTGGCAAAGCCGGCTAAAAATGGATAAATCAGTAAAAATCCAAGTGTGCCGCCTGCAAAAATAGCGCCCCAGTGGGGTGGGTTTTTGTAGTAATGCCGCCAACCTGCCCAAGTAAACAGCAGCACGGCCAGCATGGGGGTAATCCATGTGTTGGTGATGAGCATCACCGGCAGGGTGAGGGCGAGCAGGCCTTGGGCAAAGCGAGCATGGAGGATTTCATCGGGCTGATCGGTCCGCTTTTGCTCTAGCCATGCGATCAGTGCCAGCGCTAAAAACAGCAGCAAGAAGCCACCGAGCGGCGGATGGTAATCGCCAAGGAAAAACTGATAGCCAAAGTTTTCTAGCGGTAAATCCCGCGCTTCAAAATCAGGCGTTGGCTTGGTGTCAGTGGTAAGCAGGGGGAAGAGTTGCTGCCCCAAATCAGTATTAACTCGTGCATCGTAGCTGCCAATAAAACGCGCACTGGCCCACATCTGATCGTTGGCTTGCCAGCTGATTGGGCTGTCGCTGGCGGGGGTGACAAATAAATTTAACAGCGGCGAAACCCCCGTGCCACCAAGGGCAAGGGCAAGAATCAGCACAAGGCGATGCAAGCGGCTGGAGATAAAGCGAGTGGCAAATTCCCAAGCAAGGCTGAGGCCTAGTGCCATTAATAGTGCAAAAGCAATGTTATAGGCAAAGCCAATATCCCAGCCAAACAGCCTGCCCATCAGCGCAGCGGCATAATGCTGAAAGGCGTAATAGAAATCAAAGCGATGCCCTGCAAACCAATGATCGGGCGGCGGTAACACGCTGCCTGAATAATAATTGGCCATAAAATAAAGATCAGTCACTCGCTCGGATGTTGGGTAAATTGCAGGGAATATAAATTTCCAAATCAGCCCATAGGCAAGTGCTAATAGAAAAGCGATTTCGGCGGCTTTAAAGCGGCGACTAGCGGCTTCTTGTTTAAATAGATAAAGAGACGCTGCGGCTAAAATCGCGGTGATGGGCCAAACGCCATTGAGATTACCTAAGCCAATAAAATGCTCAATAAAAAACATCAATAGTGTAATTAAAAGCACACCCGCTGCTCGGGCGATGGCGTAGGGCAAGCATTGGCCCAACACCAGAGTGAGGCCAGCCAAATGCAGCCACAGCAAGGCTAAGCTTGCAGCGAGGTGAATCATCGTCATCTGTGAGCATCCCTTCTTTTTATCTAGCAGCCTGTCGGACCTAAGCTGTCCTACTGCGGAAACGCCGGACTTGGCCATATTTCGATAGTTTTTTCGTTAAATAGCCAGCTATTCGCCTCAAAAACCATCAAAATCTGTCTCAAGCCGGACATTTCCTCGCTACGGACGCTTAAGTCCGACAGGCAGCTGGGCGATGAGCGTTTGAGCCTCGTTTTTATCCTATTTCTGCATTAATTACAAATGGCAATCGTCATTTTTTATTGATGTTGATTGCATAAATGCATTGAATTTTTGTTTTGTTGTAATAAATGCAATGGCGTAATTGCTAGGATGGCCCTTTTTGATTACAGATAAGCCATTTTTAAGATTTAAGAATAGGGGATTGTTGCTGCCGGTAGCGCTCCGGTGAAAAGCCGATTAATTGCTTAAACATGGCAATAAATGCCGACGGCGTGCCATAGCCCAGCTGCCATGCAATATCCTGAATCGTTTTCCCTTCTTTTAACCATGCCAAAGCGTGTAATACGCGGATGCGATTGCGGCACTGGCCAAAGCTCATTCCCAATTCGCTTTGAAAGCGTCTAGCCAGCGTGCGCTCGGTGCTATGCACTTCGCTGGCCCAGCTACTTAAGCTACGAGCGTTATTGGGCTCAGTTTGCAGCGCTTTTAAAATGGAGGAGATCAGTGTATCGCTACTACTGGGTAAGAAGTTTGGAGCGCATTTACACTGACTTAATCGGGTAATCAGCAGCTTTGCCTGATTCTGATCACTTTTATCCTGCATATGGCCGAGCTGCCGCTGACCAAAATCGCTAATTAAAGCGCTGATGAGCGGCGTGCTGGTGAGTAGGCAAGCTTCCTTTGGCAGTCGCTGGGCTAAGTGGGCCGAAACATAGATGGATGTGTAATTGAGCGCTTGGCGCACATAGGCAGAATGCGGGATGCCAGCGGGCACCCAGATTAAGTAATTGGCGGGTGCAATCAGGTGCTGCTGCTCTAACTCGAGGTCCATAACGCCTAGGCTAATCCAGCTCAACTGGCCCCAAGGATGCTTGTGGCTGCTGTATTGAGTGTCAGCTTGCATCTGCTGATAGCGTAAATACAGTGGATTCGGTGCGGGCAGGGCTAAATCGGCGGCAAAATAGGCGTTGGTCATTGTATGTTTGTTTCAACTTGTCTGTTTCTGAATATGGAATGTCTTTTTTGGCGTACTTGCATTAAAACAGACAAGCATATACTAGTGGCAATTCATCTACTTAGAAAGATAAGCTTTATGCCCATCCTTTTTCCCCTGCTGGCGGTCATGATCTGGGCCACCAATACCGTGGTTTCCAAAGCCGCAGCAGGTGTGCTTGATCCAGCCGCCATTTCTTTTTATCGTTGGTTTTTAGCCGCCTTAGTGCTCACGCCTTTTTGCCTGAAAGCAGTCTGGCAACAACGACTCGCTATTCGCCCCTATTTGGGTAAATTTCTAGTGTTGGCACTGCTAGGTATGGTGTTGTTTCAGTGCATCGCCTATTACGCAGCGCATAGCACGAGCGCCACCAATATGGGTGTGATTACTTCTTTGGTTCCGCTCTCCTCTTTGCTGCTGAATGCTTTTATGACTAAAACCAAGCCAAGTGCAGCAGCAACTTTAGGGGTTTTTTGCTCGCTTTGTGGCGTCTTGTATTTATTGGGCCAAGGGCATCCTGCTAGTTTGTTATTGAGCGGGATTAATCATGGCGATGCCTTGATGCTGATCGGCACCGTGGCTTATGCGCTGTACGGTATTTTATTGCGCCGCTGGGCTTTGCCATTTCGCCATTGGCATAATCTATATATTCAAATCTTGCTGGCGGTGGTGATTTTGATTCCGGTGGCGTTTAGCGCGCAAACGATGGCGATTCCAGCACAGGGTGTTGGTTTAGTATTGTTTGCAGGGATTGCTTCGTCTTTGATTGCGGCCTATTGCTGGATGCAGGGCGTGCATCGCTTGGGCGCAGATCGTACAGCCGTGTTTATGAATCTATTACCGCTTTTTACCGCCGTGATTGCCATGGTGAGCTTGGGTGAGAAGATTCAATGGTTTCACTTAATTGGTGGTGGCTTAGTGCTGCTGGGAGTGATTTTGGCACAGCTTAAATCTTGGCGATTTTTAAGCTGAGGCTAAGTTCTGTATCTATTTTGTAAAAGCGCTCCTGTGAGATATCTCTCACAGGAGCGCTTTTTTATGTGGATGTTAGATGAGTAAATCTACATATATTATTCAAATATAGATGCTGCGTAAGCTGGTTTTGGCTTGCTAAGGGCTTGTGTTTACTTATAACTAGGTAGGTTTGTCAGTTTTTGAGGTATTGCAGGACATACATGTCATATTAAATATACATTTAAAAAAACAAGGGAATAGGACTAAGTTAAAACCCTAAAGTTAAATTGTTTTGGCATAATTGCGGCGCTGGTGTTTAAAACGAAGGTGACATCTGGTTTTTGCTCGGATGGGATGGCGCGATAAAGTTTTATTTAAGCAATTGCTAATGATTAGATTGGGTTTTATTTGTAAATATAAATGAAAGTAGTGCGGTGAGGGGGAATCCTATCAACTTAAGTGCTCTAATAAATGTCTTCGAGCTTCGTTATCCTTCCTCGTCGTATTATTCATACTGTCTTCGTCAGGATGCCTTGCTCGAAAACTTTTACCTAAGGACTTAATAGGGAAAAGGTTGGTTTTTATAGGGTGTGCAAGTCGTTTTTCTTGCGCACCGCTTTCGGTGAAGAGCGACTACGTCGTTTACACCCTATAAATACCAACTCTCTCAATGTTAATAAGCTTAAGTTGACAGGATTGCGGTGAGAGGGGGGGGGGCGTTTTAGGCAAGTGCTTAAAATGCAGGTAGTTAGCCCAATAAAGTTTGGGCTTGCTGATGAGGTTAAAAATATAGATGCATTTTTTGATGCATCTTTAATGATAAAGGGCTCTAAAAATGCGTCTTACACATATTGTTGCTGTAATAAGTTTGGCTTTTGCTGCTCATGCACAGGCGGGGATTGTTGATTTTGGCGTTGCCAATGGTTATAGCGGGTTTTTCTTTGGCAATGTGAATGCGGCGGCTGACGTTGAAGGGCGTTTGGCTGTAGGGGGTAATTTAACCTCTGGTTTTGATGTGGGCTATCGCAACCCATATGGCTCGACTGCGCCTTCCTTAGTGGTGAAAGGTAATGTATCTCTGACTGGCCAATGGGGGCCTGCGGGGTCTATTTATAATGGGCCAAAATCAAATATTGATACCAATACTTCAATTGGCCCAAGCTCAATTGTTGTTGCAAATTTGAATGCTGGCAATGTTGTCTATGGTGGTTCGTTAACCGCCAAGGATTGGCAATATGGTACGGCAATCCAAAATGCTAGTTTTATCGATTTTGCAACAGCCAAAACTCAGTTGAGTGGTTTATCCGCTCAGTTAGCTGGGCAGTCTCAAGTGGGAAGCTGGACAAGCAGCACCGCGGGCTTGGTGCTGACAGGTGACGGCAAGTCGGATGTGCAAGTTTTTAATCTAGGCAATACGGCATTGCAGAATATTTCGCTGGAAAATGTTAAAGCGGGCGCAAATATTGTGATTAATAGCAGCTTAAGCGATGTGGTGTTTTCAGGTGGCTTAGGCGGTAATTTAGCTGAATCTAAAGATGCTTTGGCCTTACATCGTGATCGTATTATCTATAACTTAAGCAATGCGAAAACTGTAAACGTTGGAACATTCTTAAATGGAAGCGTACTCGCGGTAAACGCCGATGTGGTTGGTTCAGGACACCTTGAAGGCACACTGATTGCAAATTCATTGAGTGTCGGTCCCACAGGCAAACTTGAATTAGGTTACGAAACATATAAAGGCAGCGTTACCCCCGTGCCTGAGCCAGAAACCTATGCACTGATGGGCTTGGGTTTAGTTGGCTTAGTGATGCGTCGTCGTAGTAAAAAATAATTGAGTAAGCAATAAAAAAAACGGGGAAGCGTTGGCTTCCCCGTTTTTTTATGCATTTTTTGTAGGGCGGGTAAGCATCCGCCCTAAGCATGATGCAATGTTTACAACCCTGCCGCTGCCCGCAGGATCTCAACTTTATCTGTGCGTTCCCACGAGAAGTCTGGCTCTTCGCGGCCAAAGTGACCATACGCCGCCGTGCGTGTGTAAACAGGGCGCAGTAGATCTAGCATTTGGATAATGCCTTTCGGGCGTAAATCGAAGTGCTGTTTGATCAGCTCAACAATTTCGTGCTCAGGCAATTTACCTGTGCCCCATGTATCCACCATGATCGATACCGGTTGCGCCACGCCAATGGCGTAGGACACTTGCACCAAGCATTGCTTGGCGATGCCCGCGGCAACGATGTTCTTTGCCACATAACGGCCAGCGTAAGCGGCTGAGCGATCTACCTTGGATGGATCCTTACCCGAGAATGCACCGCCGCCGTGTGGGGCTGCACCGCCGTAGGTGTCGACAATGATTTTACGGCCCGTTAAGCCGCAATCGCCCATCGGGCCACCAATCACAAAACGACCCGTTGGGTTGATCAGGTATTTGGTGTTGTGTAGCAGCTCAGGTGGAATCACTGGCTTGATGATTTCTTCAATCACGGCTTCGGACAACTGAGCGTGGCTAACATCCGGGTGGTGCTGGGTAGACAGCACGATGGTGTCGATGCCAATCGCCATGCCGGTGTCTTTATCGTAGCGAACCGTTACTTGCGATTTAGCATCTGGGCGCAGCCAAGGCAGGCGGCCGTCTTTACGAACTTCAGACTGGCGCTGCATCAGGCGGTGCGAGTAGTAAATCGGCATAGGCATCAGTTGCGGTGTTTCATCGCAGGCATAGCCAAACATCAGGCCTTGATCGCCAGCGCCTTGGTCTAAATCCAAGCCTTGGCCTTCGTTTACACCTTGGGCGATATCTGGGCTTTGCTTGTCGTAAGCCACCAGTACGGCGCAGGTTTTGTAATCGAAGCCAATATCGCTATGGTCGTAGCCGATACGCTTGATGGTATCGCGGGCAATTTGAATATAATCCACATTGGCATGAGTGGTAATTTCACCAGCAAGTACCACAAGGCCCGTATTGACCAGTGTTTCTGCGGCAACACGAGCATGCTTATCTTGCGTCAGAATGGCGTCAAGGATGGAGTCAGAGATCTGATCCGCTACCTTATCTGGATGGCCTTCAGATACCGATTCAGAGGTAAAGAGGAATTCTTTCATTATTGTTTCCCTGTCAATGAGGGGCTTAGCAGCCTATTTTGCCGGTAGAATCCGGGGCTGGCCCTTGAATGCGTAAAAACCTGATGCTGCTGCTAAAACCTTTTGCTTACTTGCCCCTGTGGCTATTTCATGGCCTTGGGGCCTTGCTAGGCTGGCTGGCTTGGCTGTTATCGCCACGCTACAGACAGCGTTTGGCTGCCAACTTGCAGCAGTCGGGTATTGCGCAAAACGGGGCAGATTATAAGCGATTGCACCGCCTAAGTGTGAGCGCCCATGGCATGGGAGCTATAGAACTTTTACCAGCATGGCTTAGAACGCCTGAGCAGGTGGGCCGTTGGGTGAAGGAGCGCGACGGTTGGGAACATGTTGAAGCCGCCTTGCAAAGTGCTCGACCCATGATGTTTGTTTCCCCGCATCTTGGCGGAATCGAAGTCTGTGGTGTTTATATAAGCACACAGATTCCCTGTGTGCTGGCCGCTTTATACCGCCCTCCCAAACTTAAATGGCTAGAGCCGCTGATGGTCACGGGTCGCAACCGCGCCAATGGCCGCGCCGCACCTGCTAATGCCAGTGGCGTAAAGATCTTACTGCGCACCTTAAAAGAGAAGCAAGCTATTTATATGCTTCCAGATCAGGCTCCCGGTGCAGGGGAGGGGGCTTGGGCCCCATTCTTTGGTAAGCTTGCTTACACCATGACGCTGCTGCCCCGTTTAAGTAAATCCACCCAGCCGGTGATCTTGATGTGTTTTGCCGAGCGCCTATCTTGGGGTCGTGGCTTTAAAATGCATTTCGCCCCGCTTGATGAAGCCTTTGTAGGCGATGCACAGGCCGATGCAACGATATTAAATCGCAATGTAGAGGCCATGATCCGCCTTGCCCCTAGCCAGTATTTATGGAGTTATAACCGCTATAAGCGCCCAGCCGGCGCACCCTTGCCCGATGGGGAAGTGGAGGGCGATACTTTGTAGCTCTAGGTCGTACCTCAAGCAAAACCCAAACCTTAAACCTTGATGCCACAGAGAACACGGAGTTTCACGGAGAAAACCTTGCTTATGTTTTTCTCCGTGAAACTCCGAGTTCTCCTTTTCCTCCGTGGTTTAAAAAGTGGGTTTTATGTTGAGGCAGGGTTCTACCACGGCTGTATTAGGGCTACTATTTCTTACAAAATACACCGTCTTTACCCTGCTAAGTTTGCTTGGCTTTACTTTCAGAAGTGTTGTTTTTATCTTTCAGGTTGCTATGATTTATCGTTTGTTACTTCTTCTCTTTTGGTGTTTAAGCTATTTGCCGCAGTGGCTGTTGCGCGGCTTTGGGGCGGTGTTGGGATACTTGCTGTATATCGCAGTAAAAAGGCGTCGCAAAATTGGGCTGACCAATTTAAAGCTGTGTTTTCCTGAGTGGCCCGCTGGGCAGCATGAAGCCATACTTAGGCAGCATTATCGTGAGTTTTGCACCTGCATTTTTCTCTATAGCAAATTATGGTTTGCTACTCAGGCACAGGTAGAGAAACTGGTTCGGCGCGAAGGGCTGGAGCATTTCTCTGCGGTAGAAGAGCAGCATATTATTTTGCTGGCACCCCATTTCTTAGGGCTAGATTTTGGTGGTGCACGGCATCTGGTGGATCATCGCGGAGCAACAATGTATTCCTCTGCGCATGATAATGCCTTTGATTTGCTGCTTTTGCGGGGGCGTCGCCGCTTTAATGAGCCGCTATTAGTTAAGCGTAGTGAAGGCATACGCGGTATTTTGCGGGCGATTAAGCAGGGTGTGTGTTTTTACTATTTGCCCGATCAGGATCTTGGCCCACGAGAGTCGGTGTTTGTGCCCTTTTTTGGGATTTCAACGGCCACCGTGCCGGGCTTATCGCGCTTGGCCTTACTGGGCAAGGCGCGCGTAGTACCCGTGGTGACGACGCTGAGCAAGGAGGGTTTCGTTTGTCGCTATTACCCCGCATGGGAAAACTTCCCTAGTGACGATGTGCTGGCGGATACGGCAAGGATGAATGCGTTTATTGAAGAGCGGGTGCGTGAGCATCCATCACAATACTACTGGCTACACCGCCGCTTTAAAACCCGCCCCGAGGGTGAGGTAAGCTTGTATTAGGTGTTAAAACTTAGCACCTTATACGCATCACTAAAGTCAATGGCATGTTTGCTTTTTTGTATGGCGGGTTGCACCCGCCCTACGAATGATGCAATGCTTGCAAATGAGTGGTTACGGGCATGATCAAAGCCTAACTTGATGCCTATAAGGGGCTAAAAGCTAGCACCTAAACCCTAGCTCTGATGCAACTGCTGCAATAGCTCACGCAGGCACTGGCTATCTTCAGCGATGAGCATTTGTTCTACCAGCGGCTTAATTCTGTGCATTTCGCCGGTGAGGATTTCTTGTTTTACTTTAAGCAGCTGAATCGGCAGCATAGAGAAGCGTCTTAGCCCAAGGCCGAGTAATAGCCGTGTTAGCGCTGGGTCGCCCGCCATTTCCCCGCACATTGATACCGGCTTACCCATACGATTTGCGGTGCTAATCACATGGTGCAGCAGCTGAATCACGGCCGGATGCAGCGGGTCATACAGGTGCGATACCGCATCGTCGTTACGATCTACAGCCAGCGTGTATTGGATTAAATCGTTGGTGCCGATCGAGATAAAATCGAGATGGGCTAAGAATTGCTCGACTTGTATCGCCGCCGCGGGCACTTCGATCATGCCGCCTAGCTCGATGTTTTCATCAAAAGCCACACCGGCTTCTTTAAGCTGCGCCTTGGCTTCTTCTAAATGCTTACGTGTTTGCCGTACTTCACCTACATAAGAAAGCATGGGCAGCAGTAGCTTGATCTTGCCATAGGCTGACGCACGCAACAGGGCACGCAGCTGGGTGCGGAACATTTGCGGCTCGGCCATGCAGAGGCGAATGCCGGTTAGCCCCAGTGCGGGATTCGGTGTTTCGCGCTCTTGCTGCCACTTGGGGATTTTATCTTTGCCTAAATCGACGGTACGAATAATCACCGGCTGGCCTTTCATGGCCTCAGCCACTTGCTTGTACGCAAGGAACTGTTCTTCTTCGGTAGGCAAGTCTTCTTCAGATAAAAATAAGAATTCAGAGCGAAATAAGCCAACGCCAGTCGCACCATTTTCTATGGATAACAGGCAGTCATCAGGTACTTCAATATTGGCAAATAGCTCAATCTCTTCACCATCTTTGGTGATGGGCTTACGGGTACGAATATCTTGTAAGGCATGCTGCTTTTTAAGCCAGTCTGCTTGGATCAGCCGGTATTCTTTGAGGATGATTTCATCGGGATCGATGATGACCACACCGGTAATGCCATCGACAATAATCAGCTCGTCTTCACGAATCAGCTCGCGGGCGTGGCGCAGGGCCAGCACCGATGGCAGATCTAAGCTGCGGGCTAAAATCGCCGTGTGCGAAGTGGGGCCACCGACATCGGTAATAAAGGCGAGGTAGGCCGTGTCTTTAAACAACACCATATCGGCGGGGCTAAGGTCATGTGCCACCAGAATGCAGTCCGGGGCGATTTCAGCGAGTGGGTGCGAGTGAGTTTCGTGGCCCGCTAGCGTTTTAAATACCCGCTCGACCACTTGAATCACATCGGTACGGCGCTCTCTGAGGTATTCATCTTCGATTTCATCAAACTGGGCGAGTAGCACTTCTAGTTGCTGCTTGAGTGCCCAGTCGGCATTGCAGTGCTGCTGCTCAATCAAATGCCGAGGCTCTTTAGAGAGCATGGGATCGTTAAGCAGCATGATATGCAGCGACAGAAACGCACCCAGCTCGGCAGGGGCATTCTCAGGGATACTGCCCCAGAGCATTTCTAAGGACTTACGAGTCACGCGAATAGCATCATCAAAACGGGCTAGTTCGGCGGGGATGTCGGCAGCGGTCAGTTGGTAATGAGCAATTTCGATATCGGCATGCGATATAAGGTGAGCTTGCCCAATTGCAATCCCACCCCCAATGCCAATTCCTTGTAGCGTAATGCTCATAAACCTTCCTCTTTTGCCACCGTGCCGGTGATCGCAATCGTTATTTTGAGTACAAAACTGATCAATCCCTGATAAAGCTTAAAAATGGATGCTGATAAGAAACAAAACACGCTCCATGTTTCTATCTTGGTGTTGCTTCCCGTGTGAGCGGGGCTACGACGCTCCGTAAGCTTATTCTTGCAAGTTGCTATTACTCACCTTCGCCAAACTTATCTGATATTAAAGCTGAAATGGCGGTCATTGCGGCATCTGCATCGGGGCCGTTGTCAGTTTCTAGCAGAATTTTGCTGCCTTTGCCTGCGGCCAACATCATAACGCCCATAATTGATTTGGCATTCACCCGTTTTTGATTACGGCTCAGCCAGACTTCGCATTGAAATTGGCTGGCGAGTTGAGTGAGCTTGCTAGATGCACGAGCATGTAAGCCTAGTTTGTTGACGATTTCTACTTCGTTGATTGGCATATCACTTATTCCGTAGCTTGGGTTAGCGGGGTAAAGCTGCTTATACCCATCAAGTTAAGCCAATGGCTTGCATGGCCTTTTTCTAGGGCGGGTGAAACCCGCCGTTTTTCTTGGATTTCATGCCAAAGTTTGGCGGGTTTCACACGCCCTACGCGATTAGCATGCCAATGTATTGGCTGATTATTTACGCCTGCTCGCTGCTAGGCAGCATATAAAGAACGCCTTCTAAACCGCCAGTAATCGCTTTGCTGACGACAACTTCTAGCGCTTGGTGGCTATAGCTCAGTGTTCTAACCAGCATCGGTAAGTTAACTCCTGCAATAGCTTCGACTTTGCCAGCGACCACTAAGCGCTGGGCCACATTAGAAGGTGTGCCGCCGTAAATATCTGTGAGCAATAAAACGCCTGAGCCATCGTCTAGCTTGCTAATCATTTCTCTGGCGCGCCGAACCACTTCGTCGGGCTCATCCGCTTTGCTGACAGAGAGCTGCAGCAAATTGGGCAGCTCTCGCGCCATGATATGTTGAGCACACGAGACTAAGGCTTCGCCTAAAGACACATGTGTCACGATGATAATACCAACCATACCTTCCTACCTTAATGGGTGTAAGTTTGATGTTATAAATAAACAAGAAAACAACAGTTCCATAAATATACCGCTTTTGTCTTACATTAACAGCTAGCGCAGGCGGTAAATATGTACTGGAGGCTTAATCCATGTCAGCCGACGTTGTAAATCTGCTGTCACATAGAAACTGCCATCATTACCCACGATCAGTACATCTTGCAATCCAAACCGCTTGGCATGGCGTAGTGTATTTCCTATGCCATCAATAAAAATGGGTTTGGTTGCCGCATCAGATATGGCTCCTGCTTCCAAACTAGGCGGTGCAATTACCGTTGCTGCTTCCATGCTTGTTGCAGGCTGGCCGGTACGTGGGTCGATTAAATGTGAGTAACGCTTGCCGGCGACTTCAAAAAAACGCTGATAGTCGCCCGATGTGCCAATCGCCTCGCCGTCTCTTAAAGCAATTGTCGCCATCGCTTGCGGCGCTCTAGGGTGTTGTATGCCCACAATCCACGGCGTTTGATCTTTTTTGCCTAGCGCCAATACATTGCCGCCGATATTAATCAGCGCATTATTTACGCGGTGTTTGCGCAAATAGCTGGCCGCTCGATCGAGTGCCCAGCCCTTAGCAAAGCCACCGGTATCGATTTGTACTGCCGGATTACGGCTACTGACCGTAGTGGCATCAAAGGTGAGATCGCTCATTTTGGGCTGGCTGGCGAGTAAATCGGCGATGGTTTCGCTCTTGGGTAAAACAGCAGCGTAACTATCTTTATGAAAGCCCCAAGCCTCAACCAAGCCGCCCATTGCCGGATTAAACAGCTGCTCAGATCGATCTGCATACTTACTTGCTTGCTTAAGCAGTGCCACTGTTTCGGTATCGATCAGCGCCGCTTCACCCTTGGCAAAGCTGGCGTTAATTCGGGTGATTTCGGAGGGCTGCCAAGGGTGCAGACGGGTATGGATGCGATCTAAATCGGCGAACACCGCCGCCGCATGCTTTTGGGCCACATCTTCGGGTAAGCCCCAGATAGAGAGCTGTACCCGCGTACCAAACACATAGCTTTCTTGCTGATAAAGCGGGGCCTTGCCGCAAGCACTTAATAGCAGCAGAGCCATCAGCAAGCAGAGGCGTTTCATGCTGCGGCGTGCTTTTCTAGCGCATCAATAAACAAGCCTGCTACATTAATTCCAGATTGCGCGCTGATCTTGGCGAGGATGTGGCTTGCTGCTCGTGTGTTACGCATCAGTTTGCAAGCCTTTCTAAAGCGTCGATAAAGAGGGCTGCTACATTAATCCCAGATTGCGCGGTGATTTCGGCAAAGCAGGTCGGGCTAGTAACATTCACCTCGGTAAGGTTTTCGCCAATCACATCCAACCCCACCAGTAGCAAGCCTTGCGCGGCCAGCTGCGGCCCCAGTGCTTCGGCAACTTCTCTGTCTCTGGCCGTTAATGGCCTTGCCACACCGCTGCCGCCTGCCGCCAAATTACCGCGTGTTTCTCCGGCCTTGGGGATACGCGCTAGGCACCAGTCCACCGGCTTGCCATCGATCAGCAGAATGCGCTTATCGCCTTCTTTAATCGCCGCAATATAGCGCTGCGCCATAATGGTCTGTGTGCCATTGGCCGTCAGCGTTTCGATAATCGAGCCTACATTTGGATCCGCCTGTGTAAGACGGAAAATCCCTGTGCCGCCCATGCCATCGAGTGGCTTCAAAATAATATCGCCATGCTCAGCTAAAAACGCACGGATATCGGATTCTTGCTGGCTGACTAGGGTAGGCGCGGTGAACTGAGGAAACTTTAAAATCGCCAGTTTTTCATTAAAGTCGCGCAGCGCCTGCCCACGATTAAATACTTTTGCACCCTGCGCTTCGGCCAGTGTAAACAATTGAGTGGCGTAAAAATATTGCTGATCAAAGGGCGGATCTTTACGCATGATCACCGCATCGAAGTCTTTCAGCGCTGTAATCGCGGCATCGCCTTGGCTATACCAATCGTGGCCAGTTTGGGTTTGGGTAAAGTGCAGCTGGGCGGCTTGTGCTTCGACGATACTGTCTTTAATTCTTAAATTTTCAGCACCACAAGTAAACAGCAAATGCCCCCGCAAATCCGCCTCACGCATCATGGCGTAGCTGCTGTCTTTGTAAATTTTTAAGCTGGCAAGCGGATCAAGCACGACAAGGATTTTCATAGCGGCCCATTTCAAATATTGAGGAAAAACTAAAAAATTCTGTAGACACAAAGAACACAGAGAAAAGCAAAAGCGAGCTAAAACAATGCAAAGCGTCATTCCCGAATGACATTATCGGGAATCCAGTGGCGCAACAGCTCAATCCTGCCAACTAAAGCCGCTCCTACAAAGAACACCAATTCTGTTGGTTTTGCTTAAGTGAATAGGGTTGTACAACTGGATCCCCGACAAAAACACTCGGGGATGACGACTTTACAGTTTGAATAAAAATGCTTACACCAAAAATGATTTAGCCCCACATTTTTTAGCTTTCTCATCGGTTTTCTCGCTTTTGTCTTTCTCCGTGTTCTCTGTGTCCTAAGATTTTTTTGACCTACGCCTACGTTTTAAACTTACTCCAGCTCTAAAGACCCAGCCAGTAAGGCCAGTCTTGCGACTACGCCGTAGGAGTAGAAGCGGTTGGCCTCGCAGTCGGGCGAGCCGTCGCAATCGGGGGTGGAGAGCGGGGACGCGAAGGCCAGTGGTACAAAATGTGCGCCTGGTGCGTTTAAGTTTTCATCAATGCCGCGCCCTGTATGTACGCGGTAAAAGCCACCAATCACAAAGCGATCCAGCATATACACCACCGGCTCGGCTACGGCAGCATTGATTTGCTCGAAAGTTGGCACGCCTTCTTGCACGATCACATCGTGGACTTCCATGCCTTCTTTAATCACACTCATCTTATTGCGTTGCTTGCGATTTAAGCCGACCAATTCTGCACCGGATTTCACGCTCATAATGCCCATGCCGTAAGTACCGGCATTGGCTTTGACGATCACAAAAGGCACTTGATCAATGCCGTGCTGCTCGTACTTGATACGGATTTTTTCAATCATTGTATCGACGGTGGTGGCCAGCTCGTCCTCACCTGCGCGGGAGTGGAAATCCAGCCCGTCTACGTGTTCAAAGTAAGGGTTAATCACCCAGGGGTCGATATCGATCAGCGCAGCAAATTCGGCAACCACTTTATCGTAGGCGGTGAAATGCTGGGTTTTTCGGCGTACGGCCCAGCCTGCATTGAGCGGTGGCAGCAGCGTTTGCTCAATATCTTGCAAGATGGCCGGAATACCAGCAGATAAATCGTTATTGAGTAAGACTACACAAGGATCGAACCCTGCAATGCTGACGCGTTTTCCGCTGCGTACAATCGGCTCCAGCGTGATCTGGCCGCCATCGGGCAAATCAAGTGTCGTGCTTTCCGTTATTTCTGGATTCATGCTGCCTAAACGCACGACTAGGCCAGCTTGGCGCAAGATTTTGGCCAGCGCGGCCACGTTTTGCAGGTAGAAAGTATTACGAGTGTGGTTTTCAGGGATCAGCAATACACGGCGCGCATCAGGGCAATAGCCTTCCAGCGCAATCATGGTGGCTTGCACGGCCAGCGGGTGAAACTCTGGATTTAGGTTATTAAAGCCGCCCGGGAATAAATTCATATCAACCGGAGCCAGCTTATAGCCTGCATTACGCAAATCCACCGAGCCATAAAACGGCGGGGTGTGTTCCTGCCACTGATTGCGGAACCAATGCTCGATTTCAGGCTGGGCAGCCAAAATTTTACGTTCCAAATCTAATAGCGGGCCTGTGAGTGCAGTGGTTAGATGTGGGACGCTCATTTTGAAACCTCGACGCTATAGAAAAGGGCAGCAAACATTGAACGTTCCAAATCCAGCAGCGGGCCTGTGAGTGCGGTGGTCAGATGTGGAACGCTCATTTTGGGGTATTCCTTAGTAGATTCATGCAGGGCATATGCGGGCAAAGGGCGTTGGATTCAACTCTGGGCGGCTGTTAATTCGCTTGCCTGCTGTTTATGCTTGGTTTTTCAGGCCGGAAAAACAGACTTCTAACATTGATGCGACGATGGTTTGGTGATCCAGCTTGCTGTAAAGCTGTAAGTATTCTACGGCCGGGTCGCAGGTTCTGGCGTAATAGGCAAATAAAATCACATCAACAGGTAGGGCAGGGTTGAGCTGGCCTTGTTTTTGAGCTTGCTGAACGATGGCCTCCATCTTGCCATTTAATTTCAACACTCTCATGACGTATTTCAGGTTACGCGTCAGCATTTCGCGCACATGTGTGCTGGTTGATGGCAGAAAAGGCATGCCGCCCTCTAGCCTGATTATTAAAGCCCAAGCAAGCAAGTCTTTTAGCTGCTGGATTGGGCTTAGCCCTGCGGGCATGGCTCCCAGATAATCGAGCGCGCCATCAATCAGGCGAATCATCGCCGCTCCGACCAAATCTTCCTTGGATTTAAAGTGCTTGTAGAGGCTGGGTTTAGAAATGCCTACCTCTTGGGCAACATCGTCCATGGTCATCAAGTCAAAGCCCTTGCTGGCCAGTATGGCGGTGGTTGCATCGAGGATCGCCGTTTCGCGCAGCTTAAAGGCCTGATCTTTGAAGCTTAATTTGCTTAAAATACTCATTGGTAATTAAAGTTACTCTGTGGTAGATTTAATTGCATGGTGGTTTAGTTGCCATATTAGCCGCTGATGGCAGCAATGGATAGCCTCAACTTTTGTGACCCGCATTCAGATAAGGAATAAAACGTGGCCCAGCAAGCATCTTCTTCCAGACAAAAAATCGCCGTGATTGGTGCAGGCATCTCTGGCCTTGCCAGTGCATATCTGCTTAATCGTAAGCACGATGTTTGCCTGTATGAGGCGGGAGATTATCTGGGTGGCCACAGTAATACGGTCGATGTATCTATCAACGGCCTGAGCCATCCGGTGGATACCGGCTTTTTGGTGCTGAATGATAAAACCTACCCTAATTTAATTGCCTTACTGGCCGAGCTGGATGTGGCGACCTATAGCACCGATATGTCGTTTGGCGTGTCGATGGACGATGGGCAGCTGGAATGGGCGGGCACCGATCTAGCTAGTGTTTTTGCTCAGCGGCGCAATCTATGGTCGCCGCATTTTTGGGGCATGCTGAAAGATATTCTGCGCTTTAATAAAGCCGCTCACGCTAATTTGGCGCGGGTGGGCAATAGCGGTGAAACCTTGGGCCAGTTGTTGGATGCGGGTGGCTATGGGCAGTTGTTTAGAGAAGGCTATTTGCTGCCGATGGCTGCAGCAATTTGGTCTAGCTCGCCGAGTGATATTTTACGTTTTCCAGCGCTGACTTTTCTGCGCTTTTGTATCAACCATGCGCTATTGCAAGTAAATAACCGGCCTAAGTGGCAGACCATACAAGGTGGTTCACGCAGCTATGTGCAGCGCATTGCGGCTACTCTGCCGGATATTCGCCTGAATATACCCGTATTGGGTGTGCGCCGCGATGTGAGCGGTGTGCGGGTTTTAAGCGCCAGCGGTGAATCGCGTTTTGATGCTGTGGTGTTTGCTGGCCATGCCCCCGACACCTTGAGTATTTTGGAAGACGCTAGCCCCTCTGAGCAAAAGCTCCTAGCCGCGGTGCGTTATCAGCCCAATACCGCGTATTTACACCTTGATGAGCGGCAATTACCGCAAAACAAAAAGGTATGGTCGGCTTGGAACTACCTTGGTGGCAGGGCCGTTGATGGGCAACGGCCGGTATGCGTGAGCTATTTGCTCAATCAATTACAAAACTTGCCGTTTGACCATCCGGTTGTGGTGACGCTGAATCCTTTTAAAAAGCCAGATTTAGTCATTGCACAGTTTGAATACGAGCATCCGATTTTAGATCAGGCGGCGATTGATGCTCAGCTGCGTTTACCGCAGCTACAAGGGCGCAATCGCACATGGTTTGCTGGAGCGTGGACGGGCTACGGTTTTCACGAGGATGGCTTGAAATCCGCTCTGCGCGTGGCTGCTGATTTTGATGTACTACCCACGTGGGCGCAGCTCTAATGCGGGCCGCTTATTTATTAATCGGTCAGGTGATGCATGAGCGGCTCAGGCCGGTGCAAAACCGTTTTGTATACCCAGTGTTTTGCCTGCGGCTAAATCTGGCCCGCTTGGGAGAGCTGAATAATCGCTGGTTTGGCATCAACTGTTGGCGGCCTTTATCGATAGCTACGCGTGATTATGGCGCTAGAGATGGTTCTGATTTGCAAGGCTGGATGCGTGGCTTATTAAAAGAAGCCGCCATCGAGGCCGATGGCGAAATCTGGTTGCAAACCTTTCCCAGAATCTTTGGCTATGCCTTTAACCCAGTTAATTTCTGGTTTTGCCACGATAAAAATGGCGGCTTAAGAGCCGTGCTAGCCGAAGTGAACAATACCTTTGGCGAGCATCACCGCTATTTATTACAGGCTGTAGGCGGCGGGGTGATTGTGGCCGATAGCGATTTACACAGCATGAAAGCGCTGCATGTGTCGCCTTTTTGCCCTGTGGCGGGCTATTACCAGTTTTGCTTTAAAGATTCGCCAGACAGCGCTTTTGTGGCGATTGATTATTTTGATCAGGAAGGTCTGCTGATCAAAACTGCGATTGCAGGCCGACGCCTCTCGTTTACCCCCGCGCATTTACGCCGTGCTTTGTTGGCCCAGCCTTTTTTAACACTGGGCGTGGTCGCCAAAATTCACTGGCAGGCACTGCGTCTTTGGTTAAAGCGTGTGCCGTTTTATCGCAAGCCACAGCCACCGTTACACCCTGTTAGCCCTCCTCTTCATTTGCGACGTTCAAAGGAAAGCCAATCATGAGCCAAGCGCGCACCTTGTCTGATTTACCCTCTGCCACGCCTGCTGCGGCGCGATTATTTATTCAAGTACTGCAGCGTTTGCAATATGGGCATTTGCAGCTGATTACCCCCGATGGCAGCCGTCTTACTTTTGGTGATTTACACACGCCGCCTAGTGCCCTGCTGCATATCCATGATTGGCGCGCTTGTGGCCGGATTATCAAGGCTGGCGATATTGGTTTTGCAGAGAGCTATGCAGCAGGTTGGCTGGATACGCCTGATTTAACCGCCCTGCTGCGGCTGGCTTTAAAAAACGAAGCGGCGTTGGAGCGCTTTGTATTTGGCGGCAAGCTGGCCACGCTGTGGTATCGGCTAAAACATTGGCTGCGCCCTAATACCCGTGAAGGCAGTAAACGTAATATCCACGCGCATTACGATATTGGTAACGATTTTTACCAACTGTGGTTGGATAAAAGTTGGACGTATTCCAGCGCTATTTTTGCAGGTGATTTTAGCCAGAGCTTAGAAAGTGCCCAAGCCGCTAAATACCAGAGAATTATCGACACACTGGCTTTAAAAGCGGGCGATAAAGTACTGGAAATTGGCTGCGGCTGGGGCGGCTTTGCCGAGCATGCCGCCCGCTGCGGCGTTGAAGTACACGGCATTACCATTTCAGAAGCACAGCTGGCTGTGGCTCAAGTGCGTAATCAAGGCAATAGCGCCAAGCTTTGGCTCTGTGATTATCGCGATTTAAACGAGCAATACGATGCGATTGTGTCGATTGAAATGTTCGAAGCCGTGGGCGAGCGCTTCTGGCCCAGCTATTTTAATCAGCTGCAGCAATGCTTAAAGCCGGGGGCAAAAGCGCTGGTGCAAAGTATCACCATTGATGATGCGCGGTTTGAGCACTACCGCGCCAATACCGATTTTATTCAGCAGTATATTTTCCCCGGCGGCATGTTGCCCAGCCCAGAGCGCTTTGTGGCCAAGGCGACCGAAGTTGGCCTTAAAACACTCGATCAATATCATTTTGGCGCGGATTACGCCGAAACACTGCGCCGCTGGAGCCACGCTTTTAGCGCGTGTGAAGACGCCATTGCGGCGCAAGGCTTTGATGATTCATTCCGGCGTATTTGGCAGCTTTATTACGCCTATTGCGAAGCAGGCTTTGATGAGGGGCGAACCGATGTGGTGCAGTTCTTATTACAAAAAACTCGCTAGTGCACTGCTACTGATGACGCTAGTTAGCGGCGCATTGGCCGCCAGCTGGCGGGAAGAGCTACCTGCTGCTACGCCGCTTGGCGCGGGTGAATTTCGCTGGTTTGGCTTCAGAATTTACACCGCCCGCTTATGGAGTGAGCAGCGGCCCTTTGTTGCCAGTGCGCCCTTTGCGCTGGAGCTGACCTATCACCGCAGTATCAGCCGCGAGCGTTTTGTTAGCACTAGCCTTGATGAAATCAAGCGCTTATCTGCTAAAGAATACAGCAAGGCCCAGTTGGCCCGCTGGCAGACAGATATGGAGCGCGCATTTAGCAATGTAGAAAGCGGCGATCAGCTGATTGGCGTGTATCTGCCCGGCGTGGGCTGCCGTTTTTATGGCAAAAATGGCTTGAATGCCGAAGTGGCCGATGTGGAATTCGCCAAAGCCTTTTTTGCCATCTGGCTGGATGAGCGCAGTAAAGATAGCAATCTGCGCTCGCAACTATTGGGGCAAAAATGAAGCCCGCACTGGCCTATGGCCTGCTTGGCTTGCCGCTGGCTATGGCGGCTCTGCCGGTTTATGTGCACGCCCCGGCTTATTACGCAGGGCAATTGGGCATGGCCTTATCCACCACGGGTTGGGTGTTGTTTGGGGCAAGGCTGATCGATACCGTGCAAGACCCGTGGCTAGGACATGTCATTGATTTAAAGGCAGGGCGCTTGCATGGCTGGATGCTCGCTGCTGGCCTGCTACTGGCGATTTCTTTTGCCGGTTTGTGGTTGCCACCAGTGCAAGGCACTGCACTGATTGCATGGCTGGCGGTGATGCTGATTGTGATTTACACCGCGCATAGCATGCTCAATATTGCCTATCTGGCATGGGGAGCAAGGCTGGGAAATGAGGCCGCTTTACTTAATGCAGCTGCTTGGCGCGAAGGCGCAGGGCTGATCGGTGTGGTGCTAGCAAGTATTGTGCCGGGCTATTTAATGGCGGGGCAGCAGGTGGAGCAAGGTATGGCTTGGTATGCCTTAGCGTTTACCCTGCTACTGGCTGTGGGCATCGTAGCGCTGCTTTATCGGGCCTTGCCTTGGCTGGGCGGGGGTGAAAAGCAATCCTGGCGCGAGCCGCTGGCTAATCCGGCCTTCAGGCGCTTATTGCTGCCTTACTTTTTAAACGCCGTTTCGGTGGCGATTCCGGCCACGCTGGCGCTGTTTTATATCCGCGATCGTATCGCCGCCCCGCAATTATCTGGTGCATTTTTAGCTATCTATTTTGTGGCTGCTGCATTTGGCTTGCCGCTCTGGGTCAGGCTGGCTAAGAAAATCGGCACGGCAAAGGCGTGGCGCTTTGGCATGATTTTGGCCGTGCTGGCTTTTGCAGGCGCAGCGGTGCTCAGTGCCGGTGATGTGGCTGCTTATGCTGTGGTGTGCATTCTGGCAGGGCTGGCACTGGGAGCCGATTTAGCCCTGCCGCCCGTGTTACTGGCCGGGCTGATTTCACCCCAGCATTCACCCGCCAGTTATTACGGCATTTGGACGCTACTAGGCAAGCTGGCCCTCGCCCTATCTGGTCTTGCTTTACCCATTTTGGCTTTGGGTGGCTATCAGCCGGGAATCACCCATCAGGGTGGATTAAGCCTTGCGCTGACTTATGCCGCCTTGCCTTGTGCCATTAAATTGCTGGCAATGTGGCGTTTAAATTTAGTCATCCAGCAGCAAACCGCTCTACAGGGAGTCTCATCATGAAAGCCCTACTAATTATGTTTTGCATGCTGCTTGGCGCTTGCGCTGGGCCGGATGTGAGCCATTACCAGCAGCAACAGCCTGCCTTAGATTTAGTCCAGTTTTTTGGCGGTAAGACAGAAGCATGGGGCACGTTTCAAAAGCGTGATGGTGAAGTAATAAAGCGCTTTCATGTGCTGCTGACCGGCACGATGCAGGGGGACCGCTTTGTATTAGATGAAGACTTCACATACAGCGACGGCAGTAAGCAAAAACGCGTTTGGACTTTACGCCAGCAAGCGAATGGCCGGTGGACAGGCACAGCGGATGATATTAAAGGCGAGGCAGAAGGGCAGATTGCTGGCAATGCGCTCTATTGGAAATACACCATGCTGCTGCCGGTAGATGGCTCGGTGTATGAAGTGCAGTTTGATGACTGGATGTTTTTAATAGATGAAAAAACCATGATAAACCGCGCCAGCATGAGCAAATTTGGCTGGCAGCTGGGTGAAGTTACGCTGTTTTTCCGCAAAAAGGATTAGCCATGTTTGCCAGCCTTAATCCTCAAATCAGGCAGTGGCGCGCGCAGCGTGTATGGTTGATTGGCGCTTCCAGCGGCATTGGTGCGGCGCTGGCCCGTGATTTAATTGGCAAAGGCGCACGCGTGGCTTTAAGCTCGCGCAGCGAAAGTCGGCTGCTACAAGTGGCCTCGGCCAGCGAGCAGGTGCAGATTATCCCCTTTGATGTGGCCGATGCCGCCGCTTGGCCCAGCGCGTTTCAGCAGATACAAAGCGCTTGGGGCGGGGTTGATCTGGTGGTGTTTTGCGCCGCTGATTACCGGCCCGAGCGCAGTTGGGAAGTCAAAGCCGCACAGGTAGAGCGTACGCTGGCGGTTAATTTAGCCAGCGTTTACTTTGGGCTTGAAACCGTCCTGCCTGATTTACTTGCCAAGCAAGCCGGTAGTGTAGCGGTGATTGCCAGTGTGGCTGGCTATATGGGCTTGCCCAATGCGTCTGTGTACGGCCCGAGCAAAGCCGCACTCATTAATCTGGCCGAGCTACTCTATGCCGATTTGCACCCGCGTGGCCTTGGCGTGTATCTGATTAATCCGGGCTTTGTAAAAACCGAGCTAACGGCAAAAAATAACTTCAGCATGCCCGCCCTGCAAACGCCGGAACAGGCCGCCAGCGCTATTTTGCAAGGCATGGAGCAAGGCCGCTTTGAAATTCATTTTCCACGTCGCTTTACGCTGGCGATGAAATGCCTGCAAAAACTGCCCTACCGCTGGCGTTTTTCCTTGCTGCAGCGATTGGCGTGATCTCACAATACACAGCAAAACCCAAATCTTGAACCACGGAGCTCACAGAGAACACGGAGTTTCACGGAGCAAAGCAAACTTTGAATGATTCACTTAAGGCACATCATGCTACTTGATGAAATGCTGCAGTGGTACGAGGCAATCAGCCCGCAAAATCTGCATGAGATCGAGCGCTTTTATAGTGCAGATGCGTGGTTTAAAGATCCGTTTAATGAAGTGAATGGTGTGGTAGATATCCGCCGTATTTTTGCCCATATGTTTGAAACCACGCAAAAGCCACGCTTTGTGATGAAAAATCGCGTCATGCAGGGTGAAAGCGCGTTTATTACATGGGATTTCGTTTTTGAGCTGCAAGGCAAAGCCTATAGCGTGCACGGCGCATCGCACCTTAAATTAAACGCACAGGGCCAAGTTTGTTATCACCGCGATTATTGGGATGCGGCCGAAGAGCTGTTTCAGAAGCTGCCGGTGATTGGCCTGCCTATACGCTGGCTGCGGCGGCAGTTTGCTTTGAAAGGTCAAAGTAAAAAAATACAGGGTAGGCTTGTTTAATTTTTTATGCCTGTGTCAAAAACGGTTATATTCATGTTCATTGCAGCCCGTGAGTCAAACTGAAATGGCCATAAAGTGGATCGTGATTGCGTTTTGTACGCTGCTGGTGGGAAACACGCTGGCTGAGTCGTCGTCCAAGAGCTATCGCGGTGGATTTTCTTCCTCTCGGAGCAGTAAATCTACGCCAAGCAAGCCTGCCGCGCCGCCAAGCGCCGGTCGCAGCGAATCTAAAAATACCTCTTTTGGTACTTTCGGTAGCTCTAAAAAAACCGATACTCAAACCACACCTAGCCAGTCTGCATCGAACAAAAGTATGAGCCGTGCGGCTGAAAAAGATAAAGCCTTAAGGACGATGAACGAGCGAGAGGCAAGGGCGCGGCAATCGGCGTCGAATATCTATATTCCTAATACAAGGCCTAATCAGCAGGCTCCTGATCCTTATCGGCAGTCGAATTCAGAGCGCGATGCTCATCAAAATGGCTCGTTTGGCCAGTCGATGGCGGGATCGGTGTTGGGCAGTATGTTGGGTAATTCAATCAGTCGTTCAAATCATCAATCAGGGGAGGCTCAGAATCAACAGAACCAAGCGCCTGTGGAAGCTAAAAAACCGGAGCAGTCTTCTGGCTGGTTTGGTGTTTTTCTCTTTGGTTTGATTGTATTTATTATTGCTTTTTTGATTTTGGCTTTTTTCTTAAGAAAAAAATCGAGTCCACAAAATTACTCCTTGGGAGATCGCTAAGATGGGCTGGAAAGATGCTTTTAATTATGGTTCTAAATTGCTGGGCAAAGAAGATGAGCGCCAAGATGCGGGTTTGCCTTTGGGGGCCAGAATTGGCAGCCTGATTATTTTGCAAATGTCGCCGTTTATTCGCGCCAATGCCAATGGCTCGGTGATTGAAGCGCCTGCAAATTTAAGTATGCTGATTCAGGCGGTGAGCCGAGTAAAAATCAATTTATCAGGGCATTTATATCGGCTATATATTGAAACCGGCAATGATGAAACGCCTGAGAAATTTGTGCAGGTCTTTCAAAACCAAGCCGGTGTGGTTGAAGAAATCATGTATTGCACACGCTTAACCCGTATTTTCCCAGCTAGCGCCGAGGATCAAGAGGCTTTTACTGGTGAAGCGGGCTATGGTCTAGGTTGCCAGAGCTATGCTTTAGCGCGTGAGCAGTTCGTAGAGTTGGGCTTTACTGATAGCAGAATTGCGGAGATCTTTGGCGAGCAAGAGCAGCTGGAATATCAGCGTGATGCAGGCAGTGCCGAGGTGGAGTTCATCCCCCCATTTACCGGCTCGGAAGTGCGGATTGATGATGCGATGGGCGTGAAGGGCCTAAGCCAGAAAATCTACTTTATGCCCTATGTGCGCCAATTAGCTAGCGGCTCAGAATATCTATTAATTAGTACAGAAGTAGTGACAAGCGAAGATGGCGATTATTCAAAACGCGCCATTCACGTTGATTTTATGATGGGTTTACCTTTAGAGCTAGAACGTATTACGGTGCAGTAAAAAGTGCTGTGCATCATTCTTAGGGCGGGTGCTTACCCGCGAGCAATGCTGAAAATACGCGGGGTTCACCCGCCCTACATGAGCGCAGCCTAACATTTACGCGAAAATCACTTTTACATATAAAGGAAATAATATGTCTTCAGGTTGGAATCTTACGGCTCGTTTGGTGGCAAAACACTTCAGTGCGCTCGGGGACAAAATCTCTGGCGTGATTGCTAATTTTGATCCTGAAACGGCCACCGAAGCAGATCGCGATCAGCTACGCAGTATTTTGCAAGATTCAGCCCAAAAACTGGCCAAGGCCAGAGCCGATTTTGCTAAAGAGCAAAAAGATGTGGTGGATTTAAAAGCATTGATTGCTACCGATGAAAAAGCCTTAGAAACCTTAGGTGCACGTTTGGCCGCGGGCACAATTTCTGAAGCGACTGTGACTATTTTTTGCGACGAGCTAGAAGCCAATAAAGGCCGCGTGGCGCAAGAAGAACAAGAAGCTGCGGACGCCCGTGAATTTATGGGCGAGTTTGAAGAAATCGTAAAACAGCTTTCGCAGCAATTAGCTGATTTTGATGCGGCAGCTAAAAAAGCCTTGCAAGCCTTGGCTGCTGCCGAAGCGCAGAAAGATTTGCAGGCGGCCCGTCAGGCGCGGCAAGAGCAGTTGGCTGGTTTTAAAGGCGTTTCAAATCAATCTAATGCACTCAGCGCCTTAACTCGCCGTGCCGAGCAAATGAGCAATGAAGCGGCAGGGATGAAAATTGTGACCGATATCGCGCAAAAGCCGCTTGATCAGGCCGCCGAAATTGCGGCAATTCGAAAATCTGTCACTGAAGTTGCCAGCGGAGAAACAGCGTTGCAACGATTACAGCGCTTGTCGGGCAAGAGTGCGGCGTAATTAGCGTATTGCAAGGCGGGCGAAAGCCCGCCGTTTTTTTGTACGTCATCCCATGATAGGCGTCATCAGCGTCACATCAGCTTGCCTAGATGCGTGTAGGCCCGTTTTATGCCGCTTCCCCACCTTCCGATTAGTTAACAATGCCTTACACCGCACCGTGTAAAAGGCACTTTGTCGCGGCATCTAGCCTTCCTGTCGTGATAAACTCGCGCACGTCTTTTTATTACCCTTCTCTTTGGAATTCGGCATGACGATAGTCACCCGCAAACAGCAAGAAAGCCTACAAGAAAGCTTGCAACAGGTGGTGCGCCTGTTGGATAGGCATAGGCTGGTCGAAGATATGGTGCATCGGCAGGATATGCCCAAGCACGAGCTGGTTGAGCAGCTGGTGCATAAGCAGAATCTGGTCGAGCTACAAAAAAAGCTAGCCAGCCTGCACCCCGCCGACGTGGCGTATATCTTAGAAGCGTTGCCCCTGTTTGATCGGCTGACGGTCTGGGAGCTGGTGAAGTCTGAGCACGATGGTGAGATCTTGTTGGAAGTATCCGATGCAGTGCGTGAATCGCTGCTGGCCGATATGGAAAACTACGAAATTATCGCTGCTGCCGAGCATCTGGATGCCGATGAGCTGGCCGACTTGGTGCCAGATTTATCCAATGAAGTGCGCTTTGAATTATTAGGCGGCTTGGATGATGAAGAGCGGGCGCAGCTGCAATCGGCGCTGTCTTACCCAGAGGATGAAGTTGGCTCCTTAATGGATTTTGAAATGGTGACCATCAGAGATGATGTCACCTTAGAAGTGGTGCTGCGCTATTTACGCCGCTTTGACGAGCTGCCAAATCACACCGATAAACTCTTTGTGGTTGATCACGAGCAAACGCTAAGAGGCGTGCTGGCGATTAATCATCTGCTGGTTTCCGATCCTGATCTCACCGTGCATGAAGCAATGGCCACCGATGTGGTGACCTTTCGCGGTCACGACGATACTGGGGACGCGGCGCAAGCGTTTGAGCGCTATGACTTAGTTTCCGCGCCCGTGGTCGACTCCAATCACAAAGTGATCGGTCGCCTGACGGTGGATATGATGGTGGACGTGATTCGGGAAGAATCCGACGCCGAAGTCTTATCCTTGGCCGGTTTGAAAGAAGAAGACCTGTTTTCTAGCGTGTGGAAATCCGCTAAAAATCGCTGGCCTTGGCTGGCGGTGAATATCTGTACCGCCTTTATCGCCAGCCGCGTGATTGGCGCTTTTGAAGAAACCATCACCCATTTGGTCGCGCTGGCCGCGCTGATGCCGATTGTGTCGGGCATTGGCGGTAATACCGGCACGCAAACCATTACCCTGATTATTCGCGGCTTGGCCCTGGGGCAGATTAACCCAAGCAATTCAGGGCGTTTAATTGGCAAAGAGCTGGCGATTGCGCTGCTGAATGGCCTCGTGTGGGGCACGGTGCTGGGCTTTATTGCATGGCTCTTATATCGCCAAGTTTCGCTCGGCGTGGTGATGATGGCCGCCATGATGCTGAATTTACTCGTCGCCGCCTTGGTCGGTATTTTAGTGCCGCTCACTATGCAAAAGCTGGGAAGAGACCCGGCTTATGGCTCATCGGTCTTGCTGACCGCCACCACCGATTCAATGGGATTCTTTATTTTCCTAGGGCTGGCATCGGTGTTTTTGATGTGATGTAGGGCGGGTGAAACCAATGCTATCAACTTAAACCAATGCCTTTCGTAGGGCGGGTGCAACCCGCCGTTTTTTGTATTTCATTGCAAAGCTCGGCGGATTGCACCCCATACGCGCTAACCAAAGTCAAAAAGATCTTTTTAGTGCCTTCGGCACGGTGTTTAGGTGCGGGAATCCCCCGCGAAGTCTATGATTTCTGCTTCGCCAAGAAAGGAAGCAAAACCGCAACCTCAAAAACACGAAAGCCCCTACTGCGATCCAATCGAGTCGGCGGCGGGCGGGATCAGCTGGATCCTCCTTCCCCAGCGAAACCCCGCCCCGCTTGTTCCTCGCTACGGCGTGTTTCAAGGGGGCTTTAAGCCCTATGTGGAGATTGTTGTTATTACGTTTTTTCATTGTTTGCTACAAAAAAGCAAACTGCTTAGTGTGTATGGGGTCAGCACCCACTCTAAGATTGGCATCACCACTGCGTTTACATCAGGAATTAAATGACCATTTCTAACATTCAGGAAAGATTTGCCGTGCTGCGGGCTTTGCTCAAATGGCTCTTGCTGGCTGTTTTGGTTGGCATGCTCGCGGGTTCTGCGTCGGCGTTTTTTCTGTTTTCTTTAGAATGGGCCACCGCCACACGGCTAGCTAATCCTTGGTTGCTAGCGGGTTTACCTTTGGCGGGTGCGATGGTTGGCTGGGTTTACTGGCGCTTTGGTAAGCAGGTGGAGGCGGGTAATAATCTGCTGATTGATGAGATTAATGATCCGCAAAAAATCATTCCGCTGCGTATGGCTCCCTTGGTATTGGGCGGCACGGTGGTTTCGCATTTGTTTGGCGCATCGGTAGGGCGAGAAGGCACGGCGGTGCAAATGGGCGGGGCCTTGGCCGATCAGCTCACCCGACTCTTCCGGTTAAAAAATGGTGATCGGCGCTTACTCCTGATGGCGGGGATTAGCGCGGGTTTTGCATCCGTTTTTGGTACGCCCTTAGCGGGGGCTATTTTTGGCTTTGAAGTGCTGGCGATTGGCCGCATGCGCGTCGATGCCATTTGGCCCTGCCTTGTTGCAGCGGTGGTGGCCGATCAGATAGGCATCCTGTGGGGCGTGCAGCATACGCATTATTTAATTGGCGCGATTCCCGCTATCAGCATATGGGTATTGGGCGCGGTCTTGCTGGCCGGAGCGATTTTTGGCGTGGTGGCGCGCAGCTTTGCCAATGCCACGCATCTGCTTGGCGCTGGGATGAAGAAACTCATTCATTACCCGCCATTGCGCCCCTTCGTAGGTGGTCTCGTGATCGCTTTGGTGGCTTGGCTTTTAGGCGCAGAAAGATACCTTGGTTTGGGTATCCCCACGATTGTGGAATCTTTTCAACACCCCATGGCCCATTACGATTTTGCCGCTAAGTTTGCTTTTACCGTGGCCTCTTTGGGTAGCGGTTTTAAAGGCGGGGAAGTCACTCCCTTATTTTATATAGGCGCGACTTTAGGCAATGTATTAGCCCCCTTTTTAAATTTGAATTTTGCCTTTTTAGCAGGCTTAGGCTTTGTCGCCGTGTTTGCAGGCGCTGCCAATACGCCGATTGCCTCTACCCTGATGGCGATGGAAATGTTTGGCGCAGAAATAGGCGTTTATGCAGCATTAGCCTGCGTGGTGAGCTATTTATTCTCTGGGCACACAGGAATCTATCGCTCGCAACGAATTATCCATGGCAAATACCGAGCCGCACCCGATGGTATAAAACTGAGCGAGCTTGCTGCTTATCGTGATTCAAAAAAATGAAGCGTTGAGTGGGCCTCTCGTCGGGCGGGTGCAACCCGCGAGCGATGCTGAAAAATACGCGGGATTCACCCAGCCCTAAGGTATAAGTACCTACACACAATAGGCGCACTTTGCTGCTGTAGCCTCCCCCTTTGTCAAAGGGGGGGTGAGGGGGATTTGCATTCGCTGTTGCTTTTTTGTAAAGAGATGCAATGCCAAATCCCCCCTAACCCCCCTTTTTCAAAGTGGGGATAAGTGCATCAAACTTATGTAGATCCTTATGCCCTACGGTGTTTTATTTAGCCCTTTGTTTTTATGGAAGCCTTTATGAATTATTCAGCATTATTGCTGCAAAGTGGTTTGGATAAGATTGACGCACAAGTTTTGTTTCACCATTGCACCGGCAAAAACCGCGCATGGTTAATTGGGCATGGGCAGGATGAAGTTGATCCGGCGCATGCCAAGGTTTTTAATCCGCTAGCGGCCCGTAGACGAACTGGCGAGCCAGTGGCGTATATCGTGGGCACGCGAGAATTCTTTGGCCGCGATTTTGTGGTGAACCCAAGTGTGCTTATCCCAAGGCCAGATACCGAGCTACTCGTCGAGCTGGCTTTAGAGCGAGCAGGGGATGGCGCTAGCGTGCTTGATCTGGGCACGGGCTCTGGCTGTATCCCGATTACTCTGAAATTAGAACACCTCGATTTGGATGTGAGCGCGGTGGATTTATCCCCTGCTGCTTTGATTGTGGCTCAGACCAATGCCAGCGGGCTAGAGGCCGCGATTCGCTTTTTTCAATCTGATTGGTATCAGGCTTTGGGCGATGCCCATTTTGATGTGATCGTTTCTAATCCGCCCTATATCGAGCAAAACGATCATCATTTAAGTGAAGGTGATTTACGCTTTGAGCCACGTAGTGCCTTGAGCGACGAAGGCGATGGCTTGGTACATATCCGCAGCATCATTAGCGGCGCAACTAGCCGCCTCAACGAAAACGGCTGGCTGTTATTTGAGCATGGCTGGGATCAATCGGCGGCTTGCAGGGCCTTGCTCGATGCAGCTGGCTTTGATGAAGTACAGAGCTGGCGAGATTTATCTGGCATAGAACGAGTCACGGGCGGGCGTTTGTAGGGCGGGTGAAACCCGCGTATTTTTCAACATGGCTCGCGGGGTCCCGCCCCACGAAAAATATTTCGCTTAAGTTGATAGGATTGGGGTGAAACCCACGTACTCGATTTACTTGCCGCGATTTTTTCATAAAAGTACAATACCCGAGTAAATACATCAGGTATCACAAAGGATATTCAATATGAGCACTCAAGACCTAATTCGCCAACAAGTGACAGAAAACGCCGTGGTGCTGTACATGAAAGGCACACCCACTTTCCCACAATGCGGCTTTTCTGCTGGCGCTGTACAGATGCTCAAAAACTGTGGCGTGTCTTTTGCTGCTGTTAATGTGCTGGCCGATGCGGATATTCGCCAAGGCATTAAAGAATACGCAAACTGGCCCACTATTCCTCAGCTCTATATCAAGGGCGAGTTTGTCGGCGGCTCCGACATTATGAAAGAGCTGTTTGCCACCGGCGAGCTGCAAAAAATGCTGGAAGGGATTGCTGCAGAGTAAGCTTTGGCGAAATGATTTGCGTAGGGCGGGTGCAACCCGCGTGTTTTTCAGCAGCGCTCGCGGGTTGCACCCGCCCTACACATCACTTTAAAAACTGCCTCAAACCATCGGCGGCGCAGTTTCGGCAAAAGAAGGACGCTCTTCAAGCTTGCTGTAAAACTTATGCAAATTTGGATAGCGGCTCTGCCAATCTAGCTCCGGCAATCGAAACTCCAAATAGGCCAGCGTGCAGCCCAGCGCCACATCGGCCAAAGAAAACAAATCAGCTCCCCACCATTTTTTCTCGTCTAATTCATTGGCGATATGCTCAAGGCCGCGTTCAATTTTGCTTTGCTGCTGCGTGATCCATTCGGTGGATTGCAAATGAGCTGGGCGAAGTCGCTCCAGCCTAATCAGCACCGCCGCATCGCTGATTCCATCCGCTAGCGCTTCACGGCGCTTGGTGTTGATGGCTTGCCGATGGTCCTGTGGAATCAGTTTGCCGACGGGCGAGCTGTGATCTAGAAAATCCACAATCACCCGCGAGTCGTACAAAGTTCTGCCATCGTCCAGCAAGAGAATCGGCACCTTGCCAAGCGGATTCAGCGTGCTAACGCTGCTTTCGGTGGACCAAGGATTATCCTCAACCAACTGATAATCAATGCGTTTCTCGGCAAGAACGATACGTACCTTACGGCCGAAAGGGCTGGTATACGAGGTGATCAGCTTCATGCCGTCTGCATTTTTAAGGGAGGGGTTTCATCTTAGCCGTTTGTCGGGGATGAAACTAGATTTGTGGTTTGAATACAACGAGGATTGTTGCAATAGCTCCTTCCCCCTCAAGGGGGGAGGGAGCTACACAAGTTAGCAGCACTTGTTCCTTCCTTTGAAAAGGCGCTGTCTGTGTTAAATATTGAAACATAGTTGCGTGGATATTGACGTTTTTATAGGGTGTGCAAGTCGTTTTTCTTGCGCACCGCTTTTGTCATGAAGCGGCATTGCCACGGTGCGTAACGCCTCTGGCGTTTTGCACCCTATGCAACGGCCATCCCCTTATAACCTACGCCTTGAACGCCTTACACTGCCGCCATCACTGCCTCTACTTCCTCAGCCGTGCGCGCAATATGCGCGCCTAGGATGCGGCTGCCAGTCGCCGTGATTAGCACATTGTCTTCGATACGGATGCCGCCAAAGTCTTTGTATTCGTTAAATTTGGCGTAATTAATCATATCGCTATGGCGGCCTTCCGTTTGCCAAGCGTCGATCAGGGCGGGGATAAAGTAGATGCCTGGCTCTACCGTAATCACCATGCCGGCTTTCAATGGCTTGCCTAGGCGTAAATAGCCCATGCCAAACAAGCTACTGCGCTCAACGCCCTCGCCGTAGCCGACCAAGTTTTCACCTAGGCTTTCCATATCGTGCACATCCAACCCAATTTGGTGGCCAAGGCCGTGCGGGAAGGCAATGGCGTAAGCGCCGGATTCTACAATTGCGTCAGCGTCGCCTTTAAAGAAACCCAGTTTGCTCATTGCTGTGACCATCACTTTGGCCGCGAGTTTATGCGCGGCTAAATAAGGCAGGCCGGGTTTAAGCGCAGCAATCGCCTCGGTTTGCATGGCCAGCACCGCATCATACAATTCGCGTTGGCGCGGGCTAAATTTGCCACCCACCGGAATCGTGCGAGTGATATCGCTGGCATAGCCGCCAGCGGATGTGGCTCCCGTATCATTTAGCACCAAATCGCCTTTTTGCAGCTTTTGATGATGATGATGGTTGTGCAGCACTTCGCCGTTTCTGGAAAAAATACTAGGGTAGGCCAGTTGCAAATCGTGGCTACGCACAATGCCTTCCATCAAGCCCACCACTTGATGCTCTAGCACCGTTGGGTGCGAAGCGCGCATCGCGGCGTGGTGCACATCGCGGGTAATCGCCAGCACGGTTTCCATCTCGGCAATTTCTTCGTTACTTTTGATTTCGCGCTGGGCGATAACGGCCAGCGTTAAAGCGCTAGAAAAGCCTGCTTTTACTTTTGAGCTATCACAGCCTAATAGCTTGGCTAATTCTAAAATCGTTTCGCCACGATAAGGCGCTAAATATTGCACCGTAATGCCCGCCGCTTGGGCCGCCGCCAGTGTCTCCACTAGCTTTGCGTAAGCTTGGCTCTGGTTTACGCCTGCCGTAGCAGCGCGCTCGCTTAAGCTGGGCTGTGGGCCGGTCCAAACGATATCGGCAACTTCTGGCTCGTTACCAAATAGCGTGATTACATCATTGGCGGTATCAATCAAGCCAGCTAGGCCCGGTTCGTTCAGGCCAAAGTAATAGCGAAAATTACTATCCTGAATAAACGGGAAAATATTGTCTGAGTAATTCATAGGCGAATCGACGTTGCCTAGCAGCAAAATCAGGCTATCCGGCAAGCTGGCAGCAAGTGTAGCGCGGCGTTGACGATAGATTTCGGGCTGAAACATGGCGTTTTTCCATTGAATGTGTGGGGCGTATCTTTGTTGAAAGAGCGCTGTTTGTAAATGGGAGGAAGTGGTAATGTGTGAGGGGGATCGATAAAATCAGAAATGAATACTAAGAGGGCTGAGTGAGGAGCCCCGTATTTTGTGTCAGCATAGTTTAAAGCTCTAAAGTTCGATCTTTTAACTGAATACTGAATCGGACTAATTTCACTTGCCCGTCGTATGCCAAAAGTCATATTTTAACAATAAATAACCCGATGTATGTTCTTGGGGATTTTAGCCGGCAATTGAAGAGTTAACTCGAAGCCTAGTATTCACTATTGGCGCACATTTCAGGCCATTCATCCTTCGATAAGCACAGGATGAATGGTCTTTGTATTTTAGCTAGAATTTTTAAGTCGGTTCTTACACCAGTACCACATCAAATATTTCTTGGCTGTAGGCGCTTTCTACCTGCAAATAGATGGGTTTTTGGATGAAATCGACCAGTTGGGCGAGGTTGGCTGATTCTTCGTCGAGGAACATATCGATCACGCTTTGCGAGGCGAGGATTCGGTATTCTTTGGCGTTGAATTGGCGGGCTTCGCGCAGGATTTCACGCAGGATTTCGTAGCAAATGGTTTGTGCCGTTTTGATTTCGCCACGCCCTTGGCAGGTGGGGCAGGTTTGGCACAGCACATGCGCTAGCGATTCACGGGTGCGTTTACGGGTGATTTCAACGAGGCCAAGGCTGGTAAAGGGGCTGATGGTGACCTTGGTTCTGTCTCGGCCCATGGCTTTTTTAAGCTCGTCCATCACCGCCGTTTTGTGCTCTTCATTATCCATATCAATAAAATCGACAATGATAATGCCGCCTAAATTACGTAGGCGCAGCTGGCGGGCAATGACTTGGGTGGCTTCAAGATTGGTTTTAAATATAGTGTCGTCAAAGGAGCGGGTACCGACAAAGCCGCCGGTGTTCACATCCACCGTGGTCATGGCTTCGGTTTGATCGATGATCAAATAGCCGCCAAATTTTAGATCAACTCGGCGCACCATGGCGTGCTCGATTTCTGCCTCGACGGCAAAAAATTCAAATAGCGGCCGCTCGCCAACGTAGTGCTTCACTCTGGGCAATACATCCGAGACAAAGGCCGCTGCAAATTCACTCATTTTGGCGAAGTTTTCGCGAGAATCGACCAATACTTCTTCAGTTTCGGTGTTCACCATATCGCGCAAAACGCGTAATTGCAGCGATAAATCTTGGAATAACAGTGATCGGGCAGGCAGGGTGACGGCTTTTTGCTGGATATCGGCCCAGATTTTATCCAGATAGTTGATATCTGCGGTCAGCTCTTCATCCGTGGCGTGCTCGGCCGAGGTGCGGATGATGTAACCCTGATGAGGGGAGTCGGCCAGTAATAATTCAAGACGCTTACGTAGCTGATTGCGTTCGCCATCTTTGTCGATGCGCTGGCTAATGCCGATATGTTTTTCTTGCGGCAAAAATACTAAAAAGCGCCCTGCAATGCTGATCTGGGTAGAAAGCCGCGCGCCCTTGCTACCGATCGGGTCTTTGGCGACTTGCACCAGCACCGGTTGGCCTTCGTGCACAATGCGCTCGATTCTTTGCACTTCATTGGGGTGCTGGCGTTGCTCAATAACATCGGCAATATGCAAAAAAGCGGCACGCTCTAGGCCAATTTCAATAAAGGCGCTTTGCATGCCGGGTAAGACGCGTTTCACCACGCCCAAATAAATATTGCCAACCAAGCCACGGTGGGCCGATCGCTCGATATGAATATCTTGAACCACACCATCTTCAACGGTGGCCACGCGGGTTTCTTGTGGAGTGATGTTGACGAGGATTTGTTCTTTCATTGGGGGGCCCTGTTTTTATAATATTTGGATGGGTCAGCGGTGGTGGCGTTTGGTGTAGGGCGGGTGAAACCCGCGGTTTGTAGCATTTCACGCCAGAGGATTTCACCTCATAAGCGCTAACTAAAGTCTAAAAACTCTTTTTAGTGCCTTCGGCACGTTGATTTAGGTGCGGCATCCCCGCGGGGACTCCCTTTCTTGAACGGCCAAGAAAGGAAGCAAAGAAGGCCGCCCCACGAAACACGAAGACCCCTTCGCTGCGGACAATCGAGTCGGCGGCGGGCGGGATTGGCTGGATCCTCCTTCCCTTGCCGAAACCCCGCCCCGCTTGTTCCTCGCTACGGCGTGTTTCAAGGGGTGATTTAAGCCCCCTGCAGTGAGCTGCGATACGAGTCCTAATTGCTGAGTTTTTAAATACTTAAAACCCAAGAAAAAAACTTAACTCAAGCCCTGTTTTTCTCTGTGAAGCTCCGTGTTCTCTGGCGCCCTCTGTGGTTCAAGATTTGGGTTTCCGTTGCGTAACATCAGTTAGTTAATAGGATTGGCGTGAAATTCACCGCCCTATTGTTTTTTCCTTAACAGCGGCAAGCACATCATCATCAACTCGTCCCACACTTCGCCTTTGCCTATGCCCTTATTCATTTGATCGATCAGGGCGGCGTGGGCGAGGGCGGTTTTTAGTTGGGCGGCTTTTACTCTGGCAAGTGCAGGTTCGACCAGCTTTTGTTTTTCGCCCCAGATGCGTAATTCTTTAAATAATTGTGCTGTTGGTGTGCCACGTTGTTTGCCAAGGCCCAAGCGATAAAGGGTGCGGATTTCTTCCGCCAGCGACCATAGCACTAAATGCGGGGCTTCACCTTCGGCGCGCAGGCCTGCCAGCATGCGGGCAAAGCGGGTGGCGTCCCCTGTGAGTAAGGCTGCGCCAAGCTGAAATACATCATAGCGAGCTACATTGGCGACGCTGGCTTGTAGATCGGCGACACTAATTTCACCCGCAGGATGCAGCAGGGCTAGTTTTTGGATTTCTTGGAAAGCGGCCAGTAAATTGCCCTCTACCCTATCGGCTAAAAATTGCAGTGCTTCGGGGGCGAGTTTTTGCTGCTGCTGGGCAAGTCTTGCGGCTATCCATTCTGGCAACTGGCGGTGTTCGATATTTTTGGCTTCGAGCACTTCACCCTTGGCCGATAGCGCTTGAAACCACTTGCTGTTTTGGCCGGTTTTATCCAGCCGTGGGCAGGTGACCAAGGTAATCGTATCGGGGGGGAGGCGTTGGCAATAGGCTTCAATTGCCTTGCCGCCATCGATGCCGGGCTTGCCGGTGGTGATACGTAGCTCGATGAGTTTTTTATCTGAAAACAGCGAAAAGGAATTGCCCTGCATTTCTAGGCTAGACCAAGAAAAACCGGGTTCTACGGTGAGCACTTCACGCTCTGAATAGCCTGCAGCCCTTGCGGCCTCTCTGATTTGCTGCGCGGCTTCGAGCACCAAGAGGGTTTCGTCGCCATGCAGAGTGTAAAGCTCGGCGAGGCCTTTAGCGAGGCGCCGGGGGAGATCATCAGGGCGCATGCTTAATCCTTACGCTGATGTTGATTCTGCGGCTACGGCGCATCTTTCAACTTAGCCAAGGCGCTGATACGGCGCAAAATTTGCTGGGCCGCATCTTGCTGCATATCAGCTACCAAAAGCGATGCTTCAGCATCTTTACCCAGACTATTGTTTTCGTCGTAGCTGTAATCACGATTGAGCTGTAATTTGCCATTTTCAATCAGCTGATTTTCTCCAGCTTGAACGCTGTAATTCACTCTGTAAAACAAACGATATTCACTGACTCGACCCGCGTTATTGACTGTAAGCACTTTTTGCTCAGAGCTTTCGCTGATGATATTGATACTGACGGCTGCTTTATTCGTGCTGAGTGTTACACCGGGTAGGGTGGATAAGCTCTGCTTAAGTTGATGCGCCACACCGGTGTCCCCTAGCACATAGGCCGTGGTGTAAGGGAAGGTGCCTGGCCCTGTGCCACGCAAATGAAAGCCGCAGCCTGTGATTAGGGCAAACAGAAGCAGAGAGATAAAGGCTTTAAGCATAGGTTTGCCCATGGTTAGCTGCGGTTTCCATAAATGAATGTAGAGCGGAAATTCTTCAGCCAGCCTTGATAGAGAGCTAAACCTTGAACCACAGAGTAAAACGAGTACACAGAGGCCACAGAGAAAATCATCGAATCTATCGTTACCTCTGTGAAACTCTGTGCTCTCTGTGGTTCGAGATTTTACTCTCTCAGCTTTAAGCTGAAGTACCCTTATAATTAGGTCAATTGATACCTTAAGAAGTATCTCTCAACCATACGACGTGCTTAAACCACAATACTAACTAAGCGGCCTGGTACAACGATGATTTTCTTCGGTGTGCCAGTGATAAATTTCAGCACATGTTCGTGGCCTAGTGCCAGCGCCTCAATTTGCTCTTTTGGCATGTCCTTGGCAACGCGAATGCTGCCACGAAGTTTACCGTTGACCTGAACCATCATTTCAATTTCGTCTTGCACCAGCGCTGTCGTGTCAACGACTGGCCAGCTTTGATTCAGCAAGTTGGAATCCGGCACCAGTGCTGCCCAGATCGATTCGCAAATATGCGGCACAATCGGTGACAGCATCAGCGCGGCGGCTTCTAGCACTTCCTGAGCGATTGCCTTGCCTGCATCATCGGACAACTGGCCTTTATTGAGCATGCTGGAGTAAGTATTTAACAACTCCATGACAGCTGCAATCACGGTATTAAATTGCTGACGACGGCTGTAGTCATCGCTAACTTTAGCAATGGCAGTGTGTAGGGCAAAGCGCAGCGCTTTTTGTTCCTTGCTGATTTCACCTGCGACATATTTCGCCACCACGCCGCTGCTGACATGATCAAACGACAGCTTCCAAAAGCGTTTCAGGAAGCGATGCGCACCTTCTGCACCGGCGTCCGACCATTCCAAAGATTGCTCAGGTGGCGAGGCAAACATCATAAACAGTCGGGCGGTATCTGCGCCGTATAGATCAATCAGCTCTTGCGGATCAACGCCGTTGTTTTTGGATTTGGACATTTTTTCGACACCGGCGACCATCACTGGCAAGCCATCGGCCTTGCTGGTGGCCGAAATCATTTTGCCCTTGGCATCGCGCTCGATTTCTACATCGGCAAAGTTAATCCAGTCTTTACCGCCGTTATCCATATCGCGGTAGAACGTTTCACACACCACCATGCCCTGCGTGAGCAGCTTTTTAAATGGCTCGTCGCCAGAAACCAAGCCTTCATCACGCATTAGTTTGTGGAAGAAACGCGCATATAAAAGATGCAGAATGGCGTGTTCAATCCCGCCGATATATTGGTCAACCGGCAACCAATGATCGGATGCGGCTTTGTCTACTAAGCCGGTTTCGCATTTTGGTGAGGCGTAGCGGGCGTAATACCATGAGGATTCGACAAAGGTATCCATGGTGTCGGTTTCGCGCTTGGCAGCGGCACCGCACTTCGGACATGTTGTCTCATAGAAGCTAGGCATGCGTGCCAAAGGCGAGCCAGCGCCATCTGGAATCACATCTTCCGGCAGTACAACGGGCAAATCTTGCTCTGGTACGGGCACATCACCGCAAGCATCGCAATGAATAATAGGGATAGGGCAGCCCCAGTAGCGTTGACGGCTAATACCCCAGTCGCGTAAGCGGTACTGAGTTTTTGGCGCGCCCGCATTCTGAGCGGACAATTTAGCCGCCATGGCGTCATATGCTTGCTCGAAATTCAGGCCGTCAAATTCGCCAGAATTAAACAACACGCCGTGCTCGCCGTAAGCGTCTTGCCAAGGCTCGGCGACGTCTCTGCCTGCCGATGTTTCAACAACCGCTTTAATCGGCAGCATGTATTTATGCGCAAAGGCAAAATCGCGTTCGTCGTGCGCAGGCACGGCCATGACCGCGCCTGTGCCGTAATTCATTAGTACATAGTTGGCGACCCACACCGGCAGTAAATCGCCTGTCAGTGGATGGCGTACTTTATGACCGGAATCCATGCCTTTCTTTTCCATGGTTGCCATATCGGCTTCAGCCACGGAGCCACTTTTGCACTCAGCAATAAAGGCTTGCAAGTCAGCATTGCCCACGGCTGCTGAAGTTGCCAGCGGATGCTCGGCGGCAACGGCCACATACGTTGCACCCATCAGGGTATCGGGGCGAGTGGTGTAAACGGTGAGCGAATCGTTGCCATCGATATGGTTAGCGGCAGGAAAGGTCACATCCATGCCGCGCGACTTACCAATCCAATTGCGTTGCATGGTTTTAACTTGCTCAGGCCAGCCATCTAGCTGATCCAAGTCTTGCAGCAATTGCTCGGCGTAATCGGTGATCTTGAAGTAATACATCGGGATTTCGCGCTTTTCTACCACCGCGCCAGAGCGCCAGCCGCGCCCATCCACCACTTGCTCGTTTGCCAAGACAGTTTGATCAACCGGATCCCAGTTTACCGAGCCATTCTTTTTGTAAATCACGCCTTTTTCAAATAGGCGGGTAAATAGCCATTGTTCCCAGCGATAGTAATCTGGCTTACAAGTGGCAATTTCACGATTCCAATCCACAGCCAAGCCCAAAGACTTGAGCTGGGTCTTCATATATTCAATATTGGAGTAAGTCCAAATCGCTGGAGCCACCTTATTTTTCATGGCGGCGTTTTCAGCAGGCAGGCCAAATGCATCCCAGCCCATAGGCTGCATCACATTAAAACCATTCAAAGCATGGAAGCGTGAGAGCACATCGCCTATGGTGTAGTTACGCACATGACCCATGTGGAGCTTGCCACTTGGGTAAGGGAACATCGATAGACAATAGTATTTAGGCTGACCGGCCTTTTCGATGGCCGCAAAAACCTGATTTTTTTCCCAATGCTGCTGGGCTGCAGCTTCGATGGTAGACGGTGTATAGAGCTCGATCATGCCTAAGAATCCAGTTGTACTTTCACAAAGCCGATGATTATATCCCGAATGTTTGGTTTCAGAAGGAAGCTGATATGCGTTTAGTGCTTTTAATGGGTTTATTACTCACATCGCTGGCGCATGCAGGCCCTGCTAGCGTGGAATCGGTGCAATTGCCTGCTTGGCTGGAGCGCGGTGGTGTAAAAAAACCACTTGCCCCGCAAATGCAGCTTTTGCCAAGAGATCAAATCACCACCGGAGCGGGGGCGAGGGTTTACTTACAGCTGCCTGAGGGGAGCCGAGTTAAGCTAGGTGAAAATGCCAGTTTAGTCGTCGATCAACTTAATGAGGCCAATGGTAAAGACGGCAGTGTATTTAAGGCTGCGCTAAAAATGCTGACGGGGGCTTTTCGCTTTACGACTAATGTGCTGAATAAATCGGCGCAGCGCGAAGTGAATGTCAGTGTTGCAACCGTGACGGCAGGGATACGTGGCACGGATTTATGGGGTAAGGCAGATAGTGATAAAGATGTGGTTTGCTTACTTGAGGGAAAAATTTCGGTGGCGGCAGAGGGCAAACCTCAGGTGGAATTGAACGAGCCTTTAAGCTTTTATATTGCCCCGCACGATAAAGAGCCACTACCTGTTGGCAAGGTGGAGCCAGAAAAGCTCAAAAAATGGTCGGCAGAAACCGAGATCGAAGGCCAAGCAGGGGCGATCAATGAGCAAGGAGCGTGGCATATTACTTGGGCGGATTACAGCAAGGTTGATCAAGCTTTGGCGCTTTATGACAGCTTGCAGCTGGCAGGCTATCCAGTAAAAATTCGCAACCAGTCTAAACGCTATCGGGTGGTATTGGCGGGCTTGGTATCAGAGGTAGATGCCAGAGCCGTGGTGGCAAAAGTGCATGCACAGGTGAAAACGCCGCAAGCCGTGATCGGAAAATAGCGAGTCGTGATCATTTCAACCCAGTGTAAAACCCGAATCTTGAACCACGGAGGGGATGGAGTTTCACGGAGGAAACCTGATCACACGGTTTTCTTTGTAAGCCGAATATCTGCACTTTACTTACAAATTTATTGTTTAAAAATAGCGATCAATGTTTAATTGATTACTAATATGGTAAAAAAATCGTATTTTTACCTAAAACCTCTGCTGCAATGCACTAGATTGATATAAATCCCGTCTGGGTCGGGGTATCGATTGAGGTGCACTATGTTCTTTAAGCAAAGTCGGCTAATTAGCCAATTAGACAGCGCGGCCGAAGCGGCTTTGCGTGGAGATATGCCACGCTGGACAATGGAAGGCGACGAGAAGCTGCGTGCGATTGGCGATAAATTACATCGTATCTGGCACAAAACCAGCGAAGAGCTTTCGGCAGCCCTGCATGAAAAACGCGCTTTACATGATGAAGTAAGCGCTTTGCAGACGGAATTAAACAGGGAAAAAGCGCAATACATCGCTTTAGAAACCCGTTTCGATCTGGTGAATCGGGCCTCAAGTGAAGGCCTTTGGGATATGAGTGTGGTGGCAGGGGACCCAGTTAATCCCGCCAATGTATTCTGGTGGTCACCTACCTTCAGGCATTTACTGGGTTTTGCCGATGAGCGCGATTTTCCTAATGTTTTGGGAAGCTGGGCTAACTTATTACACCCTGACGATAAAGACACTACGCTGACTGCCTTTGCTGAACATTTAAACGATAGAAGCGGACGCACTCCTTACGATATTGAATACCGCCTGCAATGCAAAGATAAGCAATATCGCTGGTTTAGAGCCAGAGGGGCAACTCAGCGTAATAGCGAGGGCGTGCCGCTCAGAGTGGCTGGCTCTTTAGAGGGTATCTCCCTGCGTAAGAAGCATGAGACCGAACTCGATAAAACGCTTACACGATTTGAGTTAAGCAGTGCCATGCTGTCCGAAGGCCTGTGGGATATGGAAGTCGATGTGGACAACCCAGTTAACTCGCAAAATGCTTTCTGGTGGTCAGAGCAATTCAGAGCCTTATTGGGTTTTCATTCGGTTAACGAGTTTCCGGATGTACTTGAAAGCTGGGCCAGCCGTTTACACCCTGATGAAAAGCAAGGCGTGCTTGATGCTTTTGCCGCGCATTTAAACGATAAGACCGGCAAAACACCCTACGACATCGAATACCGCCTGAAGTGTAAAAACAATGAATACCACTGGTTTCGCGCAAGAGGAAAGACTCGCCGTGACAGCAATGGCGCACCACTGCGCGTGGTAGGGGCTTTGGCTGCGATTGATGCCGAGAAACAATCCGAAGCACTTAGCGGCGAAAGCTCACAAAGGCAGAGTTTGGAAAAAAGCTTGGCCGAAATCGCCACCATCGTCGGCACGATTAAATCGATTGCAGATCAGACCAATCTGCTGGCGCTAAACGCCGCCATCGAAGCCGCCCGCGCCGGAGAAGCAGGCCGGGGCTTTGCGGTGGTGGCCGATGAAGTCAGAAAACTGGCAGAAAGAACCAGCGCCGCAACGCTGGATGTAGAAAGCTTGGTCAGGCAGAGTCGCTGAGAGAGGCCGATGGCATCGGTTACTGTGATTTTGTGTCGATGCCATTGGACCTAGCAGCCTGTCGAACTTAATACTGATCTACTGCAGAAAAGCCGGATTTGGCCATATTTCACGCATTTTCTCGTTGAATAGCTAGGCTTGGGTTTAATCAGCACTAGCCCGCCTCAAAAATCAGTTTTGCTATCTCAAACCGGTCTTTCCCTCGCGGACATCGCATAAGTTCGACAGGCGGCTAGCGAGTGTTTTGCACCTAAAACGATCGTTTTTATTTTGCAGTGCATCATTTTAGCGCGTGATAGCGAGCCGCTCGTTGCTTATGCGGCCTAATTGCTCAGCTTATTTCTAGGGCACGTTTCTTGCTGTTGTCTTTATATACCCGTCTTGTTGGCACTGTCATGCTGCGCATACTCTTAGTCAACGATCACGCTGAAGCCCTGTATGAGATCTCTCCGCCTATGCTGGGCAGTGCTTATACGCTGTTACCTGTGTTGAAAACGGCCTGCGCTTTATTGCATACATTTCAACAAGATCAGCCAGATTTTATCTTGATCAATACCGCCATCCCTTCCAAAACGCTGCTTGATCAACTGCATGCTATTAAGCGTGCCGTGCCGGTTTTGATGGTTGCACAAGGGCTGAATCGGCTGCAGATTCAGTCTTGCTTGCAAGCAGGGGTTAGCCATTTGCTGGATGGCTTTACAGCAGAAAAATTGCCTGTGGCGGTGATGATGGCGCAAGTGCAATTTGAGCAAAGCCAAGCCTTGCAGCTGCGAATTAGCCTGCTTGAGCAGCAATTAGCCGATCGAAAAGTGATTGATCAAGCCAAAGGCCTATTGATGGACAAGCGCCGCTTGAGCGAAGGCGAAGCCTACGAAACCCTGCGCCGCCAAGCCATGAAACAGGGCATGAAGCTAGGGGATGTGGCAAGGCAAGTCTTAGCGATGGCGGATTTGCTGGGGTGAGGTGGGGGTGTTCTTGTGCCCACGATGCGCATCAAGATAGCTGATTGCCATAAGCCGTTCTCACGGTTGCAAGCATTGAATCACTGTAGGGCGGGTGAAACCCGCTGTTTTCGTAGTATTTCAGTTCAAAGGCTGGCGGGTATCACCCGCCCTACAAAAGATGTAATGCATATCATTGGCTTTCGTTTTTATAGGGTGTGCAAGTTAGTTTTTCTTGCGCACCGCCTGTCATAAGTCATCTGTACAGTTGCAAGCATCGAATAGCCGTAGGGTGGGTGAAACCCGCGCATTTATTCAATATGGCTGGCGGGTATCACCCGCCCTACAAAAGATGTAATGCATATCATTGGTTTTCGTTTTTATAGGGTGTGCAAGTTGTTTTTCTTGCGCACCGCCTGCCATCAGCTATCCGCATGGTTGCAAGCATCGAATCATCGTAGGGCGGGTGAAACCCGCGTATTTATTTAAGATTGCTCGCGGGTTTTACCCGCCCTACAAAAGATGCTCATTCATTATTCCTCTGTGCAAATCCTGTGCAAGCCTATGTTGCGCTGCGTCATTATGGTGCGGTGTCTCCATTTTTTTGCTGTGCTATGTGGCTATCTATTTGATTTTTATTGTTTTTCGTTGTGTTGGTGATGCTGGCACAGCGTTTGCTATGTAATGAACTAGGGCCGCAAGCGTGCCCGAAAAGATTTCAAAACTCAGTGCAATGATGCGCTGGGTGTAGGGAAGGTCAATGGCGGCCCATCTCCCTCGAGGACAACGGCGTCCCTCCACGATTGTGGCGGGACGCTTTTTTTTTGCAGTCTTTCTAGAGGTAGACATCATGGATCGTAGCTTTTGGCGTTCAGGCCATACTCCCACTCTTCTTACTGCTTTTCTCTATTTTGATCTGAGTTTTATGGTTTGGTATCTGCTTGGCCCCCTGCAAATACAGATTGCCACGGCGCTTAGCCTCTCGACCAGCGAGCGCGGCCTGATGGTAGCGACGCCGATTTTGGCGGGGGCTTTGCTGCGCTTGGTTTTAGGCGTGTTTGTGGATCGCATTGGTGCCAAGCGCACCGGTTTTTTTGCCCAGCTGATTGTGATTGCTGCCCTGTTAAGTGCGTGGCGCCTCGGTGTGCATAGCATGGCAGAGGCTTTGCTATTAGGTGTGTTTCTAGGTTTTGCAGGCGCTGCATTTGCAGTGGCTCTGCCGCTGGCTTCCCGCTGGTATCCACCACAGCACCAAGGCACAGCGATGGGAATCGCTGGGGCGGGCAATTCTGGCACCGTGTTTGCCGCGCTGTTTGCGCCGGTATTGGCGATGATGTTTGGCTGGCAAAACGTGTTTGGCTTAGTGGTGATTCCACTCTTGTTTGCCCTTGTGCTCTACACCGTGTTTGCCAAAGACGCGCCTGGATCGGTTAATCCTAAAAGCTTCTCTGATTACGCCAAGGTATTAAATAATAAAGATGCTTGGTTATTTATGGGCTTTTACGCCATCACCTTTGGTGGTTTCTCTGGCTTTGCCAGCGCCTTGCCCGGCTACTTTCATGATCAATTTGGCTTCGCACCCAAAATGGCCGGCTGGTACACCGCAGCATGTGTATTAGCAGGCTCAGCAATGCGCCCACTCGGCGGTGTGATTGCGGATCGAATTGGCGGCACGCGCACCCTGTTGATTGTTTATGTTTGCTCGGCAGTCTTAATCGGCCTTACCGGCCTTGGCTTAGGCGGATCAAGCGTGGCGGTTTGCCTGTTTATTGGTGCAATGCTCTGCCTTGGGGCGGGCAACGGTGCGCTGTTTCAATTGGTGCCACAACGCTTTGGAAAAGAGCTAGGCGTGATGACTGGCCTGATCGGCATGGCCGGTGGCGTAGGTGGCTTTGCTCTGGCAGCAGGCCTTGGCATGGTGAAACAAGCTACCGGCAACTACAGCCTGGGTCTGTGGCTATTCTCTTTCTTAGCCCTGATCGCATGGTACGGCCTCTCCGGCGTAAAAGTGCGCTGGCGCAGTGCCTTGGGCGGTGATCTGGCACAGGCAAGGATTTAGGGATCAAGGATCTACCGTAGGGTGGGTTAGGCCGCTATTTATGGTGATTAGAACGCTCATTCTTTTCGGCCGTAACCCACCATGACACTACGCTGCGGTGGGTTACGGCCAAGAAACAGTCTTTTCACTATTTAGTATTTCAATTGGCCTAACCCACCCTACGAAGCTTTCTAAGCAATTTTTAAACTAAGCAAAGGAATCCAGCCATGACTAAACCCAAGCTTGTCGTTGTCGGAAACGGCATGGCCGGTATTCGTACGGTGGAGGAGCTGCTGGCGCTTGCGCCTGATCGCTACGACATCACCGTGTTTGGCGCAGAGCCGCATCCTAATTACAACCGTATTTTGCTCAGCCCAGTGCTGGCGGGTGAGCAGACTTTTGATCAGATCGTGCTGAACCCTTTGAGCTGGTATAGCGATAACCATATCACCCTGCATCTGGGCAAAAACATTGCCAAAATTGATCGAGTGCGGCGAGTCGTCATTAGCGACGATGGCGTGGAGGAGGGCTACGACAGGCTGCTGCTCGCTACCGGCTCCACGCCTTTTATCCTGCCGATTCCTGGCAAAGATTTAAATGGCGTGATTAGTTACCGCGATATTTATGACACCGAGGCGATGATTGCCGCTGCCAAAGTTAAAAAGCACGCCGTGGTGATTGGCGGTGGTTTGCTGGGGCTGGAGGCCGCTAATGGCCTGATGCTGCGCGGTATGGATGTCTCTGTTGTGCATTTGGGCGATTGGTTGCTGGATAAGCAGCTGGATATTACCGCTGGCAAGTTATTGCAGGATTCTTTAATCGCCAGAGGTTTAAAGTTTTTGATGGGCCAATCCACCGCCGCCATTTTAGGTAACGAAGTTGGCGATGTAGTGGGCGTGCGCTTTAAAGATGGCAGCGAGCTGGCGACGGATCTGGTGGTGATGGCCGTAGGGATACGCCCAAATACCAAGCTGGCCGAAGCGGCGGGGCTGTTTTGCAAGAACGGGATTGTGGTGAGCGATGCCCTGCAAAGTTATGACCCGCGTATTTACGCCGTGGGCGAATGTGTCAACCACCGTGGCGTGGCTTATGGTCTGGTTGCTCCCCTGTTTGAAATGGCCAAGGTGGCCGCGAATCATCTGGCGCTGATGGGCTACGGGCAATACAAGGGCTCGGTGCTTTCGACCAAGCTAAAAGTGACCGGCATCGATTTATTCTCGGCTGGGGATTTTATGGGCGGCGATGAGTGCGATGAGATCGTGCTGTCTGATCCTGCCGGTGGCATTTATAAAAAGCTGGTGATTAAAGACGACAAGCTGGTTGGTGCCTGCCTCTATGGCGATACCACCGACGGCGCATGGTATTTCAAGCTGCTGCGTGAGGGCCGCAGCATTAGCGATCTGCGCGATACCCTGATGTTTGGCGAATCCAGCGTCGGGGACTCGGGCGTGCAAGGGCAAAGCCGCGCGGGCGCGATGCAGGATAAGGACGAAGTGTGCGGCTGTAATGGCGTATGCAAAGGCACCATCGTCAACGCCATCAAAGAAAAAGGCCTGTTCACGGTAGATGACGTTAAAAAGCACACCAAGGCGGCCAGCTCCTGTGGCTCTTGCACCGGCCTTGTTGAGCAGATTTTGATGAATACCCTAGGCACTAACTTCCAGGAATCACCTAAGACCAAGGCCATTTGCGGCTGCACCGATCACACCCATGCGCAAGTGCGGCAAGCGATTCGGCAGCACAAGCTAGTGAGCCACGCTGAAGTGTACGAATTTATGGAATGGCGCACCCCCAGCGGCTGCGCCACCTGCCGCCCCGCAGTAAATTACTACATGTTATCGACCTGGCCTAAAGAAGCCGTGGACGATCCGCAAAGCCGTTTTGTTAACGAGCGGGTACACGCCAATATCCAAAAAGACGGCACCTTCTCGGTGATCCCACAAATGAAAGGCGGTGTTACCAACGCGGCCGAGCTGCGCCGCATTGCCGACGTGGCCGATAAGTACGCCGTACCACTGGTGAAAGTCACCGGCGGCCAGCGCATCGATTTACTTGGGATCAAAAAAGAAGACTTGGTGAATGTCTGGGCCGATTTAGGCATGCAATCGGGCCACGCCTACGGCAAATCCATCCGCACCGTTAAAACCTGCGTGGGCAGCGAATTCTGCCGTTTTGGCACGCAAAACAGCACGCAAATGGGCATCGATCTAGAAACCATGCTGGCCAATATGTGGAGCCCACACAAGGTGAAGCTGGCCGTATCTGGCTGCCCAAGAAACTGCGCCGAAAGCGGTATTAAAGACGTGGGCATTATCGCGGTAGACAGCGGCTGGGAGCTGTATGTGGGCGGCAACGGCGGCATCAAAACCGAAGTAGCGCAATTCTTCACCAAGGTAAAAACCGCCGACGAAGTCAAAGAATACAGCGGTGCATTTTTACAGCTTTACCGCGAAGAAGCCTACTACCTAGACCGCACCGTGCACTACATCGCCCGCGTGGGCCTTGATTACATCAAACAAAAAATCCTCGACGACGAAGCCAACAGAAAAGCCCTCTTTGAGCGCCTGCTGCATTCCCTAGAGGGGCTGCGCGACCCATGGGCAGAGCGGATCAACGGCAAAGCGCGGCAGGAGTTTATTCCGATCAAAGTGCTGGCTTAGCTAAACCCAAATCTTGAACCACAGAGAACACAGAGGACACAGAGTTTCACGGAGGAAAGCAGAGCGCTTGTTTGAAACTAAGGCGTCATTCTCGAGTGTTTTGTCGGGAATCCAGCGGCTTTATTGGATCCCCGATAAAGACACTCGGGGATGACGGTTTTGATGACATAACAAGCACCTTCTAAGGAGTGATTCTTTAAAAATTTCTCTGGGTACTTACTGATTTTTTAGTACTTGGTTTTCTCCGTGAAACTCCGTGTTCTCTGGGACCGAAGTGTTTCAAGGTCTGGGTTTTGTACTTAGCAGCATAGTTCCAGCCTCCGTTTTTTAAGGACAAAGCAATGAATATGAAAGCCAATCAACCTTGGGTAAGTATTTGCCAAGTGACAGATATCCCCAAGCTGGGTAGCCGTGTGGTGCAGCGCCCTGCGGGCAATGTGGCGGTGTTTCGCTCTGCGGCTGATGTGGTATTTGCCCTGCTGGATCATTGCCCGCACAAGGGCGGGCCTTTGTCGCAGGGCATTGTGCACGGCGAATCGGTGACTTGCCCTTTGCACAGCTGGAATATCGACCTCGCCACGGGTGAAGCCCGCGCCCCCGACGAAGGTTGCGCCAGGCGCTTCCCGGTAAAAGTCGTCGAAGGCGAAGTGTTTTTGAGTTTGTAGGCGATGCAGCTTCCTTGCGGCGCTTCTGTTCGGGAAGTGGCCGTGCTAAATCTTGAACCACAGAGAACACAGAGGACGCAGAGTTTCACAGAGGAAATCGAATGCCTTGTTTGGGTTTTCTCTGTGGACTCTGTGCTCTCGTTTTCCTCTGTGGTTCAAGGTTTAGCTCTCTATGTAATTTGCTAAAAATGTTTGCCAGAAAGTGAGAAAAACCATGACCACCATAACCCGTTCTACCTGTTGCTACTGCGGTGTGGGCTGCGGGGTGTTGATCGAGAGTGAGGGCGAGCAGATTGTTGGGGTGAGCGGTGATCCGGCTCATCCGGCCAATTGGGGCCGCCTTTGTACTAAGGGTTTGTCTCTGGCCAAAAGCGTGCAAAGCGCCACTGGGCGGGCCATGTATCCAGAGCTGCGCACCAATCGATCAGAAGCTCGGCAGCGGGTCGATTGGGATACTGCGCTGGATGCTGTGGCGGATCGGTTTGCGGGGATTATTGAAGAGCATGGGCCGGATTCGGTGGCGTTTTATGTTTCTGGCCAGCTGCTTACCGAAGATTACTATGTGTTTAATAAGCTGGCTAAGGGGCTGATTGGCACCAACAATATTGATACCAATTCGCGGCTCTGTATGTCGAGCGCGGTCACGGCTTACAAAATGGCCTTGGGTGCGGACGGCCCGCCAACTTGTTATGAAGACTTGGAATTAGCGCAAACGCTGCTGTTTGCTGGCAGCAATATGGCCTATGCCCATCCGGTGTTGTTTCGCCGCTTAGAGGCGGCCAAGGCGGCTAATCCTGATATCAAATGGATCGTGATCGACCCCCGCCGTACCGATACCGCCGCGATGGCCGATTTGCATTTGCAGATTCAGCCCGGCACCGATGTGGCGCTGTTTCACGGCATGTTGCACCATATTTTGTGGGAAGGCTTGGCGGATACCGCCTTTATTGAGGCGCATACCAGCGGCTTTGCCGAGCTAAAAGCGCGGGTGCGGCAGTACACGCCCAAAATGGTTGCCGAGCTATGCGGCGTGCTGGAGGCCGATTTACTGCAAGCCGCAGAATGGTTTGGCCGCTCGCCAGCGGCATTGTCTTTGTATTGTATGGGGCTGAATCAATCCAGCCATGGCACAGATAAAAACTTGGCGCTGATTAATCTGCATCTGGCAACGGGGCAAATTGGCAAGCCCGGCAGCGGGCCGTTTTCGCTGACCGGCCAGCACAATGCCATGGGTGGGCGCGAAGTGGGCGGCATGGCCACCATGCTGGCCGCGCACCGTGATATTGCCAACCCACAGCACCGTGCCGAAGTGGCGCAATTTTGGGGCGTGGACGCGGTATCGGGCAAGCCGGGCCTGCCCGCCGTGGCGATGTTTGATGCGATTAAAGCGGGGAAAATTAAGGCGGTGTGGATTGTCTGCACCAATCCCGCGCATTCCCTGCCAGATTTACCCAATGTGCGCCAGGCACTAGAAATGGCCGAGTTTGTAGTGGTGCAAGATGCCTTTGACCACACTGACACCACCGCCTTTGCCGATGTGCTGCTGCCTGCCAGCAGCTGGGGCGAAAAAGAAGGCACGGTGACTAATTCCGAGCGGCGCATCTCCCGCGTTCGGGCGGCGGTGCAGCCGCTGGGCGAGGCCAAATCAGATAGCTGGATTGCCCTGCAAGTGGCGCAAAGAATGGGCGCGCGCTTAAAACCAGCGCATCCCGGCCTATTCTTTTTTGATAGCCCCGAAGCCATTTTTAACGAGCACCGCGCGCTAACGGCAGGCCGAGATCTGGATATTGGCGGCCTAAGCTATGCGCTGCTAGAAGCATCCCCGCAGCAATGGCCTTACCCTCAGGGCGCAAGCTCTGGGCAGGCGCGGCGTTATCAAAACGGCGTGTTCGCTACCGAATCGGGCCGTGCCAAGTTTATAGCTGTGGATTATCTGCCAGTGGCCGAGCCGACCAATTCACGCTTTCCTTTTCATTTGCTGACTGGCCGTTTGCGCGATCAATGGCACGGCATGAGCCGCACTGGCCGCCTGCCACAGCTCTTTGCGCATAGCCCCGAGCCTAGTTTAGAAATGAACCCGGTCGATGCCGAGCGGCGCAATCTAAAAGCGGGCGATTTGCTGCGTGTGAGTAGCAAGCGCGGCAGCCTGATTTTGCCGCTGGCGCTCTCTGCCGATCTGGTATCGGGCTGCGTTTTTACCGCCATGCACTGGAGCGGGCAGTTTTTAAATAGCAGCGGCAGCAATGAAATCGCTAGCAGCGCCACCGACGATAAATCGTTTCAGCCCGAGCTAAAACACGCCGCCGTGCGCATCGAAAAAGTCGAACTGCCATGGGCATTATTCGCTGCCCGCAAAGGCGATGTATTAGCGCTGCACGCCGCCGTACAGCCGCTTTTAAAATCCTGTAGCTACGCCAGCATTAGCCTGCAAGGCAGGGACGAGCCAGTCTTGGTGCTACGCGCCGCCGCCAAAATGCTGCCCGAAGGCCTGTTAGAAAAGCTCTTCGCCGCACTCGATCTTTACCCCAATCACGATGTACTCGAATACCACGACGCCCGCCGCGGCCTGCTTAAACGCGTCGGCTGGCAAGACGATCAACTCACCGGCTTTGTACTAGCGGGCGATACCCAAGGCGGCGAAGCGCTCTTGGAGCAGTTAATCGCAGGCAACCCATGGCAAGGCCCACGCCTTAACGCGTTCTCGCCTAAAAAACTCGGCAACACCCCGCGCGACCCAGTGATCTGCAACTGCATCAACGTACGCGAATCCGCCATCCGAGCGACCATCGCACTGGGGGCCGATGTGGCAGGCCTGAAAGCCAAACTAGGCTGCGGCAGCGTATGCGGCTCCTGCGTGCCGGAGCTAAGTAGGATGTGTAATCAGGCGATTAAGGCTTGATGATTCTGCAGAGGGAGGGGGAAACCCAAATCTTGAACCTCTTCGGTCCCGGAGAACACGGAGTTTCACGGAGAAAAACAGCTTAATTGAATGGGTATTCAAGGAAGTGAGTCCCACGCTGCATTGGTGTCTACACAAGTCTGCATGTTCCCCCCTTTGAAAAAGGGGGGCTAGGGGGGATTTGCAGTTGCATATCTTTATAAAAAGGTAACAGCCACTCCAAGGCAAATCCCCCTCAATCCCCCTTTGATAAAGGGGGAGGCTGAAGTACTGAAGTGCCACCTATTGAGTGTAAATACTTATGCCCACGCGGGGGAATCCCGCACCTAAACACCGTGCCGAAGGCACTAAAACGAATCAAACCCACTGGAAAACCAACCATGAAACAAGGCAAAGTGATTTTATTAGGGGCGGGGCCGGGGGATTTGGACTTGCTAACCATCAAAGCCATGAAAGCGCTGATGCTGGCCGATGTGGTGCTGCTCGATGACTTGGCCAATCCAGAAATCGCCAGCCTTGCCCCGCAAGCACAGCTGATTCGGGTAGGGAAACGAGGCGGCTGTAAATCAACACCACAAGATTTTATCCAAAGGCTGATGCGCCGCTACGCCTTACAAGGCAAGGTCGTAGTCAGGGTAAAAGGCGGAGAAGTGCTGCTGTTTGGCCGAGCTGGGGAAGAGATCAGCTTTCTGCAAGCCGCAGGTGTAAGTGTTGAAATTATCAACGGCATCAGCTCCGGCCTTGCCGCTGCGGCATCGCTCGGCATTTCGCTCACCCACCGCGAACACTGCCAGGGCGTCACCTTTGTCACCGCCCACGCACAAGACCATAGCGAGCCAAACTGGCAAGCACTCGCCCAAACCGGCACCACGCTAGTGATCTATATGGGAATGAGCCGCATCGCCCAAGTCACCGCCGGCCTACTCAAAACCCTAAGCCCCAACACCCCCGCCGCCGTAGTCCAATGGGCCAGCACCCCCGCCGAACGCCGCTTAATCAGTAATCTGGGGAATTTGGCGGTAGATGCACAGGCTGCTCAGATGGGGAGTCCGGCGATTATTTTAGTGGGAGAGGCGATTTGGGAGGCGAGGGAGAGGGTTTTGGAAGAGGCTCTGGTTGCCTGACTATTAAAAATCATTGATCGCGGCCAAGCCGCGGCTGACCACATCCATACATTGTTTTTCATCCAGAATATTTTCAATTCCACCTTGCTTATCAAAGCATTTGCAGTTGGTTTTTTTAGCGTTCGTCGCGCAGCCGCTGATACTGGCTAAGCGCTGCTTACGCTTATTATCTGCGGCGTATTCTTTGGCTCTTCGCTCGCTATTTTTTTGAATTTGCTCAAGTGCTTTGCTGGTGCTTTGCACCGCGCCATCCGTGATGCCTCGGCTGATTTCACGCGAGGTATTTTCTATTACACCTGCGTGGGTGTTTAGCATTATCAGCATTAGGCAAGCAAGTAATAATCGTCGCATATCTTGCCTATAGGGTTTGGTTTCAGGGTCTATTATTGACACAATGTCCGGCGATTATCTTACTGTATATTTTAAGTTTATATCAGTTTAAAAGGGGCATAATTTTTCACTAGTCCTAAATGAAATGGGGTTAGGTCTAAGATTTCAACATTTTTTCTGAAATGTTAGGCCTGACTCTGTGAATTTCAGCCAACAAGAGCACCAAGATGAGCTTCCTTGACCAAGGTTTTTTATCGGATTTGTCCGAAGTCCGAAGCGCTGTTCATAGCCGCTACGCGAACTATCGAATAGCCTTTATGCGACTCAATGAGCAGTGTATGGCTGCTCAATACACGCTATCGATTTCAGCAGAGCAACCGAGAGATTTGCTTGGCGCAGCATTCTTTATGCGCACAATCGCATCGTGCCAAGCAGCCGTTATCCTTTTAGAGCATGGTTTGCCAGCACAAGCTAAAACCGTACTGCGCTCTTCGCTAGAATCTCTTTTTTCTCTAGCGGCAATTGAGGCTAAGCCAGAGCTGGCCCTCTCGATTGCTCAAAGCCAAGATGCAAACAAACGGTCGCTAGCTGACAAAATGCTACGGTGGGAATGTGAAGAGCTACAGGCTTCACGTGATAGTTCCATTGGGGAAGAGGAGTTGCTAGAACTGAAGTTGAACAACGCTAGCGAATTTAAGACTTGGGCACTTGCAAAAGAGGCTGGAATGACTGACTGGTATCTTAGTTGTTATGCGTTGCTAAGTCAGTCAGCGCATGCAACCGTCTCAGATATGACCTCCCATCTTGTTATTGACAAGGATGGCAATATTTCGGCATTCAAGAGTGAGCCTGAGGTGGATGGACAAGAACTAGTTTGGGCTTTCACTATGCAAATCCAGCTCAGAGCGGCGCACGCTGTGACGAACATGTTCGGCATCAATACGATTGACGTGTCTGTCCATGAGAATGCGCTTCGAGCTCTAGAGCGAGGATCGTATAAGCCTTGTGGGGCGGGTTAGGTTTATCAACCCGCGCATGAACCATGCTGTTAGCTACAAACCACTTCCTAGATTACTGCGCAGCTTGCACTGCGGGTTACGCCTGCGGCTAACCTGCCTATAGGGCTTTTCAGTGCCTTCGGCACGTTGATTTTGGTGCGGGAGTCCCCCGCGTGGGACTCACTTTCTTGAACGGCCAAGAAAGTAAGCAAAGAAGGCCGCCCCGACCAGCACGAAGGCCCCTCACTGCGGATAATCGGCTCGGCGAAAAAGGCTGCTCGCTCGCTGCCTCGCTA
>JANYCY010000047.1 GCA_025360045.1 Janthinobacterium sp. | reverse complement strand
ATTTTTTAGCACCGCTCGCGGGTTTCACCCGCCCTACGAGTGAATTAAATCGTGGACCAAGCCACGACTAAATAATTGAATCAAAATAGGGCCTGCATCGTATTCATCATCTGCTGTGGCCCGCATGGCGCTTTCTATATTTTGGCTATTTAATAGGCTTTCTAAAAATAGCGCATCGCTGATAGAGAGTAATTGCCAATGATCGCGCCATACCCAGACTTGTTCACCCCCTGTATTTAAATCAGCAGGGTTGTTCCCGTGGTGCATCATTAATATTTGGTAAATAGGCCATGCGGATGATTTAACAATGGCTAGGGCAGGGTGAAGAATTAATTTTAATTGGCCAAATTGTTCAGGCGTATAAGCGGCCAGTGTTTCTATCGCGATACCACTGCAATCTACACTGTAATGCGCTAGATGAATCGCCCAATCCAGCTTTGCCATATCGCTTAAATAAGGTAGATCGCTGACGTGGGGGAATGCGCTTAGAAAGTCAGGAAAACTTTCGCCATCGTAATGTAAATTTCCGGAATGAGATTGGCTATTTTCAACAAAGACGCGGGCCATGGCGCTAAAGAATTCTTCTCCAACTAATTCCAATATGGTGGGATAAGTATTGGCGAGATTCGCGCTGCGATTGGCTAAAGTATTATTGCGATAAACGTCTAAAAAGGGCTGGCTACGGGGCAATATAGATTGCGGTTGATAATCGGCATCTTTATATATTTGGCTAAAATCTTTTAATGCCGCAGCGTAGTTCATGCTATTGCTCCAACAGGCTGCCGAGCGATTTGCGTTTTAAGCTTGCTGTATTCATCCAACAGGCCATTGAGCGTGGGTAAGTTGGTATCTCGCTCTAATAAGACGGGTTTAGGGCCGGTGAGCTTAAGGGCATCTTCGAGCAGTTTCCAAACCGCATTGCAAACAGGTGCACCGTGGGTGTCGATCACTAGGCCATCGCAATATTCAAATCCGGCTACATGGATTTCGGCAACACGATGTAAAGGTAGACGGGCGATCTCTTGCCTCGCATCAATGCCATGATTGAGCTGATTCACATGCATATTGTTGACGTCCAGCAGCAGGCCGCAGCCTGTACGGGCGACCAGCTCGGCGAGTAGCTCGGCTTCGCTGAGTGTTTCGTCGCTAAAGGCGATATAGCTGGAAACATTTTCTAACAAGATGATGCGCTTTAAGCGGCTTTGCACCAGATCAATATGAGTGCAAAGGGTGTCAATTGCTCCGGCATAGCGAGGCACAGGCAAGAGATCATTAAACCAAATATCGCCATAGCGATTCCAAGCCAGATGCTCAGATATTGCGGCGGGCTGGATGCGCTCGGCTAAGTCTGCCAATTGGGACAAATGCTGAGCATCGGGTGGCTCGGCATTACCAAGGCCAAGGCCTACGCCATGTAAGCTGATGGGGTAATCGCGGCGGATTTTTTCTAGGGTGGCGGGGGCTGCCCCACCACCAAAGTAGTTCTCACTATGCACTTCCCACCAAGCCACGTTGGGGCGTGTAGCAAGGACTTCGGCCAAGTGTGGAGACCGAAGGCCAAGGCCTGCTTGAATGGGAAGTGTGGTCATGATGTGGCCTTTATTGAATCAGCTTAAGGCTTTGGGGCCATCAGGGAGCCGTGCATTTTTTCACAAGTTCCTTTTTTAACGGCTTTCCATTCGGCCTTATCCATATCTTTAGCGGCTTGGCCTGCGCAAGCATGGCCATTGGCAGCACAGTCGTTCTGGCCTGCTTTGGAGACGCCATAACATTTTTCCATGCTTTTCATTTCTTCTGCGCTTGGCCCAGCAATGGCGCTGCCAACTGAGGCGCAGCCAATCACGGCGGCAAGGGCGGAAGATAGCATTAATGACGTTTTCATCGGTATGGCTCCTTGGGTTAAGTCGGATGAGTTGCTTACGGTGTAGGACACCTGGATACTTTGTCGCAGAGATGATCTGTTTATGACAAATTGTTTAAAAATAAATCTGTCTGGTCTATTCCCAATGTGCCGGAGCACGGGCAGCTTGCCGCATAAATTGTAGCTGGCGGTTGAAATTTCGACAGTTTTTACAAAAAAATAAGTGCAAATGTAAGCGATTCCGCTGGCTAAGTGTCAGCGGCCCGTCTTGTTGGGCCGATAGTAAAATGGACGCTTGGCGGCAGTTCAGCATGGCGGGTTTCCAAACCAGTTTTTATCTAGGCAGAGGCGCAAACTCATACGGGCACGATAGAGCATGGCTGAGCAATTAGTCGCGGTGATCTCTAATTGCTGACAAATATGTTCAATCTCTAGCCCCAGCTCTTCACGCATGGCGAACACCATCGCGGTGCGGCGGGGCATCAGTAGGCTGCATTGGGCATAAACCGCCCAAAATTGTTTATCTTCTAAACTGGTTTCAGGCTTTTCCCAGCGCCTTGGCGTATCGGATCCCCAGTGGCCGGTTTTATTAAACAGCACATCAAAATCACTATTATCTTCTTCGCCAGCCATGGGGGTAATCAACAGCGGATCGCGGTAAATACGGCGCTGGGTGTCGATAATTTTGAATTTTAAAATGCCGGTGAGCCAAGTCTTTAAAGACGATTGCCCATTAAAGGAGTCGGGTTTTTCTAGCGCAGCCAGTAGGGTTTCTTGTACGGCATCCTCAGCGCTGCTGCTGTGTTGCAATTGGAAGAGCGCAAATCGGTAGAGATAATCTCTGAGAGGCTCTAGATCTTCGATGCAAATGGCCATGGCATGCGATGTAATGAAGGTTATGGCTTTGAGTATATATGGCAAGGATGAAGTTTGTATTGATAACAGTTCTTATTTGTTGTTTTTTTCTAGCAGCCTGCCGGACTTAAGCGATGTCCGCGAGGGGAAGTCCGGTTTGAGACAGATTGCATGGATTTTTGAGGCGAATAGCGAGCTATTCAACGAGAAAATGCGTGCAATATGGCCAAATCCGGCTTTCCCACAGTAGATCAGTCTTTAGTTCGGCAGGCTGCTTGGTGTTCTAAAGCCAGCAGCAGGCTGGTTTTATGCTCCCTAGCCACCGTCTGCCAAGGCAAGCCAGAAATTGCGCCCTCAAGGGCATAGAGTAAGTTTAAGCTGGCTTTGGGATTTAGTTTTTTGACTTGCAGATAGGCTTGGACTGAGCCTAAGTCGTAGATGGCTTGCACCGAGCTGATGCCAGCGGCTTCAAGCATGGCTTGAGATTGAGGGCCGAGATTAGCGAGATCGCTGATTTTTGAGCTCATCTTGCTCTTACATTATCCTATATGGCGCTTGTTGGGTTACGCAGCTAGCTAAGCCACAAAACGGCTTAGTTAGCTGCTAACCACAACCTACATGATCAGGCTGCTTTCTCTTCCAAAATATACTTCGCGCCCTTGCCTTGGCCGAGAATTTTTACTAAGTAAGGCATGGTTTCTCTGAGGGTAGCGGCCAAAGTCCAAGGTGGATTCAAAATAAACATGCCGCTGCCGTGCATACCAAAGCCATCTGCGGAAGGGCTTTGTACGCTCAGGGCCACATGCAGCCAGCTGTTTACGCCCAGTTTTTTTAGCTCTTCTGGTAGCTGTTTCGATTCCGCGCGTTGTAGCTGTGGATACCATACGGCATAAGTACCGGTAGCAAAGCGGCTGAGCGCCTCGTGCAACATATCGATCACATAGTCGTAATCATTTTTGTCTTCATAAGGCGGATCGATCAGCGTGACACCACGGCGTGGTGGTGGCGGCAGCACGGCTTTAATCCCCGCAAAGCCGTCGCCTGCGATCACCGCTACACGGCGGCCTGCTTCGGCGAAATTCTCTTTTAGGATTTTGCTATCCGAGCTGTGCAATTCAAATAGGCGCAAGCGATCTGTTGGGCGCAGCAGCTGATCTGCCACATAGGGCGAGCCAGGATAAAGCGTGAGCTTGCCATCAGGATTAAGCGCCTTCACCACATCCACATATTCGGCAATGGATTCAGGTAAATCGTCCCGTTCCCACAGGCGGGCGATGCCGCTTTCAAACTCGGCATTTTTAGTGGCGTAGCCTTCCGTGAGCGAGTAAACCCCTGCGCCAGAATGCGTGTCGATATACCAGTAGGATTTATCTTTTTGATTAAAGTAAGACAAAATCTGCGTCTGAATATAGTGCTTCAACACATCGGCATGGTTGCCTGCGTGAAAAGCGTGGCGGTAGCTAAGCATAACAATCTCTTTTCTTGAAAATTTTTATAAACATTAAATCTTGAACCACAGAGCATACCGATGTATCTGATTCATCATCTAGTACAGAGCAGTGAAACTTATACCTCATCTAAAACCAAAACCTTAAACCACGGAGAAAAGGAGAACACGGAGGGGCACGGAGAAAAACATCATTAGTAAGGTTTTCTCTGTGAAACTCCGTGTTCTCTGTGTCCTCCGTGTTTTAAGATTTGGGTTGTTGTGTGGGATATTACTTCACTGTATAGAGTCTTGAACTCCTGTTTTCTTTGTGTCTACAGACTTTAGCTTTGTCGGTGATGAAGCAAGGCAAAGCGTCATCCATTGTTGCAGGATCTGCTCGGAAGAATAATGTTTGGCCCGCTGTTTCAGCCATATGGATAGCTCGGGGCGGCGTTGTTTGGCGATGAGTTCTGCCAGTGCTTCCCCGCTTGCGGTTTCGACCACAAACTCGCTGCGCCTTTTGCCAAACAGCTCATAAACGCCACCTGCATTGGTGGATGCCACGACTAATCCTAGCGGCATGGCTTCTAAAACCACCAGCGGGCAGCCTTCAAAGCTGGAGGTCAGCAGTAGCACATCGGCAGCGTTGAGGTAATCACCCACATTGCTTTGGTGGCCTGCGAAGCTGATTTGCTGATCCAGCTGCTTCGCTTTGCTGGTGTTTTTAAGCCAGTCTTCTAGCGGGCCATCGCCCACCACGGTGAGCTTGGCGGCAATACCTTTTTTATTCAGACTTTCTAAGGTTTCTAGCCATAGATGGGGTTGTTTTTCTACGGCGATACGGCCGACGAATAGCAGTTGTAAAGTGTGGCTGGTTAGTTTTTTTGGGTAGGTTTTGGGCTGTTCTTCGTCCACAAAATTAGGCAAAACCTGCCAGCCATCGCCGATCGGCTGGTTTAGCCAGCGCGCCAGCGAATCCCTGGCGTGCTCGGATACAAACACCAATTCATTTAAGCGCCGGTAGATATATTGGCAAGCCCTGCGATGAATCGGGTTCATGGTGGCGAACTGGTCCAGCTCAAACAGCGGCCCGTGCACCCACGCAACCACTCGCGTTTTTAAGCCACGCGTAACGGCGTACGCCATATAGAGTGGCATTAAAAAAGTGGCGGGAATCAATATATCGGCGTCTTTAATCTGCTGCCTTGCCGCGAGCCAGCCTGCCAGCCAGGTCCATGGTTTTTTGCCCTGCCAGGTGCCGGATAAATCGATGACTTTGGCCGAGCCGGTACGCGCCGCCCACAGATTGCGATTGCCACCCAGCATTACAATACTGACCTCACAGCCACGGGCAATCAGCCCTTCGGAAACCAAGGCCACACAACGCTCCACGCCACCAAGGCCCAGATCACGGACAAAAAATACAATTTTCATGACGGCCTTTTAAAAAGATCTGTAGACACAGAGATGAATGAGAACACAGAGCACATAGAGAAAACCTTAAATATTTGGCTCTTATTAACTTACTATTTTTGAAACGCCGTCATTCCCGTGTGCCTTTGGCGGGAATCCAGCGGCACGACTGGATCCCCGATAAAAACACTCGGGGATGACGGTTTGTTAGATCGGGGAATTATTTCGAGCCATATCGCTAAAAATAAAGCGGTAGTTTCTGTTTTACGTTTTCTCAGTGTTCTGCTTTTTCTCTCGGTGTGCTCTGTGTCTACAGACCTTAGGTTCTTCTCTTAGGATTTAAGTTTTTTAATCAACTGCCAAGCCCTATCGCCGATCAAGCATCGGATTTTCTGGCGTTTTAGTTTGCCCATTTCGCTGACTGGCGGCGGCAGGGTTTGGCTTAGGGTCTGTACTTTGCCTAGCAAGAATAGATTTACCCCAGAAGTACGTTGTAGCGTATCGACCCAAACTTCACCTAATGGGCTGCGGCTTGCTGGCCAGTTTTCTGCCAGTTGCAGATAAAAATCGCACATCCAATTAAATTCGGCGCGGCTGAGTTGGCGGGCGGGTTCGGCTAGCTCTACAAAGCGGTCTGCATGTTTTTGCATGGCGGCGGGCAGGGCGAAGTGGGCGTATTTGCTGCGGATGGTTTGCGCGGTGGCACGCAGCTCGTCCTTTTTACTTTGGGTAATTTGCCCAGCGTGGCAACGGTAGTTCAGCAGCACTTCTGGCACGGCGGTAAAGGCCGCTCCTGTTTGCGCCAGCTCGCACCACAGTGCGTAATCTTCGGCATGCACGGCGTGCGGTGAATAGGGATGCGCTTTTAATAGTGCCGCCCTCGCTATCACGCTGGGGTGGGCAAAGGCCGAGTTAAATAGCAGCATGGACTTGATAGCACCATCCTCTGAGGGCGTCATCCACTCGCCGGTTTTGTCGCCAAAAAAACGAATCCAGCTGCCGCATACATCGGCTTGAGTGTCGTTCAGGCGCTGGAGTTGTTTTTCAATTCGCTGCTGATCGCAAATATCATCGGCATCCATGCGGGCAATCCACTCACCCTGCGCATGGCTAATGGCTTCGTTAAGCGTAGCAATTAGCCCGCGATTTTCACGCGTGATAATGGAGAAGCGCGCATCTTTTGCCGCGTGCGCCTGCAAAATCGCCAGCGTGGCGTCGTTCGAGCCATCGTCTACGGCGATGCATTCAAAGTCGGTAAAACTCTGGCCGCTGATTGAATCCAGCGTCTCTTGTAAATACGCCGCTGAGTTGTAGCAGGGCAAAACAAAGCTGACTTTAGGGGAAAAACTCATTTTGATCTCAATACATTTGATGCGTACATCGGTGGCCTAAGCTCTGGCTGTGGAAGATCCATCGTCAGCAAAATCTTGAACCATAGAGAACACAGAGAACACAGAGTTTCACAGAGAAAATCCAATAGAGAGTTAGGTTTTCTCTGTGGCACTCTGTGTCCTCCTTTTACTCTGTGGTTCAAGGTTTAGCTTGGGGTATATATCTTCCACCAAGGAGGATCAGAAATTAGTTTGTATCCCTCTGCCCCAAGCCACGATGTTCCGCGTGGATTTTTCGGGCTTGCCACCAAAACGCCAGCACGATGAAGCCCTCTACGGTTAGCACGCTTTGTGCCGCACGTAAGCCGCCATGGGCAGAGCCAGGCACCCACCAGCACATTAAAGCCACATTCAGTAAGCCAGCCGCCACCAGCACACGGCTGAAATAGCGCTCAAAGCCAAAGACCAATAGGGTTTGCTGACCATAAACTAAGGATAAAGCGCCGAGTAAAATCACTGGCGACAGCCACATCATTACGTCTTGTGATTGCATGAGCAGAGCAAAAGTTGCTGTGATGCTTGAGTCGGGCTTCAAAAACATGATGCTAAGTTGGTTAAATAGCGGCAAAAACAGCATCAGCGCCAGCGTCATGATGAGTCCTGCGCCACCTTGGATATATAAAGTTTTGCGGATCAGTTGCAAGGCGGCAGGTTTATCGTGCTTGGCTAGCTGAGCAATGCGTGGGTAAGTGGCTTGAAGCAGCGGGCCTAGTAAACCTTGGCCGATATAAACCAATTTGCTGGCAGCGGCAAATAAGCCCACCTGTAAAGGCACTGCAAATTTGCCGAGAATGATGGTGGTGGAATAGGTGTAAAGACTGGTGGAAATGGCAGAGATAAAGAAGGGCCAGCTGGCGCGTAAGGCGTCTTTTAATTCGTGTAGCTCCACCCTTACCCACATCGGCTTGGGCGCACCCCAGCCGCTGAACCACCAGATTAACCCCGCTAGGATTTGTGGTGCTGCTTGCAAAATCACCGCCAGAGCTACGTCTTGTGGTCCGCTTACCCAGTGTAGTAAAAAGCCCAGCATCAGCACTCGGGTAAATACAGATAGCGCTGCACAGGCGCGCAGTTTTTCTAGTCCTTGGAAATACCAATAGGGGAAAAGTACCGAGCTTACGATGTAAAGCTGGCTCCACAGATAAACATTGGCGTGTTCTTTCCAGCTACCCAGCGTAAGGGTTAGGATCAGTAAAATCAGGCTGGATGCAATCATCAGTAGTGTTTTAGCCCAAGTCACTCGCCAGAAAATGCGGGCTGATGCATGAGGGTCATCTCGTACCTGCGCTAAATCTCGCACGCCTGAAAGGTTAAAACCAAAATCAGTCAGTAAAACACCGAGTTGGATAGCGGCAAAAGCCAGACTCATGATCCCAAACCCTTCTAGTCCCAGCTTTAAGGTGAGGAAGGGAAAGGTAAAGAAGGAGACAAAATAATTCAGCCCCTGCACCAAATACAGGGCAAAGATATTGGATTTAAGGCGGGAGTCTAGCGACATGGTGCGTTTCTGGATGCGGGGGCAGAGATTGTACCGCAGACATGTGGTGTGGGCACGGCGCTTTGCCTTGCTTACTTAGGTGGAATAAGCCCAGCTTTAGTTTTGCTCAGAGCTAAGGTTTTTTAAAGGGAGCACAGCTTTAGTGCAAAAGGCAGATTTGTCACTGGCGCAAGATGGATGTCTTGGTTTGTATCTTTGGGGGCGGGCATGTATTTACTCGCGTGTTTAAAAAAAATTTCATCATTCCTCTAGACACTTTGTCACTTCTTACAACACCTTATCGAAAATCTTGATTTATCTTGCGTTTTTCACTTATGCTATCGTCATAAAAACTTCAGCTGGAAATCAAGATCATGATGCAAATTCTGACACATACACCAGCGTGGATTTGGGGAGTTTTAGCGCTGCTTTTTATTATGGGCAGACGTGCAACACAGGATAGGGTGATGGGATTAAATCAGCTGCTGATTTTGCCTCTGGCGATGCTGGCTCTGGCGGTTAGCGGCATGCTCAAGCACTTTAATCAGCCTGTTGTTTGGGCCTGTTGGCTGCTGGGCATGGCGATTGCAGCGGCCTTGGTCTGGAAATCGGGTAAGCCAGAGCTGGCGAGATTTAATGCCGAAGATAAAACTGTGGCAATGAAAGGCAGCTATTGGCCGCTATTTTTGATGCTGGGTATTTTTCTGAGCAAATATTGTGCAGAAGTCATGATGGCGATGAATCCATCCTTGGCACAGCAAAGCAGCTTTGCGATTGCCGTGGCCTTGGTTTACGGCCTATTTAATGGTTTTATGTTTCGTACTTTGCTGCGAGTGGCCATGCAATGGCAGCGGCCTCTACAGGCTTATTAATTCTTAAGCTGTAAATGGTGTAGGCTTTTATCAAGGCATCGAGCGGAAGCAGCTAATGCATTTATTACGCTTACAAATCACCAATTTCCGGGGTATTAGCCAGATTGATTTAAGCCTAGAGCGGGAACGCACCGCGCTGTTTGGCGAAAACAACTGGGGTAAGACTAGCCTGATTACTGCGCTAACTCGCTGCCTGAGCGAGGCGGTGCCGCTGGATGTGCTGTTTACCCATGAAGATTTTCACCGCGTGGCCAATACGCGGGCGACGATTGCGCGGCGTTTAAATATCACGCTGTTTTTCTGTGGTACAAGCGACGAGCCGCTGCCCGACCCCGCTTTGCAAGATTTAAGCTGGCAAGATGATGAGGGCCGTCAGTGGCTGGCATTGCGTTTTTCGGCCGAGCGCTATGGCCATGGTGAGGTGCGCAGTCACCGCAGTTTTATTGATTCACAGGGCGCGGAGCGGCAACACGCGGCTAGTGATGAGCTGGCGGTATTGCTGATTCGCCATCATCCGGTGCTGCGTTTTCGCGATATGCAGCTCACTGATTGGTTAGAGCATCCGCGCCTCGCGCAAAAAAACCGCAATGAAGATCCGCCTCAGCCTGCCTCCGCCGCGGTGCGCGCCGTATTCGAGCGCATCCTTACTCTGCCACATCAGCTGCACCCGCAGGAGCTGACTCAAGGTCTGGATGCGGTTGAGCAGTTTCTTTCTGAGCATGCCGAGCTGCTGCAAGCCCCCGTGCCCTTGCAGCGCCTTGCCAAGCAAATTGCCAGCACGCCGTTTAATTTACGCGATGACGACAGCCTGCTCGATATCGCTGGTCGGGCCGGATCCAGCCAGCGGCGGGTGGCGCTTTTGATGCTATTGGGCGCGCTGATTAATGCCCGTGGTGATCTGCCCTTGCAGCAGGGCGCGCATCCGATTTTATTGATGGAAGACCCAGAAACCCATTTACACCCGATTCAGCTGGCGATGATGTGGGGGCTGATCGAGCAATTGCCGCTGCAAAAACTGATTACCACTAATCATGGTGATCTGCTGGCGAGTTTTCCGCATCAAGCCTTACGCCGCTTAGTGCGCCGCCATCAGCATGTACACGTTTATCAGGTGGGGGAACAGGCTTTGTCCGCCAGCGACGCACGTAAAGTGGCGTTTCATATTCGCGCCAATCGCGCCAGCAGCATGTTTGCCCGCGTTTGGTTACTGGTGGAGGGCGAAACCGAATTTTGGCTGATGCCTGAGCTGGCACGGATTTACGGCGTGAATTTCCCTATGGAGGGCATACGCTGTGTGGAATTTGCCCAAGCGGGTTTAACGCCGCTGATTAAATTTGCCGATCGCTTAGGGATCGTCTGGCATTTGATTGCCGATGGCGATGAGGCGGGCCAGCGCTATATCGCCAAGGCCAGAAGCCTGCTTAACGACAGGCCCGATGCCCTACATATCACCACCATCACCAGCCGCGATATTGAGCACTATTTATGGGATAACGGCTTTGCCGATACTTACCGCAACGCGGCCAAGCCCCGCGGCCCGCTTAACCATTGGCACCAAGCCGCGATGGACGCCGCACCGCCTCGCCCCGACGAAGAAATCATCCAGCGGGCGCTGCGCTATCACTCCAAACCCGGCATGGCGCTAGAAATTGCCGAAGCCGCCGAAATCGCCGGCGCAGAGGCTATTCCGCAAGAATTGCAGCAAATGTTTGACACCTTGCAACAGTTGGCGAGCTATAGCGAGTAAGGGCTTAGCTGAGTTTTTGCAGTGAAACCCACTCTTAAAACAAGGAAATCACAGGACACACGGCGTTTCACGGAGAAAAGTAATTTGTGCCGAGGGCGCTGGTGAATTTGCTTCACATCGGCATGTGATTGGAAAATCGCTCGCTTTTGATATTTCTATGTTTTCTGTACATCCAATTACAATTCAATGACAAATAAATATTGACCAATATTTATACGTGTAATAACTTAGCAAGCATTACAGAGGGCGATTATTTAATCCCTAATCTAATTTTCAATATCTATTCTTTTTTAGCAACAGATCTCACTTTTTAAATGGTGGCTTTTATATCAGCCTATGTCTTCGCTCGGCCTTTATATGGGAAAGATCAATGAGTTTATTCTGTAAAAAAATAATGGCTATATCCGTACTATTATCTTCATCACTCTATGCTGCAGAAACGGCCTCGTCGCCAGAAATAATTAAAATTGATACCGTAAGTACCAGCGGGCTGAAAGACGCAGATTGGAAACCCTATGCAAGCATGCTTAAGGGGATGGATGCTTATGATAAATTCAAATATCACGCGCCCACTGCGCCGTTAAAATTTATTATTAAACGTCAGGGTGGGAAAACAGCGTTTTCTGAATTGGCATTACGGATAGAAGACGAAGGAAATTCAATTGCCGTACCCATTGCTGAGGATGGCACTTTTATTTTGCCACGAGATCAGGAATTGGCTGATAAAAAAGCAGAAATGGTATTAAACCAGAAAAAAGGTTATCAATGGACTGCGCGTATTTTAAGCGCTAATTCTTCAGAGAATACATGGCGTCTGGGCGATATGCGCTTGCAATGTGAAGTAATGATTGCGATTAATAAAGATGGCTTGCCATTTTATCAGCGGGCCGCATTGTTGGCTATTGATCCTTGCCATTCAAGTGTCGTTGGCTTTACGCGTGTTTTGCCAGCCAAGGCAAATGCAATAATCGCTATTTATTCGGGTAAACGTGAAAAAGTGGAGCTGCATGAGGAAGATGGAAAACTAGGTTTTAGAATTCCATTTCATGAAGATAAATATCCAGACGATACTTTATTTGAAGTTCAATACCCGGATCAAGCGGCTATTAAATAAAGTATTTTATAAACTCATGTAGGGTGGGCAAGTTTTTATACCCTACAGGCATCAAGTAAGACAAAAACATAGCAAAAAAGCTGATTTTCATAGGGTGTGCAAATCGTTTTTCTTGCGCACCGCATCGGTGCGCAACGACTGCGTCGTTGTACACCCTATAAAATGCCGATTCATTCCATGACAAAAGCTTAACTTGCCCTCCCTAAATGGTTTCCATCAATTCCGCCAATGCTTGTTTTAATAAAGCAGGCCGTAATGGTTTGGTTAAAAATACGTCCATGCCTGCATTCATACATAATTGCCGGTCTTCTTCTAAAGCATTTGCCGTTAATGCCATAATGGGTAGGCGTTTGATGGCTGGGTTGGCTTTTTCTTTGGCACGAATGATGCGGGTGGCTTCTAGGCCATCCATTTCTGGCATTTGCATATCCATTAAAACTAAATCGATTTGTTCTTTAGCTAGAAAATCTAAGGCTAATTGGCCATTCTCTGCGCTAAATACAGTGTGCCCATCATTTTCTAATAAGCGTGTGGCCACAAGGCGATTGGTTGGATTATCTTCGGCCAATAGCACCCGTAATTGACGTGGTTTCATATTGGGATTCGCACTGCTTATTTCTGGGGTGGCTGGATGGATATCTGGCATTAACCCCTTAGGGCAGATGAGCGAGAATTTAAACTGGGAGCCAATTTTTGCTTCGCTATTGGCAATTAATTCCCCGCCCATTGCTTTAACTAAGCGGCGGGCAATGGTGAGTCCTAGGCCAGTTCCAGTATATTCTCGAGTGGATGAGCCATCGGCTTGCACAAATGCTTCAAATATATGTGGTAAGCGATCTGCCGATATACCAATCCCGCTATCAATCACGATGAAATCTAAGTGGTATTGGCCTTGAATGAGCTGCGCTTTAATATTTAGGACTACTTGCCCATGATGGGTGAATTTAATGGCATTGCCTAATAAATTCACTAATACCTGCCTTAGTCGTAAGCCATCACCCAATATAATGATATTGGGCTCCCCTTGATAATTTAGCGTTAGTTTTAAACCTTTATTGCTTGCTGCTAGCTTGAACATTTGTTGTGTTTCATTCAGTAGCGCAGATAAGTCGATGGGTTTTTTACTAATAGTGAGGCAATTAGCTTCCATTTTAGATAGGTCGAGCACGTCATTCACCAGCTCTAAAAGCAAATCGGCTGAATTAGAAATGATACCCACGGTTTCTTGCTGCTGGGGGGATAGAGGGCTTTGTTCTAATAAATGCGCCATACCTAGAATGCCATTCATTGGGGTTCTGATTTCATGGCTTACATTGGCAATAAATTCACTTTTGGCTCGGTTAGCCAATTCGGCATCATTTCTGGCTTTGGCTAAGTCTTGGGCAAGGCGGGTTTGATCTAATTCTAAAATTAAACTTTCTACAATGGTATCGTGATAAACACGGGCACTTTTCATTAGTGCCATAAAGAAAAATAGATTCATCCCTCCTAAAATTAAATCCATTTGTGTGGGGTGTATGCACGCGTTAATTAATATGGGCAACATCATCAAAACGGCATAAATACGCATTGCAGGGATCATTGGTCCTAAAATAGGCAAGGAACCTACAACGAGGCCAGAGAATATAATGGCAGTGAACATCTTAAGCAAAATACTACTGGTGAGCATGAAATACATGCCACCCGCGCTCCAAACGATGCCTGTGCTCGCCACGCCAATTAAGTGAATTTTTCGCCAATAACTAAAATGATGAGCCGCTGGATTTTGCGCATATCTTTTAAAAACAGAAAGGCGAAATAGGGCGAGGCTACAGCTAATGACTAACCAAGTGCTTAAAATAGGCAGTGAATGATCTTCGCGCAGTGCAATAAATAAAATGCAAGCGGCAATGATGCCGATAATTTGGCCACTATGGGCATTGCGGTAGCTCAGCGCGGTGGTGCGTTGTAATACGGCGGGATCATTTATATTCATGGGGTTTATTTCTTAGCGGATCGATTTTTAAGGGCTTTGTATTGATTGATTTGCCTGATTGATGAAGGCATTTGAAACGGGGCAAATCGTAGTTCAATTTGTTAAATGAATGATATAAATTATTTAAATAGGTTGTTTATACTTTGGCAGCGTATTTTTCATAAAACAAAGGCGCATTCAATGCGCCTTTGTTTTATGTTAATTATTAATTAAACCCATTCGGGTTTTGGCTTTGCCATTTCCAGCTGTCTTGGCACATATCGTCTAGCGTTTTTTCTGCTTGCCAGCCTAATACGGCCAGCGCTGATGCGGGGTTGGCGTAGCAGGCGGCGATGTCTCCAGCGCGGCGCGGCACAATTTGGTATGGAACGGCTTTGCCAGAGGCTTTTTCAAAGGCTTTAACCATATCCAGCACTGAATAACCTACACCTGTACCCAGATTGACGGTCACTAAGCCCGGGGCCGTTGCCAGCTTTTGCAGGGCTTTCACATGGCCACGGGCTAGATCGACCACGTGGATATAATCGCGCACGCCGGTGCCATCAGGCGTTGGATAGTCGTTACCAAACACGGATAGTTTTTCGCGTTTGCCTACGGCTACTTGGGCTACAAAAGGCATCAGATTGTTTGGAATACCCTGAGGGTCTTCACCGATCAGGCCAGAAATATGCGCGCCAACTGGGTTGAAATAACGCAGCAGGGCAAAGTTCCAGCTGGCATCCGCCTTAAAAATATCGCGGACGATATCTTCAACCATCAGCTTGGAGCGGCCATAGGGGTTGGTGGCGGATAGCGGGAAATCTTCGGTAATCGGTACGGCGTGTGGGTCGCCATAAACGGTGGCGCTGGATGAGAACACTAGGTTTTTAACGCCAGCGTCCTGCATGGCTTCAAGCAGGCGCTGGGTGCCAACCACATTGTTATCGTAATACATCAGCGGTTTTTCAACCGATTCGCCCACCGCTTTCAGGCCAGCAAAGTGGATGACTGCGCTAAAGTCGTAGCGCTGAAACAGTGCTTTTAAAGCCGCAGCATCGCGCACATCGCCTTCCACACATTCGGCGACTTGGCCGGTGATGGCGGCGATGCGATTCAGTACTTCTGGCTTAGCATTATAAAAATTATCAAAAATAACTGGTTTAAAGCCAGCTGCAAGCAATTCGATATAGGTATGCGAGCCAATATAACCCGCTCCGCCAGTCAGTAAAACGTGCATGGAAAACTCCTATTGATGTGCCGAGAGGATTGCTTGCCTAGATTATGGACAAGCGGCCTTACAAATTGACTATTTCTTAGCGCCGCTCTTGTCGCCACAGCATCAATCCCGCTGCAGATAGAAACAGCAGAGTAGGGATAGAAACAACAATCGGTGGTGGCCAGTTATATAAATCGCCCAAATAAACCACTATCTGATTGGCAAAGTGAAATACCAAACCACAGGCAATGCCGATAAACACGCGAACGCCTGCATTACTGCTGCGTTTTTGAGTCTGGGCAAAGGGCAGCGCAATCAGCACCATAGATAAACAGGCCAGCGGGTAAAATAATTTGCCCCACAGCGCCAGCTCGTAGCGTGAAGTCTTTTGTTTATTGCGCTTTAAGTGGTCGATATAGCTGAGTAAAGAGGTGGCCGACATTTGTGCTGGCTCTACCAAGAGCACCGCCAGCATGGCTGGGGAGATTGACGTTTGCCAGTTAAATACGGCAGGTTTTGTGAGTACCACGCCAGCATGTTCAGGTAAAAACTGGGTGACGGTGGCTTTTTGCAGTGTCCAAGTCCCTTTGCTTTGAAAGCGGCCGTTATGCCCTTCAATGACCCGATCTAAAGTCAGTGTTTTGCCAAACTCGTAAATCCGTGCATTGACTACGGTGAGGTCGGGCAACATCTCGCCGATATTTACAATTTGCTTGCCGTCTTTAATCCATACGCCAGATCGAAAATCCCCTACCAGCATGGATTGCGTGGCGGCTAAGCGATGCTGATTGGCCATGCGCTTGCCTGCAGGGGCAATGTATTCACCCAAGAGCAGGGTAATCACGCCATAAAATGCACCAATCAGGCAAAGCCAGAGTAAAAGCCGCTTGAGCGACACGCCCGAAGCGCGGATGACCGTTAGCTCGGATGAGCCAGATAAATGTGATAGTCCAAAAATGCCACCAATGAGGACGGCAATCGGCAATAGCTCGTAAGCATTAGCGGGCGCACGTAAGGCCACAAAAATGAGCGCATCGCTTAGGCTGTAGCCACCGATGCCTAGGTCGGTGAGTTCGGCGATTAAATCAAAAAAAGTGTAGAGGCCTAGTAGGCCGATGAGGGCAAATAAGATAAATAACGATAATTCACGCATCAAATAGCGAGCTAACAAACTCATTTTAATGGCCTCGCAACTTGCTGCGCCAAGCAAACAGGCCCAGCGTAATCAATAGTGCTGTGGCGTGCAGTGGCCACATGCCTAGCATGGCGGGCATTTTGCCTTCGCTCAGCCAAGCCTGTGCAATATTGATGCAGTTGTAATAAAAGAAATAGGAAAAGATGGCGACTAGTAAGTTAGAGGCTCGTCCACCGCGTGGGTTAAAAAACGCCAGTGGAATCGCTGCCAAGCTTAAAATCAAAGCTGAAATCGGAATCGCCATTCGCCAAGCGAGCTCGGCTTTGTGCTCGGGCAGGCTGCTATCCCAGAGCGCCCTGGTGCTGGTCGCTTGAGTTGATGGGCTGGAACGCGGGTTTTCCCCCGATTCGATACGTAGCCGTGCGTTTTCAAACTCTAGCGTTTCATAGGATGCTGTGCCAGGTAGCCCTTCATACGACTTGCCCTTAGCGAGCCATAGCCAGCGCGAGCCATCGCTATCCAGATAAAGACCGCCTTTTTCCGCCAAAATCACGGTTAATTTATCGTCGCGGCGTAATTGTACAAAGACATTATTACCATTGCCGCCGGTGAAATTCTCAACAAAATATACCCGATCAGCCGCAGGAGATTCTCTAAACACACCAGGCGCCACCTGAGTGACTTCCTGACGTGAAAGTGATTTTTCTTTGTACTCTTGGCCTTTTTCTAAGGCCCAGGGAGAAAGAACCAGCGATAACAGCGCAATAATAATGACAACAGGTATGGTAAATTCGAGGACAGGTCGGATAAAGCTCACAATTGAGCGCCCGCTTACAAACCAGATCACCATTTCATGATCTTTCCAGAGCCGAGTTAATACGGCCAATATCGAAAAGAACAGCATGAGCGATAAAAGAATGGGCAGGTAGCGCACAGCAGCAAAGCCCATCATGGCCCAGACCGCTGAACTAGCGAGAGCACCAATGGCAGCTTGGCCGAGCAGGCGTACAATTTGCGTCGTCATGATCAACATGAGCAACACGAAGAAGGCCCCAAGGGCGACCCAGGACATTTCTTGAATTAGGCTTTTACGAAACAGCATGGGCGTTTTTGACTTTGCGGGGGTACTAGGAAATAATCGAGCGAAATTTTCGCGGCCTTTAAACTTAGCAATAGGAAGCAATAATGGAATTTAGCATAAATCTATCTGTCCCCGAAAAAACAGCAGCGGATTGTCTAGTGCTGCCGGTGTTTGGTACACAACTTGCTCCACTTGCAGCGGGGTTGGACAAAGACGGTTGGTTGGCAGAAACCTGCAATGAATTGGGCGATAGCGTTGGCTCCACTTTATATATTCCCTTGCCAGGCCGCCGTGTTTTATTAGTACAGCTAGGCGACGAGCAAAAGCTGGATGCCGATGCGCTACGTAAGGCAGCGCTTGCTGCAGCTAAAGCTTTAGTGGCGGGTAAATCCACTTCAGCAGATATTTTCTTAGCCTTGGCTGCTGCAAAAGCAATCGGTCTGAAAGACGCGGTCGCTATTATCGCTCAAGCGCTGGTTTTTGAAAGCTACCGTTTTGTGCAGTTTAAATCTGAGCCTGAAGCCGCTCCTGTTCTGACTGCTGTAAATATTGCCGTCAGCAAAAAATCTGAAGTAGAAAAAGCCGAACAAGGCTTGCAAGCCGGTGTAGCTCTTGGCCACGGCATGAATTTAACCCGTGATTTGGGTAATCTACCAGGCAATATTTGTACCCCTACCTATTTGGCTAATGCAGCTCATCTGTTGGCTGCCAGCTACAAAATGAAATGCACTGTGTTGGAAAAGCCAGAAATGGAAGCGCTCGGCATGGGCTCATTCCTATCTGTTGCCCAAGGCAGTATCGAGCCGCCTAAGCTGATCTGCCTTGAATACCAAGGCGGTAAGAAATCAGACAAGCCTGTGGTGCTGGTGGGTAAAGGTATTACCTTTGATTCGGGTGGTATCTCGCTTAAGCCCGGCGCAGAGATGGACGAAATGAAGTTTGATATGTGCGGCGCTGCAACGGTGATGGGCGTAATTCGCGCCATCGCTGAGCAAGGTCTGGCTATCAATGTGGTGGGCGTGATCCCAACTTGCGAAAACATGCCTTCCAGCAATGCCGTGAAGCCGGGCGACATCGTGACTTCGATGAGTGGCCAAACGATTGAAATCTTAAATACCGATGCCGAAGGCCGCTTGATTTTGTGCGATGCGCTAACTTACGTTGCACGCTACGAGCCAGAGCTGGTAATCGATATCGCGACACTGACCGGCGCAATTATTATTGGCCTAGGCCATGTGGCGAGTGGTTTATTCACCACCAACGATCAATTGGCCGATGATTTGATCAAAGCATCGCGCGAAACGGGTGACAAAACATGGCGCATGCCGCTGTGGGATGATTACCAAGAACAGCTGAAATCCAACTTTGCCGATATGGCCAATATCGGTGGCCGTGCTGCGGGCTCGATCACTGCTGCTGCTTTCCTTAGCCGCTTTACTAAGGAATACACATGGGCTCACTTGGATATCGCGGGTGTTGCGCATAAGTCAGGCGCAGCAAAAGGCGCAACAGGCCGTCCGGTCCCCTTGTTGGTTGAGTTTTTAAGCCAGCGTGCGGCAGCTAAAAAGAAATAAGTTGGGTTTGTAGGGCGGGTTTCACCTCGTATGAGCTAATCCAAAGTCAAAAAGTTCTTTTTAGTGCCTTCGGCACATTGATTTTGGAGCGGTAGCCACCGCGGGGGCGTTCTTTTCTTGAACGGCCAAGAAAAGAACCAAAAGAAGGCCGCCCCACGAAACACGAAGGCCCCTTCGCTGCGGACAATCGAGTCGGCGGCGGGCGGGATTGGCTCGCTGCCTCGCTCCCTTGCCGAAACCCCGCCCCGCTTGTTCCTCACTCCGGCGTGTTTCAAGGGGACTTTTAAGCCCTATGCAGAGTGCGTGGTTATTATGTTTTTTCGTTGTTTGCGGATGTAAAAGCAAATTGCTTAGCGCATATGGGGTTTACCCCCCTAAGATGTTTTGATTTACAGCTGTAATCCTTATGAAATGGTCAATGACTGAAATTTCCTTCTACTTTAATGTACCTAATCGCGAGCATGCGCTTTGCCAGTTGGTGAGCAAAGCCTTAGCAAAGCGCTTAAGTATCAATATCCTGACTGATAGTCAGGCAGCGACTGCTGCGCTGGATGGTTTGCTGTGGGAAGTGCCGCAGACGGGCTTTTTGCCGCATTGCGCTGCCGATGCCGATGCCGCTATTGTTGCGGATACACCGATAGTGCTTGATGATCGCCCCGAGCTTTTGCCCGCTCGGCAGCTGCTGTTTAATTGGACCACGGGCCTGCCGCCGGGCTTTGAGCGTTATCAGCGGGTGATTGAAGTGGTATCGATTGATGAAGAGGCACGCACCTTGGCGCGTGAGCGCTGGAAAGCCTATGTGGCTCAGGGCTTTAAACCTACTTCATTTGATATGATGGATAGGGCATGAGTCGCGAGCCTGAAACCAGCCCCTTGTTTGACAAAATGGACGCGCTTTTGGCGCGACATCGAGGCGGCTCTAGCGCCTCAGAGAATATCCCAACCTTGCTCGATGAGGCTGACGATATCCCCGTGCTGACCGAGGCGGTGGATGAACAGGCTAACGTCGATGTCTTGATGTTTCCGCCAGAAGAGGTGTTTGAGGTTGAGGAACTTGAATTTGTCCAGCTAACAGAGCCATCGCTCTTTGAGCCGGTAGCAATGATAAGTCTGCCGCCTGTAGCAGAATTCCTCGATTTACCTTTACTTGATTTGGCCACTCTTTCTCAAGCCAATCCTTGGGGAGCCTCGTGGGAAGAAGAAAAAGCGCCAGTTCTTGAGTCTGCCATTGTTGAGGCAAGCGCCCCAATCGCTGTGATCGGTGCAGCCACTAAGTGGGATGACGATCAACTCTTTGATTCACTCGCCGCTGAACCCATTATGCAGCCGGTAGCGATTCAGGCTGAGCCAGCTCAACTCAGCGAGCGAGCAATTGCCGAGCTAAGCGCCACCGTCGCGGCGCAGTTAGGTGTCGAAATTGCCACCGAAGTTGAGCAGCTTACTCGGCAGCATTTTGCTAGCTTAATGAGCAATTTTTATGAAGACACGCTAAGTCGTTTAATAAGCGATATGACCATCGAAATTGAACAGAAACTGTTGCCGCGCGTGGAAGAATTGGTAAAAGATGAATTGCGTAAGCACCGTTAGAAAGTAAATGGCGGGTGCATTCCGCCATTTAATCAGCCTCGGCGCTATTTAATTTGCCCCACATCCAGCCTGATAATCTGATTGTTTTCGATTTTAAAGTGCATATAGGTATTGAATTCCCCCCAGCGATCGGTGTGGAAATAGCCGTAAATACTTGTGCCTTTATTTTCTTCTTTATCAATTCGCTTAAAGTAGCCGCGCGATTTTCCCAGTACAATATAAGCACGCAGGCGGCCAAAGATTTCGCGGTCTGACCATTGGATAAATTCTCTTTCTTTACCATCGTCGCTGACAATTGCCTTGGGTGAAAAAACCTTCATCCACGCCTCTCTGTCATTATCCTGCATGGCCTTTACTGCTGTTTTAACCAGCGGGTTGCTGAGTTTATCCAGCCCTTCGTAAGTTTGTGCCTGCGCCACAGGGATACCCAGTGCGCTGATGAATAAAAGAGTGATGAGCCGCATTTGAGTATCCTTTTGATGTGGTTTTTTTAGCGGGTGGTAAATCCACCGTTCGCAAAGATGGTCTGCCCGTTTACCCACCAACCTTCGGTGACGAGAAATTTAATCAAAGGCACGATGTCTTCGATTTCTGTTAAGGAAGGTCTGCACAAACTCACCGCAGATGTATTTTTAATTTAAATACACTACTTTTTTTATTTAAAACGTACAATCCTGCATTAAATTGCATTTTTTTTAAAATTTCAGCGCTACTTCCCTTTTATTTCCATATTT
>JANYCY010000005.1 GCA_025360045.1 Janthinobacterium sp. | reverse complement strand
CCTTCCTTTCTTGAACGGCCAAGAAACGAAGCCAAAGAAGGCCGCCCCACGAAACACGAAGGCCCCTGCACTGCGGACAATCGAGTCGGCGGCAGGCGGGATTGGCTCGCTGCCTCGCTCCCTGGCCGAAACCCCGCCCCGCTTGTTCCTCGCTCCGGCGTGTTTCAAGGGGACTTTAAAAAGCCCTATGCAGAAAGCGCTGATATTGTACTTTTTTGCTGTTTGCTAATAAAAAATCATAAGGTTAGCAAGTAGCTTAGGCATGTTTTATCTGCCCAATGCATCCCAGAAAAGACCATAAAGTAGATAGTGTTGTAGGGTGTCAATAAGCGAAGCGCATTGCACCAGCGATCGAAAACAGAATCAATGGCCGCATAAAATTCCATACGGCGTAATGCGTCTGGAAAAATACCCAGACTTATTACGCCCTACAAATTCATAACGACTTACGGCCTTGAGTTCAATTGCAGGGACTTAGGACTACTCAGGAAAGCTGCATAAGGAAAGCCCTCGAAAGAGGGCTTTCTGCTGCGCTACATATCCGCTCTGGCTCTACGGATCATGCGATCAATTGCGTCATTAGTATTTCTGGTGCTTATGGACACATTTGGGTGTGCCTGAACAAACACCCTAAAGACTTCGTCTGCAAATGCTTGGCCTATCTCATCCACGCCGGCAAAGTCTAGAATCACTATTTCAAACCGCTCGAAGCGGGTATATAGGCGCTTTCCTTGTGATCGAGAAATTAGATTCTCGCCACCAATTGAAGCTAGTCTCACAGGAACAATCGTCTTGGTGAACAAATCCTCGCACGGATCATCCGAGTATTCTTGAAAGACCTCCGCAGCGATCCGTTTGGATTTGCGAGAAATCACCATATCCACGCGCGTTCCAAGAAAAACGCTGGCGGAATCGTTGCACGTCTCCGCTAGAACATCGATCTTCTTTTCTTCGTGGTCATATTGAAGGTCGTTGGCGATAATGACAAAGTGGTCGAACATGCGCGACGTAAAGAAAATCCCCTGACCAGAATGCTTACTTGGATCGCTGGTGAACTTACCCTTGCTTAATTCGAGCAGTGCAAGGCGTTTGTCGGGCAGATTCAGAGATTCCGCAATTTTGCCAAAAACACCTACACCATCATCGCCAAGTCTGACGCGAAGTTGGTCTTCGCTAAGCGAAGCTCCTATAAAAACGCGCTTGCCTTCTGAGTGGTCAATTGCGTTGTTTAACATTTCGGTAAATCCGTGCTCAAAAATCCTCATTACGTTGTCCGGCAAAAATGGCGCGAAGTACGGCCTGAAATTTTGAGTAAAGCATATTGATTCATCCAGCTCGCCCTCAAGACTGTAGACCTTTCCGATAAAGCACTTATTCGCCAGCTTGTAGACTGCGCGGGTGCTACCCGAGCTCAACAACCAACCTTCTTCGACCAGCTTGCTTAGTCGGCGTGTCATAGACGGTCTGCTTGTTTCGAACCGCTCGCTCAGAGCAGCGGAAAGGCGCGCTCCCTCACCTTCATGGATCAGTTCCGTGCAGGCGGTGCGTAGGTGAAAGTCTGAGATTTGTATGGGCTTCATGGCGCTATTGAGTCTCTTTTTTACTTTGATTAGGTCGTTATTTTCATTTTATTAAATCATACATGAGACAATATTGATACTCCAACCTAAAAAATTGCGCTGGTATTTGTTTTTCCGATCTCTACAAAGTAGCTGTCACGTGGGTATAGACCCATTTCCAAACCAGGAAAAAAAACCACATTTACCATTAAAATTCAATAATTTATTGAAAATTTAGCGTCTAAATCTCATGCTTTTTTTGACACATTTCAGCATTTTTATGTAAAGACCACGAACTTTGGCTCATTGACCTCGAAACTTACCCGTTTGAAATCCCATATACAGCGTAATTAGCATCCAAATGATGTTTGGCTCTTCCGATATTTCCACTATCGAATTCAATCCCAAATCACGCGACGACACTCCGCAGTTGCTTTGCTGCTTTGCGGCTTACCGTTCATCTTTCTCGATGCAGTCCTCAGCGGGGTTTTACCATTCTCAAAGACGTCCTGTAATGCCAAGACAAGGCGGGGGTTCCGGTGGAATTGGGGATGCACAGCGGCCTTGTGGAAGAGCAGTTTGGCTTTATTTTGCATCACCAAGTGATTGCAAAAACAAGAGGAAGACCACAGTTAAATTTAGTGAAAAAATATTAACAATGGCTTACCTTATTTGCGCATTACCAAACCTAAACAAAATAACTTAGACAGAAATATTACAATAAATTGACTGACTCATAATTTACGCCGTCACTTGACTTCAAGAAAAAGCCCCCAAGCATGGGCTTCTATCCCTCACAATAAATTGCACCTCAGTAAAACCCATACCCTCCCCCCCAAACCATTAAAGCGGACGAGCGTTCTATTCGGTAGAATAAGCATACTTCGCCTCGTCAACACAGGATCTTGCCCATGTTTGTCGATTACCCCGGCAGCCCCTATCGCCTGTTTCAGCCTTTTCCACCTGCTGGCGATCAGCCAACGGCCATTGCTCAGCTGCTTGAAGGGCTGGAAGATGGTTTGCAGTATCAAACCCTGCTTGGGGTAACAGGCTCGGGTAAGACTTATACGATGGCCAATGTGATTGCCCAGTCGGGGCGGCCGGCTATTTTGATGGCGCCTAATAAGACGCTGGCGGCGCAGCTTTACTCGGAGATGCGTGAATTCTTTCCGCAAAATGCCGTTGAATATTTCGTGTCTTACTACGACTACTACCAGCCCGAAGCTTATGTGCCCAGCCGCGATTTATTTATCGAGAAAGATTCGGCGATTAATGAGCATATCGAGCAGATGCGGCTCTCTGCCACCAAGGCGATTTTAGAGCGGCCGGATTGTATTATTGTGGCCACGGTCAGCGCGATTTACGGGATTGGCGATCCTAGCTCCTACCATAAAATGATTTTGCATCTGAAAGAAGGCGAGCGCGTTGCCCAGCGCGATATGATTAAACGCCTGACTGCCATGCAATACGATAGAAACGACACCGATTTTAGCCGTGGCTGTTTTCGGGTGCGCGGCGATGTGATTGATATTTTCCCCGCCGAATCGGCCGAATTAGCGCTGCGGGTGAATTTATTTGATGATGAATTAGAAACGCTGCAATTATTCGATCCGCTTACAGGCCACATCAAGCAGCGTGTGGGCCGCTTTACAGTGTTCCCTAGCAGCCATTATGTTACCCCGCGTGAAAAAGTACTGGAAGCCATCGAAACCATTAAGGCTGAACTGACTGACCGGCTGGCATTTTATTACAAAGAGCACAAACTCGTTGAAGCGCAGCGGCTGGAGCAGCGCACCCGTTTTGATTTAGAAATGCTGATTGAAATGGGCTTTTGTAAGGGCATTGAAAACTACTCGCGGCATTTCTCTGGCAAGCCTGCAGGCTCTGCTCCGCCGACGCTGATCAACTATATGCCGCCCAATTCGATCATGATTATCGACGAAAGCCACGTCACCATCCCGCAAATTGGCGCGATGTATAAAGGCGATCGATCACGTAAGGAAAATCTGGTCGATTATGGCTTTCGTATGCCGTCTGCCTTGGATAACCGGCCGCTGAAGTTTGAAGAATTCGAGCAGCTGATGCCGCAAACGGTGTTTGTCTCCGCCACGCCATCCGATTACGAAGCCAAGCATCAGGGCCAAGTAGTGGAGCAAGTGGTGCGGCCAACGGGCTTGGTCGATCCCATTATTGAAGTGCGGCCTGTGGGCACACAGGTGGATGATTTACTCTCAGAGATTCGCTTACGCACCGATCTCGGTGAGCGCGTTTTGGTCACCACACTCACCAAACGTATGAGCGAGCAGCTGACTGATTATCTAAGCGAGCACGGCGTAAAAGTGCGCTATTTGCATTCCGATATTGATACCGTAGAGCGAGTGGAAATCCTGCGCGATTTGCGCCTTGGCGTATTTGATGTGCTGATCGGGATTAACTTATTGCGCGAAGGCTTGGATATCCCCGAGGTGTCCTTGGTGGCGATTTTAGACGCCGATAAAGAAGGCTTTTTAAGATCAGAGCGCAGCTTAATTCAAACCATAGGCCGCGCCGCGCGTAATTTAAATGGTAAAGCCATTCTTTACGCCGATCGAATTACCAAGTCGATGGAAAAAGCCATTAGCGAAACAGAGCGCCGCCGCGCCAAACAAACGGCATTTAATCTGGCCAATGGCATTACGCCGCGCAGCGTAGTTAAACGCATTAAAGATATGATTGATGGCGTATATAACGAGGAAGAAGCCGTAGCCGCCAGATTAGAAATGAAGCGGCAAAAAATGCTCAATGAATTTGACGAAAAATCCCTCGCCAAAGAATTGAAACGCCTCGAAAAAGAAATGATCGATGCGGCCAAAAACCTAGAATTTGAAAAAGCCGCCCAATTGCGCGATCAGCTAAAAATGCTGAGGGATCAGGTGTTTGGGAATTAAGTCATTGCCCTTTAAGTTTTTGCAAACGTCGCAGACGTTGTAAGGCATCAAGTTAGGCGTTTACCATGCCCATAACCGCTTATTTTCAAGCATCACATCATTCGTAGGGCGGGTGCAACCCGCGTATTTTTCAGCATTGCTCGCGGGTTGCACCCGCCCTACGAATGATGTGATGCTTGAAAATAAGCGGTTATGGGCATGGTAAACGCCTAACTTGATGCCTTACAACGTCTGCGACGTTTGCAAAA
>JANYCY010000042.1 GCA_025360045.1 Janthinobacterium sp. | reverse complement strand
AAGAAGGCGACCCCACGAAACACGAAAGCCCCTGCGCTGCGGACAATCGAGTCGGCGGCGGGCGGGATTGGCTCGTTCCTCGCTCCCTTGCCGAAACCCCGCCCCGCTTGTTCCTCGCTCCGGCGTGTTTCAAGGGGACTTTAAAAAGCCCTATGCAAAGCGCGTGGTTGTTATGCTTTTTTGCTGTTTGCTAATGAAAAAAAATTTGCTGAGCGCTCATAGGGCGCAATCCGCCAGACCTTTGCATAAATGCTATGGAAAACGGCGGCTTGCACCCGTCCTAAGATCATTCAATATTTGCCAACGGTAATCTTATGGCAAATGACTAATTTGATACCTAAAGCCATTATGTCAGATCTATCTGGGTAATATCCCCAAACCCTTATGAGTTATTTTGCGCTTAAGGCGTTTACAATCGGGCTTATTTAATTCACAAAATAGTCAGTGGCATGGTTGTATCTTTTGGATAAAAAACCTTGCCAATTTGCTATTTAAAAGGAGCCTTTGTGCGTATTACGCTTCCCCTTATTCTTGCTTTATCGCTTTCTGCTTGTGCTACTAATGATCTGGGCGAAAAACGTGAGTTTAATAAAACTGAGCTAGGCGCTTTGATTGGTGTGGTAGGTGGTGCTGCGGCAGGAGCCGCGATTAATCATAATAACCGTGGCAAGGGTGCATTGATTGGTGCTGTGAGCGGTGGCTTGGCTGGTGGTGGTATTGGCTATTATATGGATAAGCAAACTAAAGATTTTCAGCAGCAATTAGCGGCAGAAATTCAGCGAGGGGAAATCACCGTGCAAAAAATGGCTGATCAATCTTTGTTGGTGAGCATGACATCAAATACCGGCTTTGATACCAATTCTTCAGTATTAAAGCCCGGCTATACTCCAACACTCGATAAGATTGCCAAAATTGTGAATCAATATGGAAAAACCAGTATCTCTATTGTGGGCCACACCGATAGCACCGGTAGCGTTGCCATTAATCAAAGCGTTTCCGAGCGCCGTGCTCAGTCAGTATCTAATTATTTTGTGGGCCGCAATGTGAATGCGATTCGCCTAGATGCATCGGGCCGAGGTAAAGCTGAGCCGCGTGCCAGCAATGATACCGAAGCGGGCCGCAGCTTAAATCGCCGCGTTGAATTAAGAATTGTGCCGGTTTCTGCCTAATAGGATTGATGGTAGTTTCGTCATTCCCAATAAAAATATCCAAGAATGACCATTAAAGCACGATGTACTTAATGTTTAGGTTTTGTTGTGTAGGGCGTGCAAAGAATAGCTGATATCAAGGTTGTTTTTTGCATGCTTTATGTAAATACCCGTTGCCATTCGGCGACTTTGATTGTGAAATAGTTCATAGATCCGTACACTGCTGCCCTTTCTTACTGCGGGCGCTTTTATGCTTTATTCCCTTCGAATGCTATTGATGTCGGTGCACTTTATTTTGGCTGGCATGATAGGCATCCTGATTGGCCTGTGCCGCCCGTTTAATCCTGATAATAGTCGCCTCTGTGGCCGTCTATATTCCTTGCCCGCGATGCGTATTCTTGGCTTTAAAGTAAAAGCTGAGATAAAAGACTTGTTAGAGCATCAACGCTCTTGCGTGATTATTGCTAATCACCAATCTAATTATGACCTCTTTGTTTTTGGTGCGGCCGTGCCTGCGCGCACGGTGACGATTGGTAAAAAAAGTCTGAAATGGATTCCATTTTTTGGCCAGTTATTTTGGCTAGCAGGTAATGTACTGATCGATCGTGGTAATGCGCAGCGGGCTAAAAAAGCCATGCTATCGACCACCGATACCTTGCAACATAAAGACACTTCAATTTGGGTGTTTGTAGAAGGCACGCGGAATAAAGGCCGTGGTTTATTGCCGTTTAAAAAAGGTGCTTTTCAAATGGCGATTAATGCAGGCGTGCCTATTTTGCCAGTATGCGTTAGCACCTATAGCAATCATATGCGCCTGAATAGCTGGCATGCTGCAGATGTATTAATGAAATCGCTTAAACCCATTCCCACTGCGGGTTTAACGCAGGATGATTTGCCTGCGCTGATTGAAGAATGCCGCAATCAAATGCAGGCCTGTATTCAAGCAATGGATGAGCAATTAATGCAAGCTCGATAAATATTGCTCTATTTTTTGTAATACCCAATCGCTGTCGTCTAGCGGTAAATCGTGCCCTGCCTGTGTGTGAACCCAGCAGGGCACTTGCCATTGATACGCCAGTGTTTGTGAGCAGGCGGGGTTAACGAGTTGATCCTTGGCCCCAGATAGCAGTAATAGAGGCACATCGGGCTTATGGGCTCGGTAGCGCATGGCGGCAGCTAATTGGCGCAAGATATTATGGCTAGAAATAGGGAATTGCTTTTGGAATTGAACCCACTCTGCTAATGCCGCTTGTGGCTGGCGGGTGCTGGTTAATTCTAAAATTATTTTTTCTTTGCCAGCGATGTCACTGAATAATAAACGGATTAAAGCGGGGAGGCTTTGCAGGCGTAGGCGATGGTAAAAAGGATTAATAGGCCGCAAGCTGGTATTGATCAGCATGCAAGCGCGTATTTCATCGGGAAAAGCATTGGCCCAAGCAACGGCTGCCATTGCGCCTAGGGAAATGGCCAATATATAATACGGGCCGCTAACCTGCTGCGCTGCTAACGTTTGGCGAATATGAGCGATCATCTCGCTGATATGGCTTAGGCTTTTTTCTTGATGCAATACCCCATTGCCCGGCCAATCGATGGTGATGATTTGATCGTTGGGGTAAGTTGTTTGCAGCTTGGGAATAAACTCACCCCAATGGCGGGATTCGCGCATTAATCCACGTAATAAAACCCAAGTTTTCATAAGATGCCGTACCACAAAGCTTCTGCTTCTTGTTTGCAGTTTAAGTAGTGATTAGTTTTTGGTAGCCAATAGCGGTGATCGTGTACTGCACGTAATAAAAATTCAAAGAGTAATAAATGGCTGCGTAATACGCGCTGCTGGCGGTGCGGCACAATAGGGTTAAATAGGCCAAGCAGCGACATTAATTGTCGTGGATTTTTCTTAACCCATAACCAAGAGCCTAATTCTAAAGTCAGCGGTAAAAATAAATGGCCGCTACCTAGGTTTTCTTGATAAAGATAATCCCAAATATCACCATGGGTGCAATATTGCAAAGCCTGAGGTTCTATTACATAAGGGTGATGTGGATAGCTTTGATCGAATAGGGATTTTAACGCGTAAATTTCTGGCAAATTGGGGAACGGTGTGCGGGTATGGGCATAGGGAAACCATAGCCGATCTCTTAAACCAAAGCCTGAATGGCAATCTAAAGCCACGCTAAATGGGCTATTGAGTAATTGGGCTTTCACCACGCTGCACAGCGCTTGGTTTTCTAACTCCATAGGCGAATTAAATTCGCCTCTATACCAAGGTAGTAGCGGGCTGATGCGGTGACCTCCCACTAAAAAAGAGGTTTTTTCGCTAGATTCAACCGGCGCATTGCGCATTAAATCCACACCATGACCATTGCTGCGCGTGCCACGGGCAATGCCGATTGGATTAATCAGCGGCATAAACACGAGGCGCATCGTGGCTAATTTGCGCTGCAAGCTACTATCCCAGCGCTGCCTTACTAATAAAGAGCGTAAAAAAGCCAACACAATTTGGCTGCCGATACGCTCTAAACCATGCACTCCGCCAAAAAACCCAAGTACAGGTGCATCAGGATCTTGGCTGCCCATGCTGATGCTATAGAGGGGGAAGCTGACCTCGGCATTGGTGACTTCGCCATGCTGCTGTAAACGAATGGCAGACCCTGCTTGCAAGATGATTTCTTCCAGCTCGATCAGTTCTGGTAATTGCAGCATGACTTACTCATGGAGGCACAGGCTGGTTTGATAGTAAGTGAAGGCTTGGTCTTGCGCTGGCTTTAAGCTGCGTTTAGGCCGTATTTTGTGGTTTTTGTGTGACTAAGCAGTGTGTTTATAGAGCCGATCTCTTTTTGCTAGCGCCGGAAACTGCTTGATCCAGATTCCCACCACCAGTAGGGTGCCTGCTCCTCCTAGAATAACTGAAGGCACGGTCCCAAATGCAGCGGCAGTTAGGCCTGATTCAAACTCGCCCAATTGGTTGGATGCACCAATAAACAGCGCATTAACCGCGCTCACTCTGCCGCGCATTTCATCGGGGGTTTCTAATTGCACCAAGGATGAACGTATCACCACGCTAATCATATCGGAGGCACCTAAGATCACCAGCGCGAGCAGCGATAGAGAAAATGAGCGGGAAGCGCCAAAGATCATGGTGGTCAGCCCAAAGACCGCAACGGCAGCAAACATCAGCTTGCCCACCTGCCGCTGTGGTGGGTAATAGGCTAGCCAAACGGACATTGCTAATGCGCCTACGGCAGGTGCAGAGCGCAATACACCAAGCCCTACAGGGCCAGTGAGTAAAATATCTTGGGCATAAACAGGTAGCAGGGCGGTCGCTCCGCCGAGTAATACGGCAAATAGATCGAGCGATATCGCGCCAAGAAGCTCGGGCTTGCTGCGGATATAACGTATCCCTGCAAGTAAAGCGGGCAGGCGGGCCTCGGTGCTGATGGCTCTAGGCAAGGCGGCGGGTAAGCGCATGATCAGCCAGAGTGCGAGCAAATAGAGTGCTGCGCTGATGCTATACACGCTGCTGGCACCCAGCGCATATAAAAACCCACCGAAGGCAGGAGCAATGATAATGGCGGCTTGCATGCCCGATGAGGAGGCCGCTAAAGCGGATGGCAGTAAGGCCGTCGGAACTAAGCTGGGTAAAAGGGCTTGCAGGGCGGGCATTTCAAAGGTGCGCGCCGTGCCTAAGATCACCGCCAGTAGAAAAATCCACTCCCGCCCCAGCTGCGCTTGAGTCGCAACATAGGCCAGCGCCAAGGCAGTTAACGCTTGAACCAGCTGGCTGATGGCAACAATGCGGCTTCGATCATAACGATCGGCCACGTCGCCAGCAGAGAGCATAAATAAAAGGCGCGGTGCAAACTGAGCTAAGCCGATCAGGCCAAGGTCTAAAACTTGATGGCTGAGCGAATACACTTGCCATGCCAGTGCCACCGAGAGGATTTGAAAGCCACTGGCGCTGAGCACGCGAGTTAACCAAAATAGAATAAAAGCGGGGCTTTTGCGTAAGCTGATTGGCTCGCTCATCGTGAGGCTTTGGCTGGATTGGGCCTTTGATTCTATCTGATATACATTTTATTGAGTCTTTCTTCCAGCTTTCTTTGTACGCTTTCAAACGAGGCACTGAGCGCCCAGTAAATAGCCGCAGCTGCTAAATACAGCGGAAAAGGTTGGAATGTTGTGGCGATCACTTCCTTACTTGCCAACATTAGCTCGCTGACTGAAATCACCGATACCAGCGAGGTATCTTTAATGAGGCTAATCAGGCTATTAGAAAGACTAGGCACGGCTAAGCGTAAAGCTTGCGGCGCAACGACAAAGCGTAGCGTTTGGCTATTGGTCAGCCCTAGGCTTTTGCCCGCATCCCACTGGCCTTGAGTAATGCCATTGATGGAGCCCCTGAGTGTTTCAGATAAATACGCACCTACATTTAGGCTAAGCGCTAACACCCCCGCAGTCAGCGGCTCAAATTGAATACCAATACTGGGCAAGCCAAAATAAATCACAAACAGCTGCACTAACAGCGGCGTGCCACGGATGCAGCTGACATACACCGCGCTAATTTGCGATAGCACAGGTACTTTGCTGAGCCGAATAATAACGACCAGCGTAGCAATGAGTAACCCGCCTAGCATGGATGCAAGGGCTAGAAACAGCGTGTAGCCTGCACCTTGTAGCAAGATTGGAAAGGCGTCTTTTAGTAGCTGAATTAAACCGGGTAAATCCATTGATCACTCCAAAACTAAAAAACCCCCGGTCGTAACTGGGGGCGTAGATCTTGCATTACTTGCTCAGGATGATTTAGCCACAGGCTGAGCGTGGCTAAATCGTCTTGCTTCGTCGTTTACTGCGCGACAGGTGGCTTGCTCACATCACGATCAAACCATTTTTTTGAAATTTTCGAGAAACTACCATCTGCTTGTAGATCCGCCAAGGCTTTATTAAGCGAAGCCTTAAATTTAGGATTGCCCTTTACAAAAGGAATGCCTGATTTCTCAATATCACCTAGGGGTGCGCCTGCTTTGAGCGGAAGTTTGGTCTTCTTCACAATAAAGGGAATCAACAGGCTATCGTTGAGCGCGGCATCGATGCGGCCCAGCGCTAAATCTTGTAGATATTCTTGTGAGCCAGGATAGGTTTTAACATCGATCCCACCAACGGCCTTGGCGATATCTGCGTAATTAGTTCCTTGGCCTAGGCCGAGTTTTTTGCCTTTTAGATCATCCAGATTTTTAAATGTACGTGTTTCATTGCTACGTACAATTAGTTGCGGGCTAGAAAGGGTGTAAGGCTCGGAGAAATCAAAAGTCTCCTTGCGCTTGTCGGTGATGCCTACTTGGTTGATCACAATATCAAACTTGCCAGCTTGTAAGCCTGCCAACATCGCGCTCCATTCGCTGGTGCTAAATTCTGCTTTTACGCCTAGTTTTTGAGCTAATGCTTTCGCTAGTTCAACTTCAAACCCTGTTAACTCATTGTTTTCTTTGTAGTTAAACGGAGGGTAAGTGCCTTCTACGGCAATTTTTAGCGTGCCGCGTTGTTTTACAGTATCGAGTAAATCTGCGGCAGAGGCGTGCAAGGTAAAACCTAAGAGGCTGGCTGCAAGTAAGAATTTGCGCATATCTATATTCCTTGTTGGTCTAAAGTATTGCTTTCAAATTCAATAATCGCATGATTGGGCAAGGCTGAACAGATTTTTTTATTGCCATTGACATGGTAATTTTGCCCGTGGGTGAGAAGGCTGTGAATATAAGCTACTGTCATGGCTGTATTTGATTTTTTGCTATTTTAAAATATAAAATTTAATGATGAGTTGTTAATTAAATAGCGGTGATTGGTTTAGCGATATCTGTTCTCTATGGATAAATTAGTGCCATCTCTATCCATATCTTGTAGTATTTTATTATATAAATCTATTTTTTCATGGCTTGTTTTTAAATTACAAGCGAGATACATTTCAGTTTGATTGAATAAAAGTATAGGTATGATTTTATCACTTAGGTTTTTCCTTTTTATGATAGATAAACCAAGTAACTCCCCACTGGCCCAAAAATCAAATCGATTCCCTAATAGCTTTTGTGGATTATCTTCATCCGCTTTTGCTAGGTCTGTTTTATAACCATTTTTAATTAAATACTCTGCAACGGCATCGCCCCGATATGCTCCTATTGAATAAGCTTTTAGTTCTTTAAGATTTTTGGGACTACGTGGATCGCCTACTTTGGCAAAAATATACCAATTATTTTTAACCAGAGGGCCTACCCACTTAAATTGAGCTTCTCGTTCTGGCGTGCGGGTAGTAGAGAAAACACAGGTATCAATTTCTTTTTGTGCTAATTGAAATGCTCTAGTCCAAGGGTAGGGAGTGATGGTGAAACTTTCTTTACTGCGGTGCATGATTTCACTGACTTTTTCTGTAGAAATTCCACTGACTTTCTGGCTTTTGGGGTCAACAATATTAAAAGGTGGATAGTCTTCAGTGGTAATAGTTAAGCCCTGCGCCCAGTCTGCTCCTATTGTCAGGCTGAATAAAAAGAGAATAGATTTCATTTTTTTATCCAAATAAGGAGGTAGCAAATACTTGCTGCTGGAAAAGTACTTTTAAAAAAAAGTTGAAGTGCTTCTTGCTGCTCTAGCTGTCCTTATGTCCTCCGCATGCCACCTTTTTACGCTGCTGATGTTCTTGTTTTAGACCTTTCATAAGGAAAGTACAACGCAAGTGCTTGGTTTGCTTGGCAAATGTGGCTCCTCTCACGCAGTTGCTTATCTTTTTTTACAAAAAGAGCTATAAATGTAATTTTTTATAGCCAAATGATATAAAAAGGGATAGGCTAGTCTCAATAGATCTTAATGATCTAAAAAATTAACAATAATTTACTTTTAAAGCTAATCATCATTGAGGGCTTTTCCATGCTTAAACCTTTGCTTACTTCTTGTCGACGCTCTTCAGTTGTTATGAGGTCATCTGATTAATGAGTATGCGAGGTGCGTGTGAGTTTACCAATACTGGATTTAGCATTATTTGACAGCGCTGATCGTGAAGCGTTTTTGCGTGATTTGCGCCTTGCAGCAAAGGATTACGGTTTTTTTTATCTGCGCGGCCATGGGCTCAGCCTGCAATACCAGCAGGATATGCTGTTGCTGGCTAAGCAATTTTTTGCTCTGAGTGATGCAGAAAAAACCGCCGTGGCCATGGTTAATTCGCCGCATTTCAGGGGCTATACCCGTCTTGGCGGTGAGTTAACGGCGGGGCGTGCCGATCAGCGTGAGCAGTTCGATATTATGAATGAAGGGCTTGCTGCGCTTGATCAGCAGCCAGCATGGCGGCGTTTACGCGGGCCAAATCAATGGCCAGCCAGCCTGCCCGCACTGAAGTCGGGCCTGCTGCTTTGGCAGGATGCTTTAAGTGATATTTGCGAGCGCTTAATGCAGGCCTTTGCGCTGGCTTTGGGCCAGCCTGCCGATATTTTTGCGCCGCTTTACCGTGGCGAGCCTTTTCAGCACCTCAAAATGATTCGCTATCCGGGTTTGAAAGTGGGCGGGCAGGGCGTGGGGGCGCATAAAGACGCGGGTTTGCTCACGCTGGTGATGCAGGATGCTCAATCGGGTTTGCAAGTGGCCACCGCAGAAGGCTGGCTAGATGCGCCGCCGATTCCCGGCACCTTTGTAGTGAATATTGGCGAGCTGCTAGAGCTGTCATCCAACGGTTATTTACGCGCCACGGTGCATAGGGTGGTGTCGCCACCTTCTGGTATCGAGCGTTTGTCTTATGCCTTTTTTATGGGGCCAAGGCTGGATGCCACCGTGCCGCTGCTACCGCTTTCGGCGGCGCTTGCTCAAGAAGTACAAGGCAAGTTGAGCGATCCGGCTAATCCGCTATTTAGCCATGTTGGTGAAAATGTTTTAAAAGGCCGTATGCGCTCGCATCTTGATGTGGCAGCGCGGCATTATTCTGATATCGCAGCTTCTGCCGTTCATTAAGTGAGTATTTATGAGTTCAGCATCTATTTTGTCTTTGATTGGCAATACCCCTGTTGTAGAAATTACCCAGCTTGATACTGGGCTTTGCCGCTTGTTTGTCAAACTGGAAAACCAAAATCCGGGTGGCTCGATCAAAGATCGTATTGCGCTTTCGATGATTGAAGCGGCCGAGCAAAACGGGCAGCTCAAGCCCGGCGGCACGATTGTTGAAGCGACGGCAGGTAACACCGGCCTAGGGCTTGCCTTGGTGGCGGGGCGCAAGGGCTATCGCACCGTGCTGGTGGTGCCCGATAAAATGAGCCGAGAAAAAGTCCTGAACTTGCAGGCGCTGGGTGCAGAGGTAATTTTGACTCGCTCTGATGTGGGCAAGGGCCACCCTGATTATTATCAAGACAAAGCCCGCCGCGTGGCGCAATCGATTCCAGGTGCGTTTTATATTGATCAGTTTACTAATCCGGCCAACCCCGCCGCGCATGAAAAAACCACAGGGCCAGAAATCTGGCGTCAGCTTGAAGGAAACGTGGATGCGGTGGTGGTGGGCGTGGGTTCTAGCGGCACATTAACTGGCTTATCGCGCTTTTTTGCCAATGTCTCGCCGCAAACCGAGTTTGTGCTGGCCGATCCGGTTGGCTCGATTCTGGCTGATTATGTAGAAACCGGCGCATTTGGCACGGCAGGCCGCTGGCTAGTAGAAGGCATAGGCGAAGATTTTGTGCCGCCGCAATTTGAAGGCGGCTCAATCAAACGCAGTTACCGAATCAGCGATAAAGAAAGTTTTGAAACCGGCCGCGCCCTGCTGCAAGCCGAAGGCTTATTTGCCGGAGCATCTTCCGGCACGCTGCTGGCCGCCGCGCTGCGTTATTGCCGCGAGCAAACCACGCCTAAACGCGTGGTGACTTTTATTGGTGACAGCGGCAATAAATACTTAAGCAAAATGTATAACGATCACTGGATGATCGATCAGGGCATGATTGAGCACGCTAAAGCGGGCAATCTGGCTGATCTAATCAGTCGTCCGCACGCCAGCGGCGCCACCTTGATTGCCGACCCAGACGAGCCGCTTTCCCAAGCTTGGCAGCGTATGCGCAGCAACGATGTATCGCAAATGCCGGTGCTAGAAAACGGCGAAATTGTGGGTATTATCGACGAGTGGGATTTGTTATTGTCTGTACACGGCGAGCCCCAGCAATTTGCCGTGCCGGTAAGAGCAGCCATGAGCAGCAATGTTAAAACCCTCGCCCCTGATACTTCCTTGCGCGATTTATTACAGGTATTTAACGACGACAAAATCGCCGTGATTGCCGATAAAAAACGCTTTTATGGCCTGATTACCCAAGGTGATTTGCTGGCATTCTGGCGTAAGAAATTTGTGAGTGAAGCGGTTTAAGCCCAATCCTATTCACTTAAGCTTGTGTCATAGATGAATCGGCATTTCGTAGGGTGTACAACGACGCAGTCGGAGCGCAGAGAGCGGTGCGCAAGAAAAGCGACTTGCACACCCTACGCAGAAGCAAACTTTGCCCTGTTATTTCCTTAAGTTGATAGGGTTGGATTTAAGCCTAGCTGCACATTGAGTGCAGTACGCCGCAAAGACTCTTCATAAATCTAAAGATTAAAAACTAACACCCCCGGAGCCATCCCATGAGCACATTTGAAACGCTTGCCGTCATTAGTGGTCTGCACCGTGATCCACTGGGTGCGATCAATACCCCGATTTACGCTTCATCCACTTTCCGTCAGCCTTCCCCCGGTCAGCCTGATCAGTATGAATATTCGCGCTCCAGCAATCCAACCCGTGATGCTTTTGAAGTGGCGATTGCCGCTTTAGAAGGTGGCACGCGCGGCTATGCTTTTGCGTCTGGCATGGCGGCTATTGCCACGGTGTTGGAGTTGTTGCCGGTGAATAGCCATTTAGTGGCGGTGGATGATTTATACGGCGGTAGTGGGCGCTTATTTGAAAAAGTAAAACAGCGCACCGCAGGTTTAACGGTGACTTATGTGCCGACTGGCGATCTGGAAGCGCTGCAAGCGGCCATCAAGCCAGAAACCAAAATGATCTGGATTGAAACGCCGTCTAATCCGCTGAATCGCCTGAGTGATTTAAGCGCCATCGTGGCGATTGCCAAGGCGCACAGCCTGCTTACCGTGGCTGATAATACTTTTGCGTCTCCCGCTTTGCAGCGCCCGCTGGAGCATGGTGTTGATATCGTACTGCATTCGGCAACCAAATATTTAAATGGCCATTCTGACGTGATCGCCGGTGCGGTGGTGGTGGGTGAGAACAGCGAGCTGGCTGAGCAGCTGGGCTTTTTGCAAAATGCTATCGGCGCGGTGCTTGATCCATTCCAAAGCTTTTTAGCGCTACGGGGCATTCGTACGCTAGCGATTCGTATGGAGCGGCATAATCACAATGCCCTGCGCATCGCTCAGTGGCTGGAGCAGCATCCGCGTGTTGAGCGGGTTTTATATCCTTACCTAGAAAGCCATCCGCAATATGCGCTGGCAAAAGCGCAAATGGCAGGCGGTGGCGGAGTGGTGTCGTTTTATCTGAAAGGCGACGACGCCGATGTGCATCAAGTGCTCACACAGACCAAGCTGTTTACTCTGGCAGAAAGCCTGGGCGGTGTAGAAAGCCTGATCAGCCAGCCTGTGCGAATGACGCATGCTTCGGTGCCGGCAGAGCGCCGCGCTAAATTAGGCATTAGCGATAATTTGATTCGCTTGTCGGTGGGGATTGAAGGCCTTGAAGATCTGCTTGCTGATTTAGAACAGGCGTTGGCAGTGTAAGTTTATATTCCTGCTGGGCACGGGCTTATGCTGATCTGTGCCTATCAAGCATCTTCTTAAACCGTTATCCTTTGCTTACTATTTTGTAAAAGGATTTTGTTATGGATTTCCAAACTCCCATCGATCGCAGCGCGACATCTAGCCAGAAATGGAATAAATACGCAGGGCAAGATGTTCTGCCGATGTGGGTGGCCGATATGGATTTTGCCAGCCCCGTCTCTATTATGGCGGCCTTGCAAGAGCGCGTGGTGCATGGCGTGTTTGGATATACCGATGCGCCGGATAGTCTGGTAGAGGCGGTGCAGGCTTACGCGGCACAGCATTATGGCTGGCAGATAGATGCCAGCTGGATTGTCTGGCTGCCGGGCTTGGTGCAAGGTTTAAACTTAGCTTGTCGCGCGGTGGGTGAGGCGGGCGATGAAGTGCTGACTGCCACGCCCATCTACCCGCCCTTTTTACGTGCTCCGGGCCTATCCAACCGCAGCCTGCTTACCGTGCCCTTGCTGCAAAAAAATGACGCATGGGAGTGGGATTTTGCCGCACTAGAAGCGGCGATCACGCCTAAAACCAAGCTGCTGCTGCTGTGTCATCCGCATAATCCGGTAGGCCGTGCGTGGAATACAGCAGAGCTGACCCAATTGATTGCCATCGCCCGCCGCCACGATTTAATTATCTGCTCAGACGATATTCACTGCGATTTGCTGCTGGCAGAAGGCTTGAAGCATCAGCCTTTGGCCGCGCTTGATGCCAGTTTCGCCGCGCAAACTATTACCCTGCTTGCACCCTCCAAAACATGGAATATCGCTGGCCTTGGCTGCTCGCTGGCGGTGATCCCTGATCCCGCCCTGCGTGCGCGTTTTCAAAAACAAATGGCCGGTATTGTGCCTTCGGTTAATTTGCTGGCCTTCACCGCCGCCGAAGCCGCTTACCGCGACGATGGCATTTGGCATGCTGAGCTGATCGCCACTTTGCGGGCAAATCGGGATATTTTACTGGCTTGGTTTGCGGGTTCGGAGCGCTTAAAAATCACCCTGCCCGAGGCAACGTATCTGGCGTGGATCGATGCCAGAGCGCTCGACCCGATCAACCCTTTGCCGCATTTTGAAGCGCTGGGTGTGGGCCTGTCAGATGGCCGTGACTTTGGCCTGCCGGGCTTTGTACGCCTTAACTTTGGCTGCCCGAGTGTGACGCTGAAAGCGGCTTTAAAACGGATTGAATCGCTGCGTTAGAAGACATATCTGCGTGGCTTGGTTTTATAGAGTGTACAACGACGAAGTCGGAGCGCAAAGAAACGGTGCGCAAGAAAACCAACTTGCACACCCTATAAAATCAGCTTTTTACTTTGTTCTTGTCGTGAATTGATACCTATTGCATCACACATTCCTTAACCCTGCCTTCTCACAGCCCCGCTCTAATTTACTCAGCATGCCTTGAAAAGCCAGCAGTTCTTCGTCGTTAAATTCTTCCAAAATCACATTTAAAAATACGCTGCGTTTGGGCAGGGCTTGGCTTACTTCGGCGTAGCCCTCTGGGGTGAGGGTGACGTTGCTGAAGCGATTGTCTTGCGGATCGTTACTGCGTTGGATTAAGCCTTCTTTTTCCATGGCCTTAAGTAAGCGGGTGAGCGAGCCGGGGTCCATTTTGAGTTGCTGGATCAGCCATTTTTGTGAGCATTGGGTTTCTTTATGCAGCTGGTTCAAAATGCGCCAGCGGGTTAGCCCTTGGCCCACGGATAATTCAAACGCGCCCAGCATGGTGCGATAGCTGCGGCCTAGTTGTTGTAATACTTTAAGTTGTTCGGCTTCATGCGGCGTCATCATGCACCCCTTGGCTTGAACTGGATTTTAGGTAAGCGGCGCAGGCACCAAAATGCAAACAGTACGGCGGCGATGCCTAGCCATTGGCTGCTTTGAATGGCGTGGCTCAGTGTGGTGCGGGCTTGTTCAATCAGCAGTAAACCATCTTCGCCCAAGGCATTGATTTGCAAGATGGCTGCGTGCTGGCCTTCAAGATTAACCAATACTTGCGGATCATTAATGAGGCTGGCCACGGGCTTGGCAAATTGCTGATTAATATCGTGCCCATAGCGCCACGTTAAGATCGATCCAACCAGCGCGGTGCTGAGCATCCCACCAATCATCCTTAGCGATTGCAGTAGTGCGGTGCTGATTCCCAAGTCTTTGCGCGGGCAAGTTTCTTGCACAAAAATAGTGAGGTTGGGCATGATAAATCCCAGCCCCAAGCCACCCAAAGCCATTAGGCTAATAATCAATGGATGCGCGGTTTTCGGGGTGATATTCATAATGCCAATCACGCAAATCAGCAGCAGGCCAAAGCCTAAATAAAGCATGGCTTCCGGCCTTGGCAGATGCGGCACAATTCGCCCGTTAATAATGCTAGCAAAGGTAATGCAGACCACCAGCGGCGTAATCAACATCCCCGCTTGGCTGGCTGATAAATGAAAGCCACCTTGCAATAACAGCGGGGCGTAAGACAATAGCGCGAACATGGTAAAGCCCATCAAGAGCGATAGTCTAAAGAGTGCAGCAAGGGCAGGGTCTCTGAATAGGGCAAAGGGCAGCATGGCGTGCTCATTATTGGCTTCTTGCTTCCAAGCCAAAAATCCTGCTACCAAGCATGTCAGTAAGACGCTGATAACCGGCACACTCAAACCCTGCTCAGGTAACCATTCAACCGACAACTGTAAGCTGCCTAAAAATAGCGTAATCAACAGCGCGCCCAGCCAATCGAGGCGGATTTTCGTGTTGTGTTTGGGCTTTAAGCGTGGCAAAAAGCGGCTTACAAAAATCACACTCATCAAGCCAACAGGGATATTTACAAAGAAAACAGCGCGCCAGCTTACATAGTGGGTGAGCAGCCCGCCAATACTGGGGCCAATGGCGTTGGCAATCCCAAATGCGGCGCTCAGCATCACCTGCCATTGCAAGCGCACTTTGCTATCGGGGAATAAATCAGGAATACACGCAAAAGCCGTGCCGACCAACATCCCGCCGCCTATACCTTGCAGCGCACGGGCTAACACCAGCAGCAGCATGCTATTGGCCATTCCGCACAGCACCGATGCCAGTGTAAACGTCACGATAGCCACCACCACAAAAGGCTTGCGCCCGTAGTAATCGCCTAAGCGGCCAAAAATAGGAATGGTGACCACCGATGCCAGCAAATAGGCGGTGGATACCCAAGCGTACAGCTCAAAACCATGCAGCTCGGCCACAATGGTTGGCAAGGCGGTGGCCACAATGGTTTGATCGAGCGCCACCATCATAATCACAAAACAAATGCCTAACATGGCAAGCAGGGATTGGCGGAAGGTGCGTTCGGTATTCTGTTTTAACATAGTAGACGTATCAATGATTGACTGATCAACTAATTATCGCAGCCTATTTGTGAGGAAGGAAGGGGGATTTTACGGGAGGGGGAAAAGGGGATGGCAATGCTATCAACTTAGCTGGCTGCTGCCGTACAAGCCTTGAATTATCTTCGGGCGGGTGAAACCCGCATATTTTTCAGCATTGCTCGCGGGTTTCACCCCATATGGGCTAACCAAAGTCAAAAGACCTTTTTTTAGTGCCTTCGGCACGTTGATTTTGGAGCGGTTAGCCACCGCGGGGCCTTCCTTTCTTGCTTCGCCAAGAAACGAAGCCAAAGAAGGCGACCCCACGAAACACGAAAGCCCCTGCGCTGCGGACAATCGAGTCGGCG
>JANYCY010000041.1 GCA_025360045.1 Janthinobacterium sp. | reverse complement strand
CCCCGAGTGTTTTTATCGGGGATCCAGCAGCGCAGCTGGATTCTCGCCAATGACACGCGGGAATGACGATGTTTTGTAGTGAAATAAGCCCTAGTATGACCAACCGTCATCCCCGAGTGTTTTTATCGGGGATCCAGCAGCGCAGCTGGATTCTCGCCAATGACACGCGGGAATGACGATGTTTTGTAGTGTAAGAAAATCGGCTTTTGCTTATTTTTTTGTGTTACCTAACGATGCTTTAATCGCTTGAAAGCGTTTGGTGCTTTCTACGCCTGCTGCGTAATTTTCTAGTTTTTCACCAATGACGGTTTCAATGGTGTTGAGCCTGTCGCTTGGGCTGGGATGGGTGCTGAACATCAGCGCCACTGTGCCCTCTGCAGGGTTGATATTGCCTAGGGTTTGCAATACCGAGACCAAGCCGTAAGGGTTGTAGCCTGCTCTGGCGGCTAACACCATGCCGCCGACATCCGCTTCAAATTCATCTCCTTTATCTAAACCGCGAACGAATAGCTCCAAAGCGCCTCGGCTACTGAGCGATACCAGCTGTGAAGCGGCACTGTTTTTAACATTGTCGGCCCCTGCTTTGGCCACGTTTCCGCCTACTTTTTGCCATTTCCCCGATTCAATGGCTTGCATATGGTGGCGTTTGAGCGTGTGGGTGATTTCGTGGGCTAATACGCCTGCTAGCTCGGCCTCGTTGCGAAAAGTATCAAATAGGCCCTTGGTCAATAGAATGTAGCCGCCAGGCGTGGTAAAGGCATTGATATTTGGGCTATCGATTACGCCAAAGTGGAACACCATCGTGGGCATCTCTGATTGTTTTACAATCCACATGCCGACTTGGTTTACATAGTTTTGTAAGGCTGGGGAGTTCACCAGCGGGGCAGCGCCCAGTAGGAGCGAGGCAGCACTAGAGCCGATTTCTTGCTCTTCTTCTGGCGTGGCTTTATGCATGGCGTCGGCGGTGTTTTTTACGCCGTCCACCAGATTGCTGAGGTCTAGTTTGCCAAAATCGAAGGCAAAAACGGCGGCAGGGAATAAGCAGGCCAGTATGGCTAAGCGGATATGCATGATTAGTTTCTCCTGTTTCGGGTGTTGTTGTCATCGCTGGCAGGGGCTTTATTCATGACGATATACGCCACTTCTTGCGCGATCAGCTTTTCTTTAGCGGCGTTTTTTTGCGCGTCGGTATCACTCGCCGTGTAGTTTTTTAGCTTGGCGAGCTGCTCAGGATTGGGCTGGGCATTTTGTAGCTGCTCGGCAGATAGCCCTTTGACACCGGTCGTAACGGTACTGCCAGAAGACCCCGTTTTAAATGGGTTTAATGAAGCGAGGCTGCTGCCGCTCTCGCCTGCTTTTCCTGTTCTAACATTGAGTAATTTAATCCAGCCGACCAGCTTGCTATCGCTCTTGACCTGCATCCACGCGCCTTGGCGCATTTGGACATCTACCACATTGTCTTTTTTGAGCTGGCCAATCACCGTGGCGTCCAGAAAAGGCTTGTCGCGTACATCAGAGTCGCGAATCACGCTGGCGGGATCGGCCCAAACACTGCTGCTTAGGGCCAGTAGCAGCCATAGTCGTTTTTTCATGATGTTTTCCTTACGAATTTAAACGGGGTTCAAACAGCTCGACTTCTTGCTCGCGGCCTTTCACATGAAAGCTGCCGTGCGGTACAAATAGAAAATGTTCATTGCAGGCCAGCCGCGTGGCGTCGGATATCAAAACGCGGGAGATGCCCTTGGTCAGGCCTTCGATGCGTGACGCAAGGTTGACCGAATCGCCAATAATCGTGTAATCCAAGCGCGCATCCGAGCCAATAAAGCCCACCACAGCAGGGCCGGTATGTAAGCCAATGCCGATATCAAAATCAGCGCCTAAATCGGTCAGCTCGGTTTTAAATTTGACCAGTGCGGCCGACATTTCGATGGCGGCGGCAACGGCGTGTTTGGCGTGCTCACTATCGTTCATGGGCGCGCCCCAAAACGCCATAATGGCGTCGCCAATAAACTTATCTAGCGTGCCGCCATGGCGAAAAATAATCTCAACCTGCTGCGAAAAATAGCGGTTGAGCAGGTCGACGATATATTCTGGCGTGCGCGTTTCGGATAGCGTGGTAAAGCCGCGAATATCAGAAAACAAGATGGTGAGTTCACGCGATTCTGCCTGCTGGCTGCTATTGATTTCGCCCTGAGCAACCAGCTGCTTGACCACGCGCTGATCCAAAAATCGCCCAAATAGATTAATTGCCTGCTCGCGCTGGGCTTTTTCAGCTAGATAAGCAAACAGCGCCGCCAGCCAGTAATAAATCCAAGCCCAAGCCATTGCGGCCGCAATCGGCCAGTATTGATTGCGGCTTAAGCCTAGCCAAAAAACGCCTAAGCCTGCCAGCGTGATCAGTAGCAAAATGCCGCCTAAATACAGGGTGTTGATTTTGCGCTGGAAGCCTAAAAACAGCAGCGCCATTAAGGCTAATCCCAACGGTGCAAAATAGCCGCGGGCAGGCGTTTTTAGCCAGTCGCCATGCTGTAGATTATCAATGGCCGTTGCCAAAATCTCGACGCCAGGAAAGGTGGCTGCAAGCGGCGTAGGACGCAAATCTTGCAAGCCCGGAGCGGCCGTGCCGATGATGACGATTTTGTTATTTAATTCATGGGCGGGGCGCTGTGGTTTTTCGCGGTTGAAATCAAAATAGAGATCGCTATAGCTGATGTGTTGATGTGCTTGCGACCAATTAATCCGAATGTCGCTGCCCTGGGGCCGCGGCCAGTTGAAATCTGCGGCAAGGCGGGCGGGCATGGAGGGGATGCGCCAGCCTTGGGTCTCGGCAAAAATCCAATAATGGCGGCCAATTCCATCAGGATCTTTCTTAAAATTAATCAGACCGCCGCGCCAAGTTTCGGGAGGGAGCACAAGAGGCAAGAGCAGCGGTGCACGCGCATCTGGCTTGGCATCTTGGGTTTTTTGCAGGCCATAAATGGCGGGTAAATCGGCGAGCCTTGCGCCTATGCCATCGACCAAGAGTGAGCTGGGCAGATAGATATTGTGTAGCTGTAAAACCGTGTCTCTGAAGAGCTGATCGCTATCGGCGCGAAAGGTATCGGGCTCGTTAAAGAGCACATCAAACACAATGGCTTTGGGCTGATGCGCGGCAATCGCGCTCAGCAGCTCGGCATGGATCGCGCGGGGCCAAGGCCAGCTGCCTGCTACTTCATTCATGGCTTCTAAGCTTTTCTGATCGATATCGATAATGACAATATCGGCAGATGCGGCGCGGTGATTGGCGTTTTTCTCTAGCACCCAGTCGCCACTGCGATCATCAATCACAGCGCTAAAATTCAGCCAGCCGTAATCTAATACCAGCAAGCTGCTGAGTAGAATAAAGATAGAAAGGTAGGAAAAGCGTTGCAGCATGACTGCGCCCGTAAAGATGCTTCCTGATCTTTATAGCGCTCAAAAAAAAAGCCCGCATTTCTGCAGGCTTTTTTTTGGATATGCGGAAGATGTAAGGGTTCACGCTTTGTGTTTTTTGCTTGTATCTAATTAGCAGGAGTCTTAAGTTTGGATCGTTAGCTAAACCTTGAACCACAGAGTAAAACGAGTACACAGAGTACACAGAGAAAACCATCTAATCTATCGTTTCCTCTGTGAAACTCTGTGCTCTCAGTGTGCTCTGTGGTTCAAGATTTTGGGCTCTTAATTTTAAACTGAAGCATCTTTAGATTAGCTTACTGATTACTCTTCTTCGTCCATCACGGCTGTGGTGTACACCGCCTGTGCGTCGTCGAGGTTTTCTAGCATATCGAGCAGTTTTTGCATTTTTGCCATATCGTCACCAAGGATCTCGGTTTCGGCTTGCGGCTTCATGGTGACTTCGCCCATTTCCGCTTTAAAGCCTGCTTTTTCCAGCGCTTCTTTCACGGTAATAAATTCATAAGGCGGGGTGATCACTTCGATAGAGCCATCATCATTGGTGATAATGTCATCGGCTCCGGCTTCCAGAGCGACTTCCATCAACGCGTCTTCCGGTGTGCCAGGGGCAAAAATCAGCGTGCCACAGTGTTTAAACTGGAACGATACGCAGCCATCTGCGCCCATATTGCCGCCGCACTTGGCAAAGGCATGACGCACTTCGGCCACGGTACGCACACGGTTGTCGGTGAGGCAGTCAATCATGACGGCTGCGCCGCCGATGCCGTAGCCTTCGTAACGGCATTCAACGTAATCCACGCCTTCCAGATTGCCCGAGCCACGCTCAACCGCACGTTGCACATTATCTTTGGGCATATTTGCGTCGTAGGCTTTATCAATGGCCAGACGTAAACGTGGATTGGTTTCAATTTCGCCACCGCCCATTTTGGCTGCAACGGTAATTTCTTTAATCAGACGGGTAAAGAGCTGGCCGCGTTTGGCGTCCTGACGACCTTTACGATGCTGAATATTTGCCCACTTTGAGTGACCTGCCATGCTCGAATATCCTGTTAAAGCCGAAGTTTAATGACGGATTTTAGCAGAGAGAGGGCAGAAGGAGGAGAGGGGGATTCTTTGCTTGTAGCGGATTTGGCAAAAAAGCAGTGCTATTTGCTTGATCTGGGGCAAATAGTGTCTTATCTCAGTGATCTAATGGGAAATGCTTGAACTACAGTCCTGCTGCCTTAAGAATCTTTTTATAACTGCCATCGGCTTTCATACTCTCTAAGCCATGATTAAATGCTTGGAGTAGCTGCTCTTTTTCTTTATGGCTTTTTGCGAAAGCTAGATAAGTCTCTTTGATTTCCAAGCTGGGTATTTGCCATTCTAAATTTTGTAGATTTTTATCTGCATTGATCAGATAAAGGCCCGCCGCTTTATTGCCATAAGCCAGATCAGTACGTTCTTTGGCAAGCTTGAGCAGATTAGTATGCAAGCTAGAGGCTAGGTCGAAGTGCAAACGGCTATTTTCTAGTATGGGAGGAAGGTAACTACTGCGCTCAACACCGATAGAGAGTAATTCTAGTGTCTTGGGGCTGCTTAGATCATATTGGCTGCCACGCCGCGCAAAAAAGCCGAGTTCCTGCTTAATAATTGGCTGGGCGTAATCAAAAATTAAATCGCGCTCTGCATTACGCCATATCCCTAAAATACCGCATTGGCCATGCTCGCCTTCTTTTAATATCCGTGCCCAAGGCATAAATTTAAACTGCATTTGATAGCCAGAGCGGCGGAATGCTTCGCTGGCAATCTCGATGACAGGGCCATTTTTGGGAAGGACATGGCTGTTATAGGGGGGGAAGTCACCCACACAGATGGCGACTGTTTTGCTGGCATGGGCATTGATAGAGATCAGGGCGGCGCTGAAGACCAGCCATTGCTTTGCTCTTTTGTAGCGCAGGGCAGGTGTTGGTCGCGATATGGTATTGAATGCTGAAGAGCTGCCCATCATTGGCCCAAAAAATAAATTAAGAAAACGAGATTAATAAATTCAACATTTAAATAAAGTATCCTGAACACGCAGCGCTATGACAAGTAATCCGTATTATGTATACAGCTTGAACAACAAAAAAAAGCCGCAAGAGCGGCTTTTTTGAAACATCTATTTATTTCGTGTGATGTTTATTTTTATGACATTTAAATGCAGAGCTGCTTTTATATTTTATAAAACAGCCAGCGTCACTTCAATATTGCCTCGAGTTGCGTTGGAGTAAGGGCAAACTTCGTGCGCTTTATGCACAAGCGCTTCGGCTGCGCTGCGATCCATACCTGGAATGGATACAATCAGTGCAACTTGCAAGCCAAATCCACCTTGGCCGTTCGGGCCGATTCCCACCAAGCCATTGACCGAAGTCGTTGCTGGCAGCGCTATTTTTTCTGCTGCCGCTACAAATTTCATGGCGCCGATAAAGCAGGCTGAATAACCGGCTGCAAACATTTGCTCAGGATTTGTCCCCTCGCCACCCGCGCCGCCTAGCTCTTTGGGCGTGCTTAATTGCACATTGAGTTTTTCATCATCAGAAGTAGCGCGGCCATCGCGGCCACCGCTTGCTGTGGCATTGGCGGTGTAAAGAACTTGCATGTGATGCTCCTTGGTGTGACGTTTTGTTGCGATGGATTAACTATAGTACACAATTAAATTGTGTACAACTTAATCGTGTAAAAATCTAAAACAGCGTTGGGCTAGCGGGCGCTAGGACTATGAATTTGTGGTGTTTAAATCGTCTCGAATCTGTGCCAGTTGGCTGCGCAGCAGCATCAGCGTTTCTGTGCTTTGCCCGCTGGCGCATAAAAGCTGCACGGGGATGGTTTTTGCTACTTCTTTTAGTGCTTTACCATTAGGAGTAAGCGTGATGCGTACTTGGCGCTCGTCTTCAATATCGCGCTGGCGCTTAATAAAAGCGGCGCTTTCCATGCGTTTTAATAGCGGAGTTAGCGTGCCGCTATCTAAAAATAGCGCTTCACCGATGTCTTTCACCAAAATATTATCTTGCTGCCATAGCACTAGCATCACTAGATACTGAGGGTAAGTAAGGCCAATTTTTGCGAGCAGCGGCTTGTAAGCTTTTGTCATTGCTAGGGAAGCTGAGTACAAAGAAAAGCAAAATTGCTTATCAAGGCTAAGCAGGTCTAAATCTGATTGCATATATTTTCTGTTAGGGGATGAATGGGGCAGTTGCTAGTTTAGCAAGCATGTTGAAGGGATATGCAAGCAAATTGAAGCTGCCGCTTTTTGTTTAGGCCTAATGATCTGCTTGCTCTTTATTAAATAATGACAATGTCAAATGCATTTTTTCTTTGTGTTTCATAAGTGGCTGTTTGAGAGCAGGCAGCAGCTTGGTCAGTGATGCTATAGAAATGGGCAAGAGAATGCTTAGGCTGACGGCATTCAGTTATAGTTGGATGCTATTTTGTTTTTTGGCATGCCTTCTTAGACCATTACGCAGTTTTTTATACTCTGCTTTTACTTCAAACTGTCCATGAATCCAGACATTATTCTTCCCCCCTATTCCGGTATTTCCTTAGACCATGTGCACTTGGTGCAATCCCCGTTCGATGCAGAACGCGCTTTAGCCGCGCTGCAAGTGGCCGATGCATTGGGCTTTGATACCGAATCCAAGCCGATTTTCTTTAAAGGCCAGCAATCGAATGGGCCACATTTAATTCAGCTAGCCACCGATAGCGAGGTGTTTTTATTCCCTGTCGTGGCAGCGGGCCACACCACGGCGGTCATAAAGGCCGTGCTTGAGTCGCCGCAAATATTAAAAGTGGGCTTTGGTTTAAGTGACGATCATAAACGCCTGCACGCCAAGCTAGGTGTTACACCTCAGCATGTACTTGATTTATCCAGAGCACTACGGGAAAAAGGGCATGGTGACTTAGGCGCTAAGTCGGCAGTGGCGCAGTATTTTGGGATGCGCTTACAAAAATCTAAAAAAGTCTCCACCTCCAACTGGGCGGCGTCGCCTTTAAACGAGCGGCAAATCAAATACGCGGCAGATGATGCGCATGTGGCGTTGTTGGTGTATCGCAGGTGGCTGGCATTGCAGGGCTAGCCGTCTGCAGCTCATCAGATAAGCTTACTGCTCTATTGACTAATAATATATTTTTAAATATATTGTAAATGTGTAAAGTAAATGCGCTTAGCACTACTTTAGCTTATCCGATTTCTTAGTCAAAAGCAGGAGCAAGATCATGAACGTAGGCGGTGTTGATCGTATTTTACGGATTGCAGTGGGCTTGATTTTGATCGTTTTAGCGCTATTGGGGCAGATCGGTCCTTGGGGATTTATCGGCATACTGCCTTTGGCAACAGGGCTGTTTCGTTTTTGCCCTGCTTACAAATTAATCGGCTTTAACTCCTGCCCCTTAAGAAAAAGCAGCGAATAAATCGAGCCTTATGATCGTTCTTGCTTGGGTGGATTGAAGTGCTCAAAACCACTTCTATCCACTTCTGCCCAGTTGATCTGCTATGGCACAGCTGCAGATCTTGGCAATCCCGTTTCAAACTTCGCCCATACGCGGCGGAAATCTCTGACTGAGTTAAATCCCGCTAATTCGGCTACTTTTTCTAAGCTATGCCTTGGGTTTTCGAGCAGGTTTTTAGCATGGGCGATACGTAGGCTTTGCTGGTATTCCACCATCCCCACGCCTGCGTGTTGGCGAAATAGGCGGCTAAGGTTGCGCTCGCTCATTAGGGCAATGGCAGCCAGATCGGCGACGCTCCAGTGTTTTTCAGGGGCACGGCTAATGGCGTCTTGTACACGATGGATATTGGGATGCAGATGGCTGCGGTGCGCCAGCCACGGTGAGAGTTGGGCATCTTGGCCATTGCGGCGCAGATAAATCACCATATGCCGCGCGACTTCTTGCGCAATCGGCGCACCGGCTAGTTTTTCGATCAAAAACAGCGCCAAATCTATCCCTGCGGTAATGCCTGCGCTGCTAAAAATTGGGCCATCTTCGATAAAAATTCGGTCGTCTTCTACACGGGCCAAGGGCGCTTGCTCTCGTAAGCGCTCGATTAAGGTGTGATGCGTGGTGCAGCGCCTGCCGTCCAGTACGCCGGCGCGGGCGGCCAGCTGGGCCGCGGAGCAAACGCAGGCGATGCGCAGATCGGGGCTAGCGATGGATTTGAGCCAATCCACCACGGTTTGCGCTTCAGGCAGCTGGTAGTGCTCGGCTGATTTGACCACACCGCATAAAACCACCAAGGCATTCGCCGGAATGCTGCTTGGCAAAGGCGCTAAGTTGGCGATTTCTAGCCCCAGTGAGCTGGTGAGCGTGGGCGTTGGGGATACCGTATGCAAATCAAAAGGCGCACCAAGGCCTGCCGCAATCCTAAACGCCTCGGCAGGGCCTGCATAATCGAGCAATAAAAATTGCGGGGTAAGGACAAAGTAAATGGGGTAGCGGTTCATGGTGGGATTGATCGTGGAATGTTTATGTAGGGCGGGTGGAACCCGCGTACTTTTTAGTATTGCTCGCGGGTTTCACCCTCCCTACGAATGATGGAGTGTGTGCTTAAGCTCGTTTTAATTTCAGCAAAATCATCCCCTTAATCCTCCCGCCAAATAGATTAATCATCAGCCCCGACATCAATAATAGCGAACCTGTCCATTGCAGCGCATTAAGTGTTTCACCAAACACAAGGTAGGCGGTGATGAGGCCAACCACGGGCACGAGCAGGCTAAAGGGCGCGACTTTATTGGCGGGGTAGAGGCTAAGCAGGCGGCTCCACAAGCCGTAGCCCAAGAGCGTGGCGATCCAGCTGAGATAAGCCACGGCGGCCAGCGAGCCCCAGCCCAAGTGGGATATTGCGGCCTGAATGGCGGCTGGGCCTTCGATGGCAAAAGACAGCGCCAAAAAGGGCAGCGGTGGCACAAGGCTGGCCCACACCACAAAACCAAACATATTCACCGGCCCCGTCGCGGCTACTTTACGGGTCACGATATTGCCCAACGCCCACATGCAGGCGGCGCTAAGCGTGAGTAAAAAGCCGAGCAGCGGCATGGATTGTCCATGGGCAGAGCCTATAAAGGCCAAGCCTAAGCTGGCTAAAATCAGCCCCGCTAATTGCGCCTTATGCCAGTGCTCATTCAGGAGGAGTGCCGATAAAATCAGCGTAAAGAAAGCCTGTGCTTGCAATACCACCGAGGCGAGCCCAGCAGGCATACCTAGATTAATTGCGCAGAATAAAAAGGCAAATTGCCCGACTGAAATAGTTAAGCCATAAGCCAGATACAGCCGTAGCGGCACTTTGGGGCGGGCGATAAATAGCACCGGTAGCGCAGCAAGCATAAAGCGCATTGCCCCCAGCAAGAGCGGAGGAATACCGCTCAGACCCATTTTGATCACCACAAAATTTACCCCCCAAACCAGCACAATCAAAAGGGCAAGTAGCAGGTCTTTAGGTTTCATAAGGGGGCCTTGTGGGTGAGTTAGGAGCGAATTATTGCAAGGGCTGGTTGATTTAAGTAGGTACAGATTTGGGGTAATTCCTTAAACCGCGTGCTTAGGGTGGGTGAAATCCCATGTGCGCTAACTAAAGTCAAAAAGATCATTTTAGTGCCTTCGGCACGTTGATTTTGGTGCGGGCGTCCCGCTGGACCTTCCTTTCTTGCGCGGCCAAGAAACGAAGCCAAGCCGCAACCCCAAAAGCACGAAGGCCCCTCACTGCGGATAATCGGCTCGGCGAAAAAGGCTGCGCGCTCGCTGCCTCGCTACCCCTTTTCCGAAACCCCGATCCGCTTATTCCTCATGTCGCGGCTTCAAGGGGATTTTTAAGCCCTATGCAAAGAGAGTGGCCATTACGTTTTTCCGTTGCTTGCCGATACAAAACCATTTTGGCTAGCGCACATTGGTTTTCATCCGCCCTACACAATTACATTGCAGACAAAGCTGCTACAGAATCCGCTGTACTCACAAGATTGGCAAAGCGCCCCGTAAGCACTACTTCTGTTCTTTCTTTGATGTCGTTCGCACTCAGGGTGCGGCCAGTTGTGGGGTGGGTCATGGCAAAGGTGAGGGTGGCGTCGGTAATGAAGTCGACTTCATAGCCCATATCACTACCAATCCTTGCCGTGGTTTCGCAACATTGTTCGGTACGTATGCCGGTAATCAGCAGTTTACTGATATTACGTTTACGCAGCCAGTAATCTAAGCCGGTATCGCTAAAGGCGTTATGTACATGCTTATGAAACACCACATCATGCTGCGGCGGCATCCAATCGAGTGGCGTGACTAAACCAGACTCTAGCGCAAACGGGCCGCTAGAAACATGAAAAATACGCACGATGGGGACATTTGTTGCCACGCAGGCTTCAATCAGCTGACTGATATTTTGCTGAAACTCAGGCACATCGTCTTCCACCCAAAATGGGCGGGATAAAAAGGATTGTTGTACATCGATTACGATCAGCGCGGTATTTGACATGGTTTTTCTCTCTGCTAGCAGGCTGTTATGTGTTTGGACAAGACAGAGATTAAAGCAGCCCACACCTTGCGGAAATGGGCTGATCGGCCAAGATTAGGACGGATTACGCCATTGTTGTTTGGTGAGGGTTAGCCAAAGTAAAAAAGATCTTTTTAGTGCCTTCGGCACATTGATTTTGGAGCGGTAGCCACCGCAGACAAAGTATCTACATAAGTTTGATGTACTTGTCCCTCCTTTGAAAAAGGGGGGCTAGGGGGGATTTAGCACGGCTTATCATTACAAGCTTATGGCGCCAGGTTGCTGCAATCACCATTCGTCATCTATTGAGTAGAGCGTTTACAACCAATGCGCCAGCTTGGCCAGTGCATACACGCAAAGGCCGCTCAGTGCGACTAGTGCTGGCGTTTGCCATTGGCGGTTGATTAGGTAGGAGAGAGCAATCATGAGCAGGCTGCATATCAACCAGCCCCAAGCATTGGGCAAGATACCCAGTAGCCAAGCGCTTGGGATGAGGGGAATCAGCCAGCTGCTGGCTTTATAAGCTTTGGCATGGCGGCTTATGGATGGAGGCGCAAGCTCGGGTAGCTGGCTTTGTAATGCGGTTAAGTGAGTTTTGATGTCTTGGCGTAAGCCCGTAATCAGGCTTTGTGCGAGGGCTGGCTCTATTTCCTTGGCGATCAAAATACCGTAAAGACCAAGGCTGGCTTCTGCGCCAGGCAGAGTGTTTTCTATTTCAGCTGGGGGGCGAATGCGGGTGCGCCAGATCTGCCAAGCTGCGCCGGTGATTGCAAGTAGCCAAAGGGCAAATTGCATCGAGGCAGTGAGGCGGTTAAAGCCTGCAAGCAGCGCAAGTAGGCTGACACCCAGCAGCAGAGCATCATTCAGGCTTTGGCTGATAAGCTGAAAGCGATGGCGGCTGGCGGGTAGATAAAGTGCTGCACCCTGTAAGCCGCGTTGGATAAGACTTGGGGCAAGCAGGGCAGGCCCAAGCCATGCCAGTAAAAAAATCCAGTAGCGGACGCGTTTCGAACGCGGCCCCTTGGCCTCTAGCGCGGCCAGCTCCAGAAAAAACCATTGCCGCACCGAGCCTGATTCTTGGTCAGAGAGTGTGCATAACAGGGCGTATTTTTCAGAGGGAGTGAATGGTTGCATGGGGGGATTACTGTTTGTTGAATAAGAGGGCTATTTGTATGGCGGGTTTCACTCATGTGCGCTAAGCAAATGCAAAAAGATCTTTTTAGTGCCTTCGGCACGTTGATTTTGGAGCGGTTAGCCACCGCGGGGCCTTCCTTTCTTGCTTCGCCAAGAAACGAAGCCAAAGAAGGCGACCCCACGAAACACGAAAGCCCCTGCGCTGCGGACAATCGAGTCGGCG
>JANYCY010000092.1 GCA_025360045.1 Janthinobacterium sp. | reverse complement strand
GCCGATGATAGTGCAGATTACCTGTGTGAAAGTAGGTCATTGCCAGACACCCTATCGCTGAGCGAATCAATAGATTCGCACGCAGAAAAACCCCCGTACTCGAAAGAGGCGGGGGTTTTGCTTTGGGCGGAAGAAATGTGGCTATCGCGTAACGAGCAACCATCTGTGGTTTGCGTGTTGGGTTACGCGATAAGGCTGCTAACCCAACCCACAATACCAACCCACAATACCAACCCTTATTGTGTTTTATCCTGCCAGTGCTACCCAAATTTCGGTGCGTAAATCTTTGGGTGGGGTGTTGTGTGGCAGGTTAAGGTATTGCTCGATCATGGGGATGTTGGCGGGCTGCTCGCCGCTTTGTGGCAACCATACCCCAAACAGCCAGTGATAAGCCTGCTGCAGCTCGCTATATGGGCCACGATGTTCAATCACGCCATATCGCCCCGCTGGGATTTGCGTGCGGGCGAGATCGCTTGGTAAATCACCACCCGCTTTGATTTCTACGCAGGCATCCGAGCGTAAATCTGCCTCAGCCACGCTTTGCGGATCATCATGATATTGGGCAAACCAGCGTACTTCCATTGGATCGACGGGAAGCGCTGTTTTGGATAATTGTAAACGAGCAAAGGCTTCGCCAATCTTCAGATACGAGCCATGATGACGGCTGGCGGCTAAGTGAATCGGCGTATCGAGTTTACGAAATTCAACGTTATACATACCAAGCTCCTGATTAATTTGAGAATGGATGTGGCTGAGTCTTTGCCGGCGGTAAGCCCCAGGTGGCAAGCCGTGCGCGGCAGCAAAAGAGCGCACAAACGCCGCACTGCTTTGATATCCCGCACGCTGGGCAATGCGGATTAAGGGGATTTCATTCGTTTGGGCTAATTGCCGTGATGCATACAACAAACGCATACGCAGCTGGGTGGCGTTGACCGTTTCGCCCATCATTTCACGATAAATCCGGTGAAAATGAAATGGCGAAAAATGTGCAATGCCCGCTAGTTGCTCAATCGAATACGGCGCTGTGGGATCTTGCCAGATGGTATTCACCACCCGCATCAGCCGCCGCCCATAATCCTCTACCGTTGGCTTTCTCATAACCCTCTCCATGCCTAGTAGCTTAAGCAGATGCGATTGATATAGGTTGCTAAGTTTTGTGGAGGTGCATAGCGAGCACTCAGCGTGCCCGCCTTTTTTTAAGCCTTAGGCTTGAGTAAATCTTGGCAAACACCGCGTTGTGGATCGCTTGCGGGCAGCTTGGTGCAGATGCCATCTAGCTGAGTTAACACTCGGCCAACGGCTGCATCATGCTGCTTGTCTTTGTTCCAAGTGGCGAGTTTATTGACGATTTTTTCAATAGAGCGGCGGCTGCGTTCGTAAAAGGCATTGGGCGTGACAGCCACTTCTTTCAAAATGCCTTGCGCCGTTTGCTCGATGCGCTCTTCATTTTGTGGCGCCAGATCAACCAGTGCGCTTACATAGCTGCTGCCCCATTGCACGCGGGTGGCCGGGCCTTCGGATTTTTTATACGCTTCTTCATACCAACCTAAGGCTGCTGCGTTGTCGCCACGTTTTTTAGCATTGGCGCCGAGGGAAAGCATAAAGTAGTAAGGTGCGTGCGAGCGTTTTAGCTCGGCTTTAAGTAAGACATCCGATTCATCCAGCAAGCCTGCCTCGCTGAGTGTGTAAGCAGCCGTGCTGATCACCGATTGGCGCTCGAAACCATTGGTGGTGGTTTTGTCTGCCTCTGCCACGCGTTCACGCACCTCTTTAATGATGGGGGCGGCCAGCTTGCTGTCTTTGGCTGCATCAAGTTTAGCCAGCGCAACCTGGCTGGTGAGTGCGCTTAAGCGATCATTGGCTGAAAGCGTTTTATCCAGCGCCAGCTGTTGCAAGGCCTTATTCCAAGCTTCACTTAACTGGCTGCGCTCAGCCGTTTGCGCCTTACTTAAATAGCTGACGATATCGCTGGCGCTATTCACGAGCACATCAAAGTTATCGCGTGTTTGTTGCTTATCGGCCAGCACCTTATGCAGCAGCGCCAGCTCTTCTGTAGAGCCCCTTGCTTTATCGTCGCCTGCTGCTTGTGCAATGGCTTTAAGTTGTAAATGGGTAGATGCGTAGCTTTCAGTGGCGGGCACGGCTTTGGCCAAGGTTTTAAGCGTGGTGGCCAGCTGATCTTCGGGGACAAGCTGCGCCTGATCCGAATCCCATGAGTAATCGGCCAGTAAGCGCCAGTCATCACTGTTCAGCTTGCCACCAGCTAGCGCACTGCTCAGCGTTTCTTTAACCGGGCGGGCATTAGAGAGGCCCAGTTCCAGCGTGCTCAGGTAGCGATCTGCATCTACTTCACCCGGCAGGCGGGTGATTTCGGAGCCATCAGGCTTAAACAAAATCATGCTTGGATAGCCGCGCACTTTAAATTGGCTGGCCAGCTTTTGCGCGCCTGCGCTATCGCCATCGATATATACCGGAATAAATTGTTTGGTGCGATCAATAAAGCGCTGCTGATTAAACACCGTGGCTTTAATCTGATTGCAAGGCGGGCACCATGTGGCACCCCAGTATAAAAACAGCGGTTTTTTCTCGGCTTTGGCTTTGGCAAAAGCCGCAGCCACATCACCTTGCTCCCATGCGATACCAGCAGGAGCAGAGGAAGAAGCGGCAAAAGAACTGCCACTGATCAAGAGCAAAGCAAGGGAGTAAGCGTGTTTCACGATGAATATTCTTTATACGTATTTTGAGGTATGTATCTTATCCGATATATTTATTGGGAATAAAAGATTGTGATGATCACCTGATGTTTGTTGCGATATGACGACAGCTTGGAGCAAGGGCGGGGAGGCATTACAGCTATGATTTTGTACGACGTAAAATAGCATATAAGGAGAGATAGAATTGAGCGGTCATGAATCAAGCCAATCTTTTCGGGCGGAGCGAAACGGCGCACCACATTGCCTTTGAACGATGCCAGCATCGTTGAGCGACAAAAAACGTTGCGCGTTAGATTCAAGTGCATCCTTGTGATCTCTCCTAAAAAACCTACAACAGCGTTACCCCCGGCAGGCTAATGCGGCTGACTTCACGCATTGTGGTGACGAAGTCTTCCACAAAGGCGGTATCGATTTGGGCGTGGGTGATCGCGGCGTAGAGGTCGGAGGTCAGACCATGCTCAGTAATCGGTTTGGCCACCACATAGCCGCGCTCCAGATAATGCTGCACGCTCCAGCTGGGTAGGGCTGCGATGCCACGGCGGCTGGCGACCAGCTGTAAAATGGCGGCGGTCAGCTCGGTAGTGCGGCGCTTGGGGTTGATGCCTGCGGGCTTTAATACTTTGCGGATTAAATCCAGCATGTCATCGGGTACGGGGTAGCTAATCAGCGTTTCATTGGCGAAATCTTCGGCGCTTAAAAAGGGCTTGTTCGCCAGTGGATGATCTTTGGCGATCAGGGCGATCATTTCGTAGCTGAACAGTGGCTGATAGCTGATGCCTGGTTCATCAGCGGCCTCGGACACAATCGCCAGATCGGCACGGTCTTCAAATAAAAGCTGCACTGGGTCGGCATGAAAGCCGGACACAATATCCAGCTCGACCTCCGGCCAGTGGCCGCGAAAGTCATCCATCGCCGGCATCAGCCAATCAAAACAGGTGTGGCATTCCACCGCAATACGCAGCTGGCCCGCTTCGCCTTCTCTTAATTTAGCGATATCCCGCTCGGCCTGATCGATACGTGGCAAAAACTCGGCCGCAAGCTGGGCGAGTTTTTCACCTGCTGCGGTGAGTTTCAGCGGGCTGGATTTACCGAGGCTGGATTTACGCAGTAACAGCGGCAGGGCGTAGTGATCTTCTAAGAGGCGAATCTGATGCGATAGTGCCGATTGCGTCAGGTGCAAACGTTCTGCGGCACGGGTCAGATTGCCCGATTCACGAATCGCGAGCAGTGTTTTAAGGTGGCGAAGTTCGAGTAAGGATTGCATGGTGGCCTTTTTTGCTTACTGAAAACCCACATCTTGAAACACGGAGGACACAGAGTTACACGGAGAAAACCAGAGCTAAGAATGAACGATTTAAAATTTAACGTCATTCCCGAGTGTTTTAATCGGGAATCCAGTACCTTGACTGGATCCCCGACAAAGACACTCGGGGATGACTGCTTTGATTTTTTCTTTACAAAACTCAGGTTTTCTCCGTGGCCCTCTGTGTTCTCCGTGTCCTCTGTGGTTCAAGATTTGGGTTTTTTAATGATTAAACGACATCATTTTTATTGAGAGTAATTCATCATTGTTATGAAAATAATGAATTTGAATCATAACAACTCTGCTGGCATGATACAAATCATATTCATGACAAACAGAGATTGCGATGACTACTACTCATACTACAAAGGCACATATTCTTGGTTTTCCGCGCATTGGTGCTCAGCGCGAGCTTAAATTTGCGGTTGAGCAATTCTGGAAGGGCGAGATTGATGAAAGCGCTTTGGCGCAAACGGGTAACGCTTTGCGCCGCCAGCACTGGCAATGGCAAAAAGACGCTGGCCTTGATTTTGTAGCGGTTGGTGATTTTGCATGGTACGACCAGATGCTGAATGCTTCGGCGCTATTGGGCGCTTTGCCTGCACGTTTTGGTTTTGATGAGGTCGGTGGTTTAAGCCCTAAGGATCTAAGCCTGAAACAATACTTTGAACTGGCGCGTGGCAATGCCGAGCAGCCAGCCTTAGAAATGACCAAGTGGTTTGATACCAACTACCACTATCTGGTGCCAGAGCTGGATGAAAACACTGCTTTTGCCGGTGGGGTAGATTGGTTCTTTTATGAAATTGAAGAAGCGAGGTCCCTAGGTCACGCAGTGAAGGCGGTCTTGCCCGGCCCGATCACTTTCCTTTATTTGGCCAAAGCCAAAACAGCGGGCTTTGATAAGCTCAGCCTTTTGCCCAAAGTAGTGGCGGCCTATGCGCGCATTCTGGAGCGCTTGGCAAAATTAGGCGTGGAATGGTTGCAACTCGATGAGCCGATTTTGGGGCTGGACTTAGAGTTAGAATGGCTGGCCGCATTCGAGCCGGTGTATCGCAGCTTTGCCTATACCGGTCCTAAAATTTTACTTGCCACTTATTTTGAATCGGTCGCTGCCCATGCAGCCCTGCTGCGCGATTTGCCGGTAGCCGGTGTGCATCTTGATTTGGTCCGCGCACCGCAGCAATTAGAAGCTTTTGCTAGTAACTGGCCAGCTAGCAAGGTTTTATCGCTGGGCGTGGTGGATGGCCGCAATATCTGGGTGAGCGATTTATCCGCGATTCTGGCGCGCTTAGAAGCACTGCAAGGCCGCAATATCTGGCTGAGTGCTTCATGCTCCTTACAGCATGTGCCGGTCGATTTGGTGCAAGAAACTAAGCTGGATGAAGAGTTAAAAGGCTGGTTAGCTTTTGCCAAGCAAAAACTGCAAGAAATCAGCGTGTTAAAACGCGCCCTGAATGGGGCTGATGTCAGTGCCGAGCTAAGCGAAAATGCCGAAAAAGTTGCATCGCGTGCGATATCGCCACGGATTCATAATCCAGCGGTGAGTGCACGTATTCAAGGCCTGCAAGAAGCAGATGCGCGCCGCCATGCTGTTTTTGCGACTCGTCAGGCAGAGCAAAAACTACGCTTTAATTTGCCGCCTTTGCCCACCACCACCATCGGTTCATTCCCTCAAACTAAGGAAATCCGTGCGGCGCGTGCGGCGTTCAAAAAAGGCACTTTGGCGCAAAACGATTATGTAGAACAGATGCAAGCCGAGATTCGCCTTGCGGTAGAAAAGCAAGAAGCCTTGGGGATTGATGTGCTGGTCCACGGCGAAGCCGAGCGCAATGATATGGTGGAATACTTTGGCGAGCAGCTATCTGGTTTTGCCTTTACCCAGTTTGGTTGGGTGCAAAGCTACGGCAGCCGCTGCGTTAAACCGCCGGTTTTATTCGGCGATGTAAGCCGCCCAACACCAATGACGGTGGAGTGGACCCAATACGCGCAAAGCCTGACGCAAAAGCCAATGAAAGGTATGCTGACTGGCCCAGTGACGATTTTACAATGGTCGTTTGTGCGAGACGATCAGCCGCGCTCAGTCACCACACAGCAAATTGCCTTGGCGATTCGGGATGAAGTGGTTGATCTGGAAACCGCAGGCATCGGCATTATCCAAATTGATGAGCCCGCTTTCCGTGAAGGTTTGCCGCTTAAAAAGAGTGATTGGGCCGCTTACCTGCACTGGGCAGCCGAGGCATTCCGCATTTCTGCATCTGGGGTTACGAATCAAACGCAAATCCACACCCATATGTGCTATTCGGAATTCAACGATATTCTGCCCGCCATTGCCGCAATGGATGCAGACGTGATTACCATTGAAACCAGCCGCTCGGATATGGAATTGCTCACCGGCTTTGGCACCTTTAAGTATCCAAATGAAGTGGGCCCGGGTGTGTACGATATTCACAGCCCGCGTATTCCACCCGTGGAAGACATGCTGCGCCTGATCGCCAAAGCCGCCGAAGTCGTGCCGGTAGAGCTGTTGTGGGTGAACCCAGATTGCGGCCTAAAAACCCGTAACTGGCCAGAAACCGAAGCCGCATTGGCCAATATGCTAGAAGCCACTCGCCAAGCGCGCCAACATTTAGCCGAACATGGCAAGCTGCCAAGCTTTGCAAGTATTCCCGCTAAGCCGCATGTACATGGCGCGTGTGCCTGCCATTAACCGTTCTTTGCTCCTCCTCCTTAGGGAGAAGGGGCACATTCTTAATCGGCTCAAAATTGAATGATCGTAGGGCGGGTGAAATCCGCGTATTTATCAGCATGGCTCGCGGGTTTCACCCGCCCTACAAAAAATGCACCGTAGCTATTAGGTTTAATTTGATGCACAGGTACGACCGAGTCTCTGCCCTATGCAAGCACCTCCTTTTCCCGACCTAGTACAACCTTAAGCCTGACCGGCTACTCGCTTTCAAGAGTACAATGGCAGCTGTTATAAGCTAGACAGGATAATTATGCAGGTGCCTGCATTCCCTCCCGATGAGGCCTTGCGTGTAGAAACGCTACGTGAGCTGCTGATTCTGGATACGCCGCCTGAAGCGCGTTTTGATAACCTCACTCGCGCCGCAGCGGCATTTTTTCGTGTGCAAATTGCCGTAGTCAGCTTAATTGATGCAAACCGACAATGGTTCAAATCGGCCTGCGGGCTGGACGCTAAAGAAACGGCCCGCGACATCTCCTTTTGCGGCCACGCTATTTTGCAAGACGCAGTGTTTGTGATTGAAGACGCTCTATTAGACGAGCGCTTCTTTGATAATCCGCTAGTGACTGGCGAGCCAAAAATCCGCTTCTATGCCGGAGCGCCCTTAAAAGCCCGCAATGGCACGAATCTCGGCACGCTCTGCCTGATTGACCCTTACCCTCGAAAACTGCAGGATTTTGAAATAGAAATGCTGGCCGATATGGCTGCGCTGGTCGTGCAGGAGCTGGAAAGGCCGATGGCTAGGACGGTGGTGGTGCATGTATAGGGAGGGAGGTAAAAGAAGAAATTGGAATCCAAGGTCATGCTTTTAATTGTGGTTTGATCTCGGTTTTCCATTATGTTGAGGCCTGTTAGATACTGGGAGTAAAGATGCGCCGTTTTGCTGAGTTGAGTGATCTTGAATCCATTTTTACCATCTATATGGATGCTAAGGTCGTCCATTTCCTAGGCTTTGATCCCATGCCTATCGAGGCATTTAAACCTATCTTTTATGAGCTCGTTGAGAGCCGCTGCTTCTTTGTGTACGAGGTTTCTGGAGAACTTGCCGGTTTCTATAAAGCATCTCGACATCCTGGGCGGGCAAGTCACGTCGCATACTAGGGTTCACTGGCAGTTGCTCCGAAGTTTCAGGGGCAGGGCGTTGCACAGATCATGGTTGGAGAGGCAATCGAGGAGCTTTGTCGTTCAGGAGCGAAGCGGATTGAGTTGATCGTCGAGTCTGACAACACGCGAGGTATTTCTATCTATACACGGCTAGGGTTTGAGATCGAAGGTAAACTGAGAAAATTCTACAAGCGATCTCATGAGCCCACGTATATAGATGACTACATCATGTCTAAGATTTTTGATTGATCATGAAAAAGGTCAGGTAGCTATCTAGGGAGGCTTAGTTTATCAACCCACGCTGTTTACCAACTATGATGTTGAAGTCAGATTAGCGGCTTACGCCATTGCCTAAGCCGCCTTATCTCGCTTTGTTCTACTTTTAATCTCCCCGTGCATCTACAGACTTTAGGGTTTATTGATAAATCTCCTCCTCATTGCCGCATTGCAATCGCAACTCTATTCAGGGCATTCATATTGGCAATGGCAAATGTCAGGTCTGATATTTCTTGCTCGTTAAAATATTTCTTTAAAAGCTCAAAATCAGCATCAGGGGCGTGGGTGGTGGCGATTTGGCTGAGTGATTCGGCCCATTGCAATGCCGCGCGTTCTTGCTCGCTAAAAAGCGGGCTGCTGTGCCAGCCAGCAAGGCTGTCTAAACGCTCGTTATTTTCCCCTGCGGCTCTTAAGGCTTTGCTATGCAGTTTTAGGCAAAACGAGCAGCCATTGATTTGCGAAACACGCAAATACACCCATTCCAAAAGTGTTTTATTTAATACGCTGTTTTCTAAATAGCTTTTAACGCTGCGTAATGCCGTAAGTGCTTCGGCGGATAAATCAAAGTAGGGCAGGCGCAGTTGGGTCATTTTAAGCACCTGGCTGATTGCTTGCTAAATGGCGGCTCATCACGATGCGCTGGCTAAGCCGCTGTACGCTTGGTGCGCAGAGCATGACAATGCTAAAGGCTGCGGGCCAGGCGGTGATAAAGGCGCGGCCCCAGCTAGCAAAAAAGTGGCCGTTTAGGCCAACTACGATCCATGTGACCCAGCCGCTCATCACGCAAGACATGAGCAGCGACATGAGTAATGAGAAAACCCAGCGAAATTTCTGTGCATCAGACATGGCTTTGTTCTTTATGTGTAGTGGAATGAAGATGAGCATAGCAAAAGTGATTAAATGAAAATACAATCATAAAATCAAAGTTAAATTCCAAAAATGAAATCATGCTTGATGATCTGGCGCTGTTTGTGTGTATTGTGGAAGCAGGCAGCTTAAGCGCTGCGGCTAAGAAAATGGCTTTGCCGCCGGCCACGCTGACTCGGCGTTTGCAAAAACTGGAGCAGCAGCTGGGCTGCCGCTTACTCAATCGCAGTGCACGGCGTATGCAGGTGAGTAGTGAAGGTCAGCAGTATTACGAGCAATGCCGCCCACTGCTGCAAGCCTTGCAACAGGCCACGCAGGCATTGGATGCCACCCAGCACAGCGTAAGCGGGCTGGTGCGTGTATTGGCCCCGATTAATCTGGCCAATGGTATTTTCCGCTCCTGCTGGGCCAGCTTTATGCAAAAATATCCTGAGGTAAGGCTGGAGCTAAAGCTGAGTAATTTGCAGGAAGATTTGCTTGCCAGTGGTGCTGATCTGGCGCTTAGGGCAGGCGAGCAGCAAGATTCAAGTTTTAATCAGCGGCGTTTAGGTGTGGTGCAAAGGGTGACCGTTGCTTCAGCGGCTTATTTGCAACGCAATGGCACGCCGCTTACGCCGGATGATTTACACCTGCATCAATTGATTTTGGCCGAGCCAATGACGCGTTGGGGTTTTTTGCATAAGGTAAGTGGCGAAGAATGTATTGTGCAGGGCCAAGCCCGTTTTAGGGTGAACGAGATGGCCTTGGCGGTGCACATGGCGATCGAGGGTGTGGGGATTTTATCCTGCCCGATCACCGTGTGCTGCGAGGAGTTAGCAAGCGGCGCTTTGCAGGAAATCTTGCCTGAATGGCAGGCAGATTCCCGCGCTGTGTATGCGGTGTGGCCGCAGCAACGCTATCTGCCTGCTAGAGTGCGTGCATTACTTGAACATCTTTTGGCTTTTGCTGAGCAAGAGCCTCTGTTAAATGGAAAGCTAAGAACTGCTTGCTCGTTATGAGTGGCGGCTTAGGCCTTTGGCTAAGCCGCCCATTGCGTATTTTACTTTTAAACGCTGTGTAGACAGATATTGGTTTTATATCGACAAGAGTTTGTGCTGAATGGATTATTTAGTCGATTAAGCTAATTTTATGTATACGGCACCAGGCTTTAATTTCTTTTTCGCTACATTCTTTTTCAAAGCGATACCATGTGGCAAGCAATTGATGTCGGTCTGCCCAATCTTTAAAACGACCTAAAGCACCCTGGTGTCTGAACATCGCCTGTACTTCATTATAGAAATCAGCGGCATATTCTTCGACAAAATAAACGGGTAATTGGCTACCTAAACCTAAATCATTTTTGGAAGGTAAAGGCAGATAGAGGTCAGCATCATTTAGATCGCTGGGTAGTTTTTCTAGATCGATTGCAGATAGATATTCAGGCCGTAAATAAACCTTACCGCTTTCAAAGTGAATAAATCCTTTGCAGCTAGAATCGCCACTTATAAAATTAATGGCGTCAATGATATCGCTTAATTTTGCTTTCACAGCTATTGCACCGCTATGTATATTTTATTTAAGAGATAGTTTTGTTTTTATTAGGTTTGTGTATTAAAACCGATCATAAAACAATGAGTGCAATAATATACCCGTCATCTAGTTTGGATTGCAATCATTTTTTAATTGGATTTTTTGCTGCGCTGCATCAGGTTTGCCTGTGCATAAGTACGCGCAAGAACGCGATTAAATTTGGGGGGGTAAGCACGCGGCACAGTGTCAGCGCTTTTAATGTTTAAAACATTGCGCGTGCTTTTATTTTGGAGGGGCGCTGATTAGGCCGTGTTTAATTTTAAAATCTTGTTCTATTTTTTTGTAAGTACCATTTGATTTAATCTCTTGCATGCCTTTTTCAAAAATATCTGCCATGCGTTGGCCATCTTTATGCGTTTTTGAAAAATTTAAATAGAAAACGCTGGTTTCAACCAAGCCGACTATTTTTATTTTTCCCTTGTAATTACGGTTGGCATTAATCATAAGCGTGCCAGGTGTCGTGTTGATCACGCCGTATTGGACTCTTCTCAGTAGAATTTTCTTTAGTTGGGTATCGTCGAAAGGGGATTCATCTTTGATGATCTTTTTATTGTCCATTAAAATATTAGGGTAAGAGTAGCCATGGGTAAGGCTGACGGTTTTTCCTTCTAAATTTTTAACAGTTAAGTTTTTATCTTTTGATTCGCTTAAGGCAAAAATAGAGAGCCCTTCCTCAAAAAGAGGCGTTTTATGCCATATAAATTTATTTTTATTGTCTTCGGTAATTGAAGTATCAAAACAGGCAACTACTTTACCTCGCTCGACTTCCAGAAGGCAGCGTGCAAAAGGCACTGCATTAAATTGAACATTAATGCCTTGGCTATTAAACGCGGCAGAGACTAGCGTGGGGGATAGTCCTTCTACCCCATGCTTATCTGAGCGCATTGATGAAAAAGGCGCCCAATCATCTTCGGCATTAATGAGTACTGTTTCAGCAAACAGGGGGGCTGAAAATAAAGTGGCTGCGATGCAAAGAGTGAGTAAGCGCATATCTTCTCCTTTACATAAATTGCATTTAATTCCCTTTAGTTTATAGCACGATTGCGGAGGTTTTTTATTCCCTCAGGCGCGGGCTATACCTGCGCTACTTCTGCATCTCTCATTCCTGTTTGCAAGCGCCAAAGTGCGGCATAGCTGCCATTTGCGGCTAGTAAGATTTCATGTGTGCCCGCCTCGATAATCTCGCCCTGTTCCATTACATAAATACAGTGCGCATTACGCACGGTAGACAGGCGGTGCGCTACCAGCAATGTGGTGCGGCCCTTGGCGATTTGGTCGAGCGATCTTTGAATGGCGGCTTCGGTTTCGTTATCCACCGCGCTGGTGGCTTCGTCCAAGACCAAGATTTTTGGATCTTTGAAAATAGCCCTTGCCAGCGCCAAGCGTTGGCGTTGCCCACCGGATAATTTTTGCCCGCGCTCACCAATTTGGGTGTCGTAGCCTTGCGGCAGGCGTTCGATAAATTCATGCGCTTCGGCGGCACGCGCTGCGGCGATGACGGCTGTTATATCTACATCGCTTTGGCCGTAAGCGATATTTTGCGCAATGCTGGCATCACTTAAAAACACATCCTGCCCTACGTAGCCAATGGCGCGGCGCAGATCGAGTAGGGCAATATCTTTGCTTTCCATGCCGTCGATTTTAATACTGCCACTGTTGGCGTCGTAAAAGCGCAGCAATAGTTTGAGCAGTGTGCTTTTGCCCGAGCCAGTTGCGCCCACAAAAGCCACGGTTTGCCCTGCGGCAATATGCAGAGAAATATCTTTAAGCACGGCTTGCTCGCCATAGGCAAAGTGGATGTGCTCAAAGCTAAGCGCACCTTTAATCTGCCCCAGCGGCTTGCCTTCGTAATGGATATGCACGGGGGTGTCGAGTAGATTAAGTACCCTTTCAATCGCCGTCATCGAGCGCTGGTAAAGATCGGCAATATCGGCCAGCCCAGTCAGTGGCCAGAGCAGGCGTTGGGTCAGAAACACCAGCACCGAATAACTGCCCACGCCAATCTGGCCATGCAGTGCCAAATAGCCACCGTAAACCAGCGTCACCACAAAGCCAGATAAAATCGCCATGCGGATGATGGGAATAATGGCCGACGAGAGCTGAATCGCTGCGGCATTGGTTTGGCGGTAATGATTGCTGGCATCAAAAATATGCGCCGCCTCAAATTTTTCGGCGGTAAAAGCCTTAATGGTGGCAATGCCCAGCAGATTATTATTTAAGCGTCCGCTAATCACACCGGCCGCTTCTCGCACGGCGGCGTAGCGGGGGGCAATGCGGCGCTGAAACCAAAATGCGCCAAATAAAATCAGTGGCACAGGCGCAAGCGCAATCAGGGCCAGCTGCGGTGCAATATAGAAAAACACCGCACTGCACATCAACGTGGAGCAAAGCACCTGAATAATGCTATTGGCTCCGCCATTTAAAAAGCGCTCTAGCTGATTAATATCGTCATTTAAGATCGACATTAACTTGCCTGTGCTCTTGTTTTCAAAATAAGACAGTGGCAGTTTTTGCACATGGCGGTAAGCGTCTAAACGCAGATCATGCTGCAAGTTTTGCGCAAGATTACGCCAGCGAATTTGGTAGAAATATTGAAATAAAGATTCGCCTCCCCAAATAAAAACCGTAATCACACCTAAGTAAAGCAACTGGTGAAAGCTGTCTGTTACCCCCAGCGTGGCAATAAAAGAAGTCTCACGATTCACTACCACATCGACCGCAATCCCAATCCCAATCAATATCTCAGGCAGGATGTCGAAAAACACATTGATTACCGAGCACAAACTTGCCCAGAAAGCATCCCGACGATATTGCCCAGCGTATTGAAACAAGCGGTTAAGTGAAGGCATGGCATCAGTTTGGAGAAATAAAAGATCAATGCTAAATGAATATCAATTGGATGTGGAGAAAGATTTGGGTGGGGAGAGGAAGAGTTTACGGAAATACAGTTGGCTTGTTGGGCGGGTGAAACCCACGAGCGATGCTAAAAAATACGCGTTTTGCACTCCTCATTCTGAAAAAGGTGAGCTAGGGAGATTTGGCATGGCATATCTTTACGGCAGCAAGCTAGTTCAAAGGCAAATCCCCCTCGGGCCCCCTCAGCCCCCTTTGCCAAAGGGGGAGGCTGTAGCACCGAAGTGCCGTCTAAAATTGTGTAGCATACTTATGCTTACAAGAATATTACCGTGCCCCAAACACCATTCGCTCTGCAAAGCCTTTTCGCAGCCAGCCCATTTGGTCCATGGCGATGAGGCCTAGGCTGCGGCCGTGTTTGAGTAAGGGGCCGGGGTGGTCGAAGTAGGTGATGAGGCCGTCGGTAAAGTGGGTGACAAGGCCAGCATCTTTTTTGCGCAGGCGGGCGTAGCGGGCGAGTTGCTCCGGCTCGCCGATTTCATCTTGGCGGGTAGAGATAATCAGCTCGGCTAGTGTGGTGGCATCGCGCAGGCCGAGATTCAGGCCTTGGCCTGCTACAGGGTGCAGTGTTTGCGCGGCATTGCCGATCAAAACCACACGGCGGCCGACGACGGAATTGAGTGTTTTCAAAGCCAGCGGCCAACTGGCGCGGGAAGCCACACTGCTAAAGCCTGCGATACGGCCAGAAAAACGCTGGCTGACTTCGCGAATAAAATCTTCATCGCTCATGGCGAGGCGCTCGCTGGCTAGTTCTGGGGACTGTGGCCAGACAAGGGTGAAATCCTTGCCATTGGGTAAGAGTGCCAAGGTGGCATCGTCAGCAAAACGCTCATAAGCCATGCCGCCATGCGGCTCGGTGGGCGTAAGTTTCGCGAGGATGGCGTGCTGCTGGTAAGGTTTGACGGTTTGGATAATATCGTCAAGCTGGCTAATCAGCTGGCCACCATCGGCAAGCACCACAAGGCGAGCTGTGAGCTGCTCTTCTCCATTAGGGCCGTCGATTTTAATCTGGGCAAAGCGGGCCAGTCGTGTGATTTTGCTGACGCGATAGCCCAGCGCAACTTGGGCTAAGCTTTCGCTGAGCGTGCTAAAAGCACGACGGGCGAGTTTGTCAAAATCCACCACAAAGCCCAAAGCGGGCAGGCCCAGCTCGCTGGCTAACAGCTCGGTGCGGCCGATTGTGCCTTGCTGCGAGATATGCACTTGGGTGATGGCCGTTGCGGCTAGCTCTTCCCCCCATAAACCCACTCTATCTAGTGCCTCAAAACTCGCCCAAGACAAGGCCAGTGCACGTGGATCGGCTTCAATCTTTGGTTTTGCATCAACCAGCAGCGCATCAACGCCAGCTGCCGCCAGCCTTTGCACAACCAAAGCGCCAATCGGGCCACCGCCAATAATCAGCACATCTACATGGAGGGGGAGTTTTTCTAAGAGCATATCGACCTGAGTAATAATTTGAGGCAAGGAATGGATTTAAGGCCATTCGTAGGGCGGGTGAAACCCGCCGTTTTGTAACATTACATATCAAATGGCGGCGGCTTGCACCCTATGTGCGTTAAGCAATTTGATTTTGAATTAGCAAACAACGAAAAACGTTAAAAACCACACTCACTGCAGTGGGCTAAAATCCTCCCTTGAAGCACGCCGAAACGAGGAACAAGCGGGGCGGGGTAGTCGTCAATTCGTGTTTGAGCGAAGCGAGTTGAATTGACGCCGCCTCGATTGTCCGCAGTGAGGGGCCTTCGTGCTGTTCGGGGCGGCTTTCTTTGCTTCCTTTCTTGGCCGTTCAAGAAAGGGAGTCCCACGCGGGGGACGCCCGCACCTAAATCAATGTGCCGAAGGCATTAAAAAGATCTTTTGGACTTTGCTTAGCAAGCATGGCGGGTATCTTCACCCGCCATACGAAAAACACACACCTTACCTTGCCATAATCGCTTCAATTTCTGCCACGGTTTTCGGGCAGCTGGCGTCTAGGTTTTCCATGCCATCACGGGTGATCAGCACATCATCTTCGATGCGCACGCCGATGTTTTCAAAGTGCTTAGGCACATTGGCGGCTGGGCGGATGTAAAAGCCTGGCTCTACCGTCATCACCATACCGGCTTCCAGATTGCGCCATTCGCCTTGGATTTTGTAAGCGCCTGCATCGTGCACATCTAGCCCCATCCAGTGGCCGGTGTTGTGCATATAAAATTGCTTATAGCTCAGCGATTCAAGTGCGCCATCGAGCGAGCCTTTTAACAAGCCTAAATCGATCATGCCCTGTGCTAATACACGTACGGCGGCTTCGTGCGGCGCGTTCCAGCTTTTACCTGCGCGGCAAACATCGAGTGCGGCGTATTGGGCGGCGAGGGTGATTTCGTAAACGTCTTTTTGTGGGCCGCTGAATTTGCCATTTACAGGGAAAGTGCGGGTGATGTCGGAGGCATAGCCGCCAATCTCGCAACCGGCATCAATTAGCAGTAAATCGCCGTCGTTCATGCGCTGATTATTGTCGCCGTAATGCAGGCAGGTGGCATTCGCGCCCGATGCCACAATGCTGGAGTAAGCTGGAAAACGGCTACCCTGACGATAGTAATCGTGCAGGATTTCGGCTTCTACTTCGTACTCCATTTGCCCAGGGCGGGCAAAGCGCATGGCGCGAACGTGGGCGGCAGAGTTAATCAAGCCCGCTTTACGTAATAGGGCGATTTCAAATTCATCTTTAAATAAGCGCATTTCGGCGATGGTGCCGCGCACATCGGTGATTTCATTTGGGGCAGTGATACCGCTGCGCACTTTAGCGCGCACGCCGTTAACCCAGCTGCTCACTCGGCTATCCCACGCTGCATTGTGGCCATAGACGGTATGCAAACGGGGCTGGTTTTGTAAGATTTCGACCATTTTAGTGTCGAGATCTTCAATGGAATAAGCAGCATCAAAGCCAAACTGCTCGCGGGCGGCATCAGGGCCGTGGCGGTGGCCATCCCAGATTTCGCGCTCTAAATCTTTAGGGCGGCAGAATAGGATATTTTGCGTGCTTGTCTCACTGATCACTTGCACAAAAACAGCGTCAGGCTCGTTAAAGCCAGTGAGGTAATAAAAGCCGGAATCATAGCGAAATGGATAGGTTGTATCGGCATTGCGAATGATTTCTGTCGTATTTGGCACAATCACCACACCCGCAGCTAAGCGTGTGGACAAGGTTGCACGGCGGGTTACGTAAGGCTGCATGGTGGCTTTCCCAAAGAAGGTAGGCAATATTATACGGCGAGGCGTAGCGCAGCACGCGTTTTTACTTACTTGTGGATTTTACTTATTGTGTTGGGAAGGAAGGAAAACCTAAATCTTGAAACACGGAGGACACAGAGTTTCACGGAGAAAAACGACTTAGGATATGGCTAGAAATAAGCCCCAGTATGACCAACCGTCATCCAGTGTTTTTATCGGGGATTCAGCAGCGCAGCTGGATTTCCGCCAATGACACGCGGGAATGACGATGTTTTGTAGTGAAATAAGCCCTAGTATGACCAACCGTCATCCAGTGTTTTTATCGGGGATCCAGCAGCGCAGCTGGATTTCCGCCAATGACACGCGGGAATGACGATGTTTTGTAGTGAAATAAGCCCCAGTATGACCAACCGTCATCCCCGAGTGTTTTTATCGGGGATCCAGCAGCGCAGCTGGAAG
>JANYCY010000054.1 GCA_025360045.1 Janthinobacterium sp. | reverse complement strand
GGGCGTCCCGCTGGACCTTCCTTTCTTGCGCGGCCAAGAAACGAAGCCAAAGAAGGCCGCCCCTAAAACACGAAATCCCCTCGCTGCGGACAATCGAGGCGGCGTCAATTCAACTCGCTTCGCTCAAACACGAATTGACGATACCCCCGACCCGCTTGTTCCTCGCTCGGCGTGTTTTCAGGGGTGGGTAAAAGCCCTATGCTGAGAGCGTGGTTATTGCGTTTTTTTGCTGTTTGTTAATAAAAAATAACTTGGTTAGCGCGTATGGGGTTTCACCCGCCCTACAATTTCGCATAAATTGATAGGATTGGGCGTCACTCTCGCCTACACCTTCAGCAGCATTTCCCGCCCCGGCAACCAACGATCTAGGTGCAGCAGCGCTGTTGCCATATGGTTTGCCAATAAATCTTCGGCCACTACCCGCGCTTCTTCGAGCAAATCAGCGTCTTTTTCAAGATCAGCAAAACGCAGCATTGGCACACCCGATTGCCGCACACCGGCCAGCTCGCCAGGGCCGCGGATTTCCATGTCTTGGCGGGCGATTTCAAAGCCATCGGTGTTTTCATAAATCACCCGCAAGCGGGACTTGGCCAGCTCGCCAAGCGGCGTGGTGTAAAGCAATACGCATAATGAAGCATGCGCCCCGCGCCCAACTCGGCCACGCAACTGGTGCAATTGCGATAAGCCCATACGCTCAGCGTGCTCAATCACCATCAGGCTGGCGTTGGGTACATCGACGCCGACTTCGATCACCGTGGTGGCGACTAAAACTTGCACTTCATTTCTTAAAAAAGCGGCCATGACTTCGGCTTTTTCAGCCGTTTTCATCCGTCCATGCACGAGGCCCACCACCATGCCTTCCAGCTCTTCGGTCAGCTGCTGATGCGTATCGACTGCCGTTTGCAATTGTAAGGCTTCGGACTCCTCGATCAGTGGACAGACCCAATACACTTGCCGGCCTTCTTCCACCTTTGCGGCGATACGCTGGATGATTTCATCGCGCCGCGCATCGCTGACTAGCTTAGTCACAATCGGTGTGCGCCCCGGAGGTAGCTCGTCGATCACGCTCACGTCCAAATCAGCGTAATAGCTCATCGCCAAGGTGCGCGGGATAGGCGTGGCGCTCATCATCAGCTGGTGTGGGCTGCCGCCTTTTTCACGCAGCGCCAATCTTTGCGCCACGCCAAAACGATGTTGCTCGTCGACAATCGCAAGGCCCAATTTTGCAAAAGTCACGCTGGCCTGAAAAATAGCGTGCGTGCCCACCACCAAGGGCGCAGTGCCCAAGGCGGCGTCTTCGATGGCATTGCGTTTTGCTTTTGCACCCAAGGAGCCCGCCAGCCAAGCTACTTTGATACCCAGCGGCGCAAACCATGCGGATAATTTATTGAAATGTTGCTCGGCCAAAATCTCGGTCGGGGCCATTAAGGCCACTTGATAACCTGATTCGATCGCTTGGCAAGCTGCCAGCGCCGCCACAATCGTCTTGCCCGAGCCCACATCTCCCTGCAAAAGCCGCTGCATAGGGTGAGGTTGGTTTAAATCGTGGGTAATTTCTTTGAGCACTTTGCTCTGTGCCCCGGTTAAGGCAAACGGCAAACTCGCCAGTAAACTCGCCGCCAGCTCGCCCTTGGGTGCAATCACCGGCGCGGTACGCTCGCGTCTTGCGGCATGGGCGGTGCGCAGGCTCAATTGCTGAGCCAACAGCTCATCAAACTTCAAACGCTGCCAAGCCGGATGTGTGCGCTCAGTCAGTAAAATATTAGGGATATCTGGAGTTGGCGAGTGAAGTAGCTGCACACTGGAAGAAAAATCCGGCAAGTTCAGCGGGTCCGTCACCCTTGCAGGCAGGGTGTCGCGCAAATCGCAGTGCTTTAGCGCAAGACGTATCAGTTTGCCCAGCTGCAGTTGATTCAAACCCGCCGTGGTCGGATAAATCGGCGTTAAAGCTTCGTTCAGGCCCTGCTCATTGGCGGCGCGTATTTTGGGGTGAACCATTTCATCGCCCAAAAATCCCCGCCGAATCTCACCATAAAGGCGCACCGTTTTACCCACCGCCAACTGCTTGGCAACACTGGGATAAAAATTAAGCAAGCGCACATTCAGCGATCCGCCCGCATCACTCACCCGCGCCACCAACTGCTTGCGCGGCTTATATTGCACCTCGCACGATTCCACCGTGCCCTCAACCAGCACCGATTGCCCCATCGGCGCATCTGCCATGGGGTAAAGATGCGTTTCGTCTTCGTAACGCAGCGGTAAGTGCAGCACCAGATCAAAGGGGCGTATCAGCCCTAATTTAGTAAGGCGGCTTTTAAGTGCTTCGGGTAAGGCGGCTAGATCCATGACTTTTGAACGATCGTTCGATTGAACGCTACTTTAGGGCATTCATCGCGTAAGGGAAAGGGAAGATGTGGGTTTAGGGCTAAAAACGCCAAAATTGAGGTTGGATTGAGGGTAGACTGAGGAAAATCCTATCAGTTTAAGCGAGTACCGGTGCGCAATAAAATCGACTTGCACACCCAACAATATATTGCTTTTTGCGCTATTCATGATGCTTTATACCCCAGAGGCGCTAAAGCAGATATCTGCTAAAAACACGAAATAAAAGGAATTATTTCTCTTGGTTTTCTCCGTGTAACTCTGTGTCCTCTGCGTTCTCTGTGGTTCAAGGTTTGGGTTTTGTTCGCATACCTGAGCCCTTATGATGCGTTTTGACCAATCCTTTTATACCGCCACCCTCGGCAAAACAATCTCAAAGATGGCGCCTTCCCCAGCGGGGCTGCTCACGCTGATTTGGCCGCCAAGCACCGACTGAATAATGTTGTAGCTGATATGCAAGCCCAAACCACTCCCCCCTTGCCCAAGCTGAGTGGTAAAAAAAGGCTCAAAGACACGGTCAATATGCTCCTTGCTGATGCCTCGGCCATTATCTTTAACGACCAGCACCACATGCTGCTCCCCCCTTGCAGCACCTTGTACGCTAATTAAGCCATGCTGGTTTGCTTCAAAGCCATGCACGATGGCGTTGATAATAAGATTACTCAGTACTTGCCCAAACGCCCCCGGAAAGCTATCCATTTGTAAGTCGTCGCTAATATCTAGCTTTAGCTCATGCCCCGCCCCACGTAAACGGCTAGAAAGCATCAGCACCACATCTTCGCATTCTGTACGCAAATCAAACAGACGACGCTGATCAGATGTTTGGTCGACAGCAATTTGTTTGAAACTAGTAATCAAGCCAGCAGCCTTCAGCAAGCAACGCATCAGCAAGCTAGATGACTCTTCGGCATTTTGGCAATAACGCTCAAGCTCTGATCTGCGCACATTACCAGCCTGTATTTGCAACAAGAAACGCTCACTTTCATCACGCAGCGTGCTAGCTACTAACAAGCTGTTACCAATCGGCGTATTAAGCTCATGCGCGACGCCTGCTACTAAGGAGCCTAGCGATGCGAGCTTTTCACGCTGAATCAGCTCGCCCTGTGTTTGGCGCAATTCACTCAGCGCCTGATCGGCCAAGCCTTGCGATCTTTCTGCTGCGGCATAGGCGGCAGCATTATCCAACGCAATCGCGCCATAAGCAGACAGCGTTAAAAAAATAGAAAGCTCGCGCTCGCCGTAAGCATGATAGCTAGGGGTTTGAATCGACATCACCCCCAGTAGGCGTTCTCCAATCAGTAGTGGAGCAAAGAGCAAGCTCAGTGTTTCGAGTGTGCCAGGAACCCAAGTGACATCATCATTATCAGGCTCTAAATGGATTAAGACTTCTCGCCTTTCACGCGCGCAACGAGCAATTTTAGAGCTTGGGCTGTTTAAAGTCGTTGCCTCACTCGTCACCACCTCGCCGTTTTCAATGCCAAACGCCAGATTCAGCGCATCTTGCTGCTCATCGAGTAAAAACACCACAAAGCTGGTGACATCAAGCAATTGATCAACGTATCGATGTAAAGATTCAAAAACCGCCTTGGCATTAAGGCAAGCCGTAATCTCCCGCCCTATCGTGCCCAAGGTTTCTAAAGTAGCCGTGCTGGTTTTAAGCGTGGCCGCAACTTGGCGATGATGCTCGGTTTCTGCATGAGCACGCTCAACTTCTAGGCGAATTTGCATCGCCAAAGTGCGTTTTTCTACATCAAGGGAATAAGTCTTTTTATGTGCTGCAGCGGCGGCTTGGCTGTTTTCATAAGCGGCAACAAAATTGCCACAAGCCGCATGAGCGGCCGCGATTTCTGTATATAAATCAAACGACATACCATAACCACGGATCGTGGCAACCACCGCCAACTCTAAATTTAAAAAATGTAAGGAGGCCGAAGGTGCACTCATCCCCTCGGGGGCAGGCAAAGAAAATGCCGCATGCGTTTGCGCCATAATATGCAAAGCATGAATTTGCCCCTCTGCATTATCATGCTCACGCGCCAGCTGCAGTGCTGCATCTGCTTTATGAATAGCGGCTTGTGGCTGGGCCAGCATAAACAGCGCCTTAGCTTGACCACACCATGCAATGATCAATAAATCAGGCTCGCTCAGTGCATCATGGGCAATCAACTGCCCCTCAAGCCGACTAAACGCCGCCAAGCCTTGCTCTGCGTGCCCCATATCCAGCTCAAGCTGCCCGAGCATTTTGAGCGCTAGCTCGTAGTTGCGTGAGCCCTGAAGGCCCTCGAGCAGCGTTAAGGCTTCTTGCGCACATGCCATTGCTTCACCGTATCTAGCCAGCTGGCGCATGATGTCACCCATCAATACCAAACAAAAACCAATACTTGCTGGCCAATGAGTATTGCGAGCTAAAGCCAGAGACACCTCCCGCCACTCAAGCCCTGCGCCTAAATCACCCATAATACAAAATGATTCAGCCGCATTATTCGCCGCCACCAAAGCCTGCCTAATTTGTCCGCAATCGAGTCCCGCCCGATAGGCCAACAAATAATGCTTAATAGATATGCCTAAATCGTTGGTGAGCGCGGCTACGGAAGCCCTCGCCATCGCACTCCAAACAAGGACGGGGGCCGGGTATGACCCATCGACGGGGAAAGTAGCTTGTAAGGCGAGCCCCGTCGCAACTGGATCTCGAAATGCGGCATACACCAAATGGCGCGCCTGCACGATTTGAATGCGTAAAGGATCATTGGCAAGCCGATACTCCACCAAAGCAGAATCCAAACTCGCAACGACCTGCGCGACCTTGCCTTCATCAATAAAAATAGATGCATTCAGCCAATGACAGTCACCAATGCCAAGCCGGTCTTCTAATTTATTAAAAAGTGTCAAAGCCAAACGATTCAATTGCTTCGCGGCTGCAAAATCGGCATACAGCAATTTAATTTCAGCACGCAGCAGCAGGCTGCGAGCAACCAAGCTGCGCAACTGAAGATCTTTATTGGGGATGAGCAACAGGGCCGCATCTGCTTGATCGGCCAAAACTAAAGCACGCGTGCAATCTCGCTGGCGCAAATACCAAGCCAGGTGCACCAAGGCAATCAGCTGAGCAATACCCTGCAATTTCAGGAACTGCTCTTCCAACTTTACGACATCCTGATTCAGTCCAAATAATTCCATGATGTAAGCCTATTGATTGCCCCATGCGCATTAGCTAATCACATTACCCCAGCAAGGCTGGGTAGGACTATTCAGCATTACATTTACGTAGGAGAAAATTCAACCTTTTTGCTTTGAAGCACCTACATAACAGCATACGCATCAGACAAACAGAAGCAGCCAACACCGCACGCATCCCCATATCAAGATGCAAACTAGAGTATTTACTTAACTAAAAATGACAATAGTTAAAAGATTCCTATTCTTAACGATAAATAGAACACGTTTCATTTGGCTTACTTATGAAGCCCCCACGCATAGCAGCAGAATGTGCTGATATACCTCAGCACTCCCACCAATATATTTCTAATTTATTTACCACCATGCAATTAACCACTCACTCGTTGTAAATAACAGACAGCTCAATCCCATTTTTATCCACTAAATAATAAATATATATTTCATCCCCCTTTGTGTTGACGTACATTTTATGACAATAAATTTCAATAAATCAGCACAAACACAATGTAAATCAGCAAATGTATGAAATATAAAATCTTTACGCGCCAGTAAGAAACATCAAAAAATATATCCGCAGCTCACATTTAATTTCAACAAGCTGACAAAACACACCAACGAGACACCGCCATTAAAGAACAAGCGAAAAACAAAACAACATATTGATTTTAATCATTTTTTTAAAACAAAAAAAAAGATACCCGTTTACTAAAACTGTATTCAATCAATCAAAACCTTTCATAATTGTTACAAAAAATCTCTTTTATCAAACATCTATTATTTGCCATTTTCACGTCCCCCACTCCTTTTCTTGCCCCCATCCTCTGTTTTGCTTAGTCGGTTACATATCGTTACATTGTAAATAATAACAACTGCTAATTTTTAGCCAGCAGACCGCTTGACACGAAAACAAACACGAAAAATCGTTTAAAACACACGGGGCCTTTTATGAAGATGAAACGACTCACCATAGCCATCGCGATGATAGGCGCAGGCGCAGTAATTCATGCGCAAGCAGCAGAAACCGTCAACAAAGTTGAACGCGTTGAAGTCACGGGTTCGAGTATTAAGCGTATTAAAAAAGAAGCTGCTACAGCAGTACAAGTTGTCACAAAGGAGCAAATTCAAGCCACTGGCGCGACTTCGGTAAATGAAATTTTTTTAAAAAGTGCCGCTTTCTCATCATTTAATGATGAAGCCAATGCAACAGGCGCACCTGGTCGTGCCACCGTAGGTTTTCGTCAGTTAACTGCCGACGATGTTCTTATCCTGCTCAATGGCCGCCGCTTGGCTAAAAATGGCGTAAATGGCTCAGCTTATGACTTGAACTCCATTCCCGCCGCAGCAGTTGAACGGATTGACGTACTTAAAGACGGCGCATCAGCCATTTATGGCTCTGACGCCATTGCCGGTGTAATTAACATCATCACAAAAAAGAATTTGCAAGGCGGAGAAGTCACGACTAGCTATGGCGTATCGTCTGAAGGTGATGGCGCAGAAACACGCTTAGCGGCTGCATTTGGCTTCGGGGATATGGAGACACAAGGGTTTAATTTCTTGTTAACCGCTGAAAAATTTGATCGTGATGCTATTTTTCGACGTGATCGTGAAATCACCTCAACTAAAGGCCCGACTTCTTACAATGAAGCCGCTTTAAGCTTCAATCGGGTAAGTCCTAGTACTGGTGGCAAATTTACTCCTGTACATCCTTGTTCTAATCCTCTAGTCACGGACTCTAAAGGGACATACTGCCCATATTATTTTAACCAAGAAATTAACCTAACCCCTGAATCACATCGTCAAGGTGTATTTGGCTTGTTAAATGTTGCTCTTGGTGAAAAACACAATTTTTTCCTAGAAGTACTGTCATCAACGAATGATACAACCAATTTTTTCTCAGCAGCTCCAGGTCGAGTTGCGAATATTCTAGCTTCAAACCCAAACAACCCATTTAAAGAAGACATTAGTAATTTGCGTGTTCGCTTTAATCAAGGTGGGCCGCGTACCTTCTTACCTGATACCGAATATAGCCGCGTAAGTGCGGGCCTAGAAGGGGAGGTTGCTAGCATTGATTACAAATTTAATATTGGTAGAAACGTAAGTAAAACGAGCGAGCTGAGCAAAAACTTTTTTGATTTTGCTACATTAGGTAATGATGTGCGGGCAGGCAAGATTGATATTCTGACTAAAATGCCAACCACTGCTCAGTTGAATAAATATTTTGTTTCAGGGACTACGAAAAGCGAAACGATTGTTGATAGTGCAAACCTAACTGGCTCAACCACTTTGTTTGAGTTACCTGCAGGACCGCTAGGGCTCGCTATTGGCTTGTCATATAATAAAGAGTCGCTATCTATCGATCCAGATGAGATTTCACAAGCTGGTCGAGTCAGCGCAACAGGTAACCCAAAGTTCCCAGTTTCAAGTGATTTAGCCAGCCGTAATATTTCATCTGCGTTCTTTGAGCTATCTATTCCTATCCTGAAAAACTTAGAGGCACAGCTCGCATTGCGTCATGATAAATACAGTGACGTTGGCGGTGTAACAACACCTAAATTAGCACTACGCTGGGAGCCTACTAATGATTTGCTTGTTCGAGGATCATATTCGGAAGGTTTCCGTGCACCAAACTTTGAAGATCTGTATCAAGGCCCAATTGATTCAGCAGAGTTTGTAAAAGATACTCAACTTTGCGCATCCCAAGGCATTTCAAAAGCAGATTGCGCAACAGCGCAGATAGAAGTATCGAATACTTCTAATTCAAAACTGCAACCTGAAAAATCTAAGTCTTTTGCTTTGGGTTTAGTATTTGCTCCAACGAGCTCCTTAACAACATCCTTAGATTATTACTGGACACAAAAATCAGATGCAATTGATCGAAGCCTGCAATATCTAATTGATAATCCAAATTTTATATTAAACGGCCGCCCAGCATCGAGCTATATTAATCGTGCACCAACAACGGGAGGGAAAGTAGGGGCAATTGATAGTGGTGAAAATCCAATGAATAACGTTGCTGAAATCGAAGTAAGTGGATTGGAATGGGGGCTAGAATATAAACTACCCAAGGCAGATTGGGGTCAAATTAGCTTTGACAATCAAGCTGCGTACAATATTGATTACAAAAAAGCACAGGCACCAGGTGAACAGGCAGAAAGTTATATCGGCTTAATGGATAGACCAATCTTGCGTGATGTATTCCGTATTAGCTATAACTATGGCGGATTTACTTTAAATACCTTTATTCGCTATATGTCTGGCTTTTCTGACGCTCAAACACCCGCAGATAAAACAGGGGATACTCCAGAAGTCCCTTCCTTTACAACTGTAGATTTAACAGCCTCTTATAAGGATTTATTTGTAAAAGGTTTAAGTATAAATGGCGGTGCTAAAAACATATTTAACCGCACACCAACAGCAACAACAGCGGATAACGCGGCTGGTTTTCCAACCAGTCAATCTGCCGTAGGCCCTTTTTATTACTTTGGTGCAGGTTACAAATTCTAAATTAATGACTCTATAAAAAGGGATAAATTTAATTTATCCCTTTTCCTGATTAGCAAGATTCTTCAGCGAGCCTAAAAAAATGAGCCAAACTGAGATGATGTCTTTCATTTTCTGGAGCATGAATCATGGCAATGAATCGGGTTCAATTTCAGTCTGGGCTCTCGCTACCAACGTTTTACCGTC
>JANYCY010000053.1 GCA_025360045.1 Janthinobacterium sp. | reverse complement strand
AATATGGAAATAAAAGGGAAGTAGCGCTGAAATTTTAAAAAAAATGCAATTTAATGCAGGATTGTACGTTTTAAATAAAAAAAGTAGTGTATTTAAATTAAAAATACATCTGCGGTGAGTTTGTGCAGACCTTCCTTAAGTGAATTTATCTCCTTAAATAATGGTGACAATTTAATTATGATGCTGCATAAATCAATAAATTCGTATTTAGGGAGTAAGACCAATGAGCAAAACGCCAATCGACGATGCCACAGACTCTACCGATACCAACCTTCCCTCGGATCCATCCCGTCGTCGTCTTCTAGGCGGGCTGACTGCAATCGGCGCAGCGTATACCCTGCCCGCCATGAGCGACGCAAAATCGCCCTCCTCTCAAAAAATTGCCCCAATCGCTAAGCAGCATTTAAAAGATAAAGTAAAAAACATAGTGGTGATTTATTTAGAGAATCGCAGCTTTAATAATCTTTACGGCAATTTCCCCGGTGTGGCAGCGCCATTAGCCAGCGCACAATACGCCCCCCAATTAGATAGGGATGGCAGCCCTCTCAACACGCTACCCAAAATCTGGGGCGGGCTAGTACAGCGTGGGCAGATGGTTGCAGGCAAGCGTTATTTTATTGATGAGAAACAGATTAGCGGCCTGCCTAATGCACCCTTTGCGCTCAAAGATGAAGCCGGTGCGCTCCTGCCAGAATCGGTGATTACCCGTGATCTATGCCATTTGTTTTATCATAATCAGATGCAAATCAATGGCGGCAAGAATGATCAATTTGTCGCATGGGGCGATTCGGGGGCCTTGGTGATGGGGCATTATAGCGAGGGCGCTAAAAACCTGAATCTTTGGCAAATTGCTCGCCAATACACACTCTGCGACCACTTTTTTATGGCCGCTTTTGGCGGCTCCTACCTCAACCACCAGTTTTTAATTTCTGGCCGCACCCCGGAATACTTCAACGCCGCCAGCAGCCCAGCCAAAGACAAAATCGCCGTATTAAGCGATGGCCCACAGGGCCAGCAGCTAGCGCTTAGTCCAAAATCCCCCGCATCCGCGATGGATGGCAAGCCTAAATTTATTAATAGTGGGGCGATTACCCCTGATGGCTATGCCGTGAGCACCATGGCTCCCCCCTATCAGCCTAGTTTTGTCCCCCCAGCTGTAGGCGGAGACCCACTGCTTGCTGATCCAACCGACCCAAGTACCCTGCCTCCACAGGATTACAACACCATTGGCGATTTACTTTCTGCTAAAAAAGTAAGCTGGGCTTGGTACGGCGGCGCGTGGCAGGCGACGCTGGATGGCAAAGGCGGCGCAGATGCCCCTAATTTTCAATATCACCATCAACCGTTTAATTACTTCAAGCAATTTGCACCGGGCACCCAAGCACGCGAAACGCATTTATTAGATGCAGGCATGGGCGATAGCCCGATTTCAAACCGTTTTATCGCTGCCGCCGTGGCGGGCACGCTGCCGCAAGTGGCTTTTTATAAGCCACAGGGCAATTTAAATATGCACGCGGGCTATTCCGATGTGCAATCGGGCGATCAGCACACGGCCAATGTTTTGCAGTATTTAATGAGCGGGCCACAGTGGAAGGATATGGTGGTGATCATTACCCATGATGAAAACGGCGGCTGGTGGGATCACGTCGCCCCGCCTAAAGGCGATCGCTGGGGGCCAGGTTCCCGTATCCCCGCCATTATTGTTTCGCCTTTCGCAAAAAAAGGCACGGTGGACCACTCCCTGTATGACACCACTTCCATCATCCGCTTTATCAGTAAAGTGCATGATTTGCCCGAATTAGAAGGTATTCAATTGCGCAATGCCGCCTTTAAAGCTCGCGGCGCGCAGCCTCCGGGGGACTTAACGGCAGCGCTGGATTTATAAAAAATCACCAATCCACTCGCGAAGTAGGAGCAATTTGAACCGCTAAAAAATGATTCAATCTCTCTCCTTCGGAGAATGCAAAAAGCCCCTGTCGACCAAATCGACAGGGGCTTTTTGCATGGATTCAATCCCTAAAAATTAAAACCTTACACAGCAGATGCCACTGAAGCAGGTTTTTTCACTGGCACTTTATGTACGGCAGATGCGGCTGACGCAGCGTGTTTTTTAGCTTGAGCCTTTTGTACTGTGGATGCAGCAGAAGCGTGTACTTTCACTGGTGCTTTTTGGGCTGAAGATGCTGCTGATGCAGCAACGTGCTTTTTAGCTGGGGCTTTCTTGGTTACGTGCTTGCTGGCGGAAGCGCTTACCTTAGCAGAGTGGACTTCAGCCTTGGCAGGGGCGGAGGCTGTTTCTGCTGCCATACCGAAAGCGGTAGTCGCAACAAATACAGTAGCAGCAAGGGTTGTCAGCAGTTTGTTCATGATATTGCTTCCTAAAGTCGCTCGGTAGTGAGCGTGTAAATTCAGTATCTACTCCTTAAGTTGATAATTCGATGTGGGTTTGGTAGCGATCTGTAACGAACTGTCCGCAAAATGCTGAAAGCATAAACCAAAACCATAAGCACACTCATTCACCCCCGCTGACCCAAGCCCATATCAAAACACCATCGCCACGAAGGCATAATGTAAGATACAAATCTTATGACAGATTACAGGGCAAGCCATGAAGCCACTGCAATGCGCATGTTTGGTCGACGTACAAGACCAAAAACTATTGCTAGTTAGAGTTCGCCAAAATCAACACTGGTATCTACCCGGAGGCAAAGTAGAGCAAGCTGAATCAGCGGATCAGGCCCTAAGCCGAGAATTAGTAGAGGAATTAGGCATTGCCATCCAAAACATCCGCTATCTATATACCGTGATTGCACCCGCCTATGGGCAGGCGGGTGATGTAGAGCTGATTTGCTATCGTGCAGAATGGCAAGGAGTGCCGCGCGCCATGGGCGAGATCAGCGAAGTAGCATGGCTCCCCCTGCAAAACCTCGATCAATTCGCCCCTGCGGTGCAAGTGCTTTGTAAAGAACATCTCATTACCCATCCAACGAAGTAGCTGCTTTAATTAATTCGGCGACCTCACCCTGCTTAAGCAGAAATAGATACGAGCCAAATAAATTGGCCCCGCACTACTCACTAAAGAGCAGCCAGCTAGAATAAACATCAAAACTCTTCCTGATTAGCAAGATTCTTCAGCGAGCCTAAAAAAATGAGCCAAACTGAGATGATGTCTTTCATTTTCTGGAGCATGAATCATGGCAATGAATCGGGTTCAATTTCAGTCTGGGCTCTCGCTACCAACGTTTTACCGTC
>JANYCY010000050.1 GCA_025360045.1 Janthinobacterium sp. | reverse complement strand
CTGCAAAGAGGCATTCACTTCTGCATGCGGGTCGATCAGTCTGGTTATGCAGCAGTGAAAGAATTCGTGCGCAGCGGCGAAGCTGAACGGATTGTGACGCTGAAACCGGCCAGTCATGCCGCCGGTAAAACCTATGAAATCGAACGGACCGAGTCTACGGTGCGTTTAGTGCGTTGTGTGACGCCAGATGGCCAAATCCGGGTGTTGATGACCTCCTTGCGGGACGTCGCGAGCTATCCAGCGGGCGATTTCGCTGCCCTGTACCATCAGCGCTGGCGCATCGAAGAATGCTTCAAGCGCCTCAAGCATCGCTTGGGTTTGGAGGCTGTGAGCGGTTGCAGTTGGCTGACGGCGCAGCAGGATTTTGGTGCCAAAATCGTGTGCGATAATCTGAATGCCATCTGTGTTCTAGCCGCCGCGCCCGACAATGAGCAAATTGATCTGTCGATAAGCCAGCGCAAGATCAATCGTACCGCCGCCTTCCCCGCGTTGAAACGCTGTTTGCCACGCTGCTTATTGGGTCTAGCCGAAAACATAGCCGCAACGCTGAAAGACGCACTGAATTTGATTGCCAAAACCTGCAATATTTCATTCCAGGCGCAGCAAAACCGCGCCCCAAAGGCGCAAAGCCGCACGGAAAACAACCTTACAAGCGATGAGCGATGCGGCTTAACTTTAGAGGATTGGCTTAAATCTCCCCTTGAAACACGCCGGAGCGAGGAACAAGCGGGGCGGGGTTTCGGCAAGGGAGCGAGGCAGCGAGCCAATCCCGCCCGCCGCCGACTCGATTGTCCGCAGCGAAGGGGCCTTCGTGTTTCGTGGGGTGGCCTTCTTTGGCTTCGTTTCTTGGCCACACAAGAAAGGAAGGTCCAGCGGGACGCCCGCACCAAAATCAAGGTGCCGAAGGCACTAAAAAGACCTTTTTGACTTTGGTTGGCGCGTATGCCCCCCCAGTAGAGCCTGATCAAGTCAGCCCCCTCCTTTCCTTCCTTCAATACAAAAAAAGGGGCTTAGCGTATGCTAAGCCCTTTTTTTAATACGCTCGCTACCAATGCAGCGACCAAACTTTCTCAAGGAAAGGTCATCATTGGCAAGCGATAAACCTTATTCCCGCCGAGATGCTGATCTTCTGAAGCGATCTTGTTCCACTTCTAATGTATCCCGCATTAAAGGTGGAGTATGCAAAGACAAACGCAGTATAGAGCGTGCGTAATACAACAAGCTCAGTGCGGCAGCTGTAAAAACCAGAGTCAAAATACACAAGATCTTCCACCCCAGGCTCTCCCAAGTCAGGTAGACGACCAAAATCGTGCCATACGCAATTGCAAACCATGCCAATAAAACAGCAAGGATTAAAACAAAAGACAATTTTAATAAATGCGTGCGTAATTCTGCCCAAGCCAGAACAACTCGCTCCAGTTTAGATAAAAGCCCAGCAAAGCGATTTCTGCTGATAATCAACAGCAACAAGCCAATCATCAGCATGGTCAGTGATGCATCCACCACTTTTACTTACTTACGACCTAAAATAATCCCCACCAGCAGCCCAGTGCCTGCGGCAAGGGCCACCGAGCGCAATGGGTTTTTCTTCACACACTCCCCAGCCGAACACACGATGGCCTTGCCCTTACCCATCGCATTTTCTTGCACATCACGCGCCTGAATAAGAACGTTATCAAGCATCAACAAGCCCTGATTGCGCACCTCTTCTGCCTTATCCCCTGTCAATAATTTAGCCGACTGCAGCAAGGCTTGTGCATCTTTAACTATGCTAGCAACGTCGTTATTAAGCGGCTTTGAATTTGATCCAAACATAATGAATTCCTCAATGTAGATGAAACATATGCCCTGAAAATAGAGCCAGACTTAAATAGATATTCCTGATTAGCAAGATTCTTCAGCGAGCCTAAAAAAATGAGCCAAACTGAGATGATGTCTTTCATTTTCTGGAGCATGAATCATGGCAATGAATCGGGTTCAATTTCAGTCTGGGCTCTCGCTACCAACGTTTTACCGTC
>JANYCY010000048.1 GCA_025360045.1 Janthinobacterium sp. | reverse complement strand
TTGAAATGCTGTGGAAGCAGGCTAAATATCACTGGCGTCGTTTTAAAACATGGACAACAGATGAGCTTACTTTAAATGTAAAAAATATATTGGATAAAGTTGGCTCCATACTTAGGTTTAATTATGCGTGATTACTTATTTATCGAATTTAATTAAATAGCTGCGTATTCAAACACCGTGCCACTCAATGCTCTGTAATTCATAAACAATGAGATAACGATGCTACGTTCCCCCTTTCTTTTTTGCGTATTTCTTATTTCGGCGCATGGCATGGCGGCATCTTCTGTTTATGTCCAGCGCGGCCCAGATGGCAGCGTTACTTTTGGTGATGCGGCATCGATGCCGCCGAATGCAATTCTCAAGACGTTTAAACCAGCCAATAGCTACGTCGCCCCCAAACAAGCTTCCGCCCCTATGCAGCATAGCGAAGCTTTGAACACTTTAAATCAAATGGAGCAACGTAATCTCAAAGATATGGCCGAATCGCGCGCACGAATAAGTAAATTATTTAATCAAGCCGCGCAAGAAAAAAACAAGATCATACATGCAAAATTACTAAGCCAAATTGAAGTAGAAACTCAATCTTCCGAGATTTATGCTGCCAATTTAAATCAAATAAAAAAAAGCAAAGAAACCATTAGCAAAGAGCAATCAATTTAAGCTCACAGAGCATTAAACCTCAGCACCATCCATTATAAAAATGAGCTGTTTTTCAGCGTTTATCGTCAGCAATATTGTATTTAGAGAATTTATGAAGAAGAACGGCTTTACTCTGATTGAAATGATGATTGTCGTCGCGATCATTGCCATTTTGGCCTCGATTGCCATCCCTAGCTACCAGCAATACATCCGCCAAGCTGCAGCCAAATCGGCAGCGGGTGATTTAGTTTCTTTATCGCTGTATTTCGAGCAAAAATTACAGCGAAATTTAACTTATACGTTCACAAATGCAGGTGGCACTGTCCTAACAAGCCCAACAACGACAACGCCAACAACATCAGCGCTGGTTACTGGCTGGGCCCCATCCCGCAAAGACTTTACTTACAAGGCTAAGTGGACCAATAGCAGCTACACACTCGAAGCCGTCAGCACAAAGTTTACCTGCACCGTGACCATCCAATCCGACAACACCAGAACAGCCACAGGAGCCGATTGTGGGTTCACAACTTGGTAAGCAAACGGGCTTTAGCCTGATTGAGCTGATGATCACCCTCGTGATTTTTGCGATGCTCACCCTTGCTGCGGTTTCGCTAGGATCTAGCTGGCTAGTTTCGAGCGACCTGCAAAAATCAGAGAGTGTTTTAAAAATGGCGCACACCAAAGCCAAATCGCTGGCCATCCGTAATTCAGGCGGCAATGCGGCAGGCTTACAAATCACCGGACGGCAGGTCTTTGTTTGCCAAGGCAATATTACTGGAGGATGCAATGCCAGCAATGCAGTTTGGTCGGCTTCGTTTGCGAGAAATAGCACCATTGCAATCAACGCCACAAGTAATCCAAGCATTCAATTAGATCGAAGTGGGCTTGCCACGCAGGCACTCAGCTACACCATTAGCGAAAAAGGGGACCAAGTAAATGGCTCCCTTGTCTAAGCAAAAAGGTGATGCGCTGATTGAAGCGCTGGTTTCCATCGTATTACTTTCCGTTATGGTGATTAGCCTGACTTTATTAGTTGCAAAAACGGCTGTGGCACAAAAAAACACCTCTGTACTCAATATGACACTGTTTGCCCTGCGCTCGCAGGTACAAACTCAAGGGCTGAATACTTTATGTGCCGCCACCGCGCCATCCATTACTGTTGCAGGAAACAATGTGCTCATCTCGGCAACATGCCAGCGCAATGCATTTACCGCTACGGTAGCTGGCCAAACAATTGCGGTACCTATCAATAGCGCGATTACCGGCTCCACACTGCAGACCCAAGCCAATGCTGACAATGCTCTTTTGATTGGAGGCGATGGTGTTATCTCGCTCAATTAAATCGCAAAGTGGTATTTCTTTAATCAGCTTGATGGTCGGAGTAACCATCTCGCTGATCACCGCCGTCGCCATGCTCACGATGTTCCGCCACTCAATCAGAATTACGGCCAATACCACGGCGATGAGCAAGCAAGATGGCGAAAGAAGCAGTGCAATGACGATTGCACCGATGCTGCTACAAGATGCTGGCTTTGGCATCAATAATGCCGCAGTAGGCACAAATATCGTGGCATTAAGCGGTGCTACTTTAGCGGGCACAACCCTAGGTGGCACGCCAGTAACAAGTGGAGCTAACGCCAATGCAGTGGTTTGGCGACACCAAACAGCTGCCACGCTGCAATGCTCGGCCCTGCTTGCAATCCCCGAAAAAGGCTTAAGCCTACTTGGCCCGATCACCTGCGCGGCGCTAACAGACTGGTCAACAGCAAGCTGGACTACTCAACCCTTAGCCTCCCTTGGCACGTTTAACTTTGTACTAAGGGTTACTCCTACACCCTGCACTCAATATGGCTATGCAAGCAATGGCCGAGCCACAGTGCAAATCAGCTCTAATAATGCCAATGATGTGCCAATCAACTCGCTTAGCTGCTTATCTAACCTAACGGTAACCCCATGAAAAACAGACAAAAAGGCATGGCTACCGTGCTTGTTTTATTATTTGTTGGGATGGCTCTAGGCGCGAGTGTTTTAGGGGCTAACTACTATGTAAAAGGCATGCAAGAGCAGCAAACAACCACACTGTCAGCGACTCAAGCACAAATGCGGGCTTGGCAGGGGCTCAGTGTTGCTCAAGCTGTTTTTGCCAACATGACCACAGCACAGCGTATTACACTTGCTAAAGCGATCACCCCTACCGCACCACAAACCATTGCCCTGACAGGCGTAGCCAATGTTGCCTTACTCGTAACAGGCGTGGATAGTGCTACTGCGCCAACGGCATTTAATATCGTCGTTACCGGCTCCGCAGCCACAGGCACTCCGCTTGCATCCAGCTCTAGGCTTGCAGCCAGTATTGTGCTCACCCCTGTTACCCCTCCTCCAACTCCCCCCGCTCGTGGCGTAGTTGTTTTCAATAGTGATTTAAAACTAAGTGGTGATATCAAGCTTTTTGAGGGTGATATTCATAATCTTGAAATTTTGGTGAATGGCAATGTCGATCTCAGCTCAAACTCCATCAAAGATGCCGACGTCATTCGATCAACAGGCAATATCAGCATCGGATCAGGCAGCAAATATGGCTTACTGCATGCCAATGGCGATATCACCATGACAGGCAGCACCAGCGCCGATGCGGCGCTCGCTCGCGGCGATATTTCCATCGAGGGCTCAGGATCTATTATTCATGCGGCCACAGCTGGCAATCTGACCATGAAAGCCAATACCATTCATGATCTGCTCGTGGGTGAAACACTCTTTATTCGTGGAGATTCACACCCTAATCCCACTGGTGGCTATCAAACGGAAAAAGTATTTGATACGGTCAAAGATGGATTTGAAATCCAAACACTGGCGCAGTTTGATGTGGCAAACGGCTATAACGATAGTGCAAACAAACCCAAATACGACAAGATAAAAAAACTAGATAAATCAACCAATACATGGGTAGTCACAAGTCAACTCAGCATCGTCCCCAGTTTAATCGTCAATATTCCTCTTGTGAAACTCACAGTAGACGATGATTTTAATGCCTACGATTACAAAGACTTAGCCAACTATGCTTTCACCGTTGACAGTAGCGACTTTATGAAAGTAAAAGTCCAGCGCGTTACTGGAATCGCCGACGGAGATTATTTTATTGGCTCGTACACAGGCAAAAATTATCTGTGCACAGCAGTATCCGGCACGGCATCTGATCCGCAATGCACCAGCCCTAGCGTCGCGCTGGCTAAAGTGCTCAGCACTAGAAAAGGGATTTCCTATGACAAAAATACTAAGTCTTGGAAAGTAGACAACACAGGGCTGGCTCCCGGCGTGGCATGGCTTGAGGGCAGCTTAGCAGTCAGCAATGGCAATTTTTATAATACATTTATCGCCACTCTCAATTTTACAGGGGCTTCCAATGCAGTCATTTATGCGCCTAATTATGCAGCGAAATCTGGCAGCCAAAATGGTACAACCTACTCCCCATTAGGCTACTGCAACCAAAGTGATTTTGACCTAAAACCCACTCAATTTTGTGCTAGCACGCAATGGGATAGTGATGTAGACGGTGGCATGGGCAATTTTGCGACCATGGCAGGCAGCAAAACCTCGGGGCTGTACCAAGGTGGTGATATTTCTTTTACAAATAACCCCGAGATTTTCGGTAATGTATGGGCTGGTAATTTATATGGCAACTCAGGTAACACTGTCATTCATGGCTATATCACCGCACTTGCACTCGGCAATAAAAGCTCCGGAAATGTCATCAAAAATAGTACGAGCATCATCCTTACAAAACTACCAGCCAGCTTCAACCCCAATCAAAGTGCATCGACACCGAGACCACCGACCCCACCACCAGGTCCAACCCCTGGCGTGAATACACACTGGGTTAGATACCTCTAAATAACAGGGCACCATCAGCTCAAGCTACGCTGATGGTGCCCCCTTTCCCCTATCAATTTACACCGTAACAACTCATCTTTAGCGCTAAACAAGCTATCCTTAAGCATTTCCCGCTTCAATGTAGCCACGTTTTATGCACAAACACTCCGCCTTCTCCCTGATAGAGCTCCTCGTCACCCTCGTGGTACTCGGGATTATCCTCAGCATCGCCATCCCCAGTTTTAATGGTATGTTGCAGCGCTATCGGCTGCAAAGTGCGGTTTTAGAGGCGCAAAATGATTGGCTATTTGCCCGCAGCACAGCGGTTAAATTTGCTGGGGCGCGTAGCCCTGCCGTTTTTTATGTGGCAAAACGCTCAAATAATAAAAATTGGTCTTTACAGATTTGCACCGTCACGCCCTGTAGTGAGGGCAGCACCTTGCTGCGCCAGCAGATTTCAGAAGAGCACAAAGGAATTGAATTGCTCTCTTTAAGCGATGCTTTAAAAGAAAACAAATTTCATAATTTCAATGGTTTGCCAGATTTTACTCAGCAACAATATATTAACTTTCAATCTGGCCCCTATCAGCTGCAATTGCAAATTACGGCCACAGGGCTATCTACGCTTTGCCGACCCAAAGGGAGTATGACATTTGGGAGCTACGCAGAATGCATATAAAATTTCATTCTCAGCGAGGCTTATCTTTAATTGAAATGATGCTAGCCACCGCAATGGGGCTATTGCTGCTGGCGGGGATTTCTAGCTTATCGCTGACTAGCTTATTTAGCAGCACAGATACTCAGCGCAGTATTATTTTGCAGCAGGATGCGCAAGCGATGCTGTCTTTAATCAGCCGAGATATTCGCCGTGCAGGTTTTCACCCCGATGAAAATTCCGTATTAGAAATGCGTAAAATTTGGCTGATTAATACGAGCAACAACCAAACCTGTATTTTATATCGCTACCATAATCCAGATTTCCCTAAGCAAGATACGCATGGATTTCAATTTACCGCTGTACAAAATGGCAGTAGCTTTGTAAAAATGCTCACCTCCCCCGACGCCAGCAGCTGTAACGATGGTGAATGGCAAGCATTAAATAGCAATCGCAATATGCTGATTACTCAATTTAAAATTAGCCCTCACAGGGTATTTGAATCAACCAGCAGCGGCGTTAAAGAGGTCATTAGTAATTTAGATATTGATCTGGAAGCGACGGATAATGCGGGGAAATTCAAGATTCATTTAAATCAAAATGTGCAATTACGTAACCGCCCTTTTTTGCAAGAATAAGGAGTAATGAACAATGAAAACCTTACTCCATCAAAAAGGTGTTGCTGCTCTGACGGTAACCCTCATACTCACTCTGATCGCCACTATTTTTGTTTTATCCACCAATAAAAATAGCTATCTATTTCAAAAAACATCAGTCAATCATTATCAACAAACACAGGCTTTTGAGGCGGCAGAAACAGGAGCGCAAGCCACTTTATTGCAAATGCGTCGTGATATTGAGGCGATTAATTTAAACGCCAACCATGACGGAGTCATTTTAAAAAAAACAAGCTCTAAAATAGCACCATCGCCAAGTGCAAAAGATTGCGGCTGGGATAGCCTCAGTGTTAATAGTGATTCGTATGAGTATTCTGAAAAATTCAAAAAAAATAACAATATTTTTTCAAAAAAAAATGAAAGCTTATTTCAAAAAATAGGTAATGCAGACATCAATGCCGACAATACGGCATGGCGTAGTAGTGTTGATTTAAATAATGGCATTGTCAGTAGTGAAGGTTGTGCAGATGAAAGCCGCGAGCAAGCGCCTTACTGCGCCAATACGGGCAGCGATCAAACGGCGGCGGTAGTCAGACGGGGCTTTGATTTACCGAAAAAAGCCGAGTTTAACTCTAAAAAAATTGCCCTCACCATTAAAGGCCATGTGGATATGAGCGGCAGCATGACGCTAGACCCAAACTCTGGCCAACCCAAGCCTGAATGCAATGTATCGGCAGGGGCAGATTTTGGCTACTGGGGCGCGCCACTCACTCCTGATAGCATCAACAACACGCCACTGGCCAATTTATCCAATGCTCAGCTCTTTGGCGCGATCTTTGGCATGAGTCCAGCAGACTTTAAAAAACAAGCGACTCAAATCAACCCCACAAATGGCAGCAACACGGTCACAAGCTGCCCCAGCGCCGTGGGTTTAATCTGGATTAATGGTGATTTTACCCCACCTAATAACTGTGAAATAGGCAGCAGCTACCCCCGCTTTGCACCCGCCATTGTGGTGGTGGGCGGCTTTGGCAGCAATGCGCTAACAGCTGGCGGCGCAGGGGGCAATATGGTTTCTAATAGCACCTTGATTAGCGGCATGCTTTTCACCAATCACTTTAACGGCATCATTCAAGTTGTAGGCGCCATGGCGGTGAATGGCGATATTGAAGGCGTAACGGGTGGTGTATTTGATAAAACACCGGGCGACTGCATGTATGGCGCTTGTGCGCACCGACCCGGCTCTGGCTCGGAAGGCTCGATCAATATTGCTTATGATGAAAGAATGTTTATCGGAGCTAACGCAGGCGGCAATCTTAGCGGCAATAAGCTAGGCAGCTGGCATGATTTTTGTAAGGATGGAAAATGCTAAGCGCAAAACAGCAGGGCTTTTCCATGGTTGAGGTGCTCATCACCTTACTCATCATTGGCATCGCCGCCTTATCTTTAAATCGCTTGCAAGCTAACGCGCTTAAAAACAACAGCATTGCACAAAACCGCAATGAAGCACTGTTCCTCGCTCAGGATAAGCTAGAAAAACTACGCCAAAGTAATTTGTGCCCGCGTAGCAGCCCTCCATCAGGGGGGATCAGCGTTAGTGGCAGCAAGGGCACAGACGCCGCAGAATTAGAAAACATCCCACGCCAAACCGCCAGCTACCGACGAATCACCTTAGTCAAAGACATCAGCCTCCCTGCCCCTAGCGCGCCCAACTTTGGCTGCCCCCCGATCGCCCAAAATCCCCCCACCGCCGCCACCCTGCCCGATCCGCAAAAGCTCTATCAAGTAGAGCGCAGCGTGCAAGTTGCCATCGATTGGCAAGATAGCTATGGCGAAACGCAATACATTACCCTCAGCACCCAGATCAACTGGTCGTCCCTTGGCGATTTACCCAGCCCACCGATCGACGCTTGCAACTACGCATGGGTCGCTAAAAAAGATTTACTCTGGGGGGCGTGGGCAAAATTTGGTAATGGCCTGTACCAGTGCACACTAGAAGCCGGCTGCGCGGGCAGCGATATCACACCGGATATGGCGGTGGGGCAGTGGAAAAGGATAGGGGGGTGTTAGTTTTAGTGCCTTCGGCACATTAATTTAGGTGCGGGCGTCCCGCGGGACCTTCCTTTCTTGTGTGGCCAAGAAAGGAAGCGAAAGAAGGCCACCCCACGAAACACGAAGGCCCCTGCTGCGGTCCAATCGAGTCGGCGGCGGGCGGGATTGGCTCGCTGCCTCGCTCCCAAGCGATCCCCCGCCCCGCTTGTTCCTCACTCCGGCGTGTTTCAAGGGGATTTTAAAGCCCTATGCTGAGATCGTTGTTATTACGTTTTTTCATTGTTTGCTGAAAAAAAGCAAACGGCCTAACTTAGATGAGGTTGCACCCGCCCTACGACATCAATTAATGCTGCACAACCGCCTTAATATGTGCCGTTACAAAAAACGGTAACTGATCACTATCCATATCAGGCTGTACGTTTTCGATAATGCGAATATCAGTCACCATACACTCGCGGAAGAGTTCTACCGCGTATTGGTGGATTTTTTCGACATGATCCCAAGCCGACAGTGGCCAAACAAAGCCTTCCCAGCGTTCGGCATCTTCAATCGTTGAAAAGGTAATTCGCACTTCGGCGTTTTCGTGCGCGGCAATACAGATCACTGGCGTGCGGCCTTTGCTGCGGATGCTGCGTAGCGCATTGCTGGTCATCAGTTGCAAGCGTGTTTCTAGCTGGGTTTCGCGCCCCGCTTCACCGGCCGTTAGCCACGGCATCGGTGTGCGTGGGATGGGGAATAAAGTGACGCCATTGGTTTTAAGCTGCTCGCCAATTAAATTAGCCAGCTGCATGCCCCAAGCGCCCAGATTGCCTCCCAATTTGATTGCGGGTGCTGCATCTTTCTTTTGCATGGCCACGCCGACCAGATAACGCAAGAAAACGGCTTCGTCTTTTAGCGGCATTGGGGAGGTGTTTAAATCGATCGGCAAGCCGCCTGAGGCGTATTGCAACTGATCTCGCCACTGGCAGAGCTGCGATGGATTCACGCCAGCCAGTGTTTCGGCATGGACTAATTTGGCGGATAGCCAAACGTCGGTGTCTGCTGCGATGACTTCGTGCTGCTTTAAGAGGGCCAGCACGGCGTCTACATCTTTGAGCTGGCCAGCTAGCTCGGTAGTGCCTTTAAAGCCCGCCACTAAAATAACAGGGATGGCGAAAGGAATGGCGTATTGCTCTGCATCTTTTGGCGCAGTTTCAACGGCAGCGCGTAGCAGATTCCAAAGCTCTAGATAGGCATCTAAAGACGGTGCTTGGGTCATGGCCGCGTTTAAGCCCGCATGATCATTGATCGCAAGGGTGTCGGCGAGTAGACGCGTCAGCTCTTCACGTTTTTGACTGACGAGCGCGCTGGACGATTCGGTCAGCAGCGACATCAAAAGTCGAATAATTGGGTTTTGTGCGTTAACTCTGGCGTAGAGGCGAGGATCTGGCAGGTACATGGCTGGCCTGTACGAAAGGTGACAAAAGAATGATTATACCGAGAGTCGGGCTGTTTGAATTATTTGGCTAATCCACAACATAAATAGGGGTTTATTTCACCCAAGTTGATCCACTATTTGGCTTGATTTGTGAATTAAAGCTTCTTTGAGCCATTGTCCTGCTAGCCCGAGTGGATGGGCTGGGTGCCAGACTAACTGTATGCCGAGTTGTAAGCGGCTTTCAGAAAATTGCAGAGGTAGTTGCACAATATCTTCTAGTGCTGCATCGGCAAAGTGATTGGGTAAGCAAGCCCAGCCTAATCCACGGCGCACCAGCTCCAGTACTGGCCAATCGCCTTCTACCCACCAGACGGTGGGCGAGTAACGAAAGCGTTCTTTCTCTGCACCGCTGTGACGGCCTGTGACCATCAATTGACGATGGTTTTGTAGCATTTCTAGGCTGACAGTTTTCTCTAGGGCTAAGGGGTGTTGGCGCGATACCACAAACTGCATTTCACACTGTCTAAGGGCATGAAATGCCAACTCCTGAGGATGCTCGGCAGCCTCGTAGCTGATACCCAAATCAACTCGGCCAGAGATGAGTAGGCCGTGCAGGTCTTCCATAATGGGGAATAAAAGCTCTAATTCTAAGTATGGGAATGTTACCGCAAGCTGTTCAAGTAAATCCCCCAGCCAAGGCATTTGGGCTGAGTCGTCTACAGCTAAACGTAACTTAGCTTCTTGCCCTGCACTTAGCCCATGGGCAATGCCACTGAGTTGATCACAGCGCTGCAAAATAGCGATTGCTTCTGGCAAAAGTCGCGCGCCTTCTGCGCTAAGCAGGGGGTAGCGGCCTTCGCGATGAAATAAGCTGACGCCTAGATCGATCTCTAAATTGGCAATGGCCGTGCTAATCAGCGATTGCGCCTTGCCTAGGCGTCGGGCTGCTGCAGAGAAAGACCCGCATTCTGCTGCGGTTTTAAAAGCGTTGAGCTGATCTAAAGAATATTTCATCTATCTGCTTTTGTGATGGTTTCTAACTAACAACTATCATAGAAGCTGTTTACTATGCTGGCTATCTTTAGGTGTGAGAGGGAAGTTATGAAAGTGCAAATGAGAAATCGGGCTGACCGTATCCGCCAGACGATTGGTTTTGAGGTCATTGGTTTCCTGCTATTTGTGCCATTGGCTCACTGGGCATTTGGCTTTTCGGTGCAAGAATTAGGTGTGTTGGCGGTCACGATGTCGGTGATTGCGGCAGTTTGGAATTATGTTTACAACCTAGGCTTTGATCATTTACTCGCACGCTGGAAAAAACGGGTAAAGAAAAATACTTTAGAGCGCGTTGTGCATGCCTTTGGTTTTGAAGGCGGCCTCTTATTTGTTAGCCTACCGCTGGTGGCATGGTGGTTGAATATTGGTCTGTGGGAAGCCTTTATTATGGATTTGGGCTTTGCTACTTTTTATCTGGTTTATGCCTTTGTCTACAACTGGGTTTACGATAAAGTGTTCCCCCTGCCGGGGTGGCAAGCGGCGTAGAGTCAGCTCCAAATCATTCCAAAGATACTTCAGCGTAAAGCTTGAGGGACTCAAATCTCAAACCACAGAGAACACCAAGGATTGGATGGGGTTCTCTGTGAAACTCTGTGTCCTCGTTTTACTCTGTGGTTCAAGGTTTAGCTCTCTATCAAGGCTAGCTGAAAACTCTGGCTAATCGAATTTCACATCGAGACAAAAATATGATTAGTTTAATTAATAACGAGACCTTGCTTGACTTATCCGCAGCAGCAAAAACCAGCCCAAGGCTGCGTAAAAATCTGAATTTTCATGCCAGTAATGAATCGGTCTGTCATCGGCTTTTGAATGCTTTGGAGCCGGGCACTTATGTGCAGCCGCATCGCCATTCTGATGTGGAAAAAGACGAAACCATGATTGCGCTGAGTGGGCGTTTTGGTGTGCTGATTTTTGATGAAGCAGGCGAGATCACCGAGCAAGTTGTGCTTTCAGCCGATGGCAATTTAGGCATCAATATTCCTGCAGGCGCGTTTCACAGCATGGTGGCGCTGGAAAGTGGATCGGTCTTTTTTGAGAGCAAGGCCGGCCCTTATGTGCCATTGAGCGACAGCGAGAAAGCCAGCTGGGCACCTAGCGAGGGCGAACCGGGCTGTGAGGCCTATTTAGCCAGGATGGTGGCTTGTTTTCGCTAGAAAAACCCAAATCTTGAACCGTAGTGCCGTAGGGTGGGCAGGTTTTTGTGCCCACGTGGTGATGTTTAGTAGAGAAGAGCATTCGCACGCGTGGGCAAGGGGTAAATCATCTTGCCCACCCTACAGATCTGGAAAAATCCAAATCTTGAAACTCCGTGTTCTCCTTGTCTCCGTGGTTCAAGATTTGGGTTTTGTTATGCAGTGACTGGCTTTTAGCGCCGTGGTAGCCCAAATCTATAGCCAATTGATAAATCAAGCACGGGGCTGTTTAACTCGCCTTTGAATGATTTAACCACGCCTGCACCGGCTTTGAGTCGCCAGTTATTGCTGATGGGGTAGCTGGCATAAGCCATCGGTTGCATGATGGCGCCGCCGTCTGAATCGACGCCACCGCCACCGGCTGCGCCGACGAGCATTTCTGCACTTAGGCGTAATTTGCCGATGATTTCTGGGCTTTCCCAGCCTGCGCCGATTAAGCCAACCGAGTAGCCACCTGCACCGCCACCTAAGGCGCTGTGCGCCTGGCCGCTCAGATAAAAACCATCATCAATTTTACGGTTTAATTTAAAGCCAATATTTTGCATGCTGCGCTTGCTGCCATCCCGGCGTGCGGCACTGGTGTAGTGTTGCGCGCTGGCATCCCATTCCCAGCCTTCAATCCGGTTCAGGATATCGCTGCTTGCATGGGGGTGATCCAGTGCCATACCGAGTTGCAGGCTGGTGTAGCGGGCATTAAAACTGCCGTCAAAGGCTTTGGATAAGCCAGTTTCCAGTGTTAAATCCAGGTCACGGCTGATTTGATAAGTGCCAAAAATAGCCGCTTTTCCCAGAGCGCCGCCACCTGTGTCGACCGCGCCACCGCCGCCCATACCTAGTGATACGCGCGTGCCTGCACGCAGGGCAGAGTTAAACGCGTATTCCCAGCCGAAGGTACCTAAGACTTCAGCATAGCCATCGGAAGATCCTTTCACGGCTCCTGCAGCTTCCACGCCCCATAGCCAGCCGTCATTTAGGGATTGCGTCATTAAAAAGCCCGCGTAGGAGGTGCTGTCTGGGGCGGGTGCGCCGGTGGTGGTTTTAACGTTATTGCCCTGAGGCTTGGATTGCGCCGCAACAACGGCGATGCGATCAAAACCTACGCCGCCACGGCGGGTGGCACTGAGGTATTGACCGATGCGGCTGGCATCGCTGTAGCTAAAGGTATCGTCTACAGAAATCATTACCCCCAGCTGGCGGCTGCTGAAGTTGCCGCTTGGAAAACGTACTTCTGATGCGGAAAGCCCCACGCGAATGCCGCCAAAATCCCAGAGCAAATCGATATGCGGGCGTAGCATCAGTCCGCCACCCACACCTGCTGCGCCGCCACCGCCACCGCCCAGATAAAAGCCGGTATCCACGCTGATTTCTTTGCTAACAGGAAGGCGGTAAGTGATTTCACCACCACCTGTAAAGAAACCACCGCGCTCGCCGGTGATCGCACCATAGGCCGCAGGGCCCAGATAGAGGCCGGGCAGGGTTTCGATTAAATAGCTGCCACCCACCATGCCCATCTTTTCATCATCTGGCAGGGTGATGGTTTCAAAGCCCAGCTTAAATGTCGCAGGCTTTTGAATCAGTGTGTCGCCCTGCTCTGCATAAGCTTGGCTGGATAGTAAGAGGCTGATGGATAAGAGGCGTTTTAGCATAGGGCTCTTTTAGTTGGGGCCGGGTCAGGCAAAAAACACTCAGCATTTGCAGTCTGTTTCAGGCGCAGAGCGCTTGAGTACTAAAACTGAATTTTTGCCAAAAGGATTGATCCGCAAAAAAACCGCCACGAATGGCGGTTGCTAGCATTTTATTTCACGCGCATACCAGGCTTGGCACCGGTGTCCGGGCTGAGAATGTATAAACCACCGTCCCCTCCTGCAGCCAGTACCATACCCTCCGATACACCAAATTTCATTTTGCGCGGGGCAAGATTAGCTACCATTACGGTCATGCGGCCTTGCAAGTCTTCAGGCTTGTACGCCGCCTTGATGCCTGCAAATACATGGCGGGTTTCGCTGCCGATATCCAGCGTTAAAGACACCAATTTATCCGCGCCTTCTACGGCTTTGGCTTCGGTAATCATGGCCACGCGCAGATCGATTTTCATAAAATCATCGATGCTAATGGTTTCCGCAAGCGGCGGAATTTCATAATCTGGCTTGGCCACAGGCGCGGTCGCTTCCAGATTTTGCTTATTTTCTTCAACCATGGCAGCAATGTTTTTTGGATCGATGCGAGTCATCAAATGCTGGTAAGTTTCGATGGTGTGATCCAGCAGCAAGACCTGTGCATCGTCCCAAGCAAACGGGGCCACATTCAGAAATTGCTCTACATCCGCAGCCAGCTTAGGCAGCACTGGCTTGAGGTAAATAGTCAGAATACGGAAAGCGTTGATCAAGAAGCTGCAAACCACATGCAGATGCAGGCTCTGCTCAGGGTCTTTGGCCATCGCCCAAGGTTTTACGCTATCGACGTACTGATTTACTTCATCGGTCAGCGCCATAATTTCGCGAATGGCGCGGCCGTATTCACGCGCTTCATACAGCGCAGCTAATTTCTCACCCGCGCCTTGCAACTGCCCTTGCAGCGCCACAATGCGATCCATTAGCGGGTAATCGGTGGCGGTGAAAATACCGTCGTGCAGGCGGCCTTCAAAACGCTTGCTGATAAAGCCTGCGGCGCGGCTGGCGATATTGACGTATTTGCCGATCAAATCTGAATTAACCCGCGCGCTGAAGTCTTCCAGATTTAAATCCAGATCATCTACGCCACTGCCCAATTTTGCCGCGAAGTAATAGCGCAGCCATTCCGGGTTCAGATGCTTAAGGTAGGATTCGGCGGTAATAAAGGTGCCGCGCGATTTGCTCATTTTTGCGCCGTCTACGGTCAAAAAGCCGTGGGCGTGAATGGCAGTTGGCGTGCGGTAGCCTGCGTATTCCAGCATCGCTGGCCAAAATAGCGCGTGGAAATACAGAATATCTTTACCAATAAAGTGATACAGCTCGGCATCAGAATCTTTATTCCAATAGCTGTCAAAATCTAAGCCCAGGCGATCGCACAGATTCTTGTGGCTGGCCATATAGCCAACCGGCGCATCCAGCCATACATAGAAATATTTGCCTGGCGCATCAGGAATTTCAAAACCAAAGTAAGGTGCATCACGGCTGATGTCCCAGTCGGAAAGACCGGCTTCAAACCATTCCTGCATCTTGTTGGAGGCTTCTTTTTGCAGCTTGCCGGGCGTGGTGGTCCATTGTTTTAGGAAGTCTTCGCATTCGCCCAGCTTAAAGAAATAGTGTTCTGATTCGCGCAGCTCTGGCGTTGCGCCTGAAACGGCCGAGTACGGGTTTTTGAGTTCGGTGGGACTGTAAGTTGCACCACACACTTCACAATTATCGCCGTATTGGTCTTTAGCCGCGCACTTCGGGCATTCGCCTTTTACGAAGCGATCAGGCAAAAACATGTTTTTAACAGGATCGTAAAGCTGATTAATAGTGCGGCTGGCAATCTTGCCATCTTCTTTTAATTTGCCGTAAATACGGTAAGCCAGCTCGCGGTTTTCTGGCGAATTGGTTGAGTAAAAATTATCAAAATCAACATGAAAGCCTGCGAAATCACGGGTGTGCTCACCGTGTACGCGGGCAATCAGCGCTTCTGGCGTCAGGCCTTCTTTTTCAGCGCGCAGCATAATCGGCGTGCCGTGGGTGTCATCTGCACAGACGTAATGGCATTGGTTGCCGCGCTGCTTTTGAAAACGCACCCAGATATCAGTTTGGATATATTCAACAAGGTGGCCAAGGTGAATCGCACCATTGGCGTAGGGAAGGGCTGAGGTAACGAGAATCTTGCGCGGCATCGTGGCGAAAACCAAGGAATAAAGAGAATAGGGAATTATCCCCAATATTTGCTTCGACCGCGAGGTGAATACAGAGATATTTGCACTAAAAGAATAAATGCCAGCGCAAACAGCAGGAATATGCTCTTTTTTTATAAAAAATAACAAAATAGCGATTGTTTTGTTACCTTGCGGGTCATGCTCTTGTCAGCTTGGTGGGTGTTCAGTGGGTAAAGCAATATGAGTAGTGGCAATCATCCATGTCTAGTTTATTACGCATATTGCAATGCTTTTGTCATGATTTTTGGTCTTTAGCTGGCAACACGCCTTGACGATTACTATATTAAGAAGTCATGTAAATACGTAGGTAATTCCTAGCAATGAAGTTATTTCTTCGTCAATTTTTTTTGGAAAAAACGGCAGTGCGTGGCTCGTTATTGCTTGGGCTGCTAGGGATATGTATCAGCGTAGTCATCGCCTATTTTGTCGAACGAATGCAGGGTGATCGTGTAGAGGCTGTCTTTTTACAAACAAGTAGCCGCTTGGTTCATTCGGTACAAAATAGAATGATAAATTATGGAGAGGGCTTGCGGCGAACTAACTCTTTTTTAGGCGGGAGTGTAAATAAGCCCTTGGCGTTTTCTTTGTACGTGCAATTTGTAGATTTGGCGGTCTCGCAACCTGGAATTTTATCAATAGGCTTGATTAGACTGGTTCCTGACGATGAGCGTGCCCGTTATCAGGCGAAATGGCGGAAAGAGTTTTCGAGCATTCCATTGAAAATGGCGGCTATTTCTAGTGAAAGTGAGAATGCTTACATTATTGAATCATTAGAGCCTGGAATATTTAAAATAGATGTCCGTGGCTATGATCTTTCTATTGATCAAAAATTAATGAAAGATTTAACGTTATCAATAAAAAAAGATAAATATTTTTTTATTCGATCTAAAATACTCTCTTCTTCACATCATACTGATCTGTTTATTTTTTCTCCTTGGTACCTTATTAACTCAGATAAAAATAAATCATTTGATGGGCAAGAGGGAGTGAATGGATTTATTTATGCACCTATCAGTGTTGTAAAAATGATGGAGAGTATCCGAGCGGAATATGGGAAATTGTTTGATTATTCCTTATATATGGAAGGGGATAAAAATATAGTCAATAAATTGTATGATAGCCGTGAACAGATTGAAAATAACAAACCAGATGCTAATTTTTCTCGCGAAGTTACTTTTTACTCGGGTGGAAAAAATTTTATTTTAGAAATAAATAGTCGTCCTGAGTTTGATGTACTTTATGAAAAAAATGATGGGATCTGGGCGTTTGTTTTTTTTGCGTTAATCAGCGTTTTTCTTGCGCTAATCTATTACGTTAATCATTTTAAATGGTTGCTTAGGCTATTAGATAAAGAAAAACCAATAGGCCAATATAAAATAAATAGCGCACAACTCAATATCTTAGGGCTGGCTTTTATTAAAATAGACAATCAAGGATGTATTTTATACATCAGTACGCTTGTTGAGAAAATGCTTGGTTTGAATTCGAAAGATATATTGGGGGAGAATATTTGTAGCTTATGTAGTGGCATAGAAGCGGATGAACTTGAGAAAAATATTTTAAGCTGTAAAGAGGGTAAAAAAGGATCGATTGATCATTCTATTATTAAAATAAAAAACAATAAGGGCAAGGACACTGGTTTTGATATATTAATGAATTACTCTGGTGAAGAAGATGTTGTATTTTGTATTTTAAATCCGTCACCATGCTTTGATGATATAGAAAAAATAGCGCTACAGCAGAGGTTTGAAATTGTCGTGGCTGCCACTAAGGTGGGAATGTGGGAGTGGTTTTTAGTCGAGGATAAAATAATTTGGGATAAAGTAATGTATTCCATTTACGACTTAAATTCTGATGTTTTTATCCTTAATTATTCCAATTGGTATGCCCGAATTTTTTTTGAGGATTTGAGTGTTTTTGATGGTGCTATTCATGCCATGTTGCATGGTGGCGAGGCTATGGATGAAATCGTTAGGATTGTACGAGCGGATGGTGAAATTCGCTATATATCGATTCATGGCAAATTAATTATGGATGAGAAAAGCAAGCTTGAACATGTTATTGGCGTTAACTTTGATGTTACTGCACTCAAAAAGGCTGAGATTTCTTTAAGGGAATCAGTAGAGCGTTTTTCTTTAGCTGCACAGGCTGCCAAAGAAGGTATTTGGGATTGGAATATGCAAACCGGTGAGGTTTGGTTTTCATTGCAATGGAAAGAAAACTTTGGATATAGGGATGAGGAATTAGAAAATAATTTAGCAACATGGGATAGATTGATTGATCCAGAAGATAGAAAACGATTTTTGCGTTTAACCCATGAGTTTAATCAAGGAGGAGAGGATTGTTTTGAGGCCACTTTACGCTTTAAACATAAAGAGGGACATTGGGTGAGTGTGCGTAGTCGTGCCGTTCATTTGAAAAATGGGCTTGGTGAAGTAGTCAGAATGGTGGGTTCGCACGAGGACATTACCGAAATTCTAAAGCATGAAGAAGCATTAAATGAAAGCCGAAAAAGAATGGATTTAACCATTCAGTGTGCAGGCTTAGGTATTTGGGATTGGAATCTAGCAACAAATGAAATATTTTTTGGTGGGCAATGGGCAGAGATGTTGGGTTATAAGCCGGATGAACTTATTTCTAATTTAGAAGGCTGGTCTGCATTAACTCACCCGGATGATTCTATTGCTGCGGGAAAATTAATAAAAGCTCATTTTAATGGGGAAACGCCTATTTGTGCTACGGAATTTAGAGTGCGTACAAAGGAGGGAAGTTGGCGTTGGATTTTATGCGTTGGACGAGTCAGCTCATTTAGTCATGAAGGAAAACCCCTGCGCATGCTGGGAGTGAATATTGATATTCATGAGAGAAAAATAAATGAGGCGGCATTACAAGCTGCCACTTTATTGGCCGAGGCTGCAAGCCGAGCTAAAAGTGAGTTTTTGGCTAATATGAGTCATGAAATACGCACGCCATTGAATGCAATTCTGGGTTTTTCTGCATTAATACAAGAAAGTACATTGAGTGCCCAACAGCGAGACTTCGTGGATTCAATTCATACGGCAGGGAATACTTTATTATCATTGCTCAATGATTTATTGGATTTTTCAAAGATTGAATCGGGACGTTTAGAGTTGGAATACGTGGAGTTTGATTTACGTTATATATGCGAAGAGGCCTTAGTTGTTTTAGCACCAAAGGCATATGAAAAAAATTTAGAATTGGCTTGTGTTGTTTCACCAAAAATACCTGAGCGCATAGTGGGTGATGCAACACGATTAAAACAAGTAATATTAAACATCGTTAATAATGCGATTAAGTTTACTATTCAGGGTAGTGTTGTTATTCGTGTGTTAATTAAAGCAATTGATCCGCATCAGGTCATGATTCGTTTTGAGGTAAAAGACACCGGGGTGGGTATTTATGAATCGGTGAAAAATGAGTTATTTAGCCCTTTTACACAGGCAGATAATTCTACAACAAGAAAGTTTGGAGGCACAGGATTGGGTTTGTCAATTTGTAAAAAATTGATTGAAGCGATGGATGGGCAGATCGGAGTAGAAAGTAAAATAGGGGAAGGTGCGATGTTTTGGTTTGAAGTGCCCTTTAATATTGCTAATAGCGTGATGCCGACCTCTATTTTAAATGAGCACAAATCTAAACGAGTGCTCGTGATTGATTCGTTTGATGTGCATGCAGAATCTATTCAGATATTATTTGATCGATTGGGCTTAATTGCAGATTGTTTTACAGATCATGAAAAAGCTTTAGCTGCGCTTGATGAGCCCAATGCGACTTATATTTTAGTTGTGATTGATGCGCGTTATGGTGTGCTATTGAGTGAACGTATTCGTGCTCATCCTCATTTTATTGCTACGCCGATTATTCATCTTTGCGATCGAGATACGAATGTGGCTCAGCGTACAAAATTAGATTTTTTGTTGGGCAGGCCTGTACAAGAAATAAAATTACGTCAGTGTGTTGAAGAGGCTTTACATTTAAATACGGTTGAAAATATCACTGCAAAAGTAGATTATTTATCTGTTGATGAAATTGAAAATTTAAATTTACATATCTTAATAGCAGAAGATAATCCTATTAATCAAAAAGTGGCCATGATGATGTTGCAAAAATTAGGCTGTAAAGTCGATGTTGCATCGAATGGTTTGGAAGCATTGAACATAGTACAAAAAGGAAATTATGATTTAGTGTTTATGGACTGCCAAATGCCAGAAATGGACGGCTATACTTCGGTGGCCATGATTCGCTCTTTGTCGGGGCAGCAAAGCCTTGTGCCTATTGTGGCTTTAACGGCTAATGCTTTTAAAGTGGATGAAGAGCGTTGTTATGCGGTAGGAATGAATGACTTTATTGCAAAACCGATTAGTATCGAGCATTTGATTCGTGTGTTATCACGTTTTTTTGCTAATCAGCCCAATGGGCAAGTCACTATTACCCAAGATGGAGAGAATATGCTTTCGCAAATTAGTATTGAAGATGTCGATAAAGAAATGACGAGCATTAATCAGACCTTTGAAGATTTGAAAAAAATGCTGGGCATGGATATGACCGATGAGCTGATTCAATTGTTTTTGCCTACTTTGGATGAATGTTTGGCAAATTTAGGGGCTGTTATTGAATCGGGTGATGGTGATGCGGTGGTGAGTTGTGCGCATAAGCTCAAGGGGGCGGCGGCTCAATTGGGTGCACAATCTCTTGCTGATTTGTGCAAAAAAGTAGAGCAAACGGGCCGAGAGAAAGTCTTGGATGAGGCATGGCCCTATCATGCAAAAATTATGTCTTTAGGTAGTGCGGTTGGGCAACGATTGCGTGATCACTAGCCTTAATATTTTTGTGCCTGTGAGCTGATGAATAAGCATCATTGCGGCTCAGATATAATCAGCTGGGGGTGTATTGTTGTAAAGCTAAGGCTGATGCGTGTTTTTATACCCTCTGCGGAGCTAAGTATCTCGTTTTTGTGTCTTGATCGAAAAATAATAGGTATCGTCGTGATCTTGCCAAGTTCAAGTCAAATTATTCCCTGGTTGAAGGTGAAGTTAAGTGCTGCAAAGCAAGTTGCTGCGGGTGATTTAGGCGGGCAGGCCTTGCCTGAGTGCCGAGCTGCTGCGGTGTTAATTCCTTTGGTATTGCACCCAGATGGGCCAACTATTCTTTTTACAGAGCGCGCCGCGCATCTCTCCACCCATGCAGGTCAGGTGAGTTTTCCTGGTGGGGCTTATGAAGAGCATGATGCTGATCTGGTGGCGACCGCCCTGCGGGAAACGCAGGAAGAAACGGGTATTCCTCCCGAGCGAGTTGAGGTCATTGCCAGTTTGGCTGAGTATTTTACGATTAGCCGCTATAGGGTGACGCCGGTTGTGGGGGTCTTGCGGCCGGGTTTTATGCTGACGCCAGACCCTAATGAGGTTGCGGAGGTTTTTGAGCTGCCATTGAGCGTACTGCTGGATAAGAGCCGCTTTGAGCGCCGAATGGTGGAGCGCAATGGGCAGCGTGGCTTTACTTATTTTTTAGAACACGATGGGCGGGTGGTTTGGGGGGCAACGGCGGGGATGTTGCTGATGCTGGCTAAAAGCCTTGAGTAAATCATCGTTATAGGATGATTTATCTATATGAGTCTTTGAGCGGTGCGGCTGGAGTAAAGTGGGCAATTGAATACCTCTATTTAAGTTAAATAGGGCATATATAAAGAATTACCTGACTATGCCTCTTGCTCAATAATCTTTGTGTAAATCAATTCCTTGAGAGTTGTGGTCGATTTTTGAATTTGTAGGGCGGGTTAAACCCGCCGTTTTTATATTTCATCGCAAAGATCGGCGGGTTTCACCCGCCCTACGATATTTATAATGAGTTTGAACAAGAGGCATAATCAGGAAGAATTATCTTGGGTAGAGTTTTAGAAAGGGGTCTGTCTTTGCTTTGATCTCAGGCATGTTTAGGTTTTTATGCGTAATCACAAGAGCAGGGGTTTCTAAATTAGCCGGAATATGTTTATTTTCGAGTAATTCAAATAGAGTATGCATGGCTTTTTTCCCCATTAAATAAGGGTCTTGGATCACCACGCCATTCAGACTGCCATTTTTTATGGCCTCATTAATTTGGTGATTAAAATCAAAGCCATAGTGTTTTATTTTTCCAGCAAGGTTTTTTGCCTTGAGTGCCCGTATTGCGCCCTCCGTGCTTGATTCATTCGGAGTAAAGATAAGATCTATATCTGGTATTTGAGCCAGAATGGTATGCATACTCGATTCGGCTTCCTGCACCGTAATGCCTGCATATTTGCTGTCAATAATTTCAGTATTGGGGAGCTGTTTACGGATGTTTTCTAAAAAACCTTTTTCGCGCTCTGATGTTGAGCCATGTTGTGGGGAATATCGAAGCAGGAGTATTTTTTTGACTAGCGGAAAGTCTTTGGCGGCTTGAGCCGCAGCCAGCGCACCCGCTTCTTTATTATTTGTTCCAACATAGGGTAGGCTATTTTGTTCTGCTAATGGGGAATCCACGATCACTACTTTGATGCCTTTCTTGGTTGATTCCCGAATGGCCTTATTGAGTTTGCTTGGGGAATTGGGCGCTAAAATAATTCCAGAGTATTTTTGCTGGATATAGTAATCGATAATATGGGCTTGAGCTTCAACCCCATCTTCTTGGCTTGGCCCTCGCCAAACCATTTCAATATGTAGATTTTTCGCCGTGTCTTCCGCTCCACGAGCCATTTCTTTCCAAAAAATCTGTGTAGCCCCCTTGGGGATAAAAACGACCTTATGCGGAGCTGCTATTGCATTGCCTGCTGCAGAGAGGGAAATCGTCAATATGAGAAGATGCATTAAGCGCATTTCTTACTCCAGTAATGTGTTTTATTTCTAGCAATATAGCTAATGAATCGCAGGCGGTGACATGGGCTGCTTGACGGTTTGAATTGATCGTAAGCGGAGCTGATTATTCTGCTTTAATTAAAAAAGGCCACCCTCGCGGATGGCCTTTGCTTTATGTTTTTAAAAGCTTATTCGTAATCAGACATCGGCAAGCAAGCGCAGAATAAATTGCGATCGCCGTAAACGTTGTCTGCACGGCCAACTGGTGGCCAGTATTTATTACGTTTTACGCTTTCTAGCGGGAATGCAGCTGCGCTTCGCGTGTAGCCGTGCTCCCACGTGTCGCTAGTCAATACTTCTACCGTGTGCGGTGCATTGACCAGTGGATTATCCGCCAGAGTCCATTCACCGCTCACCACGCGATCGATTTCGCTGCGGATGGCGATCATGGCGTCGATAAAGCGATCGAGTTCTACTTTTGATTCGCTTTCGGTCGGCTCCACCATTAGCGTGCCAGGTACTGGGAAGCTCATGGTTGGCGCGTGGAAGCCGTAATCCATCAGGCGTTTTGCTACATCTTCATTGCTGATGCCGCTGGCGTCTTTAAGTGGGCGCAGGTCCAGAATACATTCGTGCGCAACCAAGCCATCGTGGCCGCTATAAAGCACAGGGTAGAAAGGCGCGAGGCGTTTGGCGATGTAGTTGGCGTTGAGAATCGCCACTTCAGTTGCGCGCTTTAAACCATCGCTTCCCATCATGGCGATATACATCCATGAGATAGGCAAAATCGCGGCCGAGCCAAACGGCGCGGCGCTGACTGCGCCAATACCCTGCTCACCACGCACATAGCCGCTGCTTTGCTGATTAGGCAAAAACGGTACTAAGTGTGCTGCCACAGCCACTGGGCCAACACCTGGGCCGCCGCCGCCGTGAGGGATGCAGAATGTTTTGTGCAGGTTTAAGTGGCTGACATCGCCGCCAAACTGGCCAGGCGCGCATAGGCCCACCATGGCATTCATATTTGCACCGTCGATATACACTTGGCCGCCGTGGCCGTGCACGATATCGCACACTTCCTTGACCGACTCTTCAAACACACCGTGGGTGCTTGGGTAGGTGATCATAATTGCGGCAATATTCTGGCTATGTTTATCAGCCTTGGCGCGTAAATCGGCCAGATCGATATTACCGGCTTCATCGCAAGCCACTACCACCACGGTGAGGCCAGCCATTTGCGCAGAAGCAGGGTTGGTGCCGTGAGCGGAAGCAGGGATCAACACAATATCGCGGCCAGCATCGTTACGTGATGCGTGGTAAGCCTTGATAATCAATAGACCCGCGTATTCACCTTGGCTACCCGCATTGGGCTGCAAGCTCACGCCAGCGTAGCCGGTTGCCGCGCAGAGCATGGCTTCAAGCTGGGCGATCATTTCGCGATAGCCTTCGGTTTGCGCCGTAGGTGCGAAGGGGTGAACGCTGGCAAATTCTGGCCAAGTTACCGGCATCATTTCGCTGGCTGCGTTCAGCTTCATGGTGCAAGAGCCGAGCGGGATCATGGTGCGATCAAGCGCTAAATCTTTATCTGCCAAGCTACGCAGGTAGCGCATCATCTCTGTTTCGGAGTGATAGCGATTAAAGGTAGGGTGCGTCAGGAAATCTGACTGGCGTAACAACTCGCCCGGCAAGGCACCTGCGATTTCTGCATCGATGGCGTCGACAGCTGGCAATGTTTTGCCTGCTGCAAACACATGCCAGAGCGCTGCTACATCTTCACGCGTGGTGGTTTCGTCTAGCGATACACCGACGGTGGTCGCGTTAATGACGCGCAAATTAATGCCGTGGTTGTGCGCAAGGGCATGAACTAAAGCCGCTTCTTTTACCGAAATCGTCAGCGTATCAAACCAGTTGCTGTTCAGTACTTTAGCGTCGAGCTGGGTCAAGCCCGCTGCCAAGATGCTGGTCAGGCGGTGTACGCGATGTGCGATGCGTTTTAAGCCACTTGGGCCATGATAAACCGCGTACATACTGGCCATGACGGCGAGCAATACTTGGGCGGTACAGATATTAGATGTGGCTTTTTCGCGGCGGATATGCTGCTCGCGGGTTTGCAGGGCAAGACGGTAAGCGCTCTTGCCTTGCGCATCGATGGTAATGCCGACCAAGCGGCCTGGCATTGAGCGCTTGAATTCATCACGAGTGGCCAAGAAGCCAGCGTGCGGGCCACCAAAGCCGAGCGGTACACCAAAGCGTTGGCTATTGCCGACTACCACGTCTGCACCCCATTCGCCAGGGGCTGCCAGTAAGGTGAGCGCCAGCAGATCAGCGGCTACCACCACTAAAGTGCCTTTAGCGTGTAAATCAGCCACCAGTGCGCGGTAATCCGGCACATCGCCGTTTACGCCCGGGTATTGCAGCAGTACACCAAAACCATCGCCTGCTTCGCCAAGGCCGGTGCGCACTTCAATGCCCAGTGGGGCTGCACGGGTGGCGATGACTTCGCGGGTTTGTGGCAGTACGTCTGCGGCAACATAAAAAATGGTCGATTTGCTTTTGCTCATTCTGAGCAGCAGCGTCATCGCTTCGGCAGCGGCGGTGCTTTCATCCAGCATCGAGGCATTGGCAATCGCCATGCCGGTCATATCGGTAATCATTTGCTGAAAGTTAATAATCGCTTCCAGGCGGCCTTGGCTGATTTCTGGCTGGTATGGGGTGTAAGCCGTGTACCAAGCCGGATTTTCTAAAATATTGCGTAAAATCACGCTAGGAGTATGGGTGCCGTAATAGCCCTGACCAATCATGCTCTTTTTGAGCACATTCTTGCCTGCAATGGCTTTTAGCGTAGCCAAAGCCTCGGCTTCGCTCTTGGCCTGAGTGAATTCACCCAGCGGCAAAGCATCCTGACGGTGAATGGCGGCAGGAACAATATTTTTAATCAGATCGGCGCGTGTAGCGTAGCCCAATGTGGCCAGCATAGCGGCTTCATCGCTTGCATTAGGGCCGATATGGCGAGCCACAAAAGCGGCGTGATCTTCAAGATGGCTAAGAGATGCAGTGGTCATGGCGGCAACCGTAAAAGGGGACGAGGCAAAAGGTCAAAACCCATCAAACCCAAACCTTGAACCACGGAGTTTAGGAGAACACAGAGGGTCACGGAGAAAAATAAACTCTCGGAGGTTTTCTCCGTGAAACTCCGTGTTCTCAGTAGTCTTTGTGTTTCAAGATTTGGGTTTTAGAATTTATTAAGCAGAAGAATTAGCCGATGGCTTTTTCGTAATCGGCGGCGCTCAGCATGGCATCGAGGTCGGCGGCGTTATCTGGGGTGATTTTGAATAACCATGCGCCGTAAGCGTCGGTGTTGACTTGTTCTGGAGCATTGGTCAAGTCGTCGTTGCTTGCCAGAATAACACCCGCCAGTGGCGCGTAGATATCGCTGGCGGCTTTAACTGACTCAACCACACCACAAGCGTCGTTTTTTGCATAACGAGTGCCGGCTGCTGGCAATTCCAAAAACACGATATCGCCCAGTGCTTCTTGAGCGTGGTTGGTAATGCCGATGGTGATGCTGCCATCTGCTTCAAGACGAAGCCATTCGTGCGTGTCAGTGAATTTCAAATTTGCAGGGATAGACATAAAAGTACTCCGGTATGGGGTTAGTGCTAAAAAATATAGTCTGTGAACAGCATGAAAAGAATGAAAGCAATTTGGCTTAAATGCTTAAGTACAAGTTCAGTGTTTTTTCTCAAAACCCAAACCTTGAACCACGGAGTTTAGGAGAACACGGAGGGCCACGGAGAAAAAATTCTTGAAGTTTTTCTCCGTGAAACTCTGTGTCCTTCGTGTTTTAAAATTTGGGTTTTGAGTCGTATCTGTTTGTCAGTTTATTTAAAGCTGTGATTTGCCGTTGCGTACAAAAGGCATTTTTACCACGCGGGCGGCTAGTTTTTTGTCGCGGATCGCTACGTGTACGGTGTCGCCGATCGCAACGCCCAGCGGTAAACGTGCCATAGCGATGGATTGTTGCAGGCTAGGGGAGAAGGTGCCGCTGGTGATCTCTCCGGTCCCGTGTTCGGTATGCACCACCTGATGGCCACGTAAGACGCCGCCTTTATCTAGCAGCAATAAGCCAAGAAATTGTTGAGTCTGGCCTTGGGTAACGAGGGCTTCTTTGCCTACGAAATCACGCTCAGAAACTAAATCAATGGTCCAAGCCAATCCTGCGTTCAGCGGATTGATGGTTTCGTCCATATCTTGGCCGTATAGATTCATCCCGGCTTCTAAACGCAGCGTGTCGCGTGCGCCTAGGCCACATGGGCGAACGCCAGCGGCGATGAGTTGATTCCAAAAGTTTTCAATTTGCGTAGCAGGCAAAACCACTTCAAAGCCGTCTTCACCGGTGTAGCCGGTGCGGGCGATCATGACTTCGCCAATTTGTGCGGCATTAAAAGGCTTGAGGTCTGAGCTGGCAGCTTGGGTTTCTGGCAAAACTTGCCAAACTTTAGCGCGGGCGTTCGGGCCTTGTACGGCCAAAATGGCTAAATCATTGCGGGAGGTAATGGTGAGGCCGGTATTCCAATCGCTATTAAGCTGCTGCATCCATGCGATGTCTTTATCTGCGGTGCCCGCATTCACCACAAGGCGGAAGTAATCTTCGGTGAAGTAATAAACAATCAAATCGTCGATCACGGTGGCTTGTGGGTTGAGCAGGCAAGAATAGAGCGCTTTACCAGAAACTTTAAGCTTGGCCACATTATTGGCAAGGGCGCGGGTCAGAAAGGCGCGAACTTGTTCGCCCCTAATATCCACCACACGCATATGGCTTACATCAAACATGCCTGCATCGGTACGAACAGCATGGTGTTCTTCGATTTGCGAGCCATAGTTTACGGGCATGTCCCAGCCACCAAAATCGACCATACGGGCGTTGGCTACGCGGTGGGCTGCATTAAGTGGGGTAGTGTGAAGTTGGGCGGACATGGCACTCTCGGGCATAGCACTGCGAGCCAAATCTGGCTGGTTTGTGCAGCGGCCCCTCTGTCCTTGGTACCTGAGAGATTCCAAAACGGCTCATGACGATCCGTTTTGTTAGCCCCTTCGGTGGGCGTTTTATACGCCGCTCTCCAGAGTGTTGATGCCAAAGAGTCCTTTTGCCTGAGCGTTCGCGGGCGTTGCGCCTTCGGCGGTAACTAGGGTTTTCCCTAGCTACTCTCTCCTCTTTAGTGGTCGAAATTTAACCACTTAGGCGGTGTTTGTCAATTTTTACATGTACAAGTTGATGTGCACATTCTTTATGATTTTAGGGTATTTAAACAGCATAAAGCCCCGCTCAAATATGAGCGGGGCTTTATTGGGGCACTCGAATCTATTAGGTGTGGCCCGGTGCGCTATTGAGTAGATGCGTGTCTTGATTTTGCACCAAGCTTAAATACCGCTCGTATTGTTTGAGCACATCGGCAATCAGCTCTTGCTGGATCAAATATTGCACATCGTAGCCTTGGCGGCCGTCTTCAAAGAAGGTGATGGGCACATAGTGATGCGGTCTGCTCGACATCGGCAGCGATGCGTCACGTAGGGCAAAGGTTGCAACTGGCTGCTTTAAAGGCCGCACGCCATAAACAAAGTCACGCAGATTCGCTTGGGGAACAATTAAGGAAACCGCGCCATCTACGCCTTGCAATACTGAAGCACTTAGACCTTGTTTTTGCAGCTCGCTAGCGACTTCATTGAGCGCAGGTTCAACACTTTTGGTGATGAATTTTTCGACATCACTCAAGCGCGGCTCATGCAAAATTTGCGCAAGACGAGTTCGCCAGTGCTGACCCGTCCAGAAGGTCGTGCCAGGTGAGAACTTCTGCGAGAAGTGCTGCCTGTCTGCCGCCAAGCCTTTGCAAAGGCTAAAGCAGAGTAGCAGCATAATCACCGTGAACGGCAGGGCAGCAATCAGCGTGACGGCTTGTAGCGCTTTTAAACCACCTGTCGTCAGTAAAATTGCAGCAGTCACACCGAGTAGGCCCGCCCAAAACAGGCTTTGCCAAGCGGGTGATTTATCTGCACCACGGGTGGCGATGGTGTTGAGCACAAAAGCGCCCGAATCCGCTGAAGTGACAAAAAACACGGCAATCAGTAGGACGGTGATCGATGAGGTGACCTTCACCAGCGGCAGATATTCAAAGAATTTAAACAGCAGCGCATCCACATTGCCCGCCGTTTGCGATAGCGCACCAGCGGCAGTATGCATATCCAGCCAAATGGCGGTATTGCCAAAAATCGTCATCCATACCAAGTTAAACAGAGCAGGAATCAGCATCACGCCGATGATAAATTCACGTAAGGTACGGCCACGGGAAATGCGGGCAATAAACATCCCAACAAAAGGCGACCAAGAAATCCACCACGCCCAATACAGCAGTGTCCAGCCGCTAAACCAGCCTTCTTTTTGTGTTGGCTCGTAGGTATAAGAGCGGAAAGTCAGCTCGACAAGGCTAGAGAAATAATGGCCGATATTGTCGCCAAATGCGCCGAGTAGGAACAGCGTTGGCCCAGCAAATAGCACAAACAGCATCAAGATAATAGCGAGGCTTAAATTAAGCTCGCTCAGGCGGCGCACGCCTTTATCTAGCCCTGATGCGGCCGACCAGCCCGCAAGACCAATCACTACGGCAATCAGGCCGTACTGAAATTGCAGATGAGAAGTATCCCAGCCAGTAAGCGAATGCAGCCCAGCGCTGATTTGCAAAATACCGTAGCCCAGCGTGGTGGCAATCCCGAAAATTGTGCCGCAAAGCGCAAATACATCGACGGCATGGCCAATTGGGCCATTGATTTTGTCGCGTAAAATCGGGTAAAGGCCGGAGCGGATGGTTAGCGGCAGATTGTAGCGAAAGCCAAAGTAGGCCAGCACGAGGCCAACAAGGCAGTAAATTGCCCAAGCATGAAAGCCCCAATGAAAGAAAGTCATGGTCATTGCTTCACGGGCGGCAGCCATGGTGCTGCCTTGGGCCAGTGGTGGTGATAAATAATGCTGCATTGGCTCGCCCACGCCGAAATACATCAGACCAATACCCATGCCAGCGGCAAACAGCATGGCCACCCAAGAGGTAAAGTTGTATTCGGGTTTTGCATCGTCAGGGCCTAGGCGGATATGGCCGTAGGGGCTGCAAGCGATGGCGACGAGGGTGATGATAAAGATGGCAACAGAAAAAATATAAAACCAGCTGAAATTTTGCGTGATCCAAACTTGTCCCTGCGAGAAAAGTTGTTCAGCGGCCTGCGGGTTAATGGTGCAAATGGCGAGTAAAACGCCAATTAAAATCATGCTGGGTAAAAACACCGGCATGCTTAGTGTGTGGTGGAAGCGGGGTTGGGGGCTTGTATTCATGCATCTCCTTGTAGTGGCCAAAGAAACGAGGCCGTTTGGGGGTAAAAAGCGGATTTCAGTGCTATGCCCATGTATTTATAAGATTATTGGCATAGAAAAGCGACAAGTACTCTAACAATGATTTCTGGGTTTGTAATGACAAATAGTACTAATTTGTGACTAAATCACAAATTAGTAGGTTGGGTGTTTTCTGTGGTGCCATGGCGATTTGCTTGGTTTTTTTTAAGCACATGATCGGCCCATTGCCATGCACTGGGTAAATCGGGCAATAAGAATTCTGAGCCTAGATGCTGATAAAACCCAGAGCGATGGATGAGCGAATTGGGCTGTATTCCTGCGCCACAAATAATCAGGCAAGCGCCTTGGTGATGTAATAAATGAAGCAGCGTTTCTAATGCTTCTAGCCCTGTGGTATCCATATTGAGTAAGGAGGACAAATCTAAAATTAGTAAGTCGGGCTGGATTTTATGTGGGTCGAGTAAGCTTTCTATTTTAGCAATTGAGCCAAAAAATAAAGAGCCATGAATACTCCATGCCTCAATTTGATCGCTATTACCTGCCATATGGGCGGGTAATTCAATTGTATTTAAATGGGTGAGGCTGGATACGCGGGTAATAAAGAAAACACAGGCAAGCATTAAGCCGACTTCCATCGCCACGGTTAAATCCACAACCACGGTTAGGATAAAAGTAGCAAGTAAAATAGTGCGGTAATTACCGGTGAAATGTTGCAAGCGTCGAAACTCGGCCCACTCGCCCATATTCCAAGCCACATAAAGCAATATAGCGGCAAGTGTGGAAAGTGGTATCAGTTTTGCAAAAGGTGCCGCAATGGCCATGATGAGCAAAATAGATAAGGCATGCACCATGCCAGAAACAGGGCTGCTGGCTCCGCTATTAATATTGGTGACAGTGCGAGCAATGGTGCCGGTGGCGCAAAATCCGCCAAACAAGGGCGAAACAAAATTGGCAATACCCTGAGCCATGAGCTCTTGATTGGGGTTATGCCTATCATTAATCATGCCATCGGCAATACGCGCGCATAGCAATGATTCTATTGAGCCTAATACCGCAATGGTCAGCGCGGGCTGAATAATGGCGGCCAAAGAATGCCAAGTAAATTGAGGAAATGCAGGGCTAGGCAGTTGCGATGGAATATCGCCAAAGTGGCTGGCAATGGTAGGAACGTGAATCTCTGGCCATTGTGCAAGTAAGGTGCCAAGTACAAGGGCAATCATACTGCCGGGAATTTGTTTTAAGCCTGAGGGTAAATGTCGCGCTATTTTTGGCCAAATAATTAATACGGCCAAGGAGAAAATCCCAATTGCTAGCGTAGCAAGGTGAGCATTGGGCAGACTAAGGGTAATGGCTTTGATTTTTGAAAAGAATTCAGCAGGTAAATGATTGATATTTAAACCAAGAAAATCATTAAGCTGGGAGAGGGCAATTAAGGCTGCAATACCATTGGTAAATCCAATCACAATAGATACAGGAATATGCCGAACTAATGCCCCAAGGCCAAATAGGCCGAGTAAAAACATAAATATGCCTGCCAGCATGGTGGCTAATAATAAATTGCCAACTCCATATTGCTGGACGATGGCGTACACCACCACAATAAATGCCCCAGCAGGTCCACCAATTTGTACTTTAGAGCCGCCTAATAGCGAAATTAAAAAGCCCGCAATAATTGCAGTTGTCAGCCCAGCCGCTGGGGGCAATCCACTGGCAATAGCAAAGGCCATCGCCAAGGGCAGGGCAACAACGCCAACGCTGACGCCCGCTGTGATATCAGCCAGCAATCGACTCCTGTTGTAATCACTGAGGATATCTAATGAACGAGGATGAAAGCGGGTCAGCATAGGGTGGGGGAGTCGTGGCTGATTGTTTATTATGAACGTTTAAAGTTAGATAAGCATAAGCACGAAGTAAGCTGTTGTACTTTTGGCAAAGATAGTTTGAGGTTAAGCTTAGCGGCTCGTAAAAGTAGCGGGGCTAAGCGCACATTGCACTTGGTTTCTACCAGCCGCTTTTGCCGCATACATCGCTTGATCGGCTCGGTTTAAGAGATGATCCAAGCTGCTGTCGCTGTCTTCCAGCATCGCCACACCGATGCTAATGGTGATTTTGATGGTTTCCCCATTAAATTTAATCAAGGCTTGCTCTTCAATGGCCAACCGTAATTTATTGCCGGCTAACATCGCCTCGGCCTGTACTGTGCCGGGTAGCAGTAGCACAAATTCTTCGCCGCCCCAGCGAGCAAAGCTATCTGTGGCACGTAGCTCGGTGGTGCAGACTCGGCAGAGCTCTTTTAGCGTGAGATCTCCTGCTAAATGGCCATGTTGATCGTTTACTTCTTTGAAGTGATCGATATCAATCAAGAGTATGGAAAGAGGTTGCTCGTAGCGGCGCGCATAAATAATCGCTTCATCGCAGCGGCGCTGCCATTCGCGCCGATTTGCAACGCCTGTTAGCTCATCCGTGGTGACTAATTCTTTGAGTCTTTGATTGGCGGCGGCTAAGGCTTCGGTGCGATTGGCGACTTCAATTTCAAGCTGAATATGGCTTTGGTTTAGCAGCTCTTGTAATAAAGCCAAATAGTGTAGTGTTAAGCCCACACAGAATAAAAATAATTGTAAATTAACAAAAGAGACCATGCTGTTTTTATTAATAAATGGCCCGAAATGATAGGTGCTACCAATAATAGACAATGTAAATACTACAAACAGTGCCAAAGCGGTGCCTGCTAGCCTGAAACGAATGGCGACTAATAAAAGCACAGGCAAAATCAACATCATTAAATAAGTATACAAACTAAACCCAAGAGCCACTATTGCGCAGAGCAATGCTAAATAAGGCAAGATGGGGCGGAAGTTGCTTTTTAAAGAGCCTGATTTCCAACTGGAATAAATAGGGGCAATGATAAATAATCCAGCCGTATCGCCCATGATTAATAAAATCATTTGCTGTAGATTATTTGCTAGGCTGGTATAGGGAATAATCTGGCTAAGGGTTAACAGGGCATGCCATACACTCATACTGATTAATGCGGGTATAAAACATATTTGTAGCCAGAAATAAGGTAGATCTACAGGGGCTTGTAAGGGGGCATGGTGATTTCTCCTTACAGAATTGCGCCATGCTTTTGCTGCCATTGCCGATTGCCAACTATCAATAGCGGCAGGCACAACGCCGGAAACAAGTGCAAGTAAGAAAGCGTTTTTTGAACCTGCTTGGTTTAAATAGACATAGTAAGTGGGGATATTAAGGACATAGCTGCCTAAAAATACGAGGGCAATCCCAAATCGCCCTGTTTCTAGCATGATGACTAAGCCGCATCCGGCAGCAAACCAAATAACCGAGAAATTGCCGAGCGGTAAGATGGCGAATTGAATACTAAGAAAGCCGATTCCTATATAGCCGATAAGCAGCAATAAGGCGGTTGCCGCCTTGGGGGGAGAGGGAAATGTAAGTGCTTGCTTCATTACACTATTTCATAGGTTTGATCGTTAAGCTTATCTTATAATTTTCACAATTGTTGATTATTTGATTAAATGCAGGGAAAAATTAAAATGAGCTGCATAGCGAAATACGTAAGCTGGCTTGGCAGCGCTTTAAGTTAATTTTCAGGGGCTAATTAAAAGATAAACGGCACTGTGCAGAGCGCCGCTTTAAACGAAAGATAGATTGCTTACTCTGATTATGCTTCTTGCTCAATTTCATTAGAAATACTGTAGGGGGTGTGAAACCCGTGTATTTATCCAGCATTGCTTGCTGGTTTCACCCGCCCTACGAATTCATGAACCGAATCCAGCCTCAAGAAATCCATCTACACAGTACTCATTGAGCAAGAGACATAATCAGCTTGTTTATAGCGTCTGCTTAAAGCACAGCTCACCATTCTCTACATCAATCGTCAGTATTTGGCCTGCACTTACTTTTCCTTCCAAAATCGCCCGTGATAAAGGATTTTCAATTTCGGTTTGAATGGCGCGTTTTAAGGGCCTTGCGCCATAAACCGGATCAAAACCAGCTGTTGCCACCATATCCAAAGCCGCATCGGTCACGCTCATCTCGATTTCCATATGTGCTAAACGGCCTTGTAAGCGATTAAGCTGAATGCGGGCAATATTTCTGATGGCCGCCTGATCTAGCGAATGGAAAACCACCATTTCATCAATCCGGTTTACAAATTCAGGCCGGAAATAGCCTTGAACTTCGGCCAAGACGGCCATTTTGATGAGCTGATAATCCATTCCCGCCATGGCCTGAATTTGCTGACTCCCTAAATTACTGGTCATAACAATCACGGTATTTCTAAAGTCCACCGTGCGCCCTTGGCCATCGGTAAGGCGGCCATCGTCCAGTACTTGCAGCAAGATATTAAATACATCGGGATGCGCTTTTTCGACTTCGTCGAGCAGGATGACGCTATAGGGTTTGCGGCGAACGGCCTCGGTGAGGTAACCGCCTTCTTCATAGCCCACATAGCCCGGAGGTGCGCCGACCAAGCGGGATACGCTGTGTTTTTCCATAAACTCGCTCATATCGAGGCGAATTAAATGGTCGGGCGAGTCAAATAAAAACTCCGCCAGTGCTTTAGTCAGCTCGGTTTTACCCACGCCGGTGGGGCCAAGGAATAAGAAGCTGCCGTAAGGGCGGTTAGGGTCTGAAAGCCCAGCGCGGGAGCGGCGGATGGCATCAGACACCAAACGCACGGCTTCTGATTGGCCCACTACTTTTTGATGCAGGGCGTTTTCCATGGCAAGCAGCTTTTCGCGCTCGCCTTGCAACATGCGGCTTACAGGGATGCCCGTTGCACGGCTGACTACTTCGGCAATTTCTTCTGCGCCCACTTGGGTGCGCAGCAGTTTTAATTTGCCGCCAGTGGCCTCGGACGCTTCGGCTGCTTTGAGTTTGGCTTCCAGCTGCGGCAATTGGCCGTATTGCAATTCGCTGGCTTTGTCCCACTCGCCACGGCGCTGGGCGGCGTCCATCGCGGTTTTAACGCGTTCAATTTCTTCCCGAATCGCTTGGCTGCCGAGCACGCTGGCTTTTTCTGCTTTCCAGATTTCTTCTAAGTCTGAGTATTCTTTCTCTAGCCGTGCGCTTTCCTCTTCAATCAGGGAAAGGCGCTTTTTAGAGGCGTCATCTTTCTCGCGTTTTACTGCTTCGCGCTCGATTTTGAGTTGAATAATGCGTCGGTCCAGCTTGTCCATCACTTCTGGCTTGGAATCGATTTCCATTTTGATACGGGCGGCGGCTTCGTCGATCAGATCAATTGCTTTGTCGGGTAAAAAACGGTCGGTGATATAGCGATGGCTCAGCTCGGCGGCGGTCACAATCGCAGGGTCGGTGATTTCTACCCCGTGATGTATTTCGTATTTTTCTTGTAAGCCGCGCAGGATGGCGATGGTGGCCTCTACGCTGGGCTCGTTCACCAGCACTTTTTGGAAGCGGCGTTCTAGCGCAGGGTCTTTTTCAACGTATTTGCGGTATTCATCGAGTGTGGTGGCGCCAATGCAATGCAGCTCGCCTCGCGCCAGCGCGGGTTTGAGCATATTGCCCGCATCCATCGAGCCTTCGGTTTTACCCGCGCCGACCAGCGTATGCAGCTCGTCGATAAAGATAATGGTATTGCCTTCGTCTTTGGCCAGCTCGTTCAGCACCGCTTTCAGGCGCTCTTCAAATTCACCACGGTATTTGGTACCCGCCAGCAATGACGCCAGATCGAGCACCAATACGCGTTTAGATTTCAGTGATTCAGGTACTTCGCCATTCACAATCCGCTGGGCGAGGCCTTCTACAATCGCGGTTTTACCCACGCCTGGCTCGCCGATTAATACGGGGTTGTTTTTGGTACGGCGTTGCAAAACTTGCATGGCGCGGCGGATTTCATCGTCGCGGCCAATCACTGGGTCTAGCTTGCCGGCCTTGGCGCGCTCAGTCAGATCCATGCAATATTTATCTAACGCTTCACGGTTTTGATCCGCATCCGAGCTATCCACGCTTTGCCCGCCGCGTACAGCATCAATGGCCGCGGCGATGGCTTCTTTTTTTGCGCCATTTTCTTTCAGTAAGCGGCCTGTTTCGCCTTTGTCTGCCGTTAAAGCCAGCAAAAATAAATCGCTAGAAATAAACTGATCATCGCGTTTCAGCGCGGCTTTGTCGGTGAGGTTGAGTAAATTACTCAGCTCTTTAGAAACCGTTACATCTCCATCGTGATTGACGATTTTAGGTAGGCGTTCAATGGCGGCGGCAAGGGCCGTTTTGAGTGGATTAACATTTACTCCGGCTCTGGCCAGTAAGGCGGACGTGCCGGAGTCCACGTCGCTTAGTAGCGCGGCTAAGACATGCTGCGGCTCAATATAAGGATTGTCGTTGGCATTCGCATTGCTTTGCGCATCGCCTATGGCTTGCTGAAATTTTGTGGTCAGTTTATCGAAACGCATTCCGCACACCTCCAAAGTTTATTCTTACTTTATACATGGGGGCATGGCAGGGTAGATCAAGGGTGATTGTGGTATTAGAAAACCCAAATCTTAAACCACGGAGAAAAGGAGAACACGGAGGGTCACGGAGAAAAGCATAGGACTTGGCTCGAGTTCATTTTCCACTACGAAGTATCGTCATTCCCACTGGCCTTTAACTGGAATTCAGATGAGCTACTGGATCCCTGATAAAACACTCGGGGATGACGGGTTTTCGTTGATGAGCCATTTCGGGAAGATATTTTGAATCACATTCATAGCGAATAATGTTTTCTCCGTGACCTCTGTGTTTCAAGATTTGGGTTTTTGCTGTGCTTATTCAAGCCCCACGATTTAGCCCAATAAAGTGCTGCAATTTGGCAAGGATTTCTGAGCGGGCGGCGGGGACGATGACATTACTTTCATCATTAAGTAGGGTTTGCTCCTCGGCTTGGCGCTTGACCAGCACTTCAGAGAACACACCTGCAAGCTCGGGGCGGGATAGCAGGATTTGTTGGAAGGATTCTTTATCGATGCGATAACACTCCACATTACTGCTGACCACCACGGTGGTATTGATGGCGGCACCGGTCATTAGCCCCATCTCACCAAAAAAGCTGCCTGGCCCCAGCGTGGTGAGCAATTTACGCTCGCCACGGGTGGGTTGTACCCATGCTTCGGCTTCCCCTTTGATGATGATGTACAGCCATTCTACTTTTTCGCCTTGGCGTATCATCACGTCCCCTGCCACATAGGGCGTGAAGCGTAGCTTGTCGGCGAGGGTGTGCAGCTCTTCTTCTTTTAAGGAAACCAGCAGTTCTAGTTTTTGTAATACGGCCAAACGCTCTTGGGTGTGCTGCTTGTGGCGGCCTTCAAAGTAGCGCTCGTTTTCTTGGGTTACAAAAACTTTATATTGAGGGGCTGCAAGGCGTAGGCTGTTGCGCCGCAGTACGGCATCGATTAGGGTGCGGATTTGTGAATCGGTGGGGTCGTCATTTTGTAAGTCAGTTAGCCAATAGCGGGCGGCATAGCGGGCATTGCCTTTTTCGACATTCATCAGTAAGCAAGAGGGCGGTGGGTCTTGAGCCACATTGGGCGGTGCGGCTTCACGAATGGCGGTTTCGATTAAGAGCATCACTTGTGTGGGCAGCGTGTCCAGCCCCACTTCAAACCAAACCCAGCGCCGCCAAGCCAGCGGCTTGTCAACGCGCTTACCAAGTAGCTGAAACTGGCCTTTCATCAACATGCCGTTGGGAATCATCACTGTTTCGCCGTTGCGTGTTTCAACACGGGTGGCGCGCCAAGACAAATCGATGACGCGGCCTGTGAGTTCGCCTAATTTAATCCAGTCGCCTTGCTCAATCGAATTATCTAAATGCAGTGCCAGCCCGGCCAGAATATTGCCTAGCGTATCTTGCATGGCAAAGGCCAGTACGGCGGTAATCACGGCGGAGGTGGTGACTAATTGCCCAAGCTCTAGCCCTGCCAAATGCAGGCGATAAAAGCCCCAGCCCAACATGGCCATGGCTTCGAGTAAGTCTTCAAGAATACGGGGCGGGTTAAGCCGGAAGAGTGGGGCTATCAGTTGGAAAAGCAGCATGCCCCAGTAGCGGATTAGGGCAAAACCCAGGACTACCATAAAGGTTTCATGCACTGCCTTGGCGGCACTTGTCAGATTGTAGCTATTAAGTAGCTCGCTAGAGTAAAGCCCTAGGCAGCTAAATGTCAGCAGTAAAATGCTATTGAAGAGGCGATGGCGGCTGGGACGAACGCGGTAATAAAGCAAGCAACCTAGAATAAAGCTGCTGGCAAGGAAATAACTCAGGATTTGTAATTCTGAGGGTAAGGGGGAAAAACTCATCGCAATACCCCGTATTCAGGGAGTAGAAAGGAAATCGCTTTCCTTGTTTGTAGCCTTTGATTGCGAGGGTGTACAGGAATCAGTGGTCAGGTAGCAGGGATCAGGGGGGGCAGCGAGCAGAGGAGTAGGTTGGGTTAGACGGTTTATTCGCGGGTTTGGGCGGATAAATCGGCGTAACCCAACATGCACAGGTGAAAAGATCAGCAATCGATATCAAACAATCTGATCCCTGTCACCTGATTCCTGACCCCTGCTAAAGCCTTACACAATCCATAAAGTAGCGAGTTTCGCCGCTGCTCTTGTCTGCCACCAAGCCATGAATATAGGTTTCAAAGCCGGGGAAGCGCTTGTTGAAATCTCGGGCAAACCTGAGGTAATCAACGATGGTCTTGTTGAATACTTCGCCTGGAATCAACAGCGGAATGCCTGGCGGGTATGGAGTCAGCATCACGGCGGTGATGCGGCCTTCTAGCTCGTCGATGGCGACGCGGTCGATCTCACGGTGCGCCATTTTGGCGAAAGCCTTGGCAGGCTTCATTGCCGGTTCCATATTGGATAAATACATATCGGTCGTCAGTCGTGCTACATCATGGGAGCGATAAATGCCGTGGATTTGCTGACACAGATCTTTAAGGCCAATGCGCTCGTATTGCGGATATTGGGCAATAAATTTCGGCAGAATGCGCCATAGCGGGGCATTTTTATCGTAATCGTCTTTGAATTGCTGTAAGGCGGCCACGAGCGTGTTCCAGCGGCCCTTGGTAATGCCGATGGTAAACATAATAAAGAAGGAATACAGGCCGCACTTCTCGATCACCACGCCGTGCTCAGCCAAGTATTTGGTGATAATGCTGGCAGGAATCCCTTCATCAGAGAACTTGCCGTCCAAATCTAAGCCAGGAGTCAGAATGGTGGCCTTGATCGGGTCGAGCATATTAAAGCCGTCGGCGATATCGCCAAAGCCGTGCCAGTTGTCGCCAGATTTCAGCATCCAAGCATCGCGGTGATCCAAGCCTTCGTCGGTTAGATCATCTGGGCCCCAAACGGTAAACCACCATTCGTCACCGTATTCTTCGTTCACTTTGCGCATGGCGCGGCGGAAATCCAAGGCTTCAACCAAGGATTCTTCAACCAGAGCCGTGCCACCCGGTGCTTCCATCATCGCTGCCGCTACATCGCAAGAGGCAATAATCGAGTATTGCGGGCTGGTGGAGGTGTGCATTAAGTAAGCTTCGTTAAATAAATCACGATCTAGCTTACGATTTTCTGGATCTTGAATCAGAATCTGCGAAGCTTGGCTTAAGCCTGCCAGTAGCTTATGCGTGGATTGGGTGGAGAACACCATCGATTCTTTGCAGCGTGGGCGGTCTTCGCCAATGGCGTGGTAATCACCGTAAAACTCGTGGAAAGCGGCGTGTGGCAGCCATGCTTCATCAAAGTGCAAGCTGTCGATTTCGCCATCGAGCATGCCTTTGATTTCTTCGACGTTATACATAATGCCGTCGTAAGTTGACTGAGTAATGGTCAAAATACGCGGCTTAAAGTTAGGATCGGCCAGCAGTTTTTCACGCGCAAATGGATTATCCATCATCTTTTTGCGGATGTTTTCTGGCTCAAATTCGCTTTTCGGGATTGGGCCGATAATGCCGTAATGATTGCGGGTTGGCATCAGGAACACCGGCACCGCGCCCATCATCATGATGGAATGCAAAATCGATTTGTGGCAGTTACGATCCACCACCACCACGTCACCCGGCGCAACCGTTGAGTGCCAAACGATTTTGTTGGAGGTGGAAGTGCCGTTGGTCACAAAGAATAAATGGTCGGCATTGAAAATACGCGCGGCATTGCGCTCGGAAGCGGCAATCGGGCCGGTGTGATCCAGCAATTGGCCGAGTTCTTCTACCGCATTACAAACGTCAGCGCGCAGCATGTTTTCGCCAAAGAATTGGTGAAACATTTGTCCAACCGGCGATTTCAAAAATGCCACGCCACCCGAGTGCCCCGGGCAGTGCCAGCTATAAGAGCCATCTTGGGCGTAATTGGTCAGCGCGCGGAAAAACGGCGGGGCCAGCGTATCGAGGTAGCTCTTCGCTTCGCGGATAATATGGCGGGCGACGAATTCTGGCGTGTCTTCGTGCATATGAATAAAACCGTGTAATTCGCGCAACACATCATTAGGAATGTGGCGTGAGGTGCGGGTTTCACCATAAATGTAAATAGGGATGTCTGGGTTGCGGCGGCGAATTTCAGCCACAAAGCTGCGCAAGCTGGTGAGCGCTTCGTGGGTTTCTTCGGGTGAGCCGCCACCAAATTCTTCATCGTCAATCGATAAAATAAAGCCAGATGCACGGCTTTGCTGCTGCGCAAATGAGGTTAAATCGCCGTAGCTGGTATAACCAACTACGTCTCTGCCCTCGGCCTCAATGGCCGCCGCTAATTCACGAATACCGGAACCGCTGGTGTTCTCGGTGCGGAAATCTTCATCGATGATGATGATAGGGAAGTAAAAACGCATGGCAAAATCCTTAGTAAAACACCTGCTTGTACATAGGACGGCAAAGCCGGAAAGGCGCGTATATTAATCCCAAAATGTGTAGATATGTGGTGAAAAATGAAAACAATTGCCATCTGTGTAAATCGACGCTTAAGCGGCCAGCCATCCTGCGCCGGCAGAGGCAGCGAAGCGTTGGCGCAGGCCCTTGAAATAGCGACAAAAATGCATGCCGATGTAAGGATAATTCGCCTGCCTTGCATGGGTGCATGCGAGGTGGGGCCAAACGTAAAAGTGGTCGGTGGGGATCTCTATCACGGGGTGGATTTAGCCATGCTTGCGCTGATTTTGGAGGAGGCTGGGGTGTAGGGCTGTTATGCGAGGGAAACCCAAACCTTGAACCACGGAGGCCACAGAGAACACGGAGTTTCACGGAGAAAACCATTTAGAACTGAGCTATTTATTGGATTTTGAGTTGTTTCAACCTCAGTAAAATCGATTCATATCGCGGCGCCTAGCACGGGGCTTAAATCTCCCCTTGAAACACGCACGCTCCGAACAAGCGGGGCGGGGGATCGCTTGGGAGCGAGGCAGCGAGCCAATCCCGCCCGCCGCCGACTCGATTGGACCGCAGCAGGGGCCTTCGTGTT
>JANYCY010000034.1 GCA_025360045.1 Janthinobacterium sp. | reverse complement strand
TTATTTAAAGATCTACAACCACCATATTCCGCAAAAAGCGCTCGGTCACACCACGCCGATTCAAGCGATGAAGGAATGGCAAAAAAACAAACCTGAATTATTTAAAAAACGGGTTTATGAACAGGCGAGACTTGACAGGTAGGCAAAAGTCCAGCCCCCTACCACGCTATAAAATGAAAACAGCACAAAGCCTGCGATCACTCCCAAGAGGCCCAAGAGCGCCCAAGGCTTGCCGCCAATCTTTTTAAACGCGCCTACCGCGCCATTACTGGCCGAGCGGCCCAAGGCAATCTCGGCCATCATCAGCGCCAAGCCCAGGGTAAAGCTAAAAATCAGAAACAACAGCAAAAACGCCCCGCCACCATTCATGGCTGTGACATAAGGAAATTTCCAAATCGCCCCCAGCCCAATAGCCGAGCCTGCCGCAGCCAAAATAAAGCCCAAACGCGAGCCCCAAGCATTACGTGTAGTCATAAAACATCCTGCATTTTTTAATTAAATATGCCTCGGGGCTATTTACAGCCTATAAGCATTCAACAAATCTAAAACAAGGCTTTTTTAGTGCCTTCGGCACGGTGATTAGGTGCGGCATCCCCGCGGGGACTCACTTTCTTGAACGGCCAAGAAAGTAAGCAAAGAAGGCCGCCCCGACCAGCACGAAGGCCCCTCACTGCGGATAATCAGCTCGGCGAAAAAGGCTGCGCGCTCGCTGCCTCGCTAACCCTTTTCCGAAACCCCGATCCGCTTATTCCTCGCTTCGGCGTGCTTCAAGGGGGGATTTAAGCCCCCTGCAACGAGCCGGTATGGCCCCAACTGGGGTTAAGATTGAAAATACTTAAACCCAACATAAGAATTCAACTCAAAAAGGTTTTCCTCCGTGAAACTCCGTGTCCTCTGTGTTCTCTGTGGTTCAAGGTTTAGGCTTTAGCATCACTTACAAATTCTTCACCAAAATCACCGCAATGGATAAAGGCGCGACCACGCGGCAGCTCCATTTCAGGCCGAGGAGTGGCAGGCCAGCAAGGCCAGAATGCTCTTCCAGTAGCGGCCATACGCGCCAGCCTGCGAACAGGGCTACACCGATTCCGCCTAGTGGCATCATCACATTGGAAACACTGTAATCCATCAGGTCAAAAATCGTTTTGCCAAAGAATTTCACGTCTGCCCAAGGGCCAAAAGATAGCGAGGCGGGGATGCCGCAGAGGAAAACAGCCAGCGACAGCCAAAGAATCACTTTGCGGCGTGGCAGTTTGTATTCATCCAGAAATAATGTGGCGATCAGCTCGAGCATCGATACCGAAGACGTCAGCGCGGCCACCGAGAGCAGGGCAAAGAAGGCGATGGCGAATATTTGGCCAAAAGGCAGGCTGGCAAACACCACCGGCATGGTCATAAAGGTCAGGCCCGGGCCTGCGCTTGGATCAAGATTAAAAGCAAACAGCGCAGGAAAAATCATCAGCCCGGCCAAAATCGCCACGGTGCAAGACAAGCCCACCACCCAAGCTGCGGAATGCAATACCGGTGTTTCTTGCTTGACGTAAGAGCCGTAAGCAATCATGCCGCCCGTGCCTAAAGACAGCGAGAAAAACGCCAAGCCCAGCGCATCAACCACCATGGCCGGAGTCAGCTTAGAGAAATCAGGAGCAAAGAAAGCCACCACGCCCTGCCATGCGCCTGGCAAGGTCAGTGAGCGGGCGATCAGAATCAACATGATGATAAACAGACCAGGCATCAGCAATTTGCTGGCGCGCTCAATGCCTTTCTCAATGCCGCCAATCACAATGCCCAATGTTGCCAGTACAAAAGCGCCGTGGGTCAGAATCGGCCAGAAAGGATTGGATACGTAATGCTCGAAAGTATCTTTTAGCACCTTAGTGTCGGTAGTCAGCACCGAGCCATCCATGGCCAGCGCAAGGTAAGCGAGCGTCCAGCCGCCCACCACGCTGTAAAAGCTATAAAGCACAAAGCCCGCAAAAATACCCATCATGCCAATCAGCGGCCAGGATTTACCGGCCAGCTTGCGGAACATCCCCACCGGCCCAGTTTGCGCACTGCGGCCCAGGGTAAATTCCACCACCATTTGGGCAAGGCCCAGGGTGAAGCTAAAAAATAAAAACAGCAGTAAAAATACGCCACCGCCATTCATGGCCGTCACGTAAGGGAATTTCCAAATAGCGCCAAGGCCAATGGCCGAGCCTGCCGCAGCAAGCACAAATCCCAGCTTAGAGCCCCAGTTAGAGCGAGTAGTCATGATGTGGTCCTTTATTTTTAGAGCTCAAGAACCAACAAATCAGGCGGGCCAAAAATGCAAAAAGGCCGCCTAATTTGGCGGCCTTGGATGCTTCAATCTGTGTGTTTCAGATGAACGCGACCCATCGGGCTGCCAGTGGGCAAGCCAGATAATAATAAGAATAAATGCGGGTCAGATTCATCATAGTGGGCGCATCTTCGGCCGTGTAGCGGTGGGCTGTCAAGCGAGGGTGAATCGAAAAATACAGAGGACAAGGATTTGAGAATGCCCTTTATTTTGTCAAATCACATAAACAAAAAAACACGAAATCGTATTACTTACAAATACTTATAAAATGTAGGGTGCTAAGGCATTAGAAACAATCAGCCCCGCGCTTTGATAGAGAGCAGCATTCTTTTGGGTAATAAAACCCAAGTAAGCCTCCGTAAAAAGTGCTGATTCATCATCAATTTGAATCATGCTATCCAAGATAATCATTTAATCCGCGCATCCTTCGGCAATATTTAAAGACACCCACAACACACTCACCTCGCCATAGGGCACAAAAAACCATTCGCCAGCATCACCCGCACTGAGGTGCAAGCTATCAAATGGTTTTAATAAATACTGCTGGTCCCCAAGCTGACAAAGCAAAGACTCCCCTTCTGCTAAAAACACCAAGCTAGTTTCTGCCTTCAACGAACGCATTTGTGGCTCGCTAAATAGCTGCTGCTGCAATGTGTGGGTATAGCGGCTGCGCCGTGTCATCACATTAAAATCAATTACTTCACCTTGCAGCAAGCTGGCATAAACTTGGGCCTCGCCGGCAAAGCGCAGCGGCTTTTCTTTCGGCATCAGCGGGTGTAGCTCTCCCTTCCCAAATTGCAAGTTCACGCCCTTGCCAGCCACTAGCGCCAAGCTGCGATCGATACCTGCAAATTCTGAAAACCCACCATCGACGCCTATCGTCGCCATGCTGATACGCCAGTCAAAATTGGCTAAGTCTGCACCCTCAGGGCAAATCGCAATTTCTGAAGTGAGCCCTCCGCCATTTTTCCACGCTTCTACGGGCAAATCTGAGTGACGCAATACGCTAGCCATACAAAACCCTTTTTTTAAACCTACATAAAATATCAAAACCTGCCATATTACTGACGCATTAAAAAAGCATAATACAAGAAAACTATCCAAACGTCGGCTGACTATTTAGCGATGAGTAATGATTGCCAAAGCTGCGGCGCATGCTGCGCTCATTTTAGGGTTTCGTTTTACTGGGGAGAAACCGATTACGCTCTCGGCGGCACGGTGCCAGCCTTGCTCACCATCCCCATCCATTCGATTTACGTCGCCATGCGCGGCACAGACCACCAGCTCAGCCACTGCATCGCCTTAATAGGAAAAGTGGGCGAACAGGTGAGCTGTGGCATCTATGAGCAGCGCTCAAGCAGCTGCAAAGAAGTGATGGCTGGGGATGAGCAATGTAATAAGGCGAGGCGAGCTTACAATCTAAGCCCGATTATTAATCAGCCCAAAGAAGCTGCCGAAATACTTTGCTGATGTTAGATTAGAGAACTGATGTTACGCAGAGATCATCTTTTTAGTGCCTTCGGCACGTTAATTTAGGTGCGGGCGTCCCGCTGGACCTTCCTTTCTTGTGTGGCCAAGAAACGAAGCCAAAGAAGGCCACCCCACGAAACACGAAGGCTCCTGCGCTGCGGACAATCGAGTCGGCGGCGGGCGGGATTGGCTCGCTGCCTCGCTCCCTTGCCGAAACCCCGCCCCGCTTGTTCCTCGCTCCGGCGTGTTTCAAGGGGAGATTTAAGCCCCGCGCCACTAGCAGCGACACGAATCCTGATTACTGGGTTTTTAAATGCTTAAAAACTAAAAAAACAACTTAACTCAAGCCTTGTTTTTCTCCGTGAAACTCTGCGTTCTCAGTGTCCTCCGTGTTTCGAGATTTGGGTTTTGCTGCATAACTCCAGTTAGGGAGCAAGACACCCTCCCCGCCAGCCTTCATAATCCCCCCATCCTGAATCACCACTCCCCACACATGAAAATCATCCACACTTCGGACTGGCATCTTGGTCAGCATTTTATGGGCAAGACGCGCCAGGCTGAGCATCAGGCTTTTTTAGACTGGCTGCTGGCTAGCGCAATCACCCACAATGCCGATGCTATTTTGGTGGCTGGGGATATTTTTGATACCGGCTCGCCGCCCAGCTATGCCCGCGAGCTTTACAACCACTTTATTGTGGCCCTCAGCAAAACCGGCGCGAGGCTGATTATTTTAGGGGGGAATCATGACTCAGTGGCCACTTTAGGCGAAAGCAAATCGCTGCTTGCTGAGCTAAACACCAGTGTAATTCCTGGCGTGGCGGCGGATGCTGACGAGCAGGTTTTGCTGCTCAAGCAAAAAGATGGCAGCGCTGGGGCGGTGTTATGTGCGATTCCCTTTATCCGCGCGCGCGATGTGCAGCAAAGCGTGGCGGGACAAAGCAGCGATGAAAAGCAGCTCAGCTTGCAAGCAGGAATTTTTCAGCACTACCAAGCGCTGTATCAGCGGGCATTGGATACACGCACAGAGCTTGGATTACCCACCTTACCCATCATCGCCACCGGCCATCTCACCACGGTTGGCGCAAGCGCCAGTGAATCGGTGCGTGAGATTTATGTGGGTGCGCTGGAAGCCTTCCCCACCAGTGCTTTTCCACCTGCTGACTATATTGCGCTGGGGCATATTCATCGCCCGCAAAAAGTCGGCGGGTTTGAGCATATTCGCTACTCTGGCTCGCCGATTCCACTCAGCTTTGATGAGGCTAAGCAGGCCAAAGAAGTGCTGCTGGTCAGCTTCAATCATGAGGGCCTGCAAGCGGTTGAGCCACTCGCCATTCCTCGCGCTCAGCAGCTGATTTCCTTACGCGGCAATCTGGCCGAGCTGGAGTCTGCCATCGGAACGCTCGCAAAAGACAAATCGATCTGGCTAGAAGTGCTGGTCAGCAGCGATGATTACCTTAGCGACTTACAAAGCCGTATAGAAGAGCTGACTAAAGACACGCAGATAGAAGTGCTGCGTATCCGCAGAGAGCGCGGCAATGCGGCCAGCACTTGGCAAGCGGATAGCAAGGAAACGCTGGCTGAACTCAGCCCTGCCGATGTATTTGCCCAACGCATCGCCAGCGAAGAAATCGAAGCAGCGCTCTTGATCGAGCTAGAAAAACGCTATGCGCAAACCGTCATGATATTACAGGAGGCCAAGGCATGAAGCTGCTTAGCCTGCGTTTAAAAAACCTGAACTCTTTAAAGGGCGAGTGGAAGATCGATTTCACCGCCGCCCCCTTTAAAGATAACGGCCTATTTGCCATTACCGGCCCCACCGGCGCGGGTAAAACCACCTTGCTAGATGCCATCTGCCTAGCGCTTTATCACCAAACCCCGCGCATGAGCAGCATTTCGGCCAGCAGCAATGAGCTGATGACCCGCCATACTAGCGATTGCCTTGCTGAAGTCGAGTTTGAAGTGAAAGGCAGCCGCTACCGCGCTTTCTGGAGCCAACGCCGTGCGCGTAATCTGGCCAGCGGTGCATTGCAAGCCCCAAGAGTGGAGCTGGCGGATGCCACGGGCCTCATCCTCAGCGATAAGATTAATGAGAAGCTCAAACTCACCGAGGCCCTGACTGGCCTTGATTTTGGCCGCTTTACCAAATCCATGTTGCTGGCACAGGGCGGCTTTGCGGCCTTTTTAAATGCCGCCGCCAACGAGCGGGCAGAGCTTTTAGAAGAGCTGACCGGAACCGATATTTACGGCCAGATTTCGCAATCGGTGTTTGAGCAAACCCGCAGCAGCAAGCATGCGCTCGATCAGCTACGCGCCAAGGCTTCGGGTGTAGAGCTACTGAGTGAAGAGCAGCGTAGCGGCTTACACTCACAGACAATAGACTTAACCCAAGCCGAACAAGTGCTGCAAAGCCAATTAAGCCAAGTGCAAATGAATCGCCAATGGCGCGAAGCGCTGAGTAAAGCCAATAGCCAACATGCTGACGCTCAATCTCGCCAGCAGCAGGCCCTTGCTGCACTTACCAGCGCACAGCCGCAACTGGATCAACTTGCTCGAAGCGAACCAGCGGCAAAACTGCAAGTGCCTTACGGCGCATTAAGCCTAGCCAAAGGGGCACTCACCCACACCCAGCAAGAGCTGCAGCAGCTAACAGCCGAGCAAGGCAGCGCACTTGAGATACACCAAGCCAAGCTCTGGCAAGCACAGCAACTCAGTAAGCAACTTTGCCAGCAGAGCCACGCCCAGCTCAGCCAAACCCAAGCAGAGCAGAATGCCTTACTCAATAGCCCGCAATACCCCCACTTGGGCGAACAACTGGTTGGCTGGCGAGTACAGTTTAAAAACTTAAATACACAAGCAGGCGAGATCAGCAGGCTGGCAGCAGAGATTAGTCAGCAAGATATTCAAGCGCTGAATGAGCAAGAAGCCGCACTTAGGCTAAGTGTCGATGGCAAGCTTTGCGAGAACCAAGCAGCGGTGCAAGCAGAAAACACCGCGCAAGCGGCATGGCAGGCCCTGCTGGCAGGCAAAGATGAAGCGGCTTTTTGGGAGCAGAAACAAAGCTTACTTGCGCGTGGCGCAGATATCGCTAAGCTGGCCGAGCTGGAAATCAGCAGCCAAAAAACACAGCAGCAATCTGCGCTGCTGGCCACCACGCTGGCCGAAAAACAAGCTTTACTAGGCAACAAAGAGCAGGCGCTGGCAGTGCTTAGGCTGACATTTAGCGACTTAAAGCAACAGGTAAGCGATAAGAAAAAACTGCTAGAGCAAGAGCAGCGCATTCAAGGCTTGGAAGAATATCGCAAGAAACTGCAAGCCCATGAAGCCTGCCCACTCTGCGGATCGTGTGAGCATCCGGCCATTCATGACTACCAAGCGCTGAATATTTCTGCCACTGCCGCCGCGCTGGACGCCAAACAGGCGGAGCTGGAAAAGCTCACCGAAGAAGGGCAGGCGCTCAAGCTTGATCTCACTAAGTTGGAAGCAGAAATCAGCGCGCTAGCAGTACAGCAGCAAAATCTGTCAGCCTTAATCACTGAGCAGCAACAGCAGTGGGATCTACTCTGCAAGAAACTATCGATATCCGCCCCAGATTTAGCCGCACTCAGCCAGCAGCACACCGCAGCTGTGCAAGGTGCAGAAGCCGCCTTAAACCAACTAGCCCAGAATAAGGCGCTGCTTGAACAGGCACAAAAAGTAAGGCTGGCCGCTGATAAAGCACTCAGCGACAGCCAGCAAGCTTTGCAATTGCTGACGCAAAAGTTGGAAAACGCACAGGCCCATCTGCAAGATTTAAACCAGAGACAGGGTAAGCTGGCTGAGCAACTTTCCACCCAAAGCGAAGTATTACGCCTTTCCCTTCCCGATCAGCTACTGCCTGCAGACAGCAACGCTTGGCTGCTCGAGCAAGAATCGCTATGGCAAAGCTGGCAGGCCACGCAGCAACAGTTACAACAACTGGCACAAGATTTAATCGTTCAGCAGCAAGCTGAAAAAGCAGCTGTGCAATTAGAGCAAACTTGGCAACGATGCTGGCAGGAAACGGGCGCAGAAGCACAAGCGGCACTGGCTGACTCTACCCAGCCCGAAGCCGATTTAGCCGCATGCACAGTGCAGATCAGCAGCCTGCAAGAGCAAATTAGCCAGCAAAAGGGGCGAGAAATCACCCTGCAAAAACGCAGGCAAGAACACGAAGAGCAGCTGCAACACGCCAGCAGTGCATGGCAGGCCGCGCTGGCTGCTAGCCCTTTTGCAGATGAAGCCGCATTTATGACCGCACGCTTGGAAGACGATCAGCGCAATGCATTAAGCGCGCTAAAACTGCAGCTTGATACCGCGCTCATCACCGCCAATACCCTGCTCAGCAGCGCGGAACAAATTTTAGCGCCGCTGCAGGCAGAGGCAAAAACAGAGCTAGCCATGCCCGAGTTGGATGAGCAGCTGGCCAGCCTCAGCACAGAAATCACCCAGCTAGCCCAGCGCCAAGGTGAAATTCGCGGGGCGTTGCTGGGGGACGATACAAGGCGCAGCGGCCAAGCGGCGCTGTTTGATGAGATCGCTGCCAAGAATGTGGATTACGACTCCTGGCAGCATCTCAACAGCCTAATTGGCTCGGCCGATGGTGCTAAATATCGCAAATTTGCACAGGGCTTAACGCTGGATCATTTGATCCATCTAGCAAATCGTCAGCTGGAGCGCCTGCATGGCCGCTACCAGCTGCTGCGTAAAGGCGAGCTGGAGCTGGGGATTATCGATACATGGCAAGGCGATGTGGCACGAGACACAAAAACATTATCGGGCGGCGAAAGCTTTTTAGTCAGCCTAGCGCTGGCTTTGGCTCTGTCTGATCTGGTCAGCCACAAGACATCGATTGACTCGCTATTTTTAGACGAAGGCTTTGGCACGCTAGACGGCGAAACGCTGGAAATCGCCCTCGACGCGCTTGATCACCTCAATGCCAGCGGCAAAATGATAGGCATCATCAGCCACGTAGAAGCCCTGAAAGAACGCATCCCTGTGCAGCTCAAAATCCATAAATCGGCAGGGCTGGGCCTTAGTCAGCTGGATAAGCAGTATGCGTTTTCAGGAAGCTAAATGTAGAGTGGGCACGGTTTTGTGCCCACGCACATTATATTAATGCCTGTAGACACAAACTGCGCAGTGTTTTGTACATTTGGTTTACTTAATGAAACCTGATTATGCCTCTTGCTCAGACACGCACCTACAAGGGCATGGTCTGGCTTAAGTAAGATGCATGAAGAATAAGGGTGACCACCTCAAAACCAATTAAATCGTCCGAAGTAGCCAATGCCGTACAGCCAGCTAAACCAAGGCTTCCGGAGCAAGAAACATAATCAGGTAATGAAAAACATAATCAGGTAATGAAATGAATAATCACTTCAATCTATACAGCTAAGATTTACCATACTAGGGCTTTGGTCTCTACTTTCAAGTGATTTTAAATGGGGAATTACCAGTCCAATTAGCGAGGATTATACTCTAAACTTTTAATTGTGTAGTTTGTGTTAGCATACGTATTTTCCATAGATAATGACAGGTACATTTGACTATCTAATAGAAAAGCAAAATTATTCTTAAACTCCTTTCCTGCGTTGTTTTTTCCATTACAGGTAACAGGCAAATACATTCCATTGAGTTTCGAATTAAGCATTACTGCTTCAACTGGGTTTTCCACGAAGCAAGAAACATAAAACTTATTTGTAGTTGCACTATTAATACTTACTATATTCTTTGTAACTTGTTTAAGTTCCCAACTGTGAATATAGCTAAATTTATCACCCGCTCGAGGGTTGGTGAGCAATGAAAGATCGCCTGATAAATCAGTAGTATTAAATATAGAGTTTATTTCCAATGTTTGTTTTACGCCAAAAACAGATAAAAAAGATCCAGCTACCATTAAGCCAATAGGAGGCATCTGAATTTCACTTGTAGCTTCTGTTGTGCAGGCCAGTTCAATCAACCCTTTTAATGAAACACACCGAGACAAAGTATTTGATTTATTATCAATAATAAGAGACCCTATGGCATATATATGACTATCAATATATTCAAACTCTGAAATTAATGGTGTTTTACTAGTGCTATTTTGGGTATCAAAGTGTACCTTTTTCAGCTTTAAAGTAGGTTTACTTGGCACTTCTAATGCCATTATTTTCTCACGAACTTCCATTGGCATTTCAACTAATTTTATGCCTTTATTTTCTTTACTCTCCTCAGCATTGTAGTTTTTTTCAATGACTACTGTATCTGAGGAAAAAACCATATCCCCTCCAAAAATAAAAACAAAACATACAACACTTCTAATTAACATTTTTGAAACAATCAATTATTTACCCCTCAAAATTAAAATAATTGTATATGTGATTAATTTTTTTTAATCACCATAAAAAATTACCGACGATTATATATCCTAACTGTTAGGAAACAAACGAGATCAACCAGTAGATCCGAATCGCGGGACGTTCCGTACATTTAGTTTACATGATGAGCAACCACTTCACTCGGTGCTGGTGATAGGCTTTATAAGCGGCGTCGAAGTACGAAACGCCCTGCGATTGGTCCCTGTGAATTTTGAGCTTTCAGTGATAGGCTGTCCGATTCTTACTAGCTTCCCCTAGTGCACCGTTTTATGTATAGCCCACCTCTCATCCCCTCTGGCATAAATCATGCTGATCGCATCTTTCCTTCTGCATTCACTAAAGGGAAATATCATGCGTATCGAGCAGAGCGATTTAAAGCTCACCAGCCACCAGGCCAGCAGCAGTGAAAGCTGGAAATCCTTGCAAATAGCGGAGGGGTCTGCTTCAGCGGATCCATCGCAAGCCCCGTTTTCAGCGTTTTTTAATCAGGAATTATCCGCCCTTGCCCACGTTCTGCCGCAAGCAGACGCTAAGCAGGAAGAAGCCTTGCAGGCGGTAGATAAAAGCCAGGCTCAGCGTTTTCAATCTTTATGGGAAATGCTGTTTGGCAATCACAGCAGCAGCCAGCCCGCGGCCGCTTGCCCGGACAAATCCACGGCGGCGGCGCCCGGTGCCGGCAGCCCGGCCACGCCCAAACCACAACCCATTACCCTGCAAGTGCTGGCTGTTGAGCATACAAAGAGCAGCGAAAGTTGCAGTTTTAATGCCAGCGGCAAGGTTTGCCTGCAAGACGGCAGCTCACGGCAATTTGACGTTGGCTATCAGAATGCACAGAGCAGCGAGAGCACTAAAATACTGGGTGCACAGTGGCTTACACTAAAAGACCCGCTGGTTGTCGATTTGGGGCCAGCCACCACCAAGCTCAGTCAGCAAAGTGTGGATTTCGATTTAGATAATGATGGTAAAAAAGAAAGCATGCGCCTGCCTGATGCCAGCTCTGGCCTGCTGTTTTTAGATAGAAATCATAATGGTGTGGCCGATAATGGCAGCGAGCTATTTGGCCCGCAAAGCGGTAATGGCTTTAGCGATTTGGCCAAGCTAGACGATGATCACAATGGCTGGATAGACGAGAGCGACGCTGCTTATACGGACCTGAAACTCTGGCAAAGTGGCGATCAACCCGCTGGGCGAGTGCAAACACTGGCGCAAGCTGGGGTGGGCGCCATGGCAACGGCTAGCGTGCAAACTGAATATGGGCTTAAGGAAGACGACAAAGTGCTGGGCCAAATTCGCGCCAGCAGCGTGTGGCTAGGTGAACATGGCGGAGCGGGCAGTGTGCGGCAGATTGATTTAGCAACTAAGCCGATGGCTTGAAGTGCTGTAATAAGTCTGTGATGCAAAAGAAACCCAAACCTTACACCACGGAGTAAAAGGAGAACACGGAGGGTCACAGAGAAATGCGTAATCCGTGAGGATATGGCTCGAAATATAACCCGCAATGACAAACTGTCATCCCCGAGTGTTTTTATCGGGGATCCAACTGCACCGCTAGATTCCCGCCACAGGCATGCGGGAATGACGGCATTGCAGGCTAGGGGCGTTAATCAGCGAGCTACTAAGGTTTTCTCTGTGAAACTCCGTGTTCTCTGAGAACGAAGTGTTTCAAGATTTGGGTTTTTGGATGAAAAATATATTCACTTAATACTATCGAGCGCGCCAGCGGCTTTTTGCCCATCGTTTTTGCTCGGCGTCGGTCATGAAGCTCCATGCCACCACGCGGCTAATTTTATTGCCTTGGGCCATATCCAGCGTTTTCACTTGAATCGCACCGATTCTTTCTAGTGCCTGATACACCAGCGGCAGATTATCTTGCTTAGAAACCAAGGTAGAAAACCACAGGCATTGCTGCTTAAACGGACGGCTTTGCGAGATCATGGTGCGCACAAAACGCATCTCGCCGCCTTCGCACCACAGCTCGTTGCTCTGACCGCCAAAATTAAGCACCGGCGGCGGCAGGCCTTTGCCCTTGGCGTGGCCTGTGCCTAGGCTGCGCAATTTACGTCGTGTGCCACCGGCAGCATCCGCTGCTGAGGAATGAAACGGCGGGTTGCACATGGTGAATTCAAATAAATCAGCGGGCTGAATCAGACCTTCAAAGATATTTTCTGCATCTGCTTGAAAGCGGCAAACAAGGCCATCTTTTAAGACTTCATTGCGCTCAAAAATCTCGTAAGCATTATCGAGTGCCAAATCATCGTTATCGCTACCCACAAACTGCCAGCCATAGGCCACTTTACCCAGCATCGGGTAGATTGCATTGGCGCCCACGCCGATATCTAGCACTTGTACGGCAGCACCACGCGGCACCACGCCTTTATTGCTGGTCGCGAGTAAATCGGCCATGGTGTGAATGTAATCAGCGCGGCCAGGAATCGGCGGGCAGAGGTAGCCTTCTGGCAAGCCCCATTCTTTAATGCCGTAAAAATGGCTGAGCAGCGCACGATTAAGCGCTTTTACAGCGGCAGGATCGGCAAAATCAACCGATTCATCGCCATAGGCATTGGGGGCTACAAAGGGGGCTAAATCTGGGCAACTGGCAACCAGCGCGGGGAAGTCATAGCGGCCACGGTGAGGGTTACGCGGATGAAGATTATTTTTAATAGCGGGAAATTCTTTTTTTTCAGACATTATAGCTGCTGCCGTGCGGGGTAATCATTAGCCGAACCTTAACAGAAAAGTCATCCTTACTATATGCAAACTATGGCGATTGATGACTCGACCATCCTATTAACTTCAGCAAAAACAGCAGAATAAGTGTTTTTCGTAGGAGCGGCTTTAGCCACGAAAGCGCTGATTATAAAAAAGCCCTCTTGAAACGTATTTTGCCATAGGCAAACACGCGTCAAGAGGGCTGGACTGAAGACTGATCGACTACGAAAAAACCGGACTGGGTGCTTAGCTCACTTTTTCTTCTAAGAAAGGGCGAGTAGCAAAGTTTTGTGAGATTTTTTCTAGCTGGCGCAAGGTATCGCCGCGCAAGGCGTGAATGCCGTTATCGCCTTGGAAATTAGCCCTTACTGCGGCAGAAAAATGCTCGCGTAACCATTTACTGGTCATCTCGATGGCTTCATCGCTATCCGAGCCTTCAAACCACATGCTTTGTACATGAGCAGGGTCATAAAAAATGGTGGATTGCACATCGACCACTGGCACTTTCACAGCGGCTTTATCACTCCAACGTACGCAAGCCAGTAATTGCACGCTGCCTTTTTTGCCTGTTGGTGTTTTAACGACCCAAATGCGATCAGGAAAGCTTTCGCTCAACTCAGCCAATTTGCCACGAGACGAACGAAACCAGCCAATGTGCCCAGCAGCCATGTCTGCTTTTACATCTTTCCAATAGTACAAAACATCCATATTGAAGACTTCCTTAGTTCGTTAAACACTTCCATCATTTGCAGGCTAACTCATAGTCAGTCAAGCAGAAACGGCAGATATAAATCGCGTCTCTTTCAACTGGACTGGCACTTAGCCGCGCTCAGCTTTGCAAGCTTAAATATCCTTGCCCAAGCGCACACCTACGAAGGTAACTTAAAAAGCACTCACAAATCCAATGATCATTACGATTTGTTGTGTCTAAGTGATGATGCTTCTGCTTTTTTTAAGCGCCAGCCCCAGATCAGGCGCGCCCTTTACATCGAAAAGCAGCACAAATACATATTCAATAAGATAAACAAGGAATGACCCAAAAAATTACACTACGCTATATAGATAATTTACTTGTTCAGCGACAGAAACAGCTTTAAGTTTATCCCATTATCAAGCAGATAAGCGCATCAATCAGTGCCTATACTCAGCCTGAATGATCTTTCATCTAGATATTTTTTAAGTGATGGATCGATTTATTCAGTAACACCGTACAAAGGCACAGATAACATACTGTTTTAAAAGTATTTATTTCATATCCAAATGAGATAATTAATAGATTAAGTAAATAATTGGAGAAACACAATGAAGAAAATACTGCTTGGCTTAAGCCTATTCACCCTGCTAAATAGCAATGCATGGGCAGGGGAAGCCAAAGTAATATGGCAAAACCCTGAAAAATATAGCGATATCCGTGCCTCGCATGAACGACAAGATCGCTTTCAAGAAAAATTATTTAAACACTTTGATAAAGTATTTACTGAGCTGGCAGCACAATTACCTAGCGATAGCCAACTAGAAATCACCGTTACAGATTTTGATTTAGCTGGCGAAATTATTCCACGCGCGGGTAGTCGCTTTAATGAAATTCGCATTATTAAAGAAATTTACAGCCCTAAAATCACCTTTAGCTATGTGTATACCTATAAAGATCAGATCGTCTCTGGCACAGAAAATTTACGCGATATGAATTATATGTCTGGAATTGGCCGCTCTAGCAATAGGGCAGAATTTGAATACGAAGAGAAAATGCTCAGGAAGTGGTTTGCTAAACTGCAAAAAAATCAAACTATTCAATAAAATAAATCTCCCCAAACCCGCCTTATTCCAAGGGTCTTTGGGGAGATTTTTAATTTATTACTTACTGCTGTTACGGAGAAAAACAAGGCTTGAGTTAATTTATTTTGTAGGTTATGAGTATTTTAAATACCCAGCAATTAGAAGTCATATCGCAGCTAGTGGCATGGGGCTTAAATCTCCCCTTGAAACACGCCGGAGTGAGGAACAAGCGGGGCGGGGGATCGCTTGGGAGCGAGGTACGAGCCAATCCCGCCCGCCGCCGACTCGATTGTCCGCAGCGCAGGGGCCTTCGTGTTTCGTGGGGTGGCCTTCTTTCGCTTCGTTTCTTGGCCACACAAGAAAGGAAGGTCCAGCGGGACGCCCGCACCAAAATCAACGTGCCGAAGGCACTAAAACGATAATCTCTAAGTAACATCAGTTACTTACTTCAAAATAATATCGTGATCTGTAACTTCCCAAGGCGGATCACCATAATCTACCCCTGCTAGCTTGGGGAGTGGCTTGGCTGCTGGTGTTTTTGTAGTAGGCACAGGGGGCGCAGCAGGCGTTGCCACTTTTTCATCGATCCATTGCAAGAATGGGCTTAGGTCGGCTTTATCAACGATATACCACACCTTTTTTGTCGCATCCCAACGTGCGCCCAAAGCCTTTACTTTGTCTTTTTCAGCAAAAGGGACTTTCAAATTCACCCGCATAATTAATGACTCTTTAGCTATTTATTAAATATAAAAACACTGAAACCAGCCACAAACACCGCTCTACAAATGCAAATCCTTACTGATATTTTGGCTTAAGCGATCCAGCCCCTCGCCCAAAGCCTGCACCAGCGCATCATAGCCTGCCCCCTGCTGCGCCACTTCAAGATAAAAAGGCGATTGCATCAGGAGTTTTTGCTCTGCATTACGTAAGACCCAACGCCCGCCGAGCAGCGCCTTACCATCGTCCCGACCATTAAATTGGCTTAATTCTATGGTCAGCGTATTGATTCGCGCATCGGGTGCAGAGCCCAGCCAAAGCTGGCTAGGCTGGTATTGCTGCATCCTTGCCACCAAAACCCGCTTCACGCCCTCTTGCACCCTTTCTGCCCACAGATTTTGTTGAGCCAGCGTCAGGCCGACCTCGCCCTGCTGATAGGCAATCCCACCGCCGGATAAGAAATCAGCCAGTTTAATATCCAGCAATACCACTGGGCGATCGACGCTCACTACCGACGTTGGCGGCAAGGGCACATCCGCCAAACGATAGTAGCGGGTAACAGGCACACTGCTGCAGGCCGTTAGCAAGCATAACAGTCCTAAGACGATAGGCGTTTTCATGGCTTAGCCCCTTTAGGCTGAACATCTTCTTGCTTGCGATCAAACAAAAGTACATTGGGTTTTTCATTCAGCGTACGAATCACAGGCCGTGCTTCTTGTAAGACCTGGTTCACGCTTTCTAAAGTACGAGTCAGCTCACCATAAGCAGGAGCTTGCCCTGAGTAATCGCCCAAGGTGCTATTTAGGGTATTTAAAGTACCCTGTAGCTTTCTTAAAGTGCCTTGTACTTCTGTCGGTAGGCCTTGTAGCTGTGGCCGCTGAGCAAAATCATCGAGCGTTTTAACTAAGGTACGCACATCGCTAGCCAGCTTGCCTGTTTCATCCAGTGTTTTATTACCCTGAGCCAACACACTTTCTACTTTTAGCGCGTTTAGTTTATCTAACAAGGCAATCACTTTGTTTTCGATCTGCGCCAAACCACCGTCCCCAGTAGGCAGCACAGCCAGATTTGCGTAGCGCGCCAAGACTTTAGGCCGTGCCTTGCCGCTAAAATCAACATCTACATACAGAGCACCGGTCAATAAATTGCCATTTTTTAGCTTCAAGACCATACCACTGGCAACTTGAGTGGCGATCACTTTGCGCCAGTCATCATCGCTTTCCTTATCCGCGCCGGTCGCCAAACGCCCTAGCTCTAAGTAAATCAGCACCGGAATGCCATGGTCTTTACGCGTTTTATTTTCTAGCTTAGGGATTAAATAAGGCACAGCCCCCACCGTACCAATACGCAGACCGCGTAATTCAACCGGAGCACCAGGCTTTAAACCCCGCACCGAATCACTAAAGAGCGCGATATAAGGCAAGCGGCGCTCAAACTGGTGCTCTAAAGAACTCGACTCATCGGCAAAAAGGGTGAATCCAGTTTGATCACTCACCTGCTCGCCCATCGGCATATTATCGGGCACACCAAAGGCAATGCCGCCTGACAACATCGATTCCATCGACCCCGTATTCAGCTTAATGCCATCTGCGCTCAGCGCCAGTTGCACGCCACTGGCCACCCAAAAGCGTGAATTCACCGTAACAAGGCGATCATAAGGGCGCTGAATAAACAGGCGGTAATTCATTTGCCGCTGTTCAGGATCAAAATCCGCTTTTTCTACCCTACCCACTTCAAAATTTTGATACAACACTGGGTCGCCAACACTCAAGACCTTTACGCCCCGCCCCGATAATGCCAAACGTAGCCCCGGCACATCGGCCGCGGTCACCGGAGGCTCATTCAATACAATAAATTCATTGCGCAAATTATTTGATTTACCCGGATTAAGCTGAATAAACGATCCCGATAAAAGCGTTGATAACCCGCTAATACCACTGCGATCTATTCTCGGCTTAACCATCCAAAACTGGCTGTCTTCGTTTAATAGCTCACGTGCTTCCAGATTCAGCCTTGCGGTGACTCGCACCCGATGTTTGACCGAATCCAACTCCACATCGATCACCTTCCCCACATTTACCGACAAAACCTTCACGGTGGTTTTACCCACTTCAATACCCTCGGCATTGGGCATATATAAAACGATATCTGGCCCCTGATGCAGCCAAGTGTCATAGACCATCCACGCCCCCACTAAGAGCGCGGCCAAAGGCACTAACCAAATCAAAGAAATTCGCCTTAGCCAGCCTATTTTGGCATGCGGTAATTCCACGTTTTTTTCTACTTCATTTTCCATCGGGATAATCCTGTCAATCCTGCATGCCCGCAGATATTCATCACAAATTCATGCTTATTTATCTTCATTCGAAGAATGTGCATCCCAAATCAGCCGCACATCAAAACTTAAAGCAGCCAGCATGGTAAACACCACCACGCCCGCAAAAGAAACCGCAGCCACGCCGGGAAATACTGACATCAATGTACCCATATGAATTAAAGCCACTAAAATCACCACCACAAACACATCCACCATCGACCAACGCCCAATCAGCTCAGTCATGCGATACAGCCAGGTGTAGTGCAATGCGCTTTTACCAGGTTTGCTTTGGGCGGCAATACACAGCAAGGCAATCGAAATAAACTTCACCAGCGGCACCGCTACGCTAGCAACAAAAATAATCATCGCGACCGGATAAGATCCCATATTCCACAGCAGCAATACCCCTTCCAAAATAGTAGAGGGCATGCTGTCCCCCAGCGATTCGGTAATCATAATGGGGTACAAATTAGCAGGCACATAAAGCACAACGGCAGTCAGCAGCAAAGCCCAAGTCATCGCCACACTATGCGGCTGGCGTGAATAAATCTTGGCGTGGCAGCGCCCGCATTTCTCTGCGTTGTGAGCGTTAAAAAAGCCACACACAGGACAAGCTTTAGCGCCATTTTCCCGCAGCTGCTGCGCGGGTAAGCCTTCTAAATGATCTAATTGAAAACCAAACCAGTGCACATCAAATACCGTCACCGTTTTAGTTAATGCAATTGAAAACAGCAGCATCGCCCAAAATGACAAACCCAAACCAATTTGCGCTAATGAAGCCAGCTTAATTAAGCTCACCAAAATACCAATCACAAATACATCGGCCATCATCCACGGCTCTAGCCTGATCGCTAAGCGCAATACGCTGCGCATACCCGGCAAACAAATTGAGCACTTCAGAGCCATAGCCAAATAAATTACGGCACATAGAAATATAGCGGGAGTAAGTAATACACAGCTCAGCAATACATTCGCCACAACGCCAAAATCCGCCTCAATAAGCGCCTTTGCACTACTTAGGAATGTCATTTCACTTTCTACACCAGCAATATGCAAATTAAGCAGGGGAAAGGCGCAGCTTAATAGCAATAAAATCAGCGCAGTCAGCGCATAAGCCATCGGTGTATCAAAAGGATGTAGCGGCACACTACATAAATGGTGGCCACAACGCGCGCAGCAAGCCTGCTGCCCAGCGTGTAATTCATCCAGTTTTTGCAATAAATCACACTGAGCGCAGCGCACATCATGCGCGGGCAAGGCCGACTCTCGCCTATCCACCGCTCGGGAGTAGGCAACAGTATTAAGCCAAGCTATAGGCCAATGAGTAGATTTAAATTTTTTAAACAAGCGAATCAATACCTAATAAAGCAGCAAATGGCCCGCGAATTTGCGGGCCATTTAATCTCAAGCATAAGCCTGCCTTAATCTGTGCATATCTGGCAAGCAATACACTAAGCCTGCCAAGGCTTGCATCAGTTGGCAGCTAGCACAAACTCAATGCTTATTTCTTATTCAGATCACCGTTCACCATATATTTAGATCCATTCACGGTGGCTTCTGCCGTCAGGCCATTTTCGGTGAATTGATAAACATAAACATCTTTAGACAGATGCTTCGCGCCTGCAATTTGAGCACCTGTTTTGCCAGCCTTAGCTGCAGCGCCTGCTTCACCGCTTGCATTCCAGCCAGAGGAGATAAACTTGTTATAGGCTTCATGACTGGTAAATACCCAAACCTCGCGTGTTTCTTTCGCACCCAAGCCGATGCCCAGCTTACCTTGCAGCATATCCATATAAGTGCGCTTGCCCGCTGCAACGGCTACCCCATCTCCACCGCCTACCCCCACAAACATCGCCTGAAAGCCACCGGTACGAAATACCGCATAAGCCGAAGCCTTAGCAATCTGAGATTTTGCACTAGGAAATTGCTTATAAACTTGAGCCAGCGTTTCTTTTGATGCTTTATCAATCTCGGAGCGGCGCTCTGCCGGTGTTTTTTGCTCTGCTAATGATGCTTGATTGCCTGACTTAACGGCAGAATCGGCCAACACAGGGAAGGCCAGCATGGTAGTGATTGTAAATATAGTTGAACGTAATAGCATAATTAAACTCCTGATTTCATAAGATTCAAGAAACTTACATACAAAAAATTGCTGTATTTAAGTATTTAATAATGACTCTTTCTTAACTATTAGCCCCAGCATCAGTAAACCGACACGCTAAGTAATCACGCATAATTAAACCTAAGTATGGAGCCAACTTTATCCAATATATTTTTTACATTTAAAGTAAGCTCATCTGTTGTCCATGCTTTAAAACGACGCCAGTGATATTTAGCCTGCTTCCACAGCATTTCAATCAAATTCAACTCAGGGCTGTATGTCGGCAAAAAGTACAAACAAAATTTATAATCACACATCCAAATATCTAATGTTTCCTGTGAAATTGCATG
>JANYCY010000031.1 GCA_025360045.1 Janthinobacterium sp. | reverse complement strand
CGATAGTGCAGCTGCGGTAAAAGAACTGGATAACTGGTATGCCTACGATGCACGTAACCGTATGCTGCTGGCCGAAGGTGTTCGCCAGGGCGATGCCTTGGTGATTGGCCTTAAAACCGGCACAACGGATCAGTATCAGGGTACGTATCTGGGGTACAACGACTATAAGCTCTTTTTAACTTAAAAAAGCCGAAGGTTTGCTGACAAATCCATCCAACAGCACAGCATTTTGTTCAGCTTGATGTATTAATCTGCAAACTTTCAATAAAAAAACCACCTTAAATAACAAGAAGCTATGTAATTTTCTAGCAAATATCCGCGATTAACGGCAGATAATACTTGCCAAGCAAAGCGTGTTTCTACATAATTCGACTCCTGCACTGAACGAGCCCGGGTGGCGAAATTGGTAGACGCAAGGGACTCAAAATCCCTCGCCGCAAGGTGTGTCGGTTCGAGTCCGACCCCGGGCACCACTCGTTAAGTACAGATAAATTAAGGATTTCATGGCTCAGCCTGAAATCCTTTTTTTTCGTCTATCGCTTCTAAAACAGTAAGCGAAGCACCCTTTTCCGCAATCCCCCTCAGCGTAAGGCCTCAATCCATGCCCTTGCTGCATGCGATAGATAGACATCTTTGCGCCAGCCCAGCGCAATTCGCCATGGGATTTCCGGCTCGCTTAAGGCCGCAATCACGCATCGCCCTGGTGTAATGCGCCGAGCAACGGATTCGGGCAAAAGCGCCACGCCTAGGCCGCTTTCGACCAGTGCCACCATAAATTCCCATTGACCACTGCGCCCTGCAATCTGCGGGCTAAAGCCTTGTGTTTGGCAGGCGGCCAGTACTCTATCGTTTAATGAATATGAGGCGCTATAGAGCACAAAATGCTCCGTACTCAGCTCGATCAGGCGCACGGCAGATCGGCCCTGCCATTTGGATGTAGTAGCAGCCACTAAAACCAAACGATCATCCGACATAGGCAACGTTTCAAAGCGATTTTCATCCACGGGCAGCAGCAATCCACCCACTTCTAACTCCCCCGCATCCAAGGCCGCTTCAATGGCTTTGCCGCCTTCTTCACGTAAGGTCAGCTCAATCTGCGGATGAAGACGTTTGAAATTTGCAATCAGCGGTATAAATAACATACCCGCCAAAGGGGGCACGCCAAGCGCCAACTCGCCCACCGCCATCGTGTTTAAATCAGCCAATTCGGCTTGCAAGCGTGCTTCCGCAGCTAATACTTCTTGACCACGTTTCAGCACCACACGGCCCGCATCGGTCAAATGAAAGCGGCGGTATTCACGCAGCAGCAGCGGCACGCCGAGTTCCTCTTCTAGGCTTTTGACCATTTTGCTAATGGTAGGCTGAGTCACATTCAGCACTTCTGCAGCGGCAGTAAAGCTTTGCAGATTCACCACTTCGATAAAATAACGCAGTGCTTTGATATCCACGATACATGCCAAATTGGAATAGATAGCATGATAATAAGTCATTTTGGCTATTTGCCCAGAGAGCGTAAAATCAAGCTCGATGACAAGGAGTTGAAGTCGTGCCTAAAAAGCTGTTTTCTTTTTTTCGAGTGCTTGCCCAAATTGGCCTCTTGATTGCCATTTGGTTAGCATCCGATTGGTTTGTACACCGCACTGGGCTGCCTGTGCCTGGCGGCGTATTAGGCCTAGGCATTGTCTTTGTGCTGCTGCTTTTGGGTGTGCCACTCAATTGGGTAAAAGATGGCGCTCAGTGGCTCTTAGCCGAAATGTTGCTATTTTTTGTGCCTGCGGTTGTCGCAATGATTAAGTACAAAGCACTTTTTATCAGCGAAGGCTGGCAGCTATTAGTCGTCATTTTCTTAGGTACGGCGCTGGTGATGTGTGTAACGGCGCTCGTCGTCGACCGCTTTTTTAAAATTGAACATCAGCTACGTTTGGCCAAGGCCAAGAAGCGAGCAGCATCATGACGAGCTCCAACCTCGCCCTCATCTGTCTAGTACTCACCATTGGCGCTTATGCTCTAGCCAAGTTTTTATACGCCCGCCATCCGCGCTGGTGGCTAGCACCGCTGGTATTAACGCCCGTGCTGCTAGTCGCTTTTATGCTGCTAACGCATACCCCCTATGAAACTTATTACTCTGATACCCGCTGGCTACTCTGGCTGCTAGGCCCCGCCACCGTCGCTTTTGCTGTGCCCCTGTATGAATACCGCGCCCTGATGGTGAAGCACTGGCTGGCTCTATCTGCAGGGGTGATTGCGGGCTGCATTACGGCGCTGCTGAGCTGTGTTTTACTGGCCAAATTATTCCATTTATCGCCCGAGCTCACTCGCAGCCTTTTACCTAGATCAATCTCAACACCCTTTGCGCTAGCGGTATCTGATACATGGGGTGGCTCGCATGAGCTAACGGCTTTATTTGTGGTGATTACGGGCTTGATGGGAATGTTGTTTGGCGAGCTGATGCTGCTGCTGTTACCGCTGCGCTCCAGACTGGCACGCGGGGCTTTATTTGGTGCTGCAGCCCATGCGGTTGGCACAGCAAAAGCGCGGGAGATTGGCAATGAAGAAGGCGTAGTCGCTTGCATCACCATGATGGTTTCTGGCGTGGTGATGGTATTGATTGCACCGCTACTAACACCACTCTTTGCCTAAAAAAATAGTATACAAAGTGTCATAAAACCTCTCGTATTTTACAAGCTAAGAAAGTATTTTTTTGCTTCTCTACGCCAGAGTCATTATAAGATATGACAATTATTCTCATTTCATTAATGATCAATGCCTAAATTATCCCCAATCCTCTTGCTTGATGTCATTCAACAGCAACGATTTGGCGTTGAATACCAGCCTTTAATTCATACGCAAAATTTAGAAACAATCGCCCATGAAGCACTTGCTCGGTTTTATCGAGCCGATGAGCAGCTCCTTCGCGCTGATCATTTTTTTAATGCACTGCATGAAAGTCCACTCACTTTGTTTCAAGTGGAATATCAAATGAAGCAATTGCAATTAGAAAACGCCCCTAGCGGCGAATTGTTTTTGAATCTTGATCCCGATGCCTATGCTGTGGCCGATATAGCAGGTGAAATCAATCCCTTACTAGAGCTTATTCATTGCCGCACCCATGTGGTACTCGAGATCATAGAAAACAGTGATATCTCTGATGCACGCCAAAGTGCCAATATGGCTAAAGCGTTTCATGAAAAGAATATCCAATTAGCGCTAGACGATATTGGCTCGCCGCACTCCATGCTATCGCTGCCCATATTGATTACGGTTGATTGCTTAAAGTTTGACCGCAGTTGGTTTACCGAGCTAGATCAAGCCAATCATCGCACCGCCTTAGAAAGCCTGATTCGCTATGCCAAAGACACCGGTAAACGCACCGTATTAGAAGGGATAGAAACCTTCGAGCAGCTAGAAATTGCCCGCCAGCTGGATGTCGATATGGTGCAGGGCTTCTTATTTAAAGAGCGATTTATCCGCGTACGGACTTAAAAATAAGTAATCAATTCAATCCATTAAGAAATAATCACCTATTAAGCCGCTTTTTCTTCCTGTAAAAGCAATACACCATACATTCCATCTCATAAAATGCACCGCATTGACTAGGGGCTGCTCGTCCCTTTTTTATTCGCCCATCGCTCAATCATCCGCACAGGAATAAACCCAAGTAATGTCGTTTAATAAAAAGCACAGCATTTATTCAATCATCATAATTATTTTGATTTGCAGTTTAAGCGCCTGCGACGATAGCAGCATGGCTCAAATAACAAAAATAGCGCATAGCCAAGAAGCAAAAATCCTCGCCAAGCTGGGCGAAATGGCCTTAGATAAGGCACTCAATCAAAAAGATGAAACAGAACCAAACGCTAGCCCTAGCGAGCCAGTGGAATTAGTCACTGGCCGCACAGCGATAGGGCAGCGAGATTTCAACCGTGCCAAACAGGTATTGCCCGATGTATTTCGCGGCATGGAAAGCGACTTCTACTGCGGCTGCGCTTATAAGGGCAAAGAAATGGATTTAGCCAGCTGCGGCTATACCCCTAGAAAAAGCGAGACGCGTGCCTCACGCTTAGAGTGGGAACATGTGGTTCCAGCTTGGGTATTAGGACATCAGCGTCAATGCTGGCAAAACGGCGGCCGCAAAAACTGCAGCGATAATGATCCACAATTTAAAAGTGCCGAAGGCAATCTGGTGAACTTGGTGCCATCGGTGGGCGAAGTCAATGGCGATCGCAGCAATTTTGCCTATAGCGCATGGACTAGCAAGCCCGAGCCTATGTATGGCCAATGCAAAACCATTGTCGATTTCAAAAACAAAAAAGCTCAGCCTCGAGAAGAAGTGCGCGGCCGCATTGCCCGCATCCATTTCTATATGTACGAGCGCTATCAGCTCAAACTATCCAAACAAGACCAGCAGCTGATGTGCGCATGGGCCAAAACTTATCCGGTCGATGATTGGGAGATTAAACGCGATCAGCGCATTGTGAAGCTACAAGGCGATGGCAATCATTTTGTCAGCGAGCAAACGACAGCGGCTTTTTGCACCTAAAATAGACACGTCCCATTACACACATTGGCCCGCAATTAGCACGGCATACGGCCGCCAGCAGCCTGTCAGACTTAAGCGATGCCCGCGAGTGGCGGTTTGAGACCGATTTCATGGATTTTTGAGGCGGGTTGCTAGTGATTAAACCCAAGCTTGGCTATTCAACGAAAAAATACGTGAAATATGGCCAAATCCGGCTTTACCGCAGTAGATCAGCCTTGAGTCCGACAGGCTGCTAGTCTTTTTAGTCATAAACCCAGCCTTATTAAGTATATTGAAAATGCCCACTCCTTTTCACAAGAAGTTATAAGCACCACGTCAGCATACAAAAGACCAACAAATGGCCAAGCTATTGAATTAAAAAAACATCTATTAAACCCACACCAACTCCCCCCCCATAAAACACGGCAATTTCGCCCTTAATCTGGCTTATTTCTTTCATCTTTGCAATGAATAGCCTGCATGCCATGAATGGGGAGGCAATGTTAAGATGAAACGATTAGCGCCCAGGATAAAAAATAATGACGCCCTCCCCAATCAGCTTTGAGTTTTTCCCTCCTAGAACGCCAGAAGGCGCAGAAAAACTACGCACAACGCGTCGACAATTGGCGCAATTTAAACCCGAATTCTTTTCGGTGACCTTTGGGGCCGGTGGCACAACGCAGGAAGGCACGCTGAACGCCGTGCTGGATATTCAATCCGAAGGCCATGCTGCTGCACCACACCTATCCTGTGTAGGCTCATCCAAAGAAAGTATTCGCAGCATTGTGCAAAACTACAAAGACCACGGCATTCGCCATATTGTGGCTTTGCGTGGCGATATTCCTTCGGGGATGGGGGACTTTGGCGAGTTTCGTTATGCCAATGAATTGGTGAGCTTTTTACGCAATGAATTTGGCGATTGGTTTCATATTGAAGTGGCGGCCTATCCCGAGTTTCACCCGCAGGCGCAAAGCGCCGAAGCTGATATTCGCAATTTCGTGAATAAAGTAAGGGCCGGTGCGGATTCGGCCATTACCCAATACTTTTTTAATGCCGATGCTTATTTCCGCTTTGTAGACGAAGTGAATGCGCGCGGCGTCACCATTCCTATCGTGCCGGGCATTATGCCTATCCAAAATTTTAGCCAATTGGCGCGTTTTTCTGATATGTGCGGCGCAGAAATTCCACGCTGGTTAAGACTGCGCTTACAAGCCTTTGGCGACGACACGGCATCGATCCGTGCCTTTGGTCTAGACTTTGTGACCGAGCTAGCCGATCGTGTTTTAGCAGGCGGCGCACCTGGGCTGCATTTCTATACCCTCAATGCAGCCGGTGCTGTTTCTACCGTTTGCCAGCGCTTAGGTCGCTAAACACTTTCAAACCTATGCATTCGGGCAAAACCAGCAGCGCTGGCGTTGCCCGAAGCCAATAGACCTATGCTCGGCGACGAAACCAGCCAGTTAGCGATAAGCGCTCTCGCTTAGCCGTTAATACTTCATGCTCAAACCGATTAGATAAAAACACCACCAGCTTGCCTCCTTCTGGCAAGATATCTAAATGATGGGTGTCGTCTAAATATAAACGCAATTCCCCACCATCTTGTTTGCCCCATTGTGGATTTAGATATAAAACAATCGTCACCACTCTGCTATCTTCACCCCGATGCTGATCCAAATGACGAGCATAAAAACTCCCCATTGGATAAGCTGCAAAATGGCACTCCAATTCATCCAATCCTAAATACAAAGCAGCATTGAGCGATTGCTTTAATTCATCCAGCTGATTTAATGCTTTAGCAGCAAGGGGGTCACTCGTCTCAATCCAGCAAATATCATCACCTCGAATTTGCTCAACTACCGTATGCCCCGCTTTTCTACCCACCCCTGCCGGATGAAATAATCCACGCCGCTCTTGCATGGCCGCAGCCAAAATATTAACTTCAGTGCTAGCCAAAAATTGCGGCACAACCGCAAAGCCATGCTCCACCAAATCATCAAGAATTAAATCAATGCCCATTTGCTTCACTCGACACATCTTCTTTACTTGGAATAAAAAAATCTGCCGGACGTTGAAAGAAACGACGCATTAGCTTGCCTAATAAAGGCCGAGTCTGGCCAAACGAAAGTTTACGTGAGCGTAATGCCACCCACAGCGCCAAAGCAAAACTGATCACTAAATTGGTCATCCCAATAATTGCGACGCCGAGCAAGGAGATAAGGGCCATTTGCCAATCCATTTGAAAATTTTGCGCCGCCAAAGCAAAAGAAAAATTAGCCGATGAAAAAGTAATATGTCGAATATCAATGGGCAAACCAAGCAAAGTGCCAATGGTACCAATTGAGCCGAGCATAATACCAAAATAAAAATTACCAGCTAAAGCGCCCAAGTTATGCTCAATATAATTCGCCATTCTTTTTGTTCTTGATTCACCAAACCATCGATTTAACCAAGGTAAAGCCGCAACACGATCAGGGATTTCATTGTAAATCGCTTTATTGTCATAATAGCCAGAAATCAAGCCCGACATAAATAAGCAGACCCCAGCAATCGCAGCATGAAAAATAGCCAAGCTGGCAATTGGGCTTAAGTCTTGCAACAAATGATTTGCTTTATTTGCATTCACAAATGGTTCGCCCATTTCCCATTGCCAAGCCATACCAATGAGCAATGCCACCGGCATGGCCAACAAAACATTCCCTGCGATTGCTACAAACTGTGTCCTGAATACTTTTACAATCAACTCGACCAATTCACCCAAGCTGTCTTTTTGTTTAGAAGATGAATGAATCGACGCGGCAATCTTAGCGGCCGTCATTGCGGGCTGCTTTGTTGCCACAGTAAAGTGCATGATATGAATAAACATAAAACCAAACGCATAATTCAAACTAAAAGCAATCGCCTCTAGCAATAAAGGCAGGTGCGCTTTGGTAATCAATATTTTAAACATGGCCATAAAGCCAACAATAATCCCCGCGCCAGCGGCAGATTTAAACATCCCCGCCCAATCACGACGTGTTTCGGCAATGTAATGCTCACCTGTATGACTAGCATGCTCAGTCACTTGCAATGCCAGCAATTCAGTATTTTCTGCAAATAAATCTTTCAAGCTATATTTACGATTCTCTGCCGTTACAAAAGCATGCAAGGTATAGAGCAAGGTCGCTGATTTCTCGGGTGATGAATCAGGATTAGCCAAAGTCAGTAATGTTTTTAAGCGATCAATATGCTGGCGTAATCGAATCAGTAAATAAGTTAAGCTGACCGATACCCCTTGTTTAGCGGCATTTTTGCGCACTTTGGCAATCACTTCTTCGCATTGCGCTAGCAATACGCGAATCTGCAAATCGTCTTCGCTTGGCTTGCCATCATGAATTAAATCTTGGCGATAGCGCTCTATCCACGCCAACGTTTCTACATTTTGCCGTACAAAGGGCGATTCAAAGCGCTCAATGTCTGGGTGATTCTTGACGATTTCTGGCTCAAGCCCAATCGCAGAAACACGGCAAGATAAAACCTGAATGGCTTCTAGCATTTGCACCAAGGTGCGATTAATACTTTCTCTATCGGTTTCATCATGGAAATGCAACGCCAAGCCTAAATCCTGCCACACGGCATGCGGCACATTGCCAAACCAAACATAATCATCAGGGCGATTAAATGCCGCACCAAATAAATCTTTTAATGAGGATAAATTAACCGTAGGCGGCAGCAAGCTATGGCCAATTCGTCGCACCAAAGCATCATAAAGGCTTTCATTCGAAAGAATACCCGTATCGGTATATAAATGAACCTGCTTGGTGGTCGACAATAGATGCAATAAATGGCGGCGCAAAGCGACACGCAACTCAATATGCTGTTCAAGCAAATAGCATAAGGCTTGAATATTGTTCACAACTTGCGTGGTGTTTTCAGCTTTGTCTGGGCGTAATGCCCCGATCAGCTGACAAAGCAACTCGAAGGCGCGATCTACTCCCGCCGCTTGCATCAATTTCAGTATTTTTTCCATTCGGGACTCTTTATCTAATTTATTTCAGAGCGTTTAGAGCACCATGTACATCCACTCTAAACATCAGATAGCCAATTCTTCTACAGGCATTCAATTGGCTGATTAGTGCCCAACGCTGGATGTGAATTGAACGGGAATCAGGCGCTGTTGGCAAGTCGCCTTTTTCCCCTTTTTGTATTTATAGTGACCATGCATTCACTTAGCTTAACTGCAGCCCTACAAAAGCATGGATGTATTTGTCAGCAAAAATAGCCACTTCCCAAGCATTAAATCATTTTAAGCTTGCACTTATGTACAATCTGCCAGAAATGACTGACAGGGAAGCAAGCAATGCATTTAATTTACTTAATGCTAACCGCCGCTATTTTACTAGTGAACTTAGCCGCTATTGGCCGCCTCTTTAGTAACTACTTCGCAGATGCACAGCTTGCAAGAGCAGCTGGAACACTTGCACTACTCACTTGCTTATTCTTTATTGAACATTTCATCGGGCTTGGTCGCTTAAGCTGGGTTTGGCCACTCCTCACCCTCATCAGCTTACCCATATTATTTAGTCACTGGAAATCAGGTGGCTGGCGAGCTGAGCTGCCATTCTGGCTGCCCTTTGCCTATGTATTTGCTTGGCGCTTTGTCTTCCCTGATATTGACGGCCAATCTGAGCATCTCACTGATTTGGCCTTTGTATCTAACTACCTTAGCGGCACCCAGCTTCCCCCTGTCGATGTTTGGCTACCCGCTTATCGTTTCGATATTTACTACGGCTTTCTGCATTACGCCACCGCCTTGATGGGCCGTGTATTGGCACTAGATACTGGGCGAGCGATGAACTTTGGCTTTTGCCTGACTATCGCTTTTACCATCAGCTTGGCATGGAGCGTGGCCAGCCATTTTTTTGCTGCTCGCTGGAAAAAAGGGCTAGTCATCGCCGCGCTCTTAGTCGGCGGCACGGGTGTTGCCCCGCTGTTACCTGTGCTCTATGGAGCCGCCAACAGCGATCAAGCCGCGATTAGCCAGCTCTGGGCTAATACGCGCTTTGCAGGGCTTTACGATCAGCAGATCAATACAGTAGCAGGGCAAGCGCTTTTCCCAAAAACTGAGGGAGCAACGCCACGTGAATTACCGCTAGAAACGCTTTCTTATTACATTTACCTCGGGGATTTACATCCGCCATTAGCAGGCTTTGCGCTACTCTTTTTTGCGCTGGCGCTGATGATCCGCCTAGAGAGCAAAGATGAGCCTAAAGCTAAACCACTGGCCTTTGCCTTAGGTGCGAGTGTGCCACTACTGCTGGCAGTAAATGCTTGGAATCTGCCCTTGCAAGGCTTATTGGTCTTAGGGTGGTGCATCTATCGCCGAGCAGGCCAGCAAAGCTGCTATCTAAAATACTTGATCACAGGTGCAGGCTGCGCCTTAGTTCTGCTCTACCCCTTTATCAATAGCTATGCACCTAATGCCTTGTCAGCAGGCTTTGCCTTCGTCACGGCAGAAGACCATACGCCGCTGCGCCAAGGTTTAGCAGTTTGGTGGCCGGTATTATTGCTGGCCGCTTTGGCGCTCTGCCAAGGGCCTAAAAACCGGCTAGCGCTCTGGAGCGGTGCAGGTGTTTTGTTGCTACTCGCCTTGACGGAGTTCGTGTATATCGATGATCCGCTCTCAGGCGCTTACAACCGCTTTAACTCCACTTTAAAATGGTGGTCTTGGCTTTATCCTGCGGCGCTCTTACTGCTTGGCTCGATTGCGCTTAGCAGCCCTAAGCGCTGGCAACAATATCTAGCCGCCGTGCCCCTGATCGCCGTCTGCGCCTATGCGCTGCCACAGGCGCAATACTGGCGCTATCACCCCAAAACCAGTACGGGTCAATTTGCTGGCGATGGCTGGTTAAAAAATGATATCGCTCATCGGGCGATTTTGAATCACCTGCGCGTCGCTGAAAAAGGCAGCGTTTTAGAGGGCTTAGACGGCGGCTCCTACACACCTGCCAGCGCCTTTGCCCTGCATAGCGGCCAAGTCGCAGCTTTAGGTTGGCCTGATCATGAGAGCTTATGGCGCAATCAAGCGCCTTTTATTCAGGCAGAAGCGGGAAAAATTCGTGCGTTTTATCACGCATCCTTGCCTAATGCTGATGCTTGGCTCAAAAGCCAAAACATTCGCTACATTGTCTGGAGCCGCTTCGATCAAGCTCGCGGGCCAGAGGCCTTTGCAACACTGCGGGCACAATTAGAGCCACACTATGCTTGGCGAGCGCTGGTGATAGAAAACGCGGTGGAATTTGGCGTTTGGGAGCGACGCTAATCGTTTTTCCCAACTCTCTGGATGAGAGCTGCCATAGCACCGCTCTCATCCGCACGTGAGCCTACCTAAGCCAAGGCGCAACCTTACCGCCTTGCCGCCATTGCTCCTCCAAGCGCGCCCAGATTTTCTCTTTCTGCTCATCATTCATCATCACCCAAGTTGCAACCTCAACCACATCACGGCCACATCCTCGACAAATATCATCACCTAAGGCCGTCGAACAAACCGCGATACACGGTGAATCAGGGCGTACTTTTTTCAAAATCTTATTTCCTGCATGGCTGTGGTGGAAAGTATTCACTAATTCTATCTAAACATCGATATCACTGATCTGTCACAAACAAGCGGCATGATTCACGCATCACCCCCTAGAGCCACCAGTATGTCGGAGAGCACTCTCAAGTTTCGTAGTATTTGGATCTCTGACCTGCATCTTGGTACATCAGGCTGCCAGACTGCCTATTTACTCGATTTTCTCAAGCATTGCGATGCCGATCATCTTTATTTAGTCGGCGACATTATCGATGGCTGGGCCCTAAAACGCTCTTGGTTTTGGCAACAAAGCCACAATGATGTCATTCAAAAAATCCTCAGAAAAGCCCGCAAAGGCACCAAGGTAACGTATATCCCCGGTAATCACGATGAGGGTGCACGGCAGTTTTTAGGGCTGATGTTCGGTGACATCATCATCGAAGACGAAGTCATTCATACCATGGCCAATGGTAAACGCTTTCTGGTACTGCATGGCGATCGCTTCGACGGCGTTGTGCAATGCGCAAAATGGTTGGCAATTGTGGGGGACCGCCTCTATACCATTACATTGAAACTCAACCATTGGTTTAACCGAGCCCGCGCACGGATGGGTTTGGGTTATTGGTCTTTGTCGCAGTTTTTAAAACACAAAGTAAAGTCCGCCGTCAGTTTTGTCTCTAATTTTGAAACCGCAGTCGCCGCTGAAGCCAAAGTACTCGGCCTAGATGGCGTGATCTGTGGCCACATTCATAAAGCAGAAATGCGTGAAATCGATGGCGTGCTCTACTGTAACGATGGCGATTGGGTAGAAAGCCTGACCGCCCTCGTCGAATTACAAAACGGCGAACTTCGTATTTTGACATGGCAAAAATTCTTTCATGAGCAGCAAGCGGAACTAATCGACCTGTACGCCCCTAACTCTCCCCTTTTCGAAGGAATGACCGCATGAATATTCTGATTGTGACTGATGCATGGGAACCTCAAGTAAACGGCGTGGTTCGCACCCTCAAGCAAACGCGTCAAGAACTAGAACATCTTGGTCACATCGTTGACGTGCTCTCGCCCCTCGAATTCAAAACCATTCCCTGCCCAACATACCCAGAAATCCAACTATCGCTATTCCCCGGTAGAAAAATCGCGCAACGCATCAAAGCATTTAATCCAGATGCCATCCATATCGCGACCGAAGGCCCGCTAGGCCTGTCTGCGCGCCGTTATTGCATCCGCAACAAACTCCCCTTCACCACCGCCTACCATTCTCGTTTTCCAGAATATGTGCAGCTACGCATTGGCATTCCTCTTTCATGGACTTACGCTTGGCTGGCACGCTTTCACAATGCGGCAGAAGCCGTCATGGCCCCTACTCATGTTGTTGTGAAAGACTTAGAAGCGCGTGGCTTTAAAAAGGTAGTAATGTGGTCACGCGGAGTCGATCTAAAAATATTCAGCCCAGCCAGTAGAGAGCGCCTGCAAACTCGCCACCCTATTTTTGTGTATGTAGGCCGTGTTGCCGTAGAAAAAAACATTGAAGCATTTTTAGAGCTGGATTTGCCAGGCTCAAAATGGGTCTGCGGAGATGGACCTGCGGCGACTCAACTTCGCGCCAAATACCCAAATATCAACTGGCTAGGAGTCCTCAGTCAAGAAGAACTTGCCCAAGTCTATAACGCCGCCGACTCTTTTGTTTTCCCTTCAAAAACAGACACTTTCGGCTTAGTGCTACTCGAAGCAATGGCCTGCGGTTGCCCCGTTGCAGCTTATCCAGTCACCGGCCCGATCGATGTAATCGGCGCAGATGGCCCAGGCGCACTCAATGTTGATTTACAAAAAGCCTGCTTAGATTCATTAAAACTAAGCCGCGAAGAAGTACGCAAGCACGCAGAAAAATTCTCGTGGGCAGCAGCAAGCCAACAGTTTCTAGCGCACCTCCACCCATTCACTCCCACCGCCCAAAATGAACTAGCACTAAGCCTTGCCAACACCGGCGAATAAAGCACAAAGGGCATAAGGGGTATAGATATTGTAGGTTGGGTTAGCGGCTTTATGCGTAACCCAACATGCAAACCACGGGTGGTTCTTGTATCTACATTCCTTTCGCCCAAAGCAAAACCCCCGCCTCTTTCGAGTACGGGGGTTTTTCTGCGTGCGAATCTATTGATTCGCTCAGCGATAGGGTGTCTGGCAATGACCTACTTTCACACAGGTAATCTGCACTATCATCGGCGCTAAGGTGTTT
>JANYCY010000079.1 GCA_025360045.1 Janthinobacterium sp. | reverse complement strand
TCGTCAATTCGTGTTTGAGCGAAGCGAGTTGAATTGACGCCGCCTCGATTGTCCGCAGCGAGGGGATTTCGTGTTTTAGGGGCGGCCTTCTTTGGCTTCGTTTCTTGGCCGCGCAAGAAAGGAAGGTCCAGCGGGACGCCCGCACCAAAATCAACGTGCCGAAGGCACTAAAAATTCTTTTGGCACTTGCTTTGCCCGTATAGGGTGAAACTCGCCAAATTTATACCTTAAAAGCTAAAAAATGGCGGGTTTCACCCGCCCTACAAAACACGGCTCATTTTCTAGGCTCTAACCATGTTCATCTTCAATCCAAAACCTGCGGCAGAAGAACAAGACGACAAGCCGCGTCCGCCTTCGCAAAATGAAAAGGGGGCTGCCGCGCTGGCCCATCTAGCAGGTGTATTCTGGCTGCCGATTTTGCCTATGGCCGTGCTGGCCTTGATGATTCCCGTGCTCGTCCTGCAATTTGCCCGTGTACATTCCGATTACGTAGAGCAGCACGCCATTAGCGCGTGTAATTTTCAGCTGCTAATGGGCTGTTTCTACGCCCTCGCCATGCTCGCCAGCTTTGTCCTACTCAGCCCCCTGCCCGTATGGTGGGTTGCCATTGGCTCAGCCATTTTCTCGGTATGGGAAGGCGCAAAAGCCATCAACGGTTGGCCATCTAAATACCCTGTTAGCCTTAAAATATTTAAATAATCTGCCCGTTTTAGATGACACAGCGGCACTAAGGACCTATCCATGATCACTATCGCGCTATCCAAAGGTCGTATCTTCGAAGAAACACTGCCCCTGCTGGCTGCCGCAGGCATTGTGCCTTCTGAGGCCCCAGAATCCAGCCGCAAGCTGATTATTGGCACCAATATGGAAGATGTCAGGCTGATCATTGTTCGTGCAACCGATGTGCCGACCTATGTGCAATACGGCGCGGCTGATCTGGGCATTGCTGGTAAAGATGTGCTGCTAGAACATGGCGGCGCTGGTCTTTACCTGCCGCTCGATTTGGATATCGCAAAATGCCGCCTGATGGTCGCCGTGCAAGAGGGCTTTGATTACGAAGGTGCGGTTAAACAAGGCGCTCGTTTACGCATCGCCACCAAATACACCGAATGCGCCCGTGAGCACTTTGCCAATAAGGGCGTACACGTCGATTTAATCAAGCTCTACGGCTCTATGGAGCTCGCCCCGCTAGTCGGCCTTGCCGATGCCATCGTCGACCTCGTCTCCACCGGTAGTACGCTAAAAGCCAATCATCTGGTCGCCGTAGAAGACATCCGCGAAATCAGCTCCCGCCTGGTGGTAAACCAAGCTGCGCTAAAGCTTAAACACAGCAAACTCCAGCCCATTATTGATGCGTTTGCTGCGACTGTAGCGGCAAGGCAAGCCGCCTAAATATCCCTGCTTTTACCCCAAAATGCTTTAAAACAAAATCAATCAGGCCACCTAATCAGGTGGCCTGACTGCTACTTGCGTAATCGCCCAGATTTAAAATGGTTTTTCCATCCCCTCTCTCAATGCCTGCCCCAGCATATTAGCGCCGCCACGGCGAAGCAGCGTACAATACCCTCTAATTTTTGACTTGATGCTGACATCTTTACGAAAGATTGGCATTGCTCCACCTTCTGCTGAACACCTTCCAAGCAAGGCCCTCATGAACTCCATCGAACAACAGTTTTTTAACGATTTAGAGCGCAAGCTCTGGACCGCCGCCGACAAATTGCGCTCCAGTCTGGATGCTGCGGTGTACAAGCATGTCGTGCTTGGGCTAATTTTCCTTAAATATGTCTCTGATGCATTTGAAGAGCGCCGCTTAGAGTTAGATTCCCAATTCCGTGACCCAAGCCATGACTACTATATGGACCCGGCAGACTACGCCGAAGACTATGCAGCAGACCTAGCTGCCGAGCTGGAAGTCCGCGACTATTACACCGAAAAAAACGTCTTCTGGGTACCGCCAGAAGCACGCTGGCAAGTGCTGCGCAATTGCGCTCAGTTGCCACCAAAATCAGCACTGCCATGGAATAAACCAAACAAAAATGAACCCGAAGAAATGCGCAGCGTGGGTTGGCTGATCGACAATGCCATGGAAGCGGTTGAGCGCGAGAACGAAAAAAAACTCAAAAACGTACTCAATAAAGACTTTGCCCGCACCGAGCTGGATAGCCACAAACTAGCCGATCTTATCGCGCACTTTTCCGACACAAACTTCAGCCAGCCAAGCTACAACGGCCAGCCACTCAGCCTCAAAAGCAAAGACATCCTCGGCCACGTCTACGAATACTTCCTCGGCCAGTTCGCCTTGGCCGAAGGCAAAAAAGGCGGCCAGTACTACACCCCCAAGAGCATTGTGACGCTGATTGTGGAAATGCTGCAGCCCTTCAAAGGCCGGGTATACGACCCAGCCATGGGTTCTGGCGGTTTTTTTGTGCAAAGCGAAGAATTTATCGAGCAGCACGGCGGCAAAGTAGCCAATGGCAAGACTGGCCAGATCAGCGTTTATGGTCAGGAAAGTAACCCCACCACTTGGCGTCTGGCCGCCATGAATATGGCCATTCGTGGCATCGACTTCAACTTCGGCGGCCAGCCGGGTGACACGATGCAAAATGATCTGCACCCAGACTTACGCGCTGACTTTGTGATGGCCAACCCGCCCTTCAATATGAAGGAATGGTGGAGTGAAAAGCTGGCGAACGACCCGCGCTGGATCGCCGCTACCCCACCACAAGGCAATGCCAACTTCGCCTGGCTGCAGCATATGCTTTACCACTTGGCCCCCACCGGCAGCATGGCTCTGCTACTGGCCAATGGCTCGATGAGCAGCAACACCAATAATGAAGGCGAAATCCGTAAAAAACTGATTGAAGACGACTATGTAGAATGCATGGTGGCCCTGCCCGGCCAGCTTTTCACCAATACGCAAATCCCCGCCTGCATCTGGTTTCTTACCCGCGACAAACGTAATGGCTTGGCACTCAACAAAACCAAGCGCAACCGCCGTGGTGAATTCCTGTTTATCGACGCCCGCCAGCTGGGCTATATGAAAGACCGCGTGCTGCGCGACTTTACGCAAGACGACATCAAAAAAATAGCCGATACCCTCCACACCTGGCAACTGGGTGAAGCTTATGAAGATGTGCCGGGCTTCTGCTACTCGGCCTCGCTCGCCGACATCCGTAAGCATGAACATGTACTGACACCGGGGCGTTATGTAGGTGCAGAAGAACAGGAAGAAGACGGTGAAGCCTTTGCGGACAAGATGGCGAGACTGACTGCGCAGCTGGCAGAGCAGTTTGCCGAGAGTACTTATCTGGAAGGTGAGATCAAGAAGAATTTGGCGAGGTTGGGTTATGAGTTGCCAGTGGAGCCTCTAGATGTGGATTGAAATTCCAGCGAAAGAATTCTGCGCTTCAGTAAGAGATGGAACTCACGACTCACCAAAGCCAGTTGAGAGGGGATGCTATCTTATTACCTCACGCCATATCATTGGAGGGCAAATCGACTTGTCGAAAGCCTACCTCATCTCAAACGATGATTTTGAAGCCATTAATAAAAGAAGCAAGGTTGATAGATGGGATGTGCTGATCTCCATGATCGGCACGGTTGGTGAGCCATGCCTTGTAAGGGAGGAGCCAGAATTCGCTATCAAAAATATTGGTCTTTTCAAAACAAAGAGTGAACTGGATGGCAGGTGGCTCTATTACTACTTGACCAGCCCACAAGCACAGGAACTGATTCGTCAACATTCTAGAGGGACGACGCAAGCTTACGTGCCGCTGGGTGCTCTGCGAGATTTTCCCGTTAGAGTTCCACGGAATCGAGCAGTCATGCGAACCATAACTAATACTCTTGGCACGCTAGACGAAAAAATCAACCTCAACCGCCGCATCAACCAAACCCTCGAAGCCATGGCGCAAGCCATTTTTAAATCGTGGTTTATTGATTTTGACCCGGTCAAAGCCAGGATCGCCGCCAAGCAAGAAGGCCGAGACCCGCTGCGCGCCGCCATGTGCGCCATCAGCGGTAAGCCTGAAGCTGAACTCGATGCCCTGCCTTGCGAGCAATACAAGCAACTCGCCGCCACCGCAGCACTGTTTCCGAACGAGATGGAAGAGTCAGAAGGAATTCCGAAGGGATGGGCGATGCAGCGTGTTGGTAAGCTGCTTGAGCTGGTCTACGGAAAAGCACTCAAATCAAGCAACCGCCAAAAGGGGATTGTCCCTGTTTATGGTTCCGGTGGCATCACGGGCTATCACAATGAAGCTCTCGTTCCACACGGCTCTATCATTATTGGGCGCAAAGGGACCGTAGGCAGCATGTACTGGGAAGATCAACCCTTTTTCCCCATTGATACAAGCTATTACGTACGACCGCTAACTGTTCCGCTGACTTATTGCTATTACGCAATGCAGACTTTGGGACTTGAAAAAATGAACACTGATGCGGCCGTCCCAGGACTTAATCGCGAGAATGTTTATCGCCTTGAATTGATTCAAGCAGATCCATCACTTCTACAGAAATTTGATACTGAGATTTCTACATTACGAAAAGCGATTCACGCTAACTCTAACTCTAACAAGGCGTTAACAACTATTCGCGACACACTGCTCCCCAAACTCCTTTCTGGTGAGTTGTTAGTCACCGAAGCCATGGCGGTGGTTAAAGCATGAGTGAGCCGACAAATTCATCCGCCAATGAAGCCAGTCAGCAATCTAGCGACTACTTCGAGAAAATCCCACTGTGGCAGGCTGAGGGTGTCCAAAAGCGTTTCGAGGTTATAGCTGATGAGTTGAGTGGCCGAATTCCAGTTACACGAATTGAGTCTTGGCGTGACTTTACTCCATTACTGGAAAGCCCTTTTTTCAACAGGCCCAGCGTGCAGCTGGTATTTCGCGGGCATCGCCGCTTTGACTGGGGCCTGATGCCGACGCTTGGGCGATTAACCAGCAATGGGATCGTTACTGAGGAACTTGCGCAGAGCCAGCTAGAGCGTTTTCAGCGTGCGGTGCGTGGTCGATTAAAAAATGCGGATTTGGTTGATGAAAATGATGAGTTATGGGCTGTTGGTCAGCATTATGGTTTGATGACGCCTCTGCTCGATTGGACTTACTCACCCTACGTTGCTTTATTTTTTGCCTTTCATAAAGAAGATAATAAAGAAGAAGCTGATAACCCATATCGCGCTATTTATGTTCTCAACAAAACATTTCTGAGCGATAACGATCAAAAAACGGGTATCAGAGTGTGGGAGCCGCGCAAGGACGATCATGGTCGCTTAGTCAATCAAGCTGGCCTGTTTACGTTTTCTCCTTACGATGAAACCATCGAAAACAAACTGGCCAATGTCTTGACCGATGATGAGCTATTTGACGATGACGAATTACGTTCAGCATCAGAGGATGAGCAGCCCGATATTTTTGCGCGTTATATCTGCAAAATTTATGTTCGCAATGAAGAGCGAGATTTATGCCTTCGGCACCTGCGCCGAATGAATGTCCATCATGCCAGCTTGTTTCCTGATCTATTGGGGGCTTCAGAGTATTGCAATATTCTAACTGCGGAGGCCGAACAGGACGCTGCGCAATTACGCTTAAGTCAGGCTATTTCGGCCACTATTGAGGTTCAGCCTGCCCCAAAAGTGACTACTGAAGCGGACACCCTGATTGTTGCGGTGGGTACGATTAATATTATTGAAGCCATCTTGCGAGCTCCACCTGAAGCGGCACAAGTTGAACCTGGACGTATTCAGCAGATTGCGCAGGAGTTGGCGCAAGAACTGGAAAAATACAAAGTTGTTGATTGGGAAAGCCGCGAAACGGTACAAGCACGCTTGCGCAATGTGACAAGGGTTGTACTGCGGAGGTTCGGCTACCCATTGTCCATGCGTGATCAAGTGGCAGAACAGATTGTTGATGTCTTTAAACAGGCTAAGTTAACACCAACATGAAGCCACTCAAACCTTGGCTCTCGTTCGCCGATCAACTACAGCAGCTTCAATCACGTGGTTTACACGTAGATAACAGAGCTGCCGCACTCGATTATCTTGAGCGCTTGGGCTACTACCGTCTCAGTGGCTACTGGTATCCACTGCGGGCAATTGATCAGGCCGCATCGAATACCCAAGGCAAAGCCGTGCGTACCGATTCATTTGCTGCGGGCTCTCGGTTCGAGGATGTTGTGCGGCTGTATGTGTTCGATAAAAAGCTGCGACTACTGGCCCTGGATGCGCTGGAAAGGATCGAAATGGCGGTGCGGGTAGATGTGGCGCATTTGCTGGGGAAACGCGACCCAGGTGCTCACGAAAATCCAGCATGCCTGCACGGCAATTTTACTAAAAAAGTCAGCACCAAAAGGGCCGATGCAGGTAAAACCCAGCACCAGCTTTGGCTAAGCAAATATCAATCCATGCTTCAACGTGCACGCAAAGAACCATTTGTGGTGCATCACCAGCAGCAATATGGGGCGATGCCAATCTGGGCGGCAATTGAGGTATGGGATTTTGGCCTGCTATCCAAATTGTTCTCTGGTATGCAATATGCCGATCAACAGGCGATTGCATCCCTATATGGTGCAGCGGACGGACAAACATTTGCCAAGTGGCTACGCAGCTTAAACTTTATCCGTAACGTATCTGCGCACCATAGCCGCTTGTGGAATATTAATGTGCTGGAGTTATCGCCAGTACCTGCAAGCTGGCCTGTAAGGATAAACAATGCCCGACCATTTTTATATTTCTGCCTGATGCAGCAACTATTGAAAGTGATTTGCCCGAATTCCAGCTGGGGGCAGCGGTTTAAGAATTTACTCTCCGATGATTTCCCTGCTGTGAGCAATCAAACCATCTCGTTAGCAGAACTTGGCGTATTTGTTGGCTGGGAAGAGTGGGAATTATGGCAGTAGAAATGAAAACTGACGCGTACACAGAGTGCAGAGGCGCCAGTCATATTGAGCCGAATGGTAGACCCGAGACGGATCGCAGTCAAGCAATGGATTACCAATGCAGTAATTATAAATCAACAAAAATCAATTAAACACCATCTGCATAAGAGGCTCTTTCACAGCTCAAGCAGCTCTTATGCAATTTGGAGTTGCTGTTAGCAACAGTGCTAAATAATGCCACATCAAACTTAAGCGAAATTAAGCAATGGGCACGGAGATTTAAGCATGATCAATGAACAACAACTTGAAGAATTGTGCCTTACTTGGTTTCAGGAAACTGGCTGGCAGTACCTGTACGGGCCAGATATTGCCCCAGAGAGCGAAACGCCTGAGCGTAGCGATTATCGTCAGGTATTACTGAAGCAACGTGTGATGACGGCCTTGGCCAGAATTAACCCGCATATCCCCGCTGCGGCACTAGAGCAGGCTTTTCATACCTTGCAAATGGTGAGCGAGCCCAATCCTGTGGCACGTAATCGCAGTGTGTATCGCTTATTACTGAATGGCGTACAAGTTGAGTTTTCTATGGACGATCAAAAGCATACTGATCTTGTGCATTTCATCGACTTTACCGAGCCTGGCAATAATGAATTTTTGGTCGTGAATCAGTTCACGATTCAAGGCAACAAGCAGCCACGGCGCCCGGATCTTATTGCTTTTATCAATGGATTCCCACTTGCCGTCATCGAGCTAAAAAACCCTGCCAATGAGCAAACCGATGTATGGGATGCATTCAATCAATTGCAGACATACAAGGATGAGATTGCTGATCTGTTTAACTGCAATACCGCTTTGGTGGTGAGCGATGGCTGGACAGCCAGAGTTGGCTCCTTAACTGCCAATGCTGAACGCATGCTGCCGTGGCGTACCATCGCCAATGAAGATGACAGGCCTCGTTTACAGATGGAGCTGGAAACCGTGGTGCGCGGTTTTTTCCAACCTGCATTGTTTCTCGATTACCTGCGCCATTTTGTTTTGTTTGAGCAAGATGGCGATGCCATCAGCAAGAAAATCGCTGCATATCACCAATTTCATGCCGTACGCGAAGCGGTGCGGGCCACGGTTATCGCTGCCGAGTCTCCAGAAAAAGGATTGCTGGAAGTACGTGAAGAGCGCGCAACTTATGGCAAGGAGGTACGCCCCGGTTCGCGTAAAGCGGGTGTGGTTTGGCATACCCAAGGCTCCGGGAAAAGCATCACCATGGCTTGTTATGCTGGCAAATTGCTGCAGCAAGCCGAGATGAAAAACCCCACTCTGGTGATTGTGACCGACCGTAATGATCTGGATGGCCAGCTGTTTGGAACGTTCTGCGCCGCTGCCGATTTACTCAAAACAACACCGGTGCAGGCTGCTAGCCGCGATGAATTGCGTGAAATGCTGACTTCACGCCAAGCAGGCGGAATTATCTTCACCACAGTACAAAAATTTGCCCTGTTAAATGACGAGGATGAGCATCCCCTGCTATCAGGTCGTTCCAATATTGTGGTGATCTCAGATGAGGCTCACCGTAGCCAGTATGGAATGAAAGGACGTTTTGACGAAAAAGCTGGACGCTATATCTTTGGCTACGCCAAGCATCTACGCGATGCTCTCAAAAATGCGACATTTATTGGTTTTACCGGCACACCCATTGCGTTAGAAGACAAAGATACCCGTGCTGTTTTTGGTGATTATGTCAGTATTTATGACATTCAAGATGCCGTAGACGATGGGGCAACCGTTCCTATTTTCTATGAAAGCCGCTTGAGCAAATTAGATGTAAGACAGGCTGAGATTGATGCCCTCAATGCCCAAGTCGATGAAGTGGTTGAAGATGAAGAAGACTTAGCCGCGCGCGAAAAAGCAAAAAGCGAGTGGGCAACGTTAGAGAAGCTGGTTGGTGCTGAGCCGCGGTTAGAGCAAATTGCTCTTGATCTGGTAAAGCATTTCGAGGCCCGCACATCGGTAGCGGACGGCAAAGGCATGATCGTATGTATGAGCCGTGATATTTGCGCTCATCTTTACAATGCCATCGTCGCTTTGCGCCCAGATTGGCATAACGACGACCCAGATCAAGGAGTCATCAAAATAGTCATGACGGGATCCGCAGCAGATAAGCCCTTGCTACAGCCACATATTTACAGCAAGCAAGTGAAAAAGCGGCTGGAGAAACGATTTAAGGATGCGAAAGACCCCTTGCAACTGGTGATCGTGCGCGATATGTGGCTTACCGGCTTTGATGCGCCGTGCTGCCACACCATGTATATCGATAAACCAATGAAGGGTCATAACCTGATGCAGGCAATTGCCCGTGTGAATCGGGTATTCAAGAATAAACCCGGTGGGCTGGTGGTGGATTACATCGGCATCGCTAACGAGCTGAAGGCGGCACTTAAAACCTATACGGATGCTAAGGGCAAAGGCGATCCTACGCATAATGCCGCTGAAGCGTTAGCGGTGTTGCTGGAGAAACTCGATATCGTTCGCGGCATGATGCATGACTTTGACTACCGCAGCTTTGAAACAGATACCCTTAAATTATTGCTGCCAGCGACAAATCACATTCTGGGATTAAAAGATGGCAAAGAGCGATTCCTCGATACTATGGTTGCGATGGCAAAGGCTTACTCGCTATGCAGCACGCTGGATGAAGCCTCTGAACTACGTAAAGAAATTGCTTTTTTCTCTGCTATCAAGACCGCAATTACTAAATTCACCACCGTAGACAAGAAACGCACAGATGCAGAGAAAAACAGTGCACTTAAGCAAATCTTGGACAATGCCATCATCGCCGATGGCGTAGCAGATATATTCGCGCTGGCAGGGCTGGATAAACCAAATATTGGATTGCTATCGGATGAGTTTCTGGAAGACGTTCGGCAAATGGAAAGCCGCAATCTTGCTGTAGAGCTACTGGAAAAGCTGTTGCGTGATGAAATCAAAGCCCGTGCCCGCAATAATGTTGTGCAAGAAAAGAAATACGGAGATCGCCTGCTGGAGACTTTGCGCAGATATCACAATCGAGCGATTGAAACGGCACAGGTGATTGAAGAATTGATCCAGATGGCCAAGGAGTTTCAAGCCGTTCTGGAGCGTGAGGCTGCGCTTGGCTTAAACCATGACGAAATAGCGTTCTACGATGCGTTGGCCAATAATGAAAGTGCTGTGCGTGAGTTAGGCGATGATATTCTCAAGAAAATTGCCGTTGAGATCACAGAAAAGCTACGTAACAGCACAACAGTGGATTGGCAGGTTCGCGATAGCGTTAGGGCCAGACTACGAATTCTGGTACGCCGAACTTTACAGAAATGGAAATATCCACCCGATCAGCAATTGGATGCTGTCGAGCTCGTGCTCAAGCAGGCGGAGTCGCTGTCTGATGAGTGGAGCAGATAACTGTTTCCCATTCATAAAGCTGTAGATATAGGGTAACGCCAGTTACCCTATCTTGGCGAAAGAGACTCGCTAAGCCAGGTGTTACAAAACATTTTATGTCCCCAGCAACTTTTTACAAACTGAATGCTGCCTACCCGCTAATTAAGCGTTAATAGCCCAATCGATTAATTCCACCTTGTCATAATTAAAGTAATTAATTCCCCATTCAACAATATGCCTTTTGCATTTAATCACCATTAATATTAATTAATTCATCAATTAGTATTGACATTAATTATTTGATAAGTAGAATGCGCTGCATATTAACTATCTAAGAGGCTGTCCTGTGGACAACGACGGGTGTAGTCAATCTGTGTTGGTAACCGCAGTATAGCAGGATAAAGTAGATTCAATCTGCCATATCCTGCTACGCAGGGTGTGGTGTCTTTGGGCTCCCCGCTCACCGATCCATTGAATAACAAGCAAATGCTAAGTTATGCCTATGGCCGGGTTTCATCCTTATTGATATCAATCGTCCTCCCCTTTTTTTCGGAGGCTAGAATGCATTTTCTAAAACGACTTATCATCGCCATACGGGGCGCGCATGCCCGTGACATTCATCAATCACAATATTTTTTACAAATAAGCAGCTCTGAATCAACGATTAGTGATCTGCGTAAGATGCTGATTCACAAACTAAATTTTCTTGGCTTTCAGGCCCAGCAGCTAAAGATCTTTCGCCAGCCCGAAGGCACGTTCTGCTTGTCGGTGTTGCTGAATTTATCGGCAGATTTGCGCCAAAGCTTTATCCAGCTGGCTATCGGCTTAAGCCAGCATCAGGATGTGCGCCGTATTCAGTGGGGGCTGAGAAGTAATAAACCTCGCCTGCGTAAAGCAGGCTAAATATGCCGTAGGCATTTTTAATTATTAATGGCCGATACTTAATTAATTAAGCGGCCATACCCATTATTAATCCATTTAAATCTGGAGAGGAATCTGCTCGCCCAGAATATTTAAATATTTTTTAACCAAACTATATATTTATTTTTTAAATAGCGAAACTAAGTAGGGACTCCAAAATGCCAGACGAACCGATATTGCTCGCTGAATTGCCATTGGGTAATTCAGCGGGCCAATTAAATCTATTACTCTCTCAGCGCCCCGCCAGCGCGAAAGGGGATTGCTTTGCCTAAATAAATGCAATGCACCCTCCTGAGCCCTGGCGCACAGGAAAATACCTATGACCCATATCGATCACACCGCCAGCCAGCAGCCAAAAATAAATGCTCTCAGCGATGCTGCCGTAGCTGAACTACTCAGAAGCAACGGCCTCAACGAGGTTGCCCACGACAAACCGCCTCACGCCCTCGTCCAGCTCTATCTCGCCTTTAAAAATCCCTTTGTCATGGTGCTCTTGGTGCTTGCCTTTATCACCTACCTCACCGACGTCCAATTTTCCGAGCCAGGCGAGCAAAGCTGGGTTGGCATTATTATTCTCACCACCATGGTCACTTTAAGCAGCTTATTACGCTTCTTTCAGGAATATCGCACCGGCAAATCGGCCGAAAAACTCAAATCACTGGTCAGCAATACCGCAACGGTGCTGCGCAAACCTGCCAAAGGCCAAACTCGCAAGCTAGAAGTCCCTATGAGCCAAGTTGTGGTGGGCGATATTGTCTGCCTGCAAGCGGGGGATATGATTCCGGCAGATATCGAGCTTTTAGAATCGCGTGATTTATTTGTGAGCCAAGCGGTATTAAGCGGCGAAGCGTTGCCGGTCGAGAAATACGACACGTTGGGTGATGTGGCAGAAAAATCCGTCCAAACAGCATCAAGCGACGATGTGGTCGACAGGACATCAGCTGAGCTTAGTCATCGCAGCGATGAAAGCCTACTCGATCGCAGCAATATCTGCTTTATGGGCACCAATGTGGTGAGTGGCATCGCCACCGCCCGAGTTGTTGCCACCGGCAACCATACTTACTTTGGCTCTTTGGCTAAAAACGTACTCAGCCATAAGCGTGTAGAAACCAGTTTTGATCGCGGTGTAAGCAGCGTTTCATGGCTACTAATTCGCTTTATGCTGGTGATGGTGCCGCTGGTATTTCTGATTAATGGCCTGACCAAGGGCGATTGGCTATCCGCGCTGACTTTTGCCATGGCCGTTGCCGTGGGTTTAACGCCAGAAATGCTGCCGATGATTGTTTCGGCCAACCTAGCCAAGGGCGCAATCGCCATGGCTAGACGCAAAGTGGTGGTCAAGCGGCTTAATTCGGTACAAAACTTCGGCGCAATGGATGTGTTATGTACCGATAAAACCGGCACGCTGACGCAAGATAAAATTATTCTGGAGCAGCATTTTAATTGCGATGGCGAGCTAGATGAGGGGATTTTGCATCTTGCTTGGCTCAATAGCGTGCATCAGAGCGGCATGAAAAACTTGATGGATATTGCCGTCATCGAGCGTGCTACCGAGCTGAATAACCTGCCCTTGGGCTATAGCAAAATCGACGAACTACCCTTTGATTTTATCCGCCGCCGCCTAACCGTGGTGCTAGCCAATCGCAAAGCCCAGCAGCTAATGATCTCCAAAGGTGCGGTAGAAGAAATGCTCGCCGTATCCACCTATTTCCAAGATGGCGCTACCGTCCGCGAGCTAACGCAACCAGAAAAAGCCCGCATCTTAAAACAAACACAGGATTACAACGCTCAGGGCTTCCGCGTGTTACTGGTCGCCAGCAAAACCATCAGCGGCAATCAAAAGCAGTACAAGGTCGCCGATGAAAAAGATCTGGTGGTGCGTGGCTTTTTAACCTTTCTTGATCCGCCTAAAGCATCCGCAGCTCCCGCGATTAAAGCGCTGCAAGAATACGGCGTAACCGTCAAAGTGCTGACGGGCGATAATCCGATTGTCACCAGCAAAGTATGCCGTGATGTTGGGCTCAACCCTGGCACGCCGCTCTTGGGGCCAGAAATTGAAGCGATGGACGATGTCGCGCTCTGCCAAGCTGTGCGCGAATGCACCGTCTTTGCCAAGCTCACCCCGATGCATAAATCACGCGTAGTAAAAGCCCTGCAAGCCAATGGGCACACGGTGGGATTTTTGGGCGATGGGATTAACGATGCACCCGCACTGCGCGATGCCGATGTAGGGATTTCAGTTGATAGCGGGGCCGATATCGCCAAAGAAACTGCCGACATTATTCTGCTGGATAAAGACTTAATGGTGCTGGAAGAAGGCGTGATTAAAGGGCGAGAAACCTTCGGCAATATTCTGAAATACCTGAATATCACCGCCAGCTCTAACTTCGGCAATGTGTTTTCGGTGCTGGTCGCCTCAGCTTGGCTGCCTTGGGAGCCGATGCTGGCCATGCATTTGCTGATCCAAAACCTGATTTACGATATCTCCCAGCTGGTCTTGCCTTGGGACAAAATGGATAAGGAATTCCTGAAAAAACCGCGTAAATGGGAAGCCGGTAATATCCGCCGCTTTATGGTCTGGCTAGGCCCCACTTCATCGGTATTTGATATCACCACCTACATCCTGATGTGGACGGTATTTGGTGCCGGGGCCGCGTATTACGCCGACGGCGGTGGCCAGAGCATTATGAATTCAGGCTGGTTTATTGTTGGCTTGGTATCGCAAACCTTGGTGGTGCATATGCTACGCACTCGCAAGATTCCGTTTATCCAAAGCCGCGCCTCGCTGCCGGTGATGATCTCAACCGTGGTCGCCGTTGCCATCGGCTGCTGGCTACCCTTCTCGCCACTGGCAGAATCAATCGGCTTTGTCTCGCTCGATTCATCCTACTGGTACTGGCTGGCCGCAACGATGTTGGGCTATATGATGCTGGCGCAACTGGTAAAAACCATCTACATCCGCCGCTTTGGGGTGTGGTTTTAAAGATGTAAGTATTTCAAAATAATCACTTCACGGCTTCAAAGGTCTCCCCTTTGAAGCCATTTTTTTTGCTGCCCAAAATAAGGCGCTTTTGCCCAAAGTAGCTCCAAAATTTAATCGTACTTTTTACTACTTGTTGTAAAAAAACAAAGGGATAGCAAAAGTTTAATCCTTAAAAAGTGGTGTATTACATAGCTTTTCCTTAAGTATTTACCTCTAAATAGGTGATTAGCATAACATTAACCGCTAATTTCCTGACTCTATTTTATATTTCAAAGAAAGCTTCATGTATATTTATCCTACATATATAGAAGATATTTTATGTAGCCGATACAAGGGCTTGGACTATTTTCAGATCATTTTGTTTGATCAACAATATAAACAGGGGTAGCTATCCATGAAGCTGAAAACCATTACACATTCAATTCTTTTCGCCAGCGCAATCGCCTTCTCATCTAGCTCATTTGCAGCCATGATCAATGTCGACTTTAGTAGCTACGCAGCCGGCACTCAAATTTCAAATCAAATAGCGGGTGTTACTTTTGCCGTACTAGGTGGCCCTGGTCCATCGGGTGCTGCTGCCATTGATGCAACAGGCTGGGGCAAAAAAGGCCTGACCAATAGCACAACGGGCCAATACCCCACCGGCTCAATTTTGGACTTAAAATTTACCGGCTTGGCCAATCTGGTGAACTTCACTTTCGATAACTATGGAAGTGAAAGTACTGGCCGTGGAGCGACCTTTTATACGGCCTATGATGCTTTAGGCTCGGTGCTAGAAACCGGCAATATAGGCGCTGGCGGTTCCTTCTCCTTAGCTGCCACAGGTATTGCAGACTTACGTTTTAACAACAATAGCAGTGGCAGCGATGACTGGTTATTTGCTTTAAATACCCTTAACGCCGATGTATCACCTGTTCCAGAGCCAGAAACCTATGCCTTGATGGGCTTAGGTTTAGTGGGTTTATTTGCTTCACGCCGTCGTAAAGTAATGACCGCTTAATCTTGCGCACTCAGCAAAAAATCCAGCGATCTTCGCTGGATTTTTTGCTTTATCCACCCTCTCCCTATCAATTTAGCTAGCTGTCATGGCTCAGCCGCGCAATGACAAAGATTGAATCATCGTAGTGCGGGTGCAACCCCATATGCGCTAACCAAAGTCAAAAAGACCTTTTTAGTGCCTTCGGCACGTTGATTTTGGTGCGGTTGGCCTCCGCGGGGGCCTTCCTTTCTTGAACGGCCAAGAAACGAAGCCAAAGAAGGCCGCCCCGACCAGCACGAAACCCCTCACTGCGGACAATCGAGCGGCGGCTGCGGAACTCGCTTCGCTCAAACAGTCCTCGCCGAAACCCCGCCCGCTTGTTCCTCGCTTCGGCGTGCTTCAAGGGGACTTTAAAAAGCCCTATGCAAAGAGCGTGGTTGTTATGCTTTTTCGCTGTTTGCAATGAAAAAACAATTTGGTTAGCGCATATGGGGTGCAACCCGCGTATTTTTCAGCATGGCTCGCGGGTTGCTCCCGCCCTAGGAAAAACATTTCACCTAAGTTGATCGGATTGCCATCAATTTCCCTGCAACAACTGCGCTAAATCCAGCGCCGAGCGCACACCCATTTTGGCGAAGACGTTGGCGCGGTGGACTTCTACGGTACGGATGGCGATTTGCATTTCGTCGGCGATTTGTTTGTTGAGCTTGCCCTGTAAAATCCAATCCATCACCTCGCGCTCGCGCGGTGTAATCGAGCCGAGGCGCTTTTCTAATAATTGCTGATTACCGCGCACAGACTGGCGGCCAATCGCCACTTCCAGCGCGTCGTTAATCCGCTCGAGTAATTGTTTTTCACTGCAGGGTTTTTCTAAGAAATCAAAAGCGCCCTGCCGTATCGCCTGCACCGCCATCGGAATATCGCCGTGGCCGGATAAAAACAACACGATTAGCTCGCTACCTAGTTCATACATCTGCTTAAACACGTCCGGCCCGCTCAGCCCCGGCATGCGTACATCAAGCAGCACCACGCCTTCGCTGCGGGCATCGATGGCGGCAAGGAATTCCTCGCCGCCTTCAAAGGCATGCACGGTATAGCCATGGGAAAGCAATAACAGGCCAAGCGAATCACGCACGGCAATATCGTCATCAACCAAATAAACTGTTTTCATCGTGGAAGACTCATATAAAAATAGGTGCCGCCCTGTGGATGGGCTTCAAACCATAGTTTGCCATGATGCTGCTCTAAAATAGAGCGGCAAATATTCAAGCCAATCCCCATTCCCAGCGATTTGGTGGTGAAAAACGCATCAAATAAGCGGCTGGCCACTTCAGGCGCAATGCCTGAGCCTCGATCACAGACCGATAAATAAACCGTCGTCTCGTCGCAATACGTAGCCAGCCATACATCCCGACGGCTTTGTGGCTGCTCGCCGCTGGCATCCAAGGCGTTACGCAATAAATTCAGCACCACTTGCCCAAGCAAAACTTCATCAGCATGAATCAGCGGCAAGGCACCACCCAAATTAAAATGCAGCCGCACGCCTTGGCTACGCGCACTGGCATCAATCAATTCAAAGGCATTGCTGGCAATATGATTGAGATCACAAGGCTCGCAATGTGGGGTGCGTTTTTGTACAAATTCGCGGATACGCTTCACTACGGCGGCGGCACGCTGTGCTTGGCCAGCAATTTTGCTTAAGGTTGAATCCAGCATTTCATGATTATTCTGATTAGCAAACTGACGGGCTGCGCTGGCGTAATTGCTCATTGCCATCAGCGGTTGGTTCAACTCATGTGCCAAGGTGGAGGCCATCTCACCCATGGTGATCAGCTTGCCGGTGTGGCGCAGCATTTCTTCCTGCTCGCGCTCCCTTGCTTCGGCAGCTTTTAAGGCGGTGATATCGACCACCGAGCTCATCCAGCCGCGCTGCTTGCCGGTGGCATCGATAAGCGGCGTGGTGTAAACACGAGTCGCCACCAAAGGCCCATCACGATGGCGCACCATCGATTCAAATCCATCGTGTGGCGCACGGCCGCTGAGCACAATCTCGTTTTGCGCCTGATGCCCAGCGATATCTTCTGGATTCCAATAGGGATAAGGCGGTAGCGCGCCAATTAGCTCTTCGGCGGTGTAACCGACCATGCCGCAAAAGGCGGGGTTTACATACACAATGCGCCCATCCATATCACGTGCGCGCATCCCTACCGAAAGCGAGTCTTCCATAGCGGTGCGAAAAGCGTGCTCTTCCCTCAGCGCATTTTCAGCCAATAATCGTGCCTGCATCTGACGGCGCAAACGCCACCAACTAAACAATACGATCAAGGCCAGCCCCATCACGCTGGCAGTGAGCAGCTTTTGTACAAGGCCGGTTGGATGGCGGTAAGCCGTGATGCGCAGTAGTAAGCCACTGCTGACTAAATCAAAGGGCAGCTGGTAGCTGAGATTGGTATCGTCGGCCTCAATTTTTGATTTACTGGCCACTTCTCGACCATCCGCATCAATCATCGCCAGCCGGTATTTATAAGCAAACCACCAGGGAACTTGTTGCTGCAATAACTGCGGTAGCGCAATCGATGCCACCAGCTCAAAATCATGCTCGGCCAGAATCAGCGCAATCATTCCCTTAGGGTAAAGCGGCACGGTATAGCTAGGCCGCCCTATCCCCTGCGCCAAGGCAATCGGCTCACGGGTAACCTCGGCGGATAAATGCTGACCATAACTAAAACTCTGATTTTTAGTACGCAGCTGAATACCGGTAATCGCAGAATTTGCGCCAATAATCAAACGAGCACGGCCACGAAACTCGGCCTCGCTTAAGCTGCCATCACGAGATTGCTCTAATAGTGCGGCCAAGCGTTCTTCCGATTGCCCCAATACAAAACGCAAGTTTTGCTCTACCCACAGCACATCATTAATCAGCACCAGCCGCGCTTCTTCACGCTCGCCGTGGCGCAAATAGGCGAATAAGCCCAGTACCGTGGCCAGAAACAAGACCAAGGCCAACCTTGGCAAAAACCAAGGATGAGCACTCAGACGGCGTGAAAGAGTAGTAAGCAAACGCATACCCCAATGTTAGCACAGTGCAATTTTAGACTTACTGTGGTTTACCACAGTCGTAACAACCACAATTGAAAGCGCCTGAATCCTGATCAACAATCCTCAATACATTCAACAGCTTTGGAGATTGTAATGCGTACTTTACTCGCGGCCATTCTGGCTCTTACTGTCACTTCTTCTTTCGCGGCCGAAGCGCCGATCGTGATCAAGTTCAGCCACGTGGTTGCCGTCGATACCCCCAAGGGCAAAGCTGCTGATTACTTCAAAAAAATCGCCGAAGAGCGCACCAAGGGCCGGGTTAAAGTAGAAGTTTATCCAAACAGCCAGCTTTACAAAGACAAAGAAGAAATGGAAGCGCTGCAATTGGGCGCAGTACAAATGCTTGCCCCTAGCCTTGCCAAATTTGGCCCGCTGGGTGTTAAAGAATTCGAGATTTTTGATCTGCCCTATATTTTTGATAGCTATGCCGAAGTCGATAAAGTCATGAAAGGGCCCATTGGTGCCAAGCTGTTTACCAAGCTAGAAAGCAAGGGTATTAAAGCACTGGGCTTCTGGGAAAATGGCTTTAAAAACTTCTCCAGTAATAAGCCGATCCGTACCCCAGATGATCTACGTGGCATGAAAGTGCGCATTCAATCCTCCAAAGTGCTAGACGAAGAAATGCGCACCCTCGGCGCGCTACCACAGGTCATGGCGTTTTCTGAGGTTTATCAGGCACTACAAACCGGCGTAGTCGACGGCACCGAGCTAGAGCCATCCAACCTCTACACCAGCAAAGCCTTTGAAGTACAAAAACACCTCACTCTTACCGGCCACGGCTTCCTTGGCTATGCCGTGATCGTCAACAAAACATTCTGGGAAGGCCTACCCGCAGACATTCGCACCATTCTCACCACCGCGATGAATGACTCTTCCACTTACGCCAATCAGATTGCCAAGCAAGAAACCGATAAAGCACTGGCCGCCATTAAAGCCAGCGGCAAAACCACCATCTACACCCCAACCGCCGCCGAGCGCGCAGCCTTTCGCAAAGCCCTCGTCCCCGTCCACCAAAAAATGGCCTCCCGCTTTGGTCAGGATTTGTTGGCAGAGATTTATAAAGAGACAGCGTTTAAACCGGTTGAATAAAGGGATTGGAGAGAGGTAAGAACCAGCATTGTGTTCTCCCCCTTTGAAAAGGGGGGCAGGGGGGATTTGGCATTACATATATTTACGGCAGCAAGCCACACAAAAACAAATCCCCCTCAATCCCCCTTTTGCAAAGGGGGAAGCTGCAGCACTGATCTGCCACCTAAAATTATGTAGCTACTTATGCGGCGGGGGATTCCCGTACCAAAACCATCGTGCCGAAGGCACTGATCTTTTTGGCTTTGCTTCAACGTGCAATAAAAACAACGGCAGCAAGGTTTGATAGAGCCGCGGGCCCCAAACCCGCCCAACGAGGGGCAAACAGCTCCTCTAAATAAAACCACCGTCCCTTCGGAGACTTTCATGAAAATACTCGATCACCTTGAAGAGTGGCTGATTGCCTCGCTGATGGCGGTGGCAACGCTGGTGATTTTTATCGCCGTGCTCCACCGCTATGCCTCCGGAGCCCATCTACCCATCATCCAAAACTGGCTGCTGAGCATCAACCTTTCATGGGCTCAAGAGCTGTGCATCATTTTATTTGTGTGGATGGCTAAATTTGGCGCGGCCTATGGGGTGCGCACCGGCATTCACGTCGGTGTTGATGTGATGATTAACCGGCTAGAGCCTAAGTATCGCTCCACCTTTGTCATGATTGGCCTGCTTGCTGGCGCACTTTTTACCGGCATTGTTGCCGTCCTTGGCACGCAGTTTGTGTGGGGCAATGGCGCGCATTACGCCTTTAGCCATGCTTTTGGTTTGGTAATGGGCAACCTCTACGAAGGCCCAACCACGCCAGATCTAGAATGGCCAACATGGATGGTTTACAGCGCAATTCCGCTGGGCACCAGCCTGATGTGTTTCCGGTTTTTACAAGTTGCCACCGCCTTTATGCGCACTGGCGAGCTGCCTCACCATGACGTGGCCCACGTTGAAGGCTTAGAAGAAGAAGGAAAACCAGCATGAGCAACACGCCCAGCCTTATCCCTGTTGCAGAGGCAAACTGGTCCATAAAAATCCCTGCCCTGCTTTTCGGCTCCCTCGCCATTATCGCCATCGTGGGTGGCAAAAAAGCCGTTGTGTTCTGCTTACTGCTGGCGCTGATGGCCACCGGCATGCCGATCTCCATCGCGCTGGGGCTGACCGTACTCACCTTCTTATTTACCATGACCAATGTGCCTATCGAATCAGTGGCGCTGAAATTATTCACGGGGATAGAGAAGTTTGAAATTATGGCGATTCCCTTCTTTATTCTGGCCGGTAATTTCTTAACCCACGGTGGCGTAGCCCGCCGCATGATCGATTTTGCCACCAGCATGGTGGGCCACTTTCATGGTGGCTTGGGCCTTGCAGGTGTGTTGGCCTGTGCATTATTTGCAGCCGTTTCAGGCTCTAGCCCAGCCACGGTGGTGGCGATTGGTTCCATCCTCTTGCCCGCCATGATTAAGCAGGGGTTTCCACGTCAGTTTGGCGCTGGGGTTATCACCACAGCGGGCGCTTTAGGGATTCTGATTCCACCATCGATTGCCATGGTGATGTTCTCTGTAGCCACCAATACCTCGGTCGGTGCACTGTTTATGGCGGGGGTTGTGCCCGGCCTGATGCTGGCGTTTTTCTTGGGGCTAACCACTTGGTGGCGCGCACGTAAATTTGGCTATCCACGCATGCCCAAAGCCACAGCCGGAGAGCGTTGGGCCGCATTTCGCCGCTCGGTTTGGGGGCTAATGCTGATTGTGGTGGTGCTTGGCGGGATTTACACCGGTATTTTCACCCCTACCGAAGCCGCAGCGATTGCCGCCGTGTACGCCTTTATCATCGCCGTATTTGTCTACCGCGATTTGCCACTGAGCCGTGTGCCTAAAGTGCTGCTTGATTCGGCCAGCATGAGCGCCATGCTGCTCTACATCATTACCAATGCCGTACTGTTCTCGTTTGTGATGACCAACGAAGGCATTCCTCAAGCCATGGCTGACTGGCTGCTGGGTATGGGCCTTGGCCCGATCACCTTCTTGCTGGCAGTGAATATTCTGCTGCTACTGGCAGGTAATGTGATGGAGCCATCGTCCATCATTCTGATCATGGCCCCTATCTTGTTCCCGGTTGCTATCAAGCTGGGTATTGATCCGATTCACTTCGGGATTTTGATCACCGTTAATATGGAAGTTGGCATGTGCCATCCGCCGGTAGGGCTGAATCTTTATGTGGCCTCGGGCATCACCAAAATGGGCATCACCGAGCTCACCATCGCCGTGTGGCCGTGGCTGCTCACCATGCTGGGCTTTTTGCTACTGATTACCTATGTACCTGCCATCTCGCTTTGGCTACCGACAGTAATGGGAATGATGTAATCCCTTCTGGCACGCAAACCACACAGGCCCCAAGCGCATTGATAGCGGCTGGGGCCTGTGTTAGTTTTGATCCCCCCTTGCCGAGAAAAACGCAAAATGATCCAGCCCCACTATCAGGCAAGAATCGACGCCCTATTAGCCAGTGGCCAGCGCAAACTGCTCGGCATCGTTGGCCCGCCAGGATCGGGCAAGTCCACACTGGCGCAAGAGATTCAGCACCTTTATCCAGAGCAAAGCATTGTGGTGCCAATGGATGGCTATCATCTAGCCAATAGCGAGCTGGCCCGCCTTGGCAAAGCAGCAAGAAAAGGCGCAGAAGATACCTTTGATAACGCTGGTTTTGCAGCACTGATTCAGCGGCTAAAAACCCAGCCCGCAGGCGAAACCATCTACGCCCCCGAGTTTCGCCGCGAAATCGAAGAACCCATCGCCAGCGCCATTCCCATCCAGCCTGAAAACCAGCTCATCATCGTCGAAGGCAATTACCTGCTGCTCAATACTGGCCATTGGGCCAAATTACACCGCCTGCTCGATGAAACTTGGTATGTAGACGTAGACCACGCCCTCAGGGAATCGCGCCTGATCAAGCGCCATATGCAATTTGGCCGCAACGAAGCCGCCGCCATCGACTGGGCACACAACACCGACGGCCCGAATGCCAAGCTAATTGAAGCCAGTAAAGAGCGGGCGGATGTGCTGTTTAGCTGGGAATAAATAATCGGCAAATCAAGGCAATAAGCCGCGCAGATGATTTTCTTACTTGGGTATAATCGTCCCACGATAGATTTTTGGATTCTGCCATGTTGCGTCGCCTTGATTCTCGTTCTGCTGATTTTCAATCACAACTCGCCGCCCTACTGGCTTTTGAAACCTCGCAAGACCCGGATGTTGATACCCGGGTTGCGGCCATTCTCGACGATGTAAAAGCACGCGGCGACGCGGCGGTGGTGGAATATACCCAGCGCTTTGACGGCGTTGCAGCGCAAACCATGGCCGAGCTAGAGCTAACTCAAGCCGAGCTAAAAGCCGCTTTCGATCGTCTGCCTGATGTGCAGAGAGAGGCCTTAGTAGCCGCAGCGGAACGGGTGCGCAAATATCATGAACACCAAAAAATGGCGTCTTGGCAATACACCGATGAAGATGGCACGGTGCTGGGCCAGCAGGTCACGGCGCTCGATAGAGTGGGGATTTATGTCCCCGGCGGTAAGGCCAGCTATCCATCCTCGGTATTGATGAACGCCATTCCAGCCCATGTAGCCGGAGTGGCCGAAATTATTATGGTGGTGCCCACCCCACGCGGCGAGAAGAATGATCTGGTGCTGGCCGCGGCCTTCGTGGCCGGTGTAAGCCGAGCATTCTGTATTGGCGGCGCACAAGCCGTGGGCGCGCTAGCTTTTGGCACCCAAACCGTACCTGCTGTGGATAAAATCACCGGCCCCGGCAACGCCTATGTCGCCGCCGCCAAGCGCCGCGTATTTGGTATTGTTGGCATCGATATGGTGGCAGGCCCATCAGAGATTTTAGTGATTTGCGATGGCAGCACCGACCCAGATTGGATCGCGATGGATTTATTCAGCCAGGCCGAGCACGATGAAATCGCCCAAGCGATTCTGCTTTGCCCTGATGAAGATTTTATCCAGCAGGTCGCCGCCAGCATCGAAAAACTACTCCCCACCATGCCACGCCAAGACATTATTCGCGCGTCCCTCACTGGTCGAGGCGCTTTAATCACGGTGAAAGATCTGCACGAAGCCTGCGAAATTGCCAATTATATTGCGCCAGAACATCTGGAATTATCCATCGCTACCCCAGAAGTCTACCTAGCGGAGCTACGTCACGCGGGTGCGATTTTTATGGGCAAGTTCACCAGCGAGTCTTTAGGCGATTATTGCGCCGGGCCAAATCACGTCCTCCCCACCGCCCGCACCGCCCGCTTCGCCAGCCCGCTCGGCGTTTACGACTTCCAAAAACGCACCAGCATCATCCAAGTTTCAGAAGCCGGCAGCCAAAAACTAGGCCGCATCGCCAGCACCCTCGCCCACGGCGAAGGACTCACCGCCCATGCACGCTCGGCGGAATATCGTTTGAAGGATTGATGAGAGTGCAAGGTATGGCCACCGCCATACCTACTGCTTACGCAAAACCCAAATCTTGAAACACGGAGGACACAGAGAACACGGAGTTTCACGGAGAAAAGCTTTTAGAGTTGAGCTATTTTTTTGAGTTTTTGAGTATTTTCAAACTCAGCAATCTAAATTTTCTTCGCTACACATCGCACGGGGCTTAAATCTCCCCTTGAAACACGCCGGAGCGAGGAACAAGCGGGGCGGGGTTTCTTTGATGCTGTTTGAGCGAAGCGTCCCGCAGCAGCCGCTCGATTGTCCGCAGATGAGGGGCCTTCGTGTTTTTGAGTTTGTCGCTTGGCTTCGTTTCTTGGCGAAGCAAGAAAGGAAGGCCCCGCGGTGGCTACCGCTCCAAAATCAACGTGCCGAAGGCGCTAAAAAGATCTGTTTTTTTTCGTAGTAAGTACAGCGCAGTGCCATGGTGGGTTACGACCGAAATAGATCTGCGCTCTAATGAGCATCGAGAGTGGCCTAACCCACCCTACGGTGACCTTTTCCTTTTACAATAATTGTGTAGATACTTACGCTCTAAAATCTACGTGCCGAAAGCACTTAAAAAATTTTGCGTAGTACGCATCGACTACAGCCCACCACACAAAAACTCAAACCATCCCCCCGCAACGCAACATTCAATCCCCCCATCCCACAACAGCTAAGCTAAAATGAATCTCACCAATGTCCTAAGCCTTAATCACTTTCAAGCTAAAGAATGACCACTGACCAGACCACTCAATTAATTGAACAACTTGAAATGAAAATCAGCTCATTTCAATATGTGCTCGCCTATCGCAATATCTTTGTGATTAGCTTTTTTAGCTCGGGTGAGATTCTGGATCATAATTATCCTTCGCACGAAACAGCCACCCAACTCGATCATTTCAGCTTTCTGATTGGGCAGGATAATCTGGCGGCGATTAAAGCGCTGATTAAAACCTCGGTCAGTGGCTCTGATGGCTGGAAGTTTTTTAACCGCGATTTAAAACTACATTTATTCCGCGTCAATCCAACCCTATGGCATATCGAAGTCGGCTCTTTAGAAGAAGAAAACGATAGCAATTACCCAAATCCCGATTTTGCAAAATTCTACAGCCTCACCGAAACCCTGACCGAATTCAGAGAGTGGCAAGATAGTGGCGAAATTGATGAAGTATTAGAACGCATCCGCAGCCAGCATCTGCCACAAATCAGGCAGGTAAAAGCCACTATTTCTGATCCAATTTTAATTATGTGCCTCGATTTAATCGAAGGCATTGTGGCTTCCGCCGTGAATGATAATGGCGAGATTGATACCAGCCTATACGCCCTGCTCACGCCTTCTGAAGTGCAAGTCGCCAAGTTTATTAAAGTTGGCATGTCGACTAAAGAAATCGCGCAGAGCTTAAGCGTGGCCTCTAAAACGGTGGAAAATCATAGAAATAGTTTAAGAAGCAAATTGGGTATTACCAATAAAGGCATTAATCTGCGTAATTATTTAATTAGCTTATCCACTTAATCAATTTCCAGTATCAGTAATCTCATTACATTTTCGTAAAAAAAGCCCTGGCATCAATCGATGCCAGGGCTTTTATCTACTACTTACTCACTACCGCACTCACATGGCTTATTGGCAAGCAGCACCCTTAGTCCAAACATCACTTACATCAGGCTGATTACCTTGGGTCCACCATTTATTAGTGTACTCAAAGCCTTTGTATGAAACCTTGGTTGGCGATGCGTAAACCTGTGTTGTGGACCATGCGGCAGCGGCGCAAGTATTGGAGCTGCCTGTTTCAAAACTTACAGCAACACTGCGTGGGCCAGTTACATTTACCAAGGTAAATGAGCTGCTGATCGCCTGCGCTACGCCGTCTACAGTAATGCTCTTAATTTTGAACGTGGCATTCGGTGTGATAGTGAAAACCTGATTGGTTTTTTCACGCACTTGCACCACGCCAGAAGGCGCAATCACACCGCCTGTGCCAGCCGAAGCCGTTACAGGGAAGTAAACTGCAGTCGCTGGATCATCAATCTTCATATCGCTGTAGTTGCCGGTAACGCCGTAGAAATTCTTAGCCGACAAATCAGAGATCTTAGTATTAAGTAAACGCAGCGCCTTAGTATCCCCGCCATTGGAAGCTGGGTTTAAGGTCAGTACCACATCAGCACCGTCTTGTTTCATGGCTAAGGCGCTAAAGTTGTAAGCAAACGCAGCTAAATTAACGGTGGTATTAGCCGCTTTAAAGTAATCAACGCTTTTTGCCTTGCCCCAGCCCCATGAAGTTGGGTTCAGCAGCACGGTAAATTCAAGCGCCGAGTAATTGCCGGCCATATTAGAGAACATATCAGGATTAACCGCCGTGGCAGTTAGGCCAGGTAATTCAATCCAAGAATAAATCCCGCCATCAGCCGCTTGGGTACCAATAAATACACTGCCATTGTCTTGGAATACTTTCAGGTATTTAAAGCCCAATCCTGCCGTGCCTTGAATTTGATCCAAGCTAGGATTAAAGCCCGTTACCGTTGTTTTGCCGCTCCAAGCTAATGGGAATACGCGGGATACGGCAATAACTGCGCCCACATTGGCATTCACAGCAGCAGCTGTTACATTATTTAGCAACACAGATTGTCCAGCAAATTGCAGCAATGCGCCATTTGCAGTATTGCTAACTACTAAATTAGATAGCGGTGTTGCAGCACTCCAATTACGTAAAACAATTTTATCTTTGCCTACAGCAAAATCTTTTACTGTGGTGGTGCCGCCTGCAAATTGGCTAAGATAAATCGTGTTTTTACCGCCACCGGTATAAACAATATCATTGCCTTGCCCTGCAGATAATGTTTCATCTAATGGGCTGCCGCTAATGGTATCGTCGCTTGGGGTATCGAGCATGGTATCAAAATTACCAAATTTATCGATATAGGTTGTAACGCAAGTGCCTTGCTCATCGCAGGCAATTTTATTAGTAATCAGCAAATCAGCCGCACCCCAAGCACCGCCCAAATGGGCGGCCGCTAATAGGCCAGACATGGTCGCTTTAATAGTAATTGGGTTACCGTTTTCATCTTTACCTGGCCAAGATTTAGCTAAAGCCTGTGCCCAAGTAATATTCGCAGCCGCCAATTTTTCTGACATTACGCCATAATTAAAGCGCATTGCATCACGAATCACGTATTCCTGCTTAGCTGGAATCGTTAAATCAGCAAAGCTATTGATGCCATTTTTGCCAGAGAATTTACCTTCCCAACGATTATTGTCGGTGCCATAAACAAAGTGGCCACCCGAGCCTGGAATCTCGATCCTAGCTTCTTTCTTGCCACCAATCCAAGTGCTGTCTGGAGCAAAGATATAAAATTGTTCTAAGTTTTCAGCGCCAACTTGCACCATTTTTGGGCTGTAATAGCCGGTATCAATCATTAAGGCTTCGCCTAATTGATAGCCAATAAAGCCCCAAGCATTTAAAGACTTATATTGCATGGCCGTAAACATGGCCGCAGCATTTGCAGAATTCGGATCATAAATCGTATTCAAGCCAAGCTTAGTAAAATACTGATTAATCGTCGTTGGCTCTGGAATCAAACTACCTGTTGTTGTATTGCGAACTGGAGTACCAGGAACAGAGACCTTGGCGTAGGTATAAACTGGATTATTTAAATTCGTTTTATAAAATTCAGCTTTAGCAGGATCGATACCCGATTCAAAAGCACGCAAAGTGTTTAAGAAGTCTTGGAAAGATCCTTTAGTTACTGGCGGTGTAGCGCCAGCCATCATTGGAACAGAAACTAATAAACTAGCTAAAATGGTTAAGCGGTGCTTCATTGAATTTTTCATGCGTCTCTCTCTCGATTATTTAGGATAAATGCCGTTTTAAAACAAGTTCCGTATGTTTTTTGAAAAATTTAACACGCAAAGCAAAAACCAAAGCCAATCCTATTTAATTTCCGCACCTCCTTTTATAAAAAATAATAATTAAACGAAAGCCGATCTGATTAAACCGTCATTCCAAAATTCATTTATCGAGAATAACGGTTTCAATAAATTAGATACTCAGGCAAACCTGCGCCGCAGCCCGCGCGCTGCATTCTCGGCTGCCGTAGGCACATACATGACCTGCTAATTCAGGCACCGCCTCATAGGCATTTCGTAAGCCGATCACCACCAATTGCGCGCCAAATTTGGCGGCTAATTCGGCGACCAAGGCTTTAGATGCCGCTTGTTTGAAATCTTCGCCGGGCAGCGGGTAATTTTCGATCACAGCCAGAATCAGCTGACTTGGGGCGACTTCAACTTCGGCAAGCCATGCTTTGGCCTCGGTGTAGTCCAGAACACTCAGCCTATCGCTGGCTAAGCCCGCGCTTATTTCTGCGGCAAAATAATCAAACGCTGGGGTGGCCTGATTTGGGCCAATGCCGCGAGGATTCACCAGATTGGCGTAATCGGCCAATGGGGTGGTTTGCAGTACAAAGACTTGTTTATCCGCCTGAATCGGCAGATTACGTGCTGGATCGGCAAGGATTTGTACGGCGGCCTTGGCCGCGGCTTGCTCTACCTTACGATTTACCTCTAAGTTAAATTCACCCAACAAAGGCATAGCCACTAAACGCGCCAGTTTAAAGGCCACGACGCGCTCTACAATCAGATTTAGCTCGGCTTCTGGCATACGGCCGTCTTCCACCGCGCTGACAATTGCCCCTATCATGGCCAGCTGGTTTTCTAGGTAGTTATCGTTGTGATCGTAATGCTCTTCAGAGAGCATCATCATATCGATACCTGCTTTAAACGCGATAATGGCGGCCTCTACCGGCGGGAAATTACGGCGAATCGCCCCCATATTCATGCTGTCGGAAATCACAATGCCTTTGAAACCCAGCTTTTCGCGCAGGACATCCTGCAAAATAGCCCTCGACAAAGTAGCCGGATAAACTGGATCGATCTGCGGATAGCAGATATGCGAGGTCATCATCAGCTCAACCCGCGCATCAATCGCGGCTTTAAACGGTGCAAGGTCTTCCTCCAACAGCGTTGCCAGCGATTTATCCACCACAGGAATTTCGCGATGCGTGTCACCGGTGGTGTCGCCGTGGCCGGGAAAATGCTTGGCACAAACCACAATCCCGCCATCATGCGCACCATGCACCGCCGCCCCCACTTGCACTGCCACCTGTGCAGGCACTTCGCCAAAAGCACGGGTATCAATAATCGGCGAATTAGGTTTCAGATTGACGTCAGCACATGGACCAAGCACGCAATTAAACCCTGCCGAGCGCATTTCAATGCCAAATACGCTATACATTTGCGCGCTAAGCGCTGGATTATCGGCACTGCCCAAGGCCAAATTGCCCGGCCCTGTGGTCGATTCGGGGGTCAGCACGCTCCATGCTCCTTCCTGATCCACGCCCAAAAGCATCGGTACGCTATCCACTCGCTGATTCACAATCGCGGCCATCGCTTGGGTCAGCTGACGCGCCTCCGCAAAAGTGGCCGCATTATCTTGGCTCAGATAACAGCCGCCTAAGTTGTAGCGCTCAATCAAAGGCCGAGCCGCTTCGGCGTCTTTGCCGGGGAAAGCCAGAATAAACAATTGCCCCACTTTTTCTTCTAAAGTCCAGCCGCTTATTTTTTGTGCAGCCTGGCTGCGAAACGATTCAAACATACTAAAACTCCAAATTTAGGCAATAAAGGGCCATAGGCCGTTTAAAACACGGTCTGAGGGGAATGAGGAAATAGATAATTCAGGAAAAAAGATCTGTAGACACAGAGTAAGGAAGAACACAGAGCACACAAACAAGAACGAACTCTTGCTTGTGTTTTTCTCTGTGCTCTTTGTGTCTACAGACCTTTTTGAAGTTCGATCAACGCTTTTTCTTGCGCAGATTGCCCATAGTCAGCGTAACGGCAAAGATGATGATCAGGCCACGGAAAATCATTTGCTGATCGACATTCAGCCCCATCAGCACCAGCCCGTTATTCACCATGCCCATAATCAACGCGCCGATGATGGAGCCCATCACCGTGCCCTTACCGCCAAACAGACTGGTGCCGCCAATAATCACCGCGGCCACCACCATCATCAGATCATTTTCGCCCAAGGTGTAGCGCGCACTTTGCAAACGGCCTGAATAAAGAATTCCTGCCAGTGCCGCAAGGAAAGCATTAAGCACCAGCACATACAGCTTGATGCGATTGACGTTAATTCCTGAATACATCGCAGCGATCTTATTGCCGCCGCTGGCCAGCACTTCCTTGCCAAAAGCAGTGCGGCGCAATAAAACATGGCCTAACACGGCAATCACGATCATCCAGATAAATAACACCGAAACCGGGCCAATATCGCCCGAGCCAAACACAAAGACAAAAGTTTCATTCTCTACCGGAATCGATTGCAAGGCGGTAATCCAGCGCGTAACCCCAGTGATAATCCCCGCCATACCGAGAGTCACCAGAAAGGATGGAATACCGACTTTGGCTACAAACAGGCCATTAATCAGCCCACACAAAGACCCCACCAGCAAAGCACCTAGCACGGCCCAAACAATTCCATAAGGCATGAGCATGGCGGCGGTGACGGCGGATAGCGCCACAATTGCGCCAAAAGATAAATCAATTTCTGCTGCCGATAAAACAAATGTCATCCCCACCGCCATGATGGAAATCATGGCGGTTTGGCGGGCGATATTCATCAGATTACCTGCGTCTAAAAAGCCCTTATCGTGCAGAGTGATCGAAAAAAACAAGAAAATACCGATGAAAACCAGATAAATGACTGAGCTTTTCCAATCGATCTGGCGGGCGGGAACAGCCGCTGTTTCCGCTTTATTTGCCGTGATATCCATACCATCCCTTTTAGATTTAGCCCAGTAGGTTGGGCTAAAGCTTTATCAGCCCAACATTTTGATTAAATGTGATGTGTTGGGCTGATAAAACTAGCCCAACCTACACCCTGACACCTGAATCCTGATTACTGCACCGCAGCCAGCAAACGCTCTTCTGTTTGACCTTCTTTAATCAAGCCAGAAATCCGCCCTTTATTCACGATATACGTGCTGTCGCAAAAACTGGCGATTTCGCTGTATTCGCTAGAAACAAAGATCACCGCATTACCCTGCGCCGCGTATTCATTCACGATGCGCATAATTTCGTATTTGGAGCTTAGATCAATACCAAAAGTAGGATCGTCCAGCAGCATGACACGGGCGTTGGTGCTCATGCATTTGCCGATGACCACTTTTTGCTGATTGCCACCTGATAAAAATCTCACCACCTGATCCGGCCCGCTGGTTTTAATATGCAGGCGTTTAATCAGGTTTTCGACTAATTCCCTACCCCGCCCCTCATCAAGCAGTAAGGGAGACGACAATTTATCAAACAAAGACATTAGCATATTGTCAGCAACACTAAAATCTAAAACCAAACCTTGGCTGCGCCTATCTTCTGGCACAAGGTTAATACCCAGCTTAATCGCATCTTTCGGGGTTTTAATCTTAACGCTCTGGCCAGAGAGCAAAATCTGTCCAGATTCAATGGCATCAAGGCCAAAAATCGCTTCCAAAATCTCGGTACGGCCACTACCAAGCAGGCCAGCCAAGCCAACTACCTGCCCCGGATACACCTTGAAAGACACGTCTTCCAAGACGGAAGTCACCACATTGCGTAGCTCTAGCAGCGGCGTTTGCTCGGTATCCACCGACACGCGCTGCCAGTTTTCATTAGCATTACGATGGTGGCCCAGCATATCAGCGACCAATTCTTCGATATTAGTGGTGATCACCGGGCTGCTGCGCACCAGATAACCATCTCGCAGCACGCTAACTGAATCACAAATCTTAAAAATATCGCGCAGATAATGGGTGATATAGATAATCGAAACGCCTTGCGACTTCAGTGTGTTCACCACGGCAAACAGCTTTTCAATTTCTTTATCAGATAAAGACGCGGTGGGCTCGTCCAGAATCAAAACCTTGGCGTTTTGCGAAATCGCTTTGGCAATTTCGATAAACTGCTGCTGGCCCATCGTTAGCTCGCCCACACTCTGCCATGGGTCAAGCACAATGCCCATTTTTTCCAGCACCGCCAGCGTGGCTTGCTCCATGGCATGGTGATCAACCATGCCAGCCCAGCCTTCCTGCCAATTGCCCATAAAAATATTTTCAGCCACGCTCATGCTCGCAACGAGGCTTAGATCCTGATAAACCATCACGATTCCAGCATCCCGCGCATCGCGTGGCGACTGGAAATCTACCGGCTTAGCAAATAAGGTCAGCTCACCCGCATCGCGCTGATAATAGCCATTCAAAAGCTTCATCAGTGTGGATTTACCCGCACCATTTTGCCCAACAATCGCATGCACTTCGCCCTGCCTAAGGGTGAAATCAACGCCCTTTAATACGGCATTGCCATCAAACGATTTAGTGAGGCCTCGTGCTTGAATTGCAGTTTCATTCATTGAGGTGAAATCCCTGTTGCTTGGCGGGTAAGCACCCGCCCTACAAGATAAATCCGCTTCGTAGGGCGGATGGAACCCGCGTATTTTTTAGCATTGCTCGCGGGTTGCACCCGCCCTACGAATAACGTTTCGCTTACGTTGATAAGGCTGAACTAAAACCCGCCGCATACCCTTTTATTTTTTTGCTGCCAATGCCTTCACAACAGCATCAGGCGGCTGGCGAAATAGGGCTTTATTCCACTGCGTAGCCAGATTGGCGGTGGTCACCTTGATGGCGTCCACGGTAACAAAGGCGGGTGTAGGCTTGTTTAACAAGGACATCGCGCCCATTGTGGCTAGCGTTTTACCCATATCGTAGGGAAGATCGCTCACAATCCCCGCCACATTGCCGCCCTTCACCATATCCAGCGCATTAGCCGCACCCAAATCCATGGTGATCACTTTTACGTCTTTGCGGCCCGCAGCACGAACGGCCGCAGTCACACCTTCAGCAATCGCATCCCATGGCGCGTAAATGGCTTTCACCGATGGGTTTTGCGTCAGAATCGCCGAAGCAATCACTTCACCATCATTGGGATTGGCGATGCCTTTATCGGCCACCACTTTGATATTTGGATAACGCGCCAGCACTGCTTTTACCGCGTTATCGCGCTGATTGGTTACATAGTAATTAGCCGCGTGGTGCATCACCGCCACATCGCCCTTACTGCCAATGCTGTCTGCCATCAACTCAGCCGCCGCTTTGCCCATACCAAATAAATCATCGGTCACAATGCCCGCGTAATCTTTGCCCGCTTTATATCCCTGAGGCGCATTGCTGATAAACACCAGCTTCACGCCCTGCTGAGTTGCCTGCTTAAACGCTACAGCGCCCGAAACAGGATCAATCACCAGCGAAATAATAATATTGGGTTTCAACGCCAATACGGTTTCCAGATCGGTACGCTGTTTTTTTGGATCCATTTCAGCGTCGGTCACGGCCACAACTTTAATGCCCAATTCATCAAATACCTTCCGTGCACCCGCAATCAGGGCGGTCGAAAAATCTGAGGTGGTGTGCATCAAAATGGCCGCTTTATAATCCTTACCCTTGAGCTGAGCCACATCCTGCGCGGCTAGCTTTACTTGGGTATAAGAGGTTGGCGTCTCACCATTTGGCCCCACTGTATGGTCAACGGCCGCAAAGGCATTGCTACAGAACAGGGTAAGCAGTAGGGCTTTTAGACTAGAGCGCATTTTCGTAACCTCAAGGCATGGGTGTTTGTAGGTGTAGTATAGGTGTTTTATAGGCAGCGTCAAGCCATCAGCATAGAAAACCATCTAATTTTGTTGTTATTTTTCTAATGACTACATTTAACCTCGTCGTGAGGAAAAAAGCCTCTGAATAGAATAAAGAAAACTGAATATTTCACCTTCCCTATAAATGATAAATCCTAGCCATTTATTGTAAGTATTAATAAAACAAACCTGATTATGCCTCTTGTTCAAACTCATTATAAATATCGTAGGGCAGGTAAAACCCACCGAGCTTTGCTGAAATATGAGAACGATGGATTTCACCCGCCCTACAAATTCAAAAATCGACCACAACTATCAAGGAATTGATTTATTCAGATATTATTAAGTAAGAGGCATAGTCAGAAAAATACAAGCCATCAATAAACAATAGAAACAGATAAAAAAATTCCCCTGCCTTGGCAGGGGAATAAAATGCCGATTACCCGGCAGAGGAAAACAACAGAGCATGCTTTGAATTACTTAGCAGCAATCCGCTCATTCCATTTCTTAACCGCGATATCCAAAGCTTCTTTAGCCGATTTACGGCCTTCTACAGCAGCTTGAACTTCATCGTTAAACTCTTTACGCATCGAAGTATCATCTGGCATCAGCGCAGCTGGTAAAGTCAGAGTACGTGCAGCACCCATTGATTTAGCCGCTGTTGCACGAGCCACGCCCACTGGATCGCCACCGGTAGCACCCGACATAAAGAACTCATTCGCAGCTGCTTTACGAGCAGATGGGAAGGTTGTGCCAGTTGCTTGTGAGAAGCCTAATTGCTGCTCGCTATTGGTGATGAACAAGCCCAGTTTTGCTGCTGCTTCTGGAGATTTGTAGCCTTTAGGTGCTACAAAAGACATCAACCAAGCACCCAGCGCCATTTTGCCTTCGCCAGTTGGGAATGCCATGACCGCAGTTTTGTCATAAGCAGGCTTATTATCTGTGACCAATTTACCCAAAGCGGTAGGGCCAGTGGTCATCATGGCGATTTTACCTGCGCCATAACCAGCAATTTCTTGTTCGTATTCAAGACGGAAGCTGTCTTTTGGCAATACGCCTTTCTTATAAAGATCAGCAAATAATTCAACCGCTTTGATATGCTTAGGGCTATTAAATGCAGCTTTACCATTTGCAAAAATAGGCAGGCCCATATATTGGAACCAAGGGATCATGCCGCCATCGCCGCTCTTGGTCGCCAATTTAGGTGAGAAAGCTGCAACGCCCGTTTTCTTGGTAATTTCACGAGCGGTAGCTACAAACTCGTCAAAGTTCTTAGGATCTTTTTTGATACCGACCTTGCTCAGGATCTCTTTGTTATAAGCAATGACTGAAACTGCATTATAGAAAGGGAAGCCGTAAATCTTGCCATTAACAGTCAGGTCTTCCAAAGCACCTGGCTGATATTCAGCTTTGTTTTTGCCCATAAGAGCATCAAGCGGAGTCAGCAAATCTTTGTGCGCAAATTCATGCGTCCAAGGCGTATTGAAGTTAACCAGTGCCGGAGGATTACCCGCAGCAATCGCTGAAATCAATTTAGGCTGAATTTGGTCCCAGTTCATGTCAACCCAAACTGCTTCCAGCTCTGGATTGGCTTTATTAAAACGCTGAACTGTATCATTCCAATAGGGTGCAAACTTAGTCAGATTAAATGTCCAGAATTCAACCTTGGTAGTGTCTGCTGCATGTGCAAATGTTGAAGACAATAAAGCTGCCAACATTAAAGGACGTACTAACTTGAAACGCTTAGCCATGACTCTCTCTCCGAGTTTGTAAAGTGGACTTTTTATAAAGTCTCACCATTTTGGAATACGACGTTGATTTTGACTCGACCGATTGCAATAGATATTTAATTAAAAACACCCGTTTCAATTTTTTTTCATTTACACCTAATATGAAAGAAATTTGACTTTTGAAACACCACAAAAGCAATTTAACATTACAGCAGGAAGTGTTTTAATCACTTCATATAGTACTTATAAAGCACTTTGCTTAGGTGATTAAAAGCAAAATGTAGGCATTTTGTAGGTGCAAGTCAAGATATAGGCATATTCGTTGTATTTTTGGCATACGTTACGGCTCAGAACACCAGCCTGCGCCAATGTAGCCTTGGGCAGATAAACTACAAAAATAGATAAAAAAGGCAAGAAAATGGCTAAACGCAACGAATATATCGAGTATCTACTCGAGCAACTGGCCGCACTTGGGCTACTTCGTGCCAAAGCCATGTTTGGGGGCTACGGCCTATATTGTGATGAAATTTTCTTTGCCATTGTTGTGAACGATATTTTGTATATCAAGGCCGATGCAGAGTCGAAGGCTGACTTTACCGATCTAGGCCTCAAGCCATTTAGCTACAGCAAAAAAGATGGCTCAGAGCAAAGCATGGCTTACTACCCGCTACCGGAAGAAGCGCTTGAAGACGCACAAGAGCTGATTTTCTGGTCCAAAAAAGGCATTGCCGCCGCATTACGTAAGCACTAAAGGCTTCACGACAAAGCCGTTCTCGTAGACAATCAAGTGAAATACAGCATGAAGTCAGATATAAAAGACATTTAGCCAGACAGCCATTTTTGTCCCTTGATCGAGAGTATCGCAATGCGTCAGATTACTGTTAGTCGTAATACGCTGGAAACCCAGATTACCGTCACGCTTAATCTTGATGGAACAGGGGTATCAAAATTTGATACCGGCGTGCCATTCTTTGAACACATGCTTGATCAAGTTGCCCGCCACGGCTTATTTGATATCGAAATCAAAGCGGTCGGCGATTTACATATCGACGCCCACCACACCGTAGAAGACGTCGGCATTACTCTGGGCCAAGCTTTTGCCCAAGCCGTAGGCGACAAAAAAGGCATTCGCCGTTATGGCCACAGCTATGTGCCGCTCGACGAAGCACTGAGCCGTGTTGTGGTCGATTTATCGGGTCGTCCCTGTCTGGAATACAACGTTGAATACACCCGTGCCATGATTGGTGGCTTCGATGTTGATCTATTTGGTGAGTTTTTCCGTGGCTTTATCAACCATGCGGCCATCAGCCTGCATATTGATAATTTAAAAGGCCAAAACGCCCACCATCAAGCCGAAACCGTGTTTAAAGCCTTGGGCCGAGCGCTAAGAATGGCTGTGGAACTCGACGAGCGCATGGCGGGCATTACCCCATCGACCAAGGGCACTTTAGTCGGCTAATGTCTAAGTTTATCGCTATTTTCTGGCTGCTCTTTGCAAGCTCCGCCTATGCAGAGCACTGGCTGCAATGGGCGCAGGATAGCGATTCCAGTAGCTGGATCGATACTGACTCAGTCACCGAGCGCCGTAACCACGTTTACTACCGCTATCAATGGCGCTATTTGACGACCCAAAACAGCCCTGATGGCGAATACGATACACGCCAAACTAGCGCGGCTGTTGAATGCCAATCAGGGAAGAGTGCCAGCTTAAAGCACTTGTTATTGTTGACAAATACGCCCGTTGCCGAACTTGCCGGTCATGATTTCATCCAACAAAATCTAGCGGGTACGGTGCATGCTGTCGCCTGCCTGATAGCGGAGCAGAAAAAACGTGGCACAGCCTTGCAACTGTGTCAGTATCAAGCTGATATCAATCACCCGATCTGCGGCGATAAAGCCCTGATCCAACGCTGAAAATGATCATGAAAATTGCAGTCGTCGATTATGGAATGGGTAATTTACGCTCGGTTACCAAGGCTTTAGAACACGTCGCAGGCAATCAGGCAAACATTGTGCTGACCGCAGACCCTGCCGTAGTCGCTGCCGCCGATAAAGTGGTTTTCCCAGGCCAAGGTGCCATGCCTGATTGCATGAAAGAGCTGACCGAGCGCGGCTTAAAACAAGCCGTACTTGATGCCACCCACAACAAACCTTTTCTTGGCATTTGTGTGGGCGCGCAGCTGTTATTTGAGCATAGCGAAGAAGGGAATACCGCTGGCCTTGGCGTTTTCAAAGGCAATGTAGTGCGCTTTCCCAAAGATAAAATGTTTGACGCCCAAGGCCAGAAATTAAAAGTGCCGCATATGGGCTGGAATGAAATGTTTAAAGTGCATGATCATCCACTCTGGGCTGGGATTAGCGATGCAGAGCGCTTTTATTTTGTGCACAGCTATCATTTTCAGCCCAAGGACAATATCACCGTATTAGAAAGCGGCTACCCATATCGCTTTGCAGCAGCAGTAGCAAGGGATAATATCTTTGCTATTCAATGCCATCCTGAAAAAAGTCATCAAGCTGGTCTAAGCTTATTGAAGAATTTTGTAAACTGGAATGGTAATACCTAAAAGGCAATAGAATGAAAACGCTTTGGAAAACGCTTTGGAAAACGCTTTGGAAATGCTGCAATGAAGCACTACAAACAAGCTTTTTTACGACCGGTATTTACAGCGTAATCACAGTCTGCTTAGCCAGCAATCATTCTTTAGATCGGCATTCCTGCGTAGTTTTCTTTAGCGCTATGCTGATTGTTAATCTTTTAGCTCAAGCAAAAACACACCTTTTTTCCTTCACAAAACAAAACCTGACACCATCATGCTAATCATTCCTGCAATCGACCTAAAAGACGGCCAATGTGTACGCCTACGCCAAGGCGAAATGGACGATGCCACGGTATTTTCTGACGACCCAGCCAGTTTTGTAAGCCACTGGCTAGGCCAAGGCGCGCGCCGCATGCACCTTGTTGATCTAAACGGCGCATTTGCTGGCAAGCCAAAGAATTTAGCCGCCGTTAAAAGCATACTTAAAGCAATTAATGGCGAAGTGCCGGTGCAATTAGGCGGTGGAATTCGCAGCTTAGAGACCATCGAAATGTATCTCGATGCGGGTATCGATTACGTCATCATCGGCACCGCAGCCATCAAGCAACCCGGCTTTCTCCACGAAGCCTGCGATGCCTTCCCTGGCCAAATTATTGTTGGGCTAGATGCCAAAGATGGCTTCGTAGCGACCGATGGCTGGGCCAAAATCACCGATCTGAAGGTGATTGATCTAGCCAAACGCTTCGAAGGCTACGGCGTAGAAAGCGTGATTTACACCGATATTGGCCGCGATGGCATGCTGACTGGCGTGAATATCGAAGCCACCGTTAAGCTAGCCCAAGCTTTAAGCATTCCTGTCATCGCCTCGGGTGGGCTGACTAATCTAGATGACATCAGAAAGCTGGCCGAAGTCGAAGCAGAAGGAATCGAAGGCGTCATTACCGGCCGTGCTATTTATGAAGGCACGATAGACTTTAAAGCGGCGCAAGAACTGGCCGACGAATTGTCTAACTAAACTAGAACAAAAATGGCAATGTGCGCCGTTTTTTTAATATTGCGAGGGGCCCATGTCTCAGCCTGAATGGTTTGATTGGGCCCAAAGCGAGCGCAGCATCGGCGATTATTTTCGCGCGGAAAATCCCCAGTTATTTGGGGAAGTTTGCCAATTACTGTTTGACGGTGATCCGATGATGATCCATCTGATTGCCGAGCCCGAAGGCTACGCACCCGAAGCCGGCAGTATTTTGCGTGCATTACCCCAATGCCAATCAGAACAAGACGTGCAAGAACTCTTGTTTAATGTGTTTACTCAATGGTTCAGCCTAGACTTTGCTGGCAACTTTGAACAATATGCGGCTACAGCAAAAAAATTATGGGCACTTTGGCTTAGCCAGCAATTTGAATAGCCCTTCTCGGTAAAAAATCCATGTCTCTTGCCAAACGTATTATCCCCTGCCTCGACGTCACCGCTGGCCGTGTTGTAAAAGGTATTAACTTTGTGGGCCTGCGCGATGCGGGCGACCCTGTTGAAATCGCTAAAAAATATGATGCTCAGGGCGCTGACGAAATCACCTTTTTAGATATCACCGCCTCATCCGATCAGCGCGATATTATTTTGCATGTGATTGAAGAAGTCGCCGCTCAGGTGTTTATTCCGCTCACCGTTGGCGGTGGCGTGCGTGTCGTCGATGATATTCGTCGCCTACTCAATGCAGGTGCCGATAAAGTCAGCATCAACACCACGGCGGTGACCAATCCACAAATGGTGAAAGATGCCGCAGATCGTTTTGGCAGCCAAGCGATCGTCGTCGCCATCGATGCCAAACAGGTGAGCTTGCCCGGTGAGCCACTACGCTGGGAAGTATTTACCCACGGTGGCCGCACCGCCACTGGGCTAGATGCCATTGAATGGGCAACCCGTATGCAAATACTGGGCGCGGGTGAAATTTTGCTCACCAGTATGGATAGAGACGGTACCAAAATCGGCTTTAATCTGCCACTGACCCGTGCAGTGAGCGATGCGGTGGACATTCCCGTCATTGCCTCGGGCGGCGTCGGTAATGTGCAGCACTTGGTAGACGGCGTAATCCAAGGCCACGCCGATGCTGTACTGGCTGCGAGTATCTTCCACTTTGGCGAGTACACCATCCGCCAAGCCAAAGAAGCGATGCGGGCAGCGGGGATCGAGGTGCGATTGTGAGCGGATTGGGTAAGTTCAGTTTGGAACCAAACACACAAGCAGCGACCTGATTAGCTAGATCCCTCCGCTAGCCAGAGAGCTAAACCTTGAACCACAGAGGAAAACGAGGACACAGAGCACACAGAGGAAACCTTCAAATTGTTGATTTTCTCTGTGAAACTCTGTGCTCTCTGTGCTCTCTGTGTGCTCTGTGGTTCGAGATTTTGCTCCCTCATTAAGCGAAGGCATCTTTATAATCTTGGACCAAGATATGTATTGCAGGGATTGAGGTGCGATTATGAGTTGGTTAGACGAAATTAAATGGGATGACAAAGGCCTAGTACCCGTCATTGCTCAAGATAAAGACAATGGCCGAGTGCTGATGTTTGCTTATGCCAACCGCGAAGCCGTGGCGCTGACTGCCGAAAAAAACACCGCCCATTACTGGACTCGCTCCAGACAAAAGCTCTGGCATAAGGGCGAGGAGTCGGGGCATTTTCAGAAAGTCTCGGCGATTCAATTTGATTGCGATGGCGATGTACTGATTTACCAAATCGAACAAGTCGGCGGCATTGCCTGCCACACGGGCCGCAGTAGCTGTTTTTTCCGCACTTTGCTTAATGGTGAGTGGGTGATTACCGACGAAGTCATCAAAGATCCATCGGCTATTTATGGCTCTACAAACAAGTCATACTAGGGATAACTCAGGCGACGTAGATATGTCGACGAAGATAGTACTTTAGAGGCACAAGGAAGCTGGGGATTTTGCATAAAGAGCTAATCCGCAAGATTTCCATATATTCGCCACATACTTGTAACCTAATAGCAATATAATCGAGCTCTGAATTGCATCAGGAATAGAGATCTATGGTTTCCGCAGACATTCTAGAACGCTTATCCGCCACGCTGGCCAGCCGCCGTGGCTCAGACCCCACCACCTCTTACGTTGCCAAGCTGTTTCATAAAGGAACGGACGAGATCTTGAAAAAGGTGGGTGAAGAGGCCGTTGAAACAATTATGGCGGCCAAAGATGGCGATAAGCTGCATATTGTTCGTGAAGTGGCAGACCTATGGTTTCATACGCTGGTGCTGCTGGCTCACGAAGGCTTAAGCCATGAAGATGTACTGGCAGAATTAGCTCGCCGTGAAGGTATTTCTGGCATTGACGAAAAAAACTCTCGCAAGGAATCATAAGCAATGAGCGACTGCCTATTTTGTAAAATTGCTGCCGGCGAGATTCCAGCAAAAATAATATTTGAAGATGAGGATGTGATCGCTTTTCACGACATTCATCCCGTTGCACCCGTACATTTTTTACTGCTACCCAAAGTACATATTGATTCTTTGGCGCATGCGACAGCTCAGCATCAAGCGCTGCTTGGCAAAATGATGCTGCTTACGTCCAAACTGGCCGCAGAGCAAGGCTTGAGCGATGGCTATCGCACCATTATTAATACTGGGCATGGCGGTGGGCAGACTTTCTTCCATCTACATATACACATTATTGGCGGCAAGCCGCTATCAAGCAGCCTGTCGGACTTAGGCGGTCTAAGCGAAAAATGACATAAGCGAGAACAGATTTTGCCGGGTTTGCAGCGCCAATAACGAGTTATTGGTCAAAAACTCGGTGAAATATGGGCCGCTTAGGTCATTTTGCAGCGGACTGATGCTAAGTCCGGCAGGCTGCATAATATTTCAGAAATCAGCACGCAATAAGCGCGCTATCAGGAGATTGCATCATGGGTTCATTTAGCATTTGGCATTGGCTGATCGTGTTAGTGATTGTTGTTTTGGTGTTTGGCACCAAAAAACTCGGCAATATTGGTAAAGATTTAGGCTCTGCAGTTAAAGGGTTTAAAGACGGTATCAAAGACGGTGAAACACCTGCCGCCAAAACCGAAGAAAAGCCAGTCGACACCAACAAACCTTAAGGCTCGCCCGTGTTTGATGTGAGTTTTGGCGAACTAATCATTATTAGTGCCGTCGCTTTAGTCGTGATCGGCCCAGAAAAACTGCCCAAAGTCGCAAGAATGGCTGGGTCGTTATTGGGCCGTGCGCAGCGCTTTGTCTCGACTGTAAAATCAGATCTCGATAAAGAGTTTCAGCTGGCTGAATTAGCAAAAGTCGAAGCGGAAATCCGTGCCGAAGCCACAGCGCTCAGCCAAACCATTCATCAGCCTTTGGAAGAAGCGGCCGCGGCCTTATCAGGCTATCAGCCCTTAGAAGAAACGGCTCAAGCTTTATCCAATCCTGTGCACTTGGAAAAAGCCATTGAGACCATCCCGTCCGGCCCACAGGGTGATTTATTCGCCCCTCCCGCACCACCTCCTTCAGGCTCTCGGCCAGATCGGCGTTAAACCATGACGGATAATCTCCAGCCCCTTTTAGTCCATTTAATCGAGCTGCGAACGCGGATTGTGCGCATCGCAGCGGTTTTTTTAATCGGATTTATTGCCTGCTTTGCTTTTTCTGAGCAGCTTTATGATCTGATGGTCGCTCCGCTCACCCATGTATTACCCAATCAAAAGCTAATTACGATTGGCATCGCATCGCCCTTTATGTTGCAGATCAAAATCACCTCGATGGTGGCATTTATGATCACCCTGCCGCATACGCTCTACCAACTGTGGGCCTTTATTGCCCCAGGCCTATACGCTCAAGAAAAAAAGCTGATTTTGCCACTGGTGGTCGCATCTACCCTGCTGTTTATGCTTGGCGTAGGCTTTGCTTACTTCCTCGTGTTTGGCGTGGTGTTTAAATTTATCGTTTCGGTCGTACCCGCATCGATGCAATGGCTGCCCGATTCAGGCGAATATCTCGACTTTGCCATTGGCATGTTTATCTCGTTCGGCGTGACCTTTGAAGTACCGATCTTAGTGATTGTGCTGGTAAGAATGGGCTTTATCAGCATTGCAAAGCTGAAAGAGATTCGCCCCTATGTTATCGTCGGCGCCTTCGTCATTGCGGCCGTGGTTACGCCGCCTGATGTGGTATCCCAATGCCTGCTAGCATTTCCGCTCTGGCTACTCTTTGAGGCCGGTGTTTTAGTTGCTGGCTGGATGTATAACTCACCCCAGAAATCCATCGAAAAAACGCCATGATCCCGCAACTCCGTATTTTCCAAGCCCTACTTTTCTTGCTTGCCGCAGTGCCCTGCGGCATTCCTTTTCGCTATCAGCCCAATCCGGTGTTTCCATCCGAGCTAGCCGCTCTGGTACTCGCCGTACTCATGGTGCTGACTGCCACGCTCTTACCTAGCCGTGAAAAATCTAGCCCTCCTTACGCCAGCCTAATCTGGTTTGGCTTAGCGGCCGTAGTTGCGCTGCAAATGGTTTTGATGCCGGTGCTGTATTGGTCTGACCGTACCGAGCCTATTATCTATGCGCTCACCGCAGGACTTTCGGTGTGGGCCTTGGCAAGGGCAGTGGACCACTTTGGCAAGATGCAACTCGCCATCTATTTTGCTTGGGGCTTGCTCGCTGGGGCGATTTTCAACTCGGCGGTATCTGTACAGCAGGTAATTGAGCTCATCCAAAATGGCCCACGACTCATCTTTGGCCATTTAGGGCAAAAGAATTTATACGGCCATTACTTAACTTGGGGATTGGCTGCAGCAGCATGGCTGACCGCCGAAAAAGAACTACCAAAAACTTGGTTCTGGCCTGTCGCCGTTTGGCTAGCGCTCGCGATTGCTTGGAGCAGCTCACGCTCGCCGCTGATGTATGCCGGTGCATGGCTGGTGTTTGGCCTCTTGTCGGCATGGCTAGGCAAAGACAGCGTACGCCGCTTTGGCTGGCTGCTAACCGCCAGCGCCGTATTGATTATCGTGATGCAATTTGTCGCCCCTTGGATTAACGACGCTTTGCAATCGCTGCTCCACGCCAAAAATGAAGTACCCACAGGGCTAGATCGCCTTGACTCCAACGGCGCAAGGCGCTTTGTAGAATGGAATAAAGCGTGGATTACCTTCTTAGCCCACCCTTGGCTAGGTATAGGCTGGGGCGCTTATCCATCGCAAAGTATCGCGCTACAAATCAACCCTGCTTTTGCCATCGTGCAAGAAAGTGTGCTGTTTACCCATGCACATAATTCACTGCTCAATATCATGGCGGAAACAGGCTTAGCCGGTGCGCTGGTGATGGTTGGCGGCATGCTGTGGATGTTTATTGCCCTGCTGAAACGCGAACACGATCCCGTCAAAATCTTTGGCGCTGCGATGGTGATTGTCTCGGTGCTGCATAGCTTGGTTGAATACCCACTCTGGTATTACCACCTGCTCGGCCCATTCGCCTTAGCGCTATTCTTTATGCGCTCTGATGCGCCAAGCAAGCTACAACTGCCTAACTGGGTAGTGCGAATCGGCCTTGGCACTTATGGCGTTGCGGCACTGGCTACGGCGGTGTTTGGTGGTCTGCTGTATATCCAGATTTACCCGATTATGGATCCATCGGATAAACCAGCCGACAACGCAGCTCGAATTAAGACTTTGCAAACGTTAAAACAAAATCCATTAATCGATTTCTACGCTGATTTTGCGCTGTCGAATTATATCGTCGCCAGCAAACAAGACATGCCGTGGAAGCTACAGATACTGGACAAGCTCAATCAAGTTCGCCCCTACCCTAGCCAGCTAAGCGATCAAGCCATTATGGAAGCCTTGCGGGGCAATACCAGCAAAGCCCACAAACTGATGCGCCAAGCTGCGTTCTCCTACCCAGAAAGCCTAGGCTACTTCCGCGAAGCAATCCAAGAATTTAAAGAGCCCGAAGTGAGCGCTTTAATCAAGGAAGTGGAAGACGCGGAGAAGTTGTTTGGGAAGGAAAAGAAGTAAGAAAGCCATTCAAACAAGTGCAGGCCTTCAGTACACCAAAAATCTGAACGCCTGCATTTGCGAGTGCATCGCAATTCACACAAATTAAAATGGCATACCACCCAAGTTTCTCTTTAATAAAGCCTGCACTCTAGGGCGCCCCCCTACTGCAGACTGAAAGTTCAATCCCCAGCGATATATTTCTGGCAAATAAAATCTATTTGTTTCATTCAAACGATCAATGTCCTCATAAATAATACCAAGCTCTTTCAATGCGCTTAGCATTTCAGAATTTAGGCCCACAGCAGTCGCACTAAAAGGGACTTTTCTATCCTCCGATGACACCTGCTCAAGTGATCTTTGCCACTGCTCTAAAACCTTAATTTCACTGACCGCTTCCTTAACTTTCTCCGCACTACATTCAGGCAGTGACTTACGAATTGCTTCTGGAAACAATAATCGATCCGACCATAAATTAGCGGTATTACTATTCATTTGTTTCGCCGCAAACTTCAAAAATCGAACTAAATCCCTCGCTTGCAACCGCCCATTCAGGTCGCATAATGCAGCAAAAACCCAACGGGCTGAATTAGCTTCTTTTGATCCATCACGCCCCATTTTCTTGCCCCAAAGCCGCTCTAGCTCAGTTAATAACTGCTCTGTCGTTAGCGTTTCTGCCAGTTCTGCCTTAGCACTAATAACGCCTGCTTTGCCACATACCCAATATGCCAATCTTAAAAATGACTCTGCAGTCCACTCCAATTTGAAGGCTTGAAAGCGAGCGAGGTACTGAGCCAAATTTTGGCGAATAGTCACTTGAACATAGTCAGCTCTTGCAAAACAAACCAATCCTATTCGACGATCTCTCAAGTCATTTAATCGATTAGGCAATTGCAATATAGATTTCACCGCTCTCTTATGGTTTTCATTACCTTCAGGCTTATCAAATAAATCCTCAAGCCCATCGACAACTAAAACAATTGACTGATTTTTCTGACTAAGCCACTCATTTAGATCTTCAAAGGTTTGAAAATTAATAGAGAAAACACCAACTACCGCCTGCTCCAAAAATACATCCCAATTCGTGCTCTCGTCCAATAACGCACGTTTAATTTTCTGCTCTATACTTTCAGGCCCAACAGGAGATAAAAACCCAATTTCATCTTCACATGAACTACGTGCATTATTTACCATATCACGTGACTCGTAATCCACATTACTTGAAACAAGTAATGGGTAAATAAGACCAGTACTTATACCACTCCAAGCTTGCCCAAGTTTTCCCAAAAAATTTGGCCAAGTTTTAGTTCGACATGTTTGAATATATGTAAATGTCTTTCCTGCGCCTTTTGCTCCTACAGAAACAATATTTGGTAATTCAGCAGTAAAGTGCTTAGCAAGATTACGCAATGGATCTGTTACCAACATATCTTCAGCTGTTGCACTTTCAGCAAATTGGTATCGCTCACACGTTTTATAAAGCGCTTGAGCTGATTCCTGTTGAGTATTAACTTCAACCTGCTTTACTTCTTTATTCCCAACTAAATCAGATACTTGATTTTTTGCCCACAACTCTGCGGTCTTATAAAGCGAAGCCTTAGGCAACAACTCAAGGGCCTCCTTTACAGAGCCAATACTCATCAAGGATTCATTAAACTCCGATTCCAACCACTCAAACCCTTGAGAAAGAGTGTCATCTGCTGGATATGCCGTGTTTAAACTCTCTGACGCCTGTGTATAGACGGGCAACTGCTTCAATTGATTTGTTAAAAGACTAATAATTACAGAAGGCTTTGCTAAGCCTTTTCTATCATCAGGTAAATTATGTTGGAAACTATGCAACTGGGCTAAGACTTCTGCCATACCCGTAATGGACTGAGGTGCAACAGTCGTCACAAAAAAATGTTCAATGCGTGGATCAAACAATAATGGACTTGCCAACTCACTTAAACCTGCACGCAAATCAACAAAAATCATATCAACACCCAGTTTTTCCCCTAGCATCCTTATCTGCTCAGAAAGAAGCCATGGGTTGGATGGATTTCGGGCAATATGCTCAGGCTGAACCGGCATATCCATGATTTCATTCACATTTAATGCGGCAGGAAGCACAAAAATTTCACGATTTGAACTACCAACATTAAGCGATGTTTTTTTCAATTCGGAAGCAAAATAATTTAAAGTAGTTTCCTCGTCTATTGGAGGGTAGTGAAGCGCCTCCAGTAACTTAATAAAAGAAACTGCAGGGCGATTTTCTTCTGCCAGCCAGAAGCTTATGCCTGGAGCCTCCAAGTCAGCATCAATGAGTAATATACGAACTGGTTTGTCCTTGGCCACGTCTAATCGCGCAGCCGCATAAGTCATTAAAGACGTTGTTCTACCCACGCCGCCTTTAAAAGAATGAAATGCCACAATATTTGGGCCAGAACTCCAAGGGATAGGGAAATCTGCCGAAGAATCACCCAGGTACGCTTGATCACGCCACAACGGGTAAATACGAGAGAGCCTTGCTTTCTGGCTCGGCACCATGAAACACATGATTGGAAATATGGCCATTCCAATTTGCAACACAACACCACTACCATCCCCTAGGAACGAATGACCAAAAATCTTTTTCAACCAACTATGAACGTTAGTAATATTCCCTTCACTAAACTCTATTTCAGCACCATCTGCAAAACAATGAATACTGGATATACTCGCTTCAAATCTTGTGTAATTGTCAGTTTCCACTTTTAATTGGCGTTCAACATCCAACCACGTCAAAAGCTGTGCTTGAGAATTATTAAAAGTCATCTGATTTCCTCGGCAATCCACCCATTTATTTTTTCAAGCTGCTGCTCAACAAGCTTATCAGCATCCCCCATAAGCACCCCACCATAGCGCCACACTTGATTTAATTCACCCACCTCACAATTTCGTTGTTTTTCTACTCTATCTTTCTGTTTGATAGGAGGGAGCTTTAAACCACTAGGTAAAAAATACGCATTAGAAATACGTAAGAGCCCCATTACACGATTTAGATCATGACTTAATTGACGTCCAACCTCTCCGTCAATAAATTCAAGACTATTTTGCTTCAAATACACAGCCTTTAATCCACATTCCGCAGCATAAAAAAGTAATAATCTGTGTGGATTGCCTCGACACTCTGCCTGTGAAGCACTTTGAGCATCTCGCCATGCACGTGTCAACTCTCGCCGAGTAAAAGGGATCATTAGAATGATTCACAAGTTATTGGTGTAGTTTCAATTTGCTATACCATGAATAAAAAACTCACGATTGCCATCGCCGCCTGTGATTGGGCTGGCGAAGTAATTTTGAACTATAAATCCAGCCGCTGTCGCGGCTGTTTTTATTTTGTCTTCAACTTGAGCGTAAAGGCTTTCATCTTTTACGATGCCGCCACGGGCGATGCCGGCTTTGCCTACTTCAAACTGCGGCTTTACCAAAAACAGCAGTGTGGCTTGCGGCTGCAACATGGCGCGTAGTGCGGGCAGGATTAAGGTCAGCGAGATAAACGATACATCGCCCACAATCAGTTGCAGCGGCCCATCTTGCACCTCGGCAATCAGCTCGGGCACTAAATGGCGGGCATTGACGCCCTCAAACTGCACCACTCTGGCGTCGCTGAGCAGCCTTGGGTGAAGCTGTCCATGGCCGACTTCCACGCCAATTACTTTGCGCGCGCCTGCTTGCAGCAGGCAATCCGTAAAGCCTCCCGTAGAAATCCCCACGTCGAGCACTTGCCAGCCGGCCACATCCACACCGGCCTGCTCTAAAGCGCCCGCCAATTTAAATCCACCACGTGAAACAAAGCGATCGCTCTCGTCGCTCGCCACAAGCAGCGGCAGATCTTTAGCAAGCTTCTGACTAGCCTTAGTCACCACCTTGCCCGCGCAGCTAACACGGCCAGCATCAATCATTCCTTGTGCTGCCGTACGAGAAGGGGCGAGCCCCTGCTCTACCAATAAAACATCTACACGCAACATTAATGCACCGATTTCTTCAGGCAATCTTGAGCAACGATGATGTCGTTGCGCTCTAAAAAGCTATCGCTGCCCTTAGTCCACCACAGCCATTCGCCATTACCCCAAGCAGCGCCACTGGCCTTGCGTTGCTCATCCAAATCATAGATACGGCCATCAACTCGCAAGCGAACCTGCGCCATATCGGCACTCGAGGTCACGTAAAACGATGTTCCCGTCTTGCATTGATAAGGGCCAGTGATGTCATTGGGCGTAGCGTATACCATGCCGCTGAGCAAAACTAAAACCAGAGCACGCAACATTAGAATTTCTCCGTAGCCGATAAATAGCGCCACTTGCCCGGCGGCAAATCACCCAGTAAGACGCGGCCAATGCGGATACGCTTTAAGCCCACCACTTCTAAACCGACTAATTCACACATACGGCGAATCTGGCGCTTTTTACCTTCGCGCAAAATAAAGCGCAGCTGGTTTTCATTTTGCCAACTTACCCGAGCAGGCTTCAACGCTTTACCATCGAGGCTTAAACCATGATTGAGTTTTTTCATGCCTTCGCTGCTCAATTGCCCCTCCACACGGACTAAATACTCTTTTTCAACGTGCGAATTCTCGCCCACCAGCGTTTTAGCCACTACGCCATCTTGCGTCAGCACTAAAAGGCCAACCGAATCAATATCCAAACGGCCAGCTGGCGCTAGATCACGCATATGCGGGGGCACAAAGCGAATACCACTGGTGTCGCCTTCCCAATGATTATCAGGCACCACCAGCGCCACCGCAGGGGTGTAGCCTTTTTCAGCTTGGCCAGACACATAGCCCACCGGCTTATTAATCAAAATGGTCACACGCCCTGCTTGCGTGGCTTTTGCGGCGGGCTCTAGGCTCACCACTTGGCTAGGCAAAACCTTGCTGCCCAACACATCCACTACCACGCCATCGACTTTTACCCAGCCCTTAGCAATATATTCATCGGCCTCACGGCGCGAGCAAAGGCCTAGTTCGGCTAAGCGCTTTGATAAACGTAATTCTTCCATAAACTTTATCCTTTCATTCCACTGTCCATGCTTGGCTAAAATGCTCGGCAGGTACACCGCTTCTTTAATGACGGCAAATAAGCATCAATTAATTTAATAACAATTAATCGCAATACTCAATGTAAGCAGAAGCCATTAAGATGCAGAACCTACCATTTTCGCACGAGAGCGCCCTCACGATGGAATATCTTGCTGTAAAACATCTGCATATGCTGTTTATTACCCTAAGCCTCGGGCTGTTTTTAATCCGTGGAGGCTTGATGCTGGCTGATTCTGCACGCTTGCAGCAGCGTTTTTTCCGCATCGCCCCGCATATCATCGATACCGCGCTTTTGATCAGCGCGATTAGCTTGGCGATGATGTATCCGGGGCCAAAAGCATGGCTGGGCGCCAAGGTTGTTGGCTTGCTGGTATATATCGTACTCGGGACGATTGCACTTAAACGCGGTAAAACCAAAACGATCCGCGCCTGTGCCTTAGTCGCTTCAGTACTGACCTTTGCCTATATTATTGGCGTGGCCTTTAGCAAAAGCGCATTTTTGGGGCTTGCATAACATACGCTTTAGCGGGTGGGCCAGTAGCTCTTGCGCCCACCACGAAAAAATTAAACCGTATGGCCAGCCTGCCAGTGCCCTGATTTACCACCTTGTTTTTCTAAAAGACGGATCTGCGACATCACCATGCCACGATCCACGGCCTTGCACATATCGTAAATGGTAAGGAGCGCAACATTCAAGGCGGTAAGCGCTTCCATTTCTACCCCTGTACGCCCCACCGTTTCGGCCTTTACTTCACAACGGACTAAGCTGCCCGCTCGATCAATCGTGAAATCGACACTCACGCTGGTGAGCGGAATGGGATGGCAAAGAGGGATTAAATCGGCCGTGCGTTTCGACGCCATAATTCCTGCAATCCGCGCCACGCCTAATACATCGCCTTTTTTGTGGCTGCCGGTTTCAATTAAATGCAAGGTGGTCGGCAGCATCCGAATCTCACCCACGGCGCGTGCAATGCGGTGGCTATCTACCTTGCTCCCCACATCCACCATATGTGCTTCACCATTGGCGTTAAAATGAGTGAGGCCTGTATCACTGATGGTTTGAATTTGATCGGTTGCTCGATAGGGCATAGGAATGGTGTCTACCCCAGACAAACGTGCCGCGCAGGCGGCCAAATCATCCTGAGTATTTAAGTTGGGAAAAGCTAAATCAGGGAAATCGACATATTTTAAATCTAAGCTTTCTTGCCAAGCAGATAGCTTAAGCTCTTGCCTAGAGAGTCGATCCATTAATGAGGGCAGAATATCGTGGCGCAACAAGCAAATCGTCGGGTGAATTTGGCCATCTGGCGTGCGAGCAACCACCACCTGTGTCTCATCTTGCTCGATACACGCCAATAATTTCTCGACCAAATCGGCAGGTAAAAACGGCACATCGCAGGGCAGTACCAATAGATACTTGGCAGGAGACGCCAATAGGGCGGAATGAATACCCGCTAAAGGCCCTGGGTGGCCAGGATACACATCACGCAAAACAGGTGAGCCAAAACGCGCATAATCAGGCAAATTACGATTTGCAGAGATCAAAATATGATCGACTGGCCGTGTTTGCCGCGATAAGGCTTCTAAGCTCCACTCCACCAAGGGGCGGCCGGACAACTCGACCAAGCCCTTATCGCGCCCCCCCATGCGACGCCCTTCACCGCCAGCCAGAATGACTGCATCCAAAATCATATTGCTGTCCTCGATTCATACACGGCTTGGCGATGCGCCGAAGCGGTAGACACCCGCACAATGTGCTCTGTATCCAAAATCATACTGCTGCCCTCAAATACTGCCAGCGATCAAGCGCGTCTTTGTCGCTCTCTCGTGCATCAAGCCATTTTAGGCAAGCGCCACTGCCTTCTTTTTTCCAGAAAGGCGCTTGAGTTTTTAGAAAATCCATAATAAATGCATTCGATTCATACGCAGCTTGGCGATGTGCTGAAGCGGTAAGCACCAACACAACTTGCTCCGCAGCCTGCAAATCCCCCACCCGATGCATCACGGTCACCGCTTGCAAAGGCCAGTAGCCACAGGCTTCGTCCACAATTTTTGCCAGCGATTTTTCTGTCATGCCCGGATAATGCTCAAGGCTCATGGCGCTAATGCTGCCATCCAAATCCCTTACCCGCCCAACAAACGCCACGATTGCACCCATTGCCGCATTGCCATCAAAGCGAGCGTATTCGGCGGCAAAATCGAAATCAGCGTTTTGTACTTGAATTCGGATGTCGCTCATCATCCCCCCGTTACCGGCGGAAAAATCGCCACTTCGGCCCCAGCAGGGATCTCATCGCTAAGGCTGGCCATTTCTTGATTAATCGCGACTCTAAATACTTTATTGCCTAATAATTCATCAGCCCACACACCACCACGATCAGCCAAAATAGCCAGCAAAGCATCCACGGTGGCGGGCTCAGGCAGTGTTTCTTCGCTGCAATTAAATACATCACGTAGCCGAGCAAAATATAAAACACGAATCATGGATTGACGACCTATTACAAGTATTTCATTAGATAAATCATTCTAAAAATATTGAGCGAACATTAAATTAAATAATACCTGCCGCATATTCTTTAATTCGGTAATAAACCAAAGGCTTTTTTAGCTAGTTTTCCAGCTGCAGCCAGTGGATCTTGGCGAATGGCGCGCTCTTCATCTGCAATCACCAGATATAAACCATCCAAAGCTTTACGCGTTACGTATTGCTCCACTGTTGCATCTTCTGCTTTAACTAAGCCCAAGCCCGCAGCTTTGCTGGCCAGACGATTATATTGCTCAGCTAATTGCAGCTTTGACGTGGTTTGCCGCACGATAGGTAAAAATTGCTCGGTGAGCGGTGCTTGGCTGGCCTGTTTAAAATATTGGGTGGCAGCATCCTCGCCGCCCAAAAGGATATTTTTTGCGTCTTGCACGCTCATTTTTTTAACCGCATTAATGAGTAATTGCTTGGCTCTTGGTACGGCAGCCTCTGCAGCGCGATTCATCGATGTTTGTAATTCATCTAAGGGCTGGCCCATACCTAAAGTACGCAGCACCGGCTCGGCCTGACGCATTGCATCGGGCAGGGGAATTCGCACTTTATCATTAGCTAAAAAGCCATCGGTTTTACTCAGCTGCAAAGTGGCATTGATCACGCCTTGCATGAGTGCTTCTTTTAAGCCACCCGAGGCATCACGCTCTGACAGTAAATCAAAACCTCCCGCAAAAGCAGGCAGTGTCATGATGTAAAGTAAGCTAAGTAAAAAACAACGCCGAAGGTTTATTTTCATATCAAGATCCCGTAATTAATTCGAGTCTTACTTAAATGGAATAAATTACAGCATAGCACTTAAACACTTCATTTAACGCATGGCATTCAGGGGAATAAAATGAACCGTATCCCCTGCGCTAATTGTTTCACCTACCGCGATATCTACTAAGCCAGTCCCCCATACCAGTGAGGTTAATACTCCTGAGCCTTGTTGTGGATAAATCTCCACCTGCCCATTGGCATTTAATCTGCCACGCAAAAATTCGCGGCGATTACCCGGTTTTTTCCAATCAAATGCGGCTGTTAATTTAAAACGCTGTGGCTCTAGATTCAAACAAGCCAGCCTTGCTAATAGAAATGGGCGTACCAGTAACAGGAAGGTCGCAAAGCTAGAAACAGGATTACCCGGTAAGCCAATAAAATCGCATTCACCAATCCGGCCATAGGCAAATGGCTTGCCAGGTTTAATTGCAATTTTCCATAAACTCAAACTGCCAAGCTGCTCGACTGCAGCTTTAACATGGTCTTCTTCGCCCACCGACACGCCGCCTGACGTAATCAGCACATCATGATCTTTGGCGGCCCGTGCCAAAATAACGCTAGTCAGCGCCGCGTCATCGGGAACAATACCCAAATCAGTCATGATGCAATCGTCCAGTAATGCGGTGATAGCATAGCGATTAGAGTTATAAATCTTACCGGCCGTGAGCGGCTGGCCCGGCTCCACCAACTCGTCGCCGGTTGAGAGTAGCGCCACTTTTAGTCGCCGCTTCACTTGCAGCTCTGCTACGCCTATCGATGCGGCTAAACCAATGGCAGCCGCACTCAAGCGAGTACCCGCAGGCAAAATCACGATGCCAGTCTGAATATCCTCACCCCGCAGGCGAATATTGGCCCCTCGCATTACCTCTTGGGCGATCAACACCCGCCCATCTTCACAGCGGCAGTCTTCTTGCATCACCACCACATTAGCGCCGCTTGGAATAGGCGCGCCAGTAAAAATCCTTGCTGCGTCCCCCTCGCCAAGCGCTTGCCCCACTTCACCAGCGGCAATTCGCTGCACCAGCGCAAAATCAGCAGGCCAAGCCTCTCCCACATTCAGGGCGTAGCCATCCATCGCGCTATTATCAAAGGCGGGCACAGCTATTGGCGAAACAATATCTTCCGCCAAGACGCGGCCACAGGCTTGATTTAATGGCAAAGTTTCAACGGCAGCGCTCACACGGGCTTGTGCTAATAATTGGGATAAAGCGCTATCAAAATCCAGCATGACATCTCGCAGCAATAAACGCTGCAATCTCTGCAGCTTGGTTAAGATCGAAAATAGGTAGATGGCTGTCCAGTGAAAAATCGCTGGCGATGGCAATGACATGTTCATCCGCTAAAGCAGGATGGCTGGCACGACGAACTTCTATTTTAGGAATCGCGGCCGCTTTAAAACCTTCGACCAAGACTAAATCCACCGGTGCTAAGCGAGCCAGCAACTCATGGAGTGGCAGAGCGCCCGTATGCAGCAGGGCAAAGCCTTGTGGCGATGCCAACAACACTTCACCCGCGCCTGCCGCGCGAAAACGCGAGGTGTCTTTGCCTTCCGGCTCAAACTGCACCGCATGATGAGTATGCTTGATCACACTCACGGCGAGGCCCAGCCGTGCTAGCTCGGGCAGTAGCTTTTCAATCAGCGTGGTTTTACCACTGCCCGACCAGCCGGCAATAGCTACAACACGCTGAGTGTGGGTTTGGGGGACGATCAATTAAATCTCGATGGAAAAGTCTTGAGCTGCTAAAGCACTGACCAGCGGCTGAAATTGCCTGCTTTCTTCGTCAAACCCTAGCAAGGCACCATGCTCAAAATCAAAGAACCAACCATGCACGCTCAGGGCATCGGTGCCTAAGCGCTCTTTAATCCATGGGAAAGTGGTCAGATTATTTAGGGAGTCTCGAATCGCTTCTAGCTCACAGGCACGATACTGGATCGATTTTTCGGCATTAGGCAGTTGTTCTAGAACACGCTCTTTGGCCTTGCTGGCAATATGAATCCAGCGGCCAAGAAAATCATCTTTTTCTACAATGTCCGAGCTATCCATCAGCCCTTTAATACCACCACAATGGCTATGCCCAAGCACCACAATACGGCTAACATTAAGCACAGTAACAGCGTATTGCAGTGCTGCAGATACCCCTTGATTGGTAGTACCCTGCTCAAAAGGGGGCACTAAATTGGCCACGTTGCGAATAATAAACATCTCGCCAGGCGCACATTGAGTCAGGATGGCGGGGTCAACACGGGAATCACAGCAGCCTATCAACACGGTGGTTGGTGTCTGGCCTGCACGTAAACGGTCAAACAAAGCAGTTTCGCCAGCAAAGTATTGCTGTTGGAATTCACGAAAGCCTTCAATAAACTGATGCAAATCGGACATAAGGGTTTACCCCAGCAAGAGACGGGCTGATTATCCAATAATCTGCGGCATAAATCACACTTCTCTGGTGATTACTCGTGAAATTTATGTTTTTATGCCATTTAACGCAGTAAAAAACGGCGCTCATCTGTGCTTTAAATTGAAAATGGCCAGCTATGCTGGCCATTTTATAACTTACGTCTAAGACGTAGGTGCTTACTTTTTAAGCTGCTGCTGGCTCTGTACCTGGCAAGGTATAGCCTTCAACTTTGGCGGCATCGACCAAAGTTTGCAGGTACTGATTCATCGCGCGGCGTGTCGCTACATCGCTTAAAAATTCAGCCAACTTGGCTTTAACTTCATCAAAAGCAACCGTTGCACCTGCGATTTTTTCCCCTGCACGAATAATGTGCAGACCAAACTGAGTTTCTACCAAATCTGCAGCCACTTCACCGGCATTCAAGCTAAAAACGGCATGTTCAAATTCTGGCACCATTTGACCACGGCCAAATTGGCCCAATTCACCGCCTTTTTGGCCCGATGGACAAGCCGAATGCTGGAGTGCTAATTCGGCAAATTTTTCTGGGTTGGCTTTTACTTCGGCCAACACAGCATTAGCTGTTTCACGAATGGCTTCTACAGAAGACTCTTCGCTTGGCTTGAACAAAATATGGCTGCCTTCAACCATTTCACCACGTACAAAAGACTGTGGATTATTGTCGTAATATTCCTGACAAGCCGCCTCATCCGCATCGGTAATCTTGACTTCAGTTTGCAGCAATAAACCGATGGTTTCTTCTGGCGTACTGGCTTCAATGGCCAGCGTAGCAGCACGTTGCAGCAAGAGCTCACGCAAGATGAGTTCTTGAATCGTGGCATCCAGTGCAGACGGTGCATCTTGATGGTGTTGGCTTTCGGCTTCGATCATTGCATCGGTAATTTCAACGCCATTAACAGTGATACTCATCATCTTCCTTGCATTGCTTTATGGGGTAAGAAATTGAAATGGGGGCTGAATGCACGCATTTCTAGCCCCCAGATAAAATTCCTTTGACGTCATTGCTATCAATACAACCCTACATGCAGCTCATCAAACCAATTGATAAATCGCTCTACGTCTTCACCAGCATAAACCGAGCCATGCTGCGGGCAGAGCATATCAATTTTCAAGCTGGCTACTTTTTCACACCAAACCCGCTTCGCACTATTCGATCCCATCCAGCGTTTATGAAAGCCTTCTGCAAATCGAATATGCCGATCAAAATCGCTCACAAATAAATCACTATTACTATCAGGCAGCAAGGCCGCCCCCACATCGCCAGAAAACAAAATTTGAGCGCGTGGATCGTACAAATGAAAATTTCCAGAAGAATGCAAATAATGTGCAGGAATTGTACTCAGGTGTGCACTGCCCACCACAATCTCACTGCCCTGATCGGGAATGGCGGTCATCGTATTGGCTGATCCACCAAAGTGCGGAACAAAGGTCGCCCATAAGCCAGAAATATGGCATTTCATTTCTGGGTTGAATTCCAACCAAAGAGCCAAAGACGAAATCACATCGGGATCTTGGTGGGATGAAAAAATACTATGAATTAAGCGCGGATCGATCACTGTACTAACCGCAGAAAATACGGAAGGGAAAATCTCTAAGCCGCCCGGATCGGTAATTAAAGCCTCATCCCCATTACTAATCACATATTCATTAGTATCAATTAAATGATTGGGCCGCTCGGGATCTCGTGAAATAGCAAACCATCGATGATCATCTTGCTCAAATAATATTTGCGCTTTTTTCATTTCATCTTCCCAGAGATACGCCGCAGTTCTTCCAACCTTGGCACGATAGAATCGACTTTTCGAGCAAAATCATTAGATAACTCGGCCAGAACATTAGAATGCTCGCCTGAATACGCCGATTCAATTCTGGCTGCACGCGCAATCACCACACCAAAAACACAGGCTTGGTAAGCTTCATCAATATATTCCGCCAAGCGTTGATGCACCATGCGTAAGCGTTCAGAATGATCATCTGCAGCTTTTCTATTGCGCCCCAGTGTTTCAGCCAAATAGGTCGTATTTTCTGCGGATAACTCCGAAGTTTGTGCCAGCATTTGGCTACGCCGTTCTTGCGTCATACTCTGTGACGATTCAGCCAGCATATCTTGGCTAGCACTACTTAGCCGATTCATACTGCCTTGCAGTTGCAAAGATAATTCACGCAACTCACCAGAAATAACACCAAAGCCACGCGCCATCCGACCAGCCCTTTTGGCTAATAAAATCGCGTTCAAGCCCATTAAATTAATTTCAAAGCAATTCCAAATCACCATCTTGATATTTTCATTAATCAAGACCGTGTTTTGCAATTCAGCAGCAATGTCCGCCATGAGCAGCCTCCACACAGCTCGTCCCTAATAACGAGCTATTTCTTTATAGATCACTAAGTCGAAGGAAAGAAGAGCAAGTATTCATCCATATAAAAACTGACTAGATAATCGATGGCACAGCACAGTGGAGTACCTCCTTAGGCCAATGAAAACCCTTGCTAGAATTACAGCAGCTGAGTCGGCGACATGCAAAATGCGCTTCCAACTAAAAACTATACGCAAAAAAATGGGCCTTCTAAGAAGGCCCATTTAAGATTTAAACACTACAAACTTTAATAGGTTTTACCGCTGGTTACTTTTTCAGCTTTAATCTTCCACTGCCCACCCTGCTTCACCATTTCGAGCGTCTTCTCTACGATATCGGTATAGTCTTGAGACTTGTAGCTTTGGCTAAAGCTGGCTTCTGCTTGTGTTTCGCTAATTTGCTTCAGCTTGATTTTATCTAAGGTAATAGTTAAATCGCCTTGTTTAGCAACACGAGTACGGCGGAATTCTTTCCATTTAGCCACGCTCATCCCATTGCTAGGTACAAAACTATCGGCGTAAAACGCGAGGTAGTCATCAAACCGCTTCTCTGCCCATGCTTTCGACCATTTATCAGCCAGATCATCGCCAAATTGCTTCAGCTCTTTACTCACTGGAGCGACTGTTTTACCTGCTTCAGGCGCAGCAACGACGGTAGGAGGCACTAAAGGTGGTCGATTAGCCATTGCCGCCGCTCTATCCATATTGTAAGCCGCGGGCATTTCAGCGCTGCAACGGATACGCTCATCATCCATCTGATTATCGCTGAGTTCTTCTGGCACCGTTGCTTCCAAAGGGGCGAGCTTCAGAGCGGCTAGCAATTGATGCGTTTGCGTCAACACACCTGCTTCAGACGTTTTTAAATCATAAACAGCCGCAACAACTGAGCGCTTGGCCGTAAATAACTCATTTTCGGTATCTAATAAATCTAATAAGGTACGCTGGCCAATATCAAACTGCTTACGATAAGCATCACGGGCTTTTTCGGTAGAGAGCTGATGCTGATCGAGGAAGGTCATTTGCTCATTCAAGCGGCGCACATCATTCCAAGCAATTTGCGTAGTTTGGCGAATATCACGGCATGTTTTATCACGCAGCTCATAAGCAGTATTTAATTTTTCTACCGCGCCACGGGTGCGAGCACTATCTCGTCCACCACTAAACAAGTTGTAATTTAAGCTTAGCTGAATAGTGCGATCCTGAAAGGTGCCATTAATGCTATCCCGATCACGATCGATGCCTTGTTTGGCCACTAGCTCTAATTTTGGATAATTATTTGACTTACGTGTTTCTGCATCACTACGAGCAGAGCGGATATTTGAAACCGCGGACAAAAAACCAGGATTTTGTTTTAGGGCAGTCGCTAAAGCAATATTGCCTTCTTTAGGCAAGGCCGCGCGTAAATCCAGAGCAGGAGCCAGCGTTGCCGCTGGGGCATCACCTACAATTCGTTGGAAACGCGCAGATACATCGTGCAAATTAGATAAATCAGTCAGCCAATTTGATTCAGCCAAGGCTAAGCGACCAGAAGCCTGCTCTAAGTCCACGCCTCGTCCTACACCTGCTTTCACTTTCTCTTCAATTTGCCCCAAAATTTCTTTGTGCAGAGCATAGTTGTCTTGCGCCAAGGCAACCAACTCGCGATAACGCAGCACATCTTGATAAGCCCGCACTGCTTCATAAGCAATTTGGTCAGAAGAAGAAAGCAATTCGTAATAACGCGTGAGCCTTGCATAACCTAAGCGCTGCACTTCATTGCTAGTAGCAAAGCCATCAAATAACATTTGGCGCAGAGTGAGCGTAGCGCCTGGATGATTAAAACCACCGGTATCGCCTGTAGGGCGTTTTTCCCACTCACGCCCAGCGTAAGCTTGAAAATCCACCTGTGGCAAATAACCGCCACGAGCAGCAGAAACATCTTCGGCTGAAGCTCGGAACTCAAACCAGCGAGCGCGTAATTCAGGGTTATTTGTAATCGCCCTCTCCGCAGCATCTTGCAATGTGGCAGGTAATGCTGCCTGCACACCGATTGCACTGAAAGCCAAAGCAATCGCCAAACACAGTTTCAGATTCATAGTATTTATCCCGTATAGTCCGCAGGTAATGCTTATTATTAGATATAGTCAACCACGAAGGCTGAATCATTTTATTTTGCATGTAAAGAAATTATAATCACACCTACTTACTTTCTGCCATCTGTTTTATCAATTGTAAGTTGGACAATTTGCATTAGTTAAACCAATATAAGAAAAGCTTCCTACAACTTGTAGACCCATGCATCAACTCCACTCCACTTGCTTACAACGATCATTATTTTGGCTATTGATCTGCGCATCCCTTGCCCTACATGCTGCATCTAGCCTTGATTTTGATCGCTTACAGAAATCTCTTATCCAGCGCTGGGGCCAAACACCTGTTCGTTTATTTAATGATTGGCAAACCTTAATTAATGAAGCACGCAGCGCATCTGAGCCAGATAAATTAAAACGTATCAATGACTTTTTTAATCGCCGAGTTCAATTTGGCGATGATCAAACAATCTGGAATGCACCCGATTATTGGGCAACCCCACTTGAAACCATAGGCAAAGGTGCTGGAGATTGCGAGGATTTTGCGATTGTTAAATATTTCAGCCTTAAAGAGCTGGGTGTTGCAAAAGAAAAACTTCGACTTACTTATGTAAAAGCCAAAATTGGTGGTGCCTCTAGCAATGTGAGCCAAGCCCATATGGTACTCACTTACTACGCCACTACAGACGCCGAACCTTTAGTCCTTGATAATCTACTCAACGATATTCGCCCCGCCTCACGTCGGCCTGATTTAACCCCAGTATTTAGTTTTAATAGTGATGGCATTTTTACGGGAGTGGCAGCGCAACCAACTGGCCCTGTTGATAAATTATCGCGCTGGAAAGATCTGATTTCCAAAATGAAAGCCGAAGGCTATGAAGCAGATTAAACGTTAATGAAATAATATGGCCAAGGCCAAATAAACCATTTTATTCAACGGGTATTGAAGTCCCGAATAAATACCCAGCTCTAGGAAATACCATGTCACTCTTTCGCCAGCTCTGGATGATGATTATTCTGGCTACCTTGGTGTCCTTTGCCGGTAGCTTTATTGTGAGTGTGTTCACTGCACGTGGCTATTTAGAGCAACAGCTCTTTACGCAAAGTAATGACAATGCCTCTTCCTTAGCGCTTTCAATGTCGCAGCAAAGCAAAGATCCCGCCACCATCGAGCTGAATGTGGCCGCCCTATTTGATACAGGGCACTTTGAATTAATCCGCTTTAGCGATAATCACGGCAAAACCTTAGTCGAGCGTAAAAATAGCGATAAGGCCGATGGCGTGCCTAATTGGTTCGTCAAAATGTTTCCTTTGCAAATTGCCTTTGGTAAAGCACAAGTCAGCGATGGCTGGAAGCAAGCAGGCACAGTTACCGTGGTCGCACACTCACGCTTTGCTTACCAAGCCCTCTGGGAAGGCGCAATGCGCTTATTTGTGTGGATTATTGGTGCAGGCTTGGTTTGCGGCGCGGGTTTACAGTTTTTATTGAATTGGGTTAAAAAGCCGATCACCCAAATGGTTGAGCAGGCCGAGGCCATTAGTGAACGACGCTTTATTACCATTCCTGAGCCCCGTTATAAAGAATTAAAAAGCGTTGTAAACGCCATGAACACCATGGTGAGTCGTGTAAAAACCATGTTTTCTGAGCAAGCAGCCCGCATTGATGCGCTGCGCAGTGAAGCCAACCGCGATGCCCTCACCCAATTGCCTAACCGCAGCTTTTTTATGGGACGTTTGTCACAAGCTTTAGAAGATGATGAAGCCGCCCCCAGTGGGATTTTGCTGATTATGCGCTTACATAATTTGGCCGAGGTGAATCGACGCTTAGGACGCGAGCGTGCCGACCAATTTCTGCAAATGGCCGCAGGGCAACTCGCCTCCCTGACCGGGCAAGAACCTGATCGCTTAGTCGCCCGCCTCAATGGTGCGGATTTTGCCTTGCTTGCCCCTGGCTTAGATAGGCAGCAAGGCCTCGATTTAGCCAAAGAGCTACACCAAGGCTTAGCGGAGCTACGCCAGCATGAATTAACCGATGCCGATGATTTGGCCGCCATTGGTATTGCGACTTACCACCATAATGACAGCATCAGCCAATTATTAGCTGGCACAGATCAAGCACTTGCCCAAGCCGAAAGCAGCGGAGCCAATGGCACAGGCCATGTCAGCAGCGCCAGCGCAAATCAAGCCTTACCCGCCCAAGATTGGCAGCCCTTGCTGCAAAAAGCCTTTAAAAATCACAGTTTCGAATTGGCTTCTTTCCCAGCTATTTTGATTGATGGCCAACCCTTGCACCGTGAACTATTGCTGCGCTTACGCCACCCAGAAACGAATGAATTGCTGACTGCGGGCACGTTTATGCCCTTTATTAGCCGCTTGGGCATGAGCAATACCCTCGATTTAGAATCCATCCGTCTTGCCTGCGCCGAGCTAAAATTGCACGACGCTCAGCTGGCGGTCAACTTGGAAGCTAAATCGATTGCGGACGAGAAATTTATTGAAGAGCTGCTCAGCATCTTGCAGCAACACAAAAACTCGGCAAGCCGTTTATGGTTTGAAGTGAATGAATTTGGTTTTAGAGATGAAATAACGGCTCTGGCTAACTTCGCTCAGAAAGTTCGTCCTTTAGGCTGCAAAATCGGTATTAAACACTTTGGCCGCCACTTTGGTAGCATCCCGCAGCTTTACGAACTGCAACTCGATTACTTAAAAATCGATGGTAGTTTTATTCAGGCAATTGATCAGCACCTTGGCAATCAAAACCTAGTAAAAGCCATTACTGGCATCGCCTCAGGCCATGGTTTAATCACCATTGCCGAGCGTGTTCAAACTAAAAACGAATGGGAAATGCTGAAAACACTAGGTATTAATGGCTTAAGCGGCCCGATTGCCAGTGCCCCATTAAGCTAAGAATATGATCGTCATACCCACTTGAGGATTGTTGTCGGTGGTGGAAATTCAACATTTACACTGAATTTCCCAATAACAACATTCCGGCATAACAATTTAATTAGAACTTCAAAACCATCAATAAATAAGGCCAGCAATGCTGGCCTTATTTACGTGGCTTAATCAGTAATTAACTTACCCTTATTAAGCAAATCTTGAATAATTGCCGCATCCGCCAAGCTACCATTACTGGTTAAATCCACTCCCGACAGAACAATCCGCTGATCATCGGCTCCTGAATTAAACGGCCCTGTATAAGCCCCCGCGCTGCTGACATGGATAATCGTATCCGTACCTGATTTCTCGAAGTGTAGGTACTGAGTCAGATTGCCCGTATTACTCGTGTGGTTTTCGCCCTGCAAGAGATCTTTCAAGTCCAGCCTATCTCCACCCGCGTTATAACTCGCTGTTGAAAAATCAGTAATTTTATCAACCGCCGGAACCCCCACGGAACCCTTATCTGCCAGCGCCCAAGAGAAGGTATCCGCACCTAGACCACCCGTTAAGGTATCGTCACCCGCCCCACCATCTAAGCGATCGGCCCCAGCTCCTGCGTTGATCACATCATTGCCTGCGCCGCCATGAATAATATCGCGGCCAGCCGAGCCGGTAATCGTGTCAGATAGATTGGTCCCCGTTACCTCTTGCCCGCTACGAACGAGGTAATGCCCATTATTGCTTGGGTCTTCGATAATATCTTGCAGCGCACTCAACACAGGTGCTTGTGTGCCATGGAACAAGGCCATGTCATCAATCCCAAGGGTGACATAAGCACTATCGGCAGAACCAGATGGCTTAAATTCAACTTTTAAAGCCGCATTACCCCCCTGCTCCCAATACAGTACTTCAAGATTGTGCATCCCTTCGCTCATCACCACGCCGGTTTGTACCCGTGTGGTTGGAGGCTGGTTGGCGTTGTATTCAAATACGGACAGCCCATCAACCGCGATACGGAAACCATCATCCGCATAGACGCGAATATCGTAAGTGCCTGCCGCAAAATAAGCCCCCCCCACCATACGCATAATCGAATCCGTGGTGTTCCCAAAGGTACTGGTTGCCGCAAGCCCAGCCGTATCGGCCCCTGCGTTATTTGCGCCAAGGAAGTTATACAGATTACCTGCAGTAATGGCCGAGCCTGCTGTTACCGCATTATTAGTCCCCAAGTTGCCAGTTACCGTTGGTGTAACACCATATTTAATGGCATCGGCAATAAAGGTGGCATCACTAGCCAAGGCACTGGCCTCAGTTTGAGTGCCCACAATATTGCTACCTTGACGGCCATTAATCACCGAGGTGATATCACTGATATTGTCGAGATTGCCCACTGTATTATCTTGGGTTTGCACGTTGTACGTGATGCCCGTGCTCTTATCTGGATCATTGTTGTAGCCAAAGAATTCACCATGCAAGCCACGTGTAGCATCAGCAATCGCCGTTGTTGAAGCAGTCAATTGCAAAGTACTGCCTTGAGCGGGTGGCACAATATTGATTGTAAGATGGCTATTAGAGGTGTCCAGATCGCCATCGTTATCAATTAAAGTAAAGCCAATGTTTTCGCTAGAACCTGATGTTTTAAGAACCGGAGGGGTATAGGTGTACTTGCCATCATCCATATCAATTGCAAATTGCCCACCCAATACGGTGTTCACTTTTAATTGGTGAGTTACCGCATCAAAGGTGTAAGTGCCAGCAGCGGCGGTAGTCACAACTGAATTGTGTGCCACATCAAAGGTATATTTCACCCCATCAACCGTAATATCGTTCATATGACCACCATCAGCACCGAAGCCTGATGACGCGCCCGAAATAACACCGCCCGTTAAATCGCCCGAATTAGGGACTACGATCGTGTCACGCAGAATAGGTGGTAATTGCGCCAAATCAGTCACGATGATGGCATTGGCCTCAGTTCCAGTGCTCGTACCATTGTAAGCAAGCGGATTTAGATTGGTGGCCGTTACTCCCGTCCCCAAGCCCAGCGCCAAAGAGTTAATGTCTTGTGCATTTAAGAAATTAGTCCAAGCGAGGGTCTCATTCGCATCTAATTCTAAACCTGGATTAGGCGCGCCATCAGAGAAGAAATAGCCAATATTCTGAGCTCCTACAATCTTGCCTGCGTCAGCATGATGCGTCATCACCTGCCCAACGGCAGCGTCATAATTAGTCCCACCATCGGCAATGAGGTTGGCCAAAATAGCTTTGGCTTCACCCACACTCATCCATGTTTGCCCGCCACTTTGCTGAGTAGCTGCAGAAGAACTAAAAGTAACCAGCATGACTTTAACGTCACCCAAGACATCGTAATCATCAATTAGCTTGGTAATGGCTTCCTTAGCAACCTGCAGCCTTGTTTTACCAGCAATCCCGCTGGCGTCCCCCATGCTGCCTGACACATCAATAGTCAGGATTAAATTGCTATCGACATTAGGTATTTGGACGTCAGCGGTCTTGCTTTGGCCAACGGGCGCATCATCTTCAACCTTAACGGTCAAGGTACCCGTGCTGCTTAAGCTACCATCTGATACCTGAACGCTAACATTAAAGGATTTCACATCCTCAACGCTATTTACAGGATGATCGATCGGCCCTTTTAGCGTCACGGTGTAATGACCTGCATTGTCGATCTGAATCTCGGCAATCGTGGTACTGCCAACCTTGCCCACCAGATTTTGCGTACCGCTGCCACTCCATACCAGAGCATGCCCACCAGAAGATAAAATGTCTGTTGGCGCAATGAGCGTTGTACTTAAGATTGGGCTGTCAGGATCACTAATCGCAATCGTGCCCGTGCTAACGGTGCTATTCGTTGTATCTGTAGGCGAACCCGTAGTATCAGCAATCCCTCCTAATAAGCCTTCCTCAGAGACTGTGGCACTGGCATTGCCAATAACAGGTGGCCGATTAGTAATATCGATGATCCCACCAATGCCTTGTTGCCCACCGATGGTGAGGTTCACCGTTTCTATCGGTTCACCACTGATGGTGTCGTTCAAGGTAGGGACGGTGACGCTAAAGTCGGTCACGCCTGCTGGCACGGTGATTTTGCCAGTGGCGGCGTCGTAGGTCACACCATTCGTAAAGCTGGCGTTAGTGAGTGTGCTGTTGTAATCCGTGCCTGCCGTCGCGGTTCCACCACCTAGATTAAAACTATATGTTTCAGCTTTGTTGGTAGTGGCGCTCAGCGCGACGTTAAAGACTAAATCGAGTCCTTCGTTAACATTGTCATCAGCCACTCCAGGTGCGCCCGCCTCAACACTGCGAATGGTTGGGCTATCGTTATCCAGAATTCCACCAGTAACGCTCACCCCCCCAATAGTGAGAGGTACTGTCTCTGGTGAGGCTTCGACTAGCAAATCGTCAACCGTTGCTAATGTCACTGCAAAGGTCGTAACCCCTGCCGGTACGGTGATTAAACCGGTCGCGGGGTCGAACGTTACGCCATTACTGAAGACCGCTGTGCCGTAATCCGCCGCACTGGCTGAGCCGCCTCCTAAACTAAAGGCATATGTTTCTGCTTGAGTTGTAACCGCACTAAGGGTGACGTTAAAGACCAGATTATTGCCTTCAACAACATTATCGTCCGCAGCACCTAGACTACCCACTTCAATCTGGCTAATAACAGGATCATCAACGGGTGTAATCGTGAGAGTCAGAGTACTACTACCCGTGCCGCCCAATGGATCGACCACATTGTAAGTAGCTACTGGCACAGGGCCGTTGTAGTTGGCAACAGGGGTAAAGGTGTAATCGCCGTTGGCGGCAATCAACAGCGTGCCGACATCTGGAATAGTAGCGAGCTGGCCTGCAGTGAAGGTGCCCGGCAGGCCAGCGATGGCAAAGCCAGTCACGCTTAATGCACCATCAGGATCGCTATCATTACTCAGCACATTACCCGTGGCGGGTGTGTCTTCAAGCAGCGTGGCGCTATCTGCTTGCAGATTAGCCGGATCATTAGCCGGTGTAATCGTGAGTGTCAGGGTACTGCTACCTGTACCACCCAATGGATCGACCACATTGTAAGTAACCGCCGGCACGGGACCGTTGTAGTTGGCAACGGGGGTGAAGGTGTAATCGCCGTTGGCGGCAATCAACAGCGTGCCGACATCTGGAATAGTAGCGAGCTGGCCTGCAGTGAAGGTTCCCGGCAGGCCAGCGATGGCAAAGCCAGTCACGCTTAATGCACCATCAGGATCGCTATCATTACTCAGCACATTACCCGTGGCAGGGGTATCTTCAAGCAGCGTGGCAGTATCTGCTTGCAGATTAGCCGGATCTTCAACTGGTGTAACCGTTAGCGTTAAGGTGCTACTGCCCGTGCCGCCAACTGGGTCGACCACATTGTAAGTCACTACTGGCACTGGGCCGTTGTAGTTGGCAACGGGGGTGAAGGTGAAATCACCATTAGGCGCAATCGTTAGCGTGCCTACATTAGGAATAGAGGCCGTTTGGCCAGCAATCGTTGTTTCGGCAAAGCCAGCAACAGTAAAGCCCGTGACAGTCAGAGGCCCATCTGCATCGCTGTCATTGCTCAGCACATTACCTGCAACGGGTGCGTCTTCTGCTCCACTAACCACATCTGGGCCAAGGATGGCAGGATTAGGGCTGGGTACAATATCAGGCTGAACCGTTGCACCGTTAAGAGGAGGTAAATTAGGCGTGCCTAGATCCGCGCCAGCAAAGTTAAACGCCAGAGGCGTTACGCCTTCTGCGATACGAGTCAACTCTACAAAGGAATGACCTTCTCCTCCTACTCCAGCACCCAAACCGGCCGCAGTCGCTTCTTCACTGATGGATAAGTCTTTGCCACCCGCAATTGCAGCAGCAATATCTTTAGTTGAGGCATCTAGATTTGCAATGGCAGCAGCAGCGGCATCAACAGGTGAAATACCCAGCATTTGCGCGTCAAGCTGGACGGTACGATCCCCGCCGACATCAAGCAACTCGCCATTGGGCATCAATAACTGCACATGCCCATTTGCAGAGGTTACAAAGATTTCATTTTCATTCAACTGCTGGCCTTCTTTCAAAGGCACTGACTTACCTGTTGCATCACGCAAAAATACGGTCCCCGTCACTTGCACAACGGTGGCATTAGGTTTGCTTGCACTAATTTGCTCGGCCATGATAGTTCAACCAGTTGAATGAGTTAAGCTTCAGGCTAGTCTCTGTCAAATGGCTTGCCTACTGTACTCAAGTACAGAGGCATATACCGACGGTCTGAATTACAAAAGACCAAGGCCTCAATCGAGGCCTTGGTCTTGCTAGGGTTTAGCGTATCCCTTTCGCTAATAAAGCCAGTTGCAAGCGATCGCTTACTTTTAGCTTTTCAAAAATCAGGCTGAGGTGAAACTTCACCGTCCGTTCTGTAATACCTAAGTCTCGAGCAATTTCTTTATTCATGCTGCCATTAGAGGCCAAAATTGCGACTTCGCGCTCTCTTGCGGTTAAAGGCTCCATCCATATTTGCGGATCTTTAGGCACAAATATTTTATTTACCGAGCGAATCAAGGCCTGCAAAATGGCTGGCCCAGCCCAAACACCTCCTGCGGCAACAACATTCATAATGGCCTGCAAAGATTCACTGGCGGCATAGCTATGGCAATAGCCACGCGCGCCTGCTGTTAATGCGGCCATATGTTCTATATCGCTGGGTGTAGAGCTTAAAAACACCAGCTGATTAGACGAGGCATAAGCCCCCCAAATAGCATCGTTCAGTGCTGGCAACGCAGGCAGCGCCAAATCAATCAGCACCACGCCATCAGTAGATTGACTTAAAGCGGCTAGCGAATCTAGCCTTAGAAAGTCTTGTTGTGTGCCTTGCTGAATATGCGCAAACAAAAAGGGATCGGTAGTTAAAATAGAGAAGTTCATCGCTCAGTCAACGCGTTAGATTTTGCACGGAGAACCGGTTTTAGAAGGTAGGACAGCACCGTTTTCTTCCCAGTCAGAATATCAACCTCGGCCACCATACCCGGAATAATGGGTAGCTTTTTATCACCCGCTTTCAAAAAACTAGCGTTGGTTCTTACTTTCACAATATAAAAAGCATTCCCTTTTTCATCCACCACGGTATCCGCACTAATGTGCTCCAGCTTTGCATCAAGCCCGCCGTAGATAGAGAAATCATAGGCAGTAAACTTCACAATTGCTGGTGCGCCGGGGCGCAGGAAGGCAATATCTTTCGGTAAAATACGTGCTTCCAGTAAGAGAGCGTCATCTCCAGGTACGACTTCAATAATATCCTTGCCCGGCTGCACCACGCCACCCACCGTGTTAACTTGCAACTGCTTTACAGTCCCATTCACAGGGGAGCGGATTTCAGATTGCTTCACTCGATCGGCGAGCGCCACGCTGCCTTCGGTCAGGCTATTGAGCTTGCCGACGGTTTCGCCTAACTCTGAACGTGCTTGGTTGCGGAACGTCAGCTCTACTTCACGAATTTTACTACCCGCCTCGCTCATGGCCGATTGAATACGTGGGATTTGCGACCCTGCGGAATCTCGCTCGCCCAAATAGCGAGAAACATCGCGCTCTAAGCGCAAAATCTCTACATCAGAAACAGCGCCGCTTTTCAACAATGGCTTAGTGGCTTCCAGCTCACGCAACGTCAAGGCATAGCCCTGCCCAGCTTGCTCGCGCCTTGCCTTTGCTTCATTTAGCTCTTGCCCGCGTTGCACCAGCTGCTGCTGCGCACCGCTAATCAAAGCATTCATTTCGGCCTTGCGGGATTCATACAGGCCACGCTCCTGAATCACAATTTCAGGCGATTCAGTTTGCACTTCTGCAGGCACAATAAATGGCTGCCCTGATGACAAAGCCTCCAGCCGCGCCGCCTTGGCCTTTAGCGACAAATACTGCGCACGATTTTCTTTTAAAGAGGAAACAAAGCGTGTTGGATCAATCGTAATCAGCAATTGGCCAATTTTCACTTGCTGGCCTTCTCTGACTAAAATTTCTTTAACAATCCCGCCATCCAAGCTTTGAATCACTTGAATTTGCCGCGAAGGAATCACTTTTCCTTCGCCTCGCGTCACTTCATCAATTTTGGCTAAGCCCGCCCAGAGCAGCACCACAAACACCGTAAGCGCCGAGGTCCAAACCAAGATTCGCGCTCCACGCGGGCTTTGCTCAACGATTACCCAATCAGCATCAGCCACAAAATCATTGTGATCAATTACATCGTGAGCTTCGCCTTGGAATAAATAGCGATCAAAATAATGAGAGCTTTTTTTAACTAAAGCTTGCCACTTGCTACGTAAAAAAGTGGGTTTGACGGGTTCAATCTGCATCATTAGCTGGTCCTGCCTATTCTGCCCTGCTGCAGCGCTTCGATCACCTGCGCCTTAGCCCCATCGGCCACGACTTGCCCTTGGTCTAATACGATCAACCTATCGACTAAATCCAGTAGCGAGGTTCGGTGCGTGACGAGCAATAGGGTTTTTTGCGTTACATAGGCTTTTAAGCGTGCTTTTAGTTTTTCTTCAGAAAGATGATCCATCGCGCTGGTGGGCTCATCAAGTAAAAGCATAGGCGGATCATTCAGCATGGCACGGGCAATCGAAACGGTTTGTCGTTGCCCGCCAGACAATGACTCGCCCCGCTCGGCAATCAACATATCAAAGCCACGCGGGTGCAAATCTGAAAACTCTTTCACGCCAGCCAACTCGGCAGCCGCCAGAATACTCGCGTCATCGGCAAATGGTGCGCCCATCGCAATATTCTGGCGCAAAGTGCCATAAAACAAGATCGGCTCTTGCGGCACATGGCCAATGGCACGGCGTAGCTCAGCCGGATCGATTTGCCTTGTATCCACGCCATCAATTAAAACAGCGCCTTCGGTTGGGTAATAAAGCCCCAGAATCAATTTCTCTATCGTGGTTTTGCCCGAGCCAATCCGGCCAATAATGGCCATTTTTTCACCGGCTTTTAATTTAAACGAAACATTGTTCAATACTTTTTCATCGCTACCGGCGTAGCCAAAACTCACATTTTTAAACTCAATATCGCCACGAAATGATTCACGGTGCAAGAAATTACTATCTGCTGGGCGCTCAACCGGCAATTTCATATGTGATTCAATACCCGCCAAGGAAGTGCGCGCATTTTGGTATTGCATGAGTAAGCCAGCGACCTGCCCAAGCGGGGCCAAAGCCCTTCCCGACAACATGGAGGCGGCAATAATCCCCCCCATCGTCACCATATTTTCGGTCAGTAAATACACGCCAACCATAATCACCACCACGCTGACCAATTGGCTAATTAGCGAGGCAAAGTTGACGGTGGTCGATGAGAGTAATTTAAGTTTTGAGCCAACTTGCGCCAAGAAGTGAGTCGAGCGCTCCCAACGGCGCTGGAACTCGCTTTCCGCGCCCATTACTTTAATTGTTTCAATTCCCACCAGCCCTTCAACCAAAGTGGCATTACGCTGCGCCGATGCGCGCTGAGTTAGCTCGACCATTTCCTGCATTTTGTCTTGCGCCAGCAGCGTAAAGCCCACCACCAACACAATCCCCACCATCGCTGGCACCGCAAGCCACGGCGAAATCCAGACCATTACCAAGAGGAAAATCAGCACGAAAGGCAGATCAACAAGAGTAGTGATCGAGGCCGAGGCAATAAAATCGCGCACCGATTCAAAAGCACGCAAATTGGCGACAAAAGAGCCGACCGATGCTGGGCGCGCTTCCATCCGTATACCCAACACCCGCTCCATAATCAACGCAGAGAGCGTCACATCAATCCGCTTAGACGCCACATCAATAATATGGCCGCGAATAGTGCGTAATAAGAAATCAAAACACAGTACCGCCAAAGCGCCCAAGGCTAAGACCCAAAGCGTTTCCAAAGCATGATTGGGCACAACCCTATCGTATACATTCATGGAAAACAGCGGCATCGCCAGCGCCAACAGATTAATCAGCAGCGCGGCCAGCAGGGCATCACGATATAAACGCCAGTTGTCCTTTACTACACTCCAAAACCAATGCCGGCTGCGCACTGAGCCATGCTCTGGTGCGCGTGTTTCAAACCTAAATTTAGGCCGAACAAAAATGGCAATGCCGTTATGCGCGGCGGCTAAGGTTTCTGCATCCACCAGCTCGGATGATTCTCCTGTTTCAGGAAAACAAACCCGAGCCATACGGTCCTCTGTCCACTCCAGCAATAAGCAAGCACCCCGATCTTTTAGCAGCAAAATAACGGGAAAGAGTGCGGTCGGTAATTCTTGTAAGGATCGGCGCACCACACGAGCGGATAAACCGGCCCGAGCCGCCGCACGTGGCACCAAGGAAGGAGATAGCAGATTATCTGTAAGGGGCAGGCCCGCCGATAAGGCTTCACACGTCCACGGGTGACTGTGAATGCGTGTCAGCTCGGCCAAACAATCCAGAAGGGGGTCAAAACGGCTCTGATGCTCGCCCACTCGCCAGTCAGGACGATCAGTCGCTTTGAAATGGCTGGGATTAGACTCGCTCATGCATTAACTTTAATTTAGTAGTTATAAAAAGTGTTTTCACTTGCAATTTTAAGCTTAATCAATATAGCTATTGTATAGAAGCTTAATGCGTAATGTATATGAAAATGATTATATAATTATTAATCGATTAATACTTTCCCCGGATTCATGATTTGCCTTGGATCAAACACTCGTTTTATTTGTTGCATTAAAGCTAATTCTAAAGGATTTCTATATCTAGCTAAATGATGACGCTTTAATTGTCCAATACCGTGTTCTGCACTGATACTGCCATTGTGAGACGCAACACATGAATAAACAATATCATTGACAGCCGGCTCATCCGCATACAAAGCGGCGGTTTTATCTGTTCTAAAAACATTGTAATGTAAATTGCCATCGCCTAAATGTCCAAAAGCAATAATTGCCGCATCGCTAAATGCTAAAGCTAATTGCTGACCACATTCATTTAAAAATGTGGGGATATTTCCAACAGGCACGCTAATATCGTGCTTAATGCTCACACCTTCTCGGCGTTGCGCCTCGGGGATATGCTCCCGCAGCTGCCAAAAATCCCTCGCCTGCTTACTATTTTGTGCAAGCAAGGCGTTGTCACATGAAAGAGCATGTAAAACATCCGCCAGTTGATCTGTCAGCGTATGGCTATCACCACCGTCTGATAGCTCTACTAAAACGGCCCATTCAGGCAAAAGGCTGAATGGATGTGGCAAGCTTGGACATTGCTTCGCCAGTAATTCAAAACAGGGTTTGGACATCAGCTCAAACGAAGTCACTCGGTCCCCCACAGCAGCCTGTATCCCTCGCAGCAACTCCACAGCGGCGGTTGGATCATTCACCGCCACCAAGGCCGTTGCATGCGCTGTTGGCAAGGGATAAAGCCTCAGTACGGCACGGGTAATCACGCCTAGTGTTCCTTCAGAGCCAACAAAGAGCTGCTTTAAATCATAGCCTGTATTGTCTTTTCTTAAACCCCGTAAACCATTCCAGACCTCACCACTGGGTAATACCACTTCTAAACCCAAGGTCAGCTCTCGCATATTGCCGTAGCGCAGCACGTTCACGCCGCCCGCATTGGTCGCTAAAGCGCCGCCGATGCGACAGGAGCCGGAAGCCGCCCATTCGGCAGGAAATAAGCGATTAGCCGCCCTTGCTGCCGCTTGCACATCAGCAAGAATCGCACCTGCTTCCACGATCATGGTGTTGTTATCAGGATCAACCTCAATGATTTGATTCATCCGCTCTAGCGATAGCACCAAAGCCGTACCCGATGCATCCGGCGTTGCACCGCCACAAAGGCTAGTGTTTCCACCCTGCGGCACAATCGCCACACCATGCACGCTACAGAGCTGAACCACTGCCGCCACTTCAGTGGTCGATCTCGGCCTAGCCACAGCCAGCGCAGATCCCTGATAACGGCGGCGCTGATCGAGACAATAGCCAGCAGTCTCTTTACCCGTTAAGACGCCCGCCGCATCTAATAAACTTTTAAGCGCTTCTAAAAAAGTATTCACAACCAGAAGTCCTGACGCTCAGCATGAGCGCTGATAACGCGCTGAAAATGCCCAGGGTCTTTAGCAAAAGTCATTTCACCGGCAGCTGGCTTATGAAAGTCATACAAACGCGATACCCAAAAACGCAGCGCGGCTGCACGCAATACCACGGGCCAAGCCGCAATTTCAGCGTTTTCTAAAGCACGAACGCCCTGATAACCCTGCAACAAAGCCTTGGCTCGGTCGGTATTCATATCGCCGGACGCGTTCACGCACCAATCGTTCAAAGTAATGGCTAAGTCGTAAAGAAGAACATCATTACAGGCGTAATAAAAATCAATAAAACCGCCAACATGATCACCATTGAGTAAGACGTTATCGCGGAATAAATCCGCATGAATCACGCCTCTAGGCAAATCAGCAAAGCCCTGTTCAGCTTGCAAAGCCAGCTCGCACCGCAGCTGCTCAGCATCGGCCTCGCTCATCAAAGCAAATAACTGCGGCGCAGTTGTATTCCACCAATCTGCACCACGTGGGTTTTTCATTTCCCCACGATAGCTCGCCGCAGCTAAATGCATTTGCGCCAGCATTTCGCCCACTTCTGCACATTGTGTTGCACTTGGCTCATCCACAACCGTGCCCGGTACACATTGCACCAGCAGGGTTGGGCGACCATTAAGCTGGTCTACATACTGATCAGCCAAATTAGCGATCGGCGCGGCAACCGCAATACCATGATGCGCCAAATGCGCCATCAAATTGACATAAAAAGGCAGCTCGTCTGCAGACAGGTTTTCAAACAATGTCAGCACATAGCGACCGTGAGTGGTCGTTACAAAATAATTGGTATTGGTAATGCCAGCGGCAATACCTTTAAGCTCCAGCAAGCTGCCAATGGAATAACGCTTCAGGAAGGGACCGAGGTCTTCCGCAGTCACGGTAGTAAAAACGGACATAGATTCAACTCAAAATTCAAAAATAACCCAACGTGGCACAGATAAATTACTACCACCCAAATCATCACTACGATCAAAACGCCCCCGCCCTTCTTTATCAACAAGGAAATAGGGCAGGCCAACCTTAGGTGTCACTTTCATCATGTAGAGTTTTCCTCTGAGGCGATATTCAGCAATCGTCGCATCAGCTTTCTCAATGACACGCACTTCCGGCGTCTCAAGCACTTTTGCCTCGTTTTCCGTGGCAGGCAAGGGAGGAGGCACATCGCTAGGCGCAGCGGCAAACACCGTGCTACTGAGTAAGAGGCTAAGTAAAATAGGGCGCATTGGATTTCCTTTTTAGGCTAGCTCAGGCCATTGGCCCAGTCTGACTGCTGAATACATCAACCATGATGTGTACAAATGGCCACAAAGGGCGCTTTTATCGCCACAACATCGATCTATGCAGACCCGCAAGATCTTGACGCATACAGCAGAGTGATCATGAAATAAATGTCAGCAGTGCCATGTTTAAGCTGACAGATAAAAACAGCGATTCAATGGCTTAGGCCTTATAATACGCTGGATTTATGCATATTTTAGCAAATCAAAACTACGCACTTCAGCTAAAACAAATTGACAAGCTGGCAGCTGTATCTATTTTTCTTACACCAAGTATAGAGAGTTTCATCGCATGGCGACCCTGCTTTTAATTGACGGCTCTTCCTACCTCTACCGAGCCTTCCATGCGATCCGCGATTTAGCGGCACCGGACGGCACTCCAACCAATGCGCTGTACGGCTTTGTTAATATGCTGAAAAAGCTGCGCCAGCAAACACCAGCCGATTATATCGCCTGTGTATTTGATGCCAAGGGCAAAACCTTTCGCGACGATTTATACAGCGAATATAAGGCTCAGCGCCCATCTATGCCCGATGAATTGCGGGTGCAAATTGCGCCGATTCATGCCGCAGTGAAAGCATTCGGCATTAAAATCCTGATGGTGGATGGTGTAGAAGCTGACGATGTGATTGGAACACTAGCAAGCTGGGGTACAGAACACGGTATTACTACCATCATGTCAACTGGCGATAAAGACATGGCACAGTTGGTTAATCAATATGTGCGTATCGAAAACTCGATGACCGAAGAAGTGCTCGATATCGAAGGCGTCATCAATAAATTTGGCGTACGCCCCGAGCAAATTGTCGATTATCTCGCGCTGATTGGCGATACCGTCGATAACGTACCTGGCGTACCAAAATGCGGCCCGAAAACCGCGAAAAAATGGCTCGATGAGTACCAAACACTCGATGCCGTGATGGCCAATGCCGCCGCAATTAAAGGCGTAGTGGGTGAGAATTTACGCAACACACTAGAATGGCTGCCGATGGCCAAGCAGCTGGTCACCATTAAATGTGATCTGGATTTAAGCAACGAATTACCACAGCAATTTGCCGATCTTGAGCCACAGCCCGAAGACTGGGACACGCTACTGGGAATTTTTCGCACTGCTAATTTCCGCAGCTGGATCCGCGAAGCAGAAAGCAAAGCTGCTGCGGCTTCCATTCCAGCCCCTGCCAGCGACGATTTATTTAGCTTGGTAGCCAGCAACAGCCCTGTTAGCAAAGAAGAAGTGAAAAGCAGCGCCCCAGTTTTCGAAGTTGTCGAAACACCACGTCCACCTGTAGAGCGCAACTACCAAACGATACTGACAGATGCCGAACTAGATAGCTGGCTAACTCAGCTGCTGGCCGCTCCAGTTGTATCGCTCGATACCGAAACCACCGGTTTGGATGCCTTAAATTCCCAAATTGTCGGCATGTCGTTTTGCATTGAGAGCGGCCACGCTGCCTACTTGCCACTCGCCCATCGCGGGCCAGATGCGGTCGATCAACTACCGCTAGATGCCACACTCGCCAAACTCAAGCCTTGGTTAGAGTCGGCCAGCCATAAAAAGCTCGGCCAAAATTTAAAATTTGATCAGCATATTTTTGCCAATCACGGCGTCGCACTGGCGGGGGTCGAAGACGACACCCTCTTGATGTCCTATGTGCTGGCCAGCCACGAAAAACATAGTATGGATGCGCAAGCCGAGAGAGAACTCGGCATTGCCACCATTAAATACGAAGAACTCTGCGGCAAAGGCGCTAAGCAAATTGGCTTTGACGAAGTTGCGGTAGAAATCGCCAGCGTTTACGCCGCCGAAGATGCGGACATCACCTTGCAGCTGGCCCACGCCATGTTGCCACGTCTGACTGCTGGGCTGGCGCATGTTTACCGTGAAATCGAAATGCCATCGCGCAGCATCTTGTTTGAGATGGAGCGCACCGGTGTGCTGCTCGATAGCCACAAACTCAATCAACAAAGCCACGAAATTGGCCTGCGCTTACTAGCACTCGAGCAAAGCGCTTACGATTTGGCGGGGCAGCCGTTTAATCTGGCCAGCCCCAAGCAAATTGGCGAAATTTTCTTTGAGCAGCTCAAACTGCCCGTGATCAAGAAAACCCCCAAGGGCGCACCATCTACCGATGAAGAAGTGTTGCAAGAGCTGGCTAAAGACTTCCCCCTGCCTAAAGTGCTGCTCGAGCATCGCTCACTGTCCAAGCTGAAATCGACTTACACCGATAAACTGCCGCTGATGGTCAACCCACGTACTGGCCGTGTGCATACCAGCTACAACCAGACCGTGGCAATTACGGGTCGCTTAAGTTCTAGCGAGCCTAATCTGCAAAATATCCCAGTAAAAAGCATGGAAGGCCGCAAGATTCGCGAAGCCTTTATTGCACCCAAAGGCTGGCAAATTATGTCAGCCGATTACTCGCAAATTGAGCTGCGCATCATGGCGCACCTATCTGGCGACGAGGCGATGATCGCCGCGTTTAACTCCGGCGAGGATATCCACCGCACTACTGCCGCCGAAGTGTTTGCCGTGGCGCTCGATCAAGTCAGCAGCGAGCAGCGCCGCTACGCCAAAAGCATTAACTTTGGCCTGATTTATGGCATGGGCGTGTTTGGCCTAGCGGCCCAGCTGGAAATCCCGCGCGACGCCGCCAAAAACTTTATCGACCGCTACTTTGCGCGTTTCAACGGTGTGGCTCAATACATGGAAAACATCCGTGCCAGCGCCAAAGAACACGGCTATGTAGAAACGGTATTTGGCCGCCGCCTGTGGTTGCCAGAAATAAAATCTGCCAACGCCGCTCGCCGTGCTGGGGCCGAGCGCGCAGCGATTAATGCACCGATGCAAGGCACAGCCGCCGATTTAATTAAACTGGCTATGATTAATGTCGCAGACTGGATTAAGGCGACAGGCCTGCGAAGCCGTTTAATTATGCAAGTGCATGATGAACTGGTGCTGGAAGTGCCCGATGCCGAAGTGGAACTAATGCGTGTGCAATTGCCGATCAGAATGGCGCAAGCTGCCGAGCTGACGGTCCCTTTACTAGCAGAAGTCGGTGTTGGTCTAAACTGGGAGGAAGCTCACTAAAACTGACCGACTCTTTGTCAGCCCTGAGTAAATAGTCTACAGTCCAACTAAAGCTTTAAATTACATCTACTTGGCATTAAACGGCTCACCTAATTAATGATGATAAATATTCCCCCTATCAAGCTGCGTTTTAGTTGGCAGCTGCTGTGCCTTGCTCTAGTCGTGAGCGAGCCGGCTGCCGCCCTCACGCTGGGGGAGCTGACGATCAATTCTGCCGTTGGGCAACGCTTTCGGGGCAGCGTGAGCTACCAGCTTTCCCCAGAAGATGGCTTAGCCGAGGACTGTAGCAAGCTCAGCATCCTCGCTCCAAGTAACGACCTGCCGGGCTTAGGCCAAGCCTCGCTACGCCTACAAAGCAAGGAAAGAAGTGGGCAGATTTTGATTCAATCTGCCGATGTAATTTATGAGCCGATGGCCAGCTTCAGCATTAAAATGGAGTGTAAAGGGCAGCGTCTTCAACGCAGCTACACCGTGTTTTTAGATCCTGCTCCGCTTAACCCACCCAGTGTGGCAGAAGAGACACACCCAATAACCAAGAAGCCAAGCACCACAGCAGTACGCAGCCACGCTCATCGCACAGCAAATATCAGCAAGCCCAAAAGCCAAACGACGACACCCCTACATAGCGAGCCAAAAAACGCTACCGCAGTAGCCACACCTCCTGCAGAAACCCTCCTGCCGGCAAGTGGTGGGCAGCTGAGAATTGAAAGCGAATTAAACATTAAAAATCAAGCACCTGCGGTGCTCAGCCCAGAAGAGCTAAAAACTAAAATCGCCATGATGCAGGGCTTGCAAGAACAGCTGCAATCAGAAATGACTCGCCTGCAACAATCCATGCAACACTTACAAGGACTAAGCGCAGGCAAGCTTAACGCCAGCACAATCAGCCCCGCCCCAATTGCATCCTTGACGATCAGCAACACCGAGCCACCAATACCAAGCAGTGCACCCACGCCAACCGCTGCGGCCATTCAACGACATCAAGCCGAGGATGAGCCCAAGAATAGCTGGTGGATGGCCGCTGTTATCGCCTTATTAGCCGCCGGAGCAGGCGTCGGCCTATGGCTACGTCGTAGGCAAAATCAAAATACTTGGGATGCCGATGCAGAAAGTGCCCTATCCCAGCTATCGCGCCCCCAACACAAACCCAATAAACAAACCGATGCGCAAGGAGAGCACTCGCTATTTAGGCACAGCCAATTATTTTATGGCGGCATCGAAGTTCAAGAAGAAGATGGCAGCGCCACGCTAGAAAGGGCGCAACTGCTAGTGGCCCAAGGCGAAACAGATCAAGCGATCGAATTGCTCTACCACACCATCGAAGAAAACGAAGCCGAAAATGAGCCATGGTTACTGCTATTCCGCGTTTTGCGCCAACAAGGCATGAAGACCGAATACGCTCAGCTTGCAAGACGCTTCCACGATCTAGATGGTGATGCAGACGATTGGGCCTTGGTACGGAACATTGGCTACCGCCTCGATCCAGAAAACCCACTTTATAGTGCGCAAAATGAAGAAGTAGAAAGCACCGCAGTAGCCGTGATGCCAGCAGATGTTGAAGAGATCGCCGAGGATATCCTCATGGAGCACGACTTCACCCCGCCTAGCCCTATTGCAGCGCCCGTAGAAGTGCACACTGAGCCAGAACCGCTGCGTGAACAAGACGCTATGTTGATGGATTTTTTATCCACGCCAAGCGAGGCCAATAGCGATACGGTTGCAGAAAACACATCATCCGTACCGCAAGTGATCTCACTTGACCTCCCTCCCCTCGATTTTGCTCCCGCTGAAGATGAAAATAGCCCCTTGGATATTGCCTTACTCAGCAATCCTGATGAAAGCAACCAAGAAGTAGAAACCATCGAAGTCTCCACCCCCAGCGAAGACGAAGAACCATTCGAAGCCTCCTCCCTCAGCGAAGGCGAAGAACCATTCGAAGCCTCCTCCCCCAGCGAAGGCGAAGAACCATTCGAAGAAATTGATTTAGTCGAATTAGAAATCGAGCTACAGCCCCCGCTATCGGCCTTTGATACACGTAAACACTGAGGCCAACCTCGCCACTGTAAGCAATTGCGTACAGATAACACCACCAATCCAAACAAGCCCTGTAACAATTAAGATACAAATAATAATTAATCTCGCATATTTTTTTACATATTGCTTACTATATGCAAAAACTCATACAGCATATAAATATGTATTTTCAATCTCTCTTTGCCTTATTTCAGAATTATTTTGCCGTGTTTAGAACAGCATGGCGGCTTGAGTGCGTAGCTAGCTATAAGCATGAACTGGCTTTTTTGCCTGCCGCCTTAGAGCTACAAGAAACCCCGCCCCATCCAGCTGCTCGCTGGACCCTGTGGGTCTTAATCAGCTTTTTAGCGCTGGCGCTAATTTGGGCCTGCCTTGGACAGATTGATATTGTGGCGGTCGCACCCGGCAAATTAGTGGTTTCAAATCAAAGCAAAATCGTGCAAGCACTCGATACCGCCGTAGTCAAAGCCATCCATGTGCGTGACGGCCAACAGGTTAAAGCAGGCCAATTGCTGATTGAGTTAGATAACACCGTTAGTGATGCAGATAGCAGTAAAAATCACAGCGCATGGTTAGATGCGCGGCTGGCGCAACTCAAAGCACAAGCGCTGCTCAGCGCATTAGCCGAGCAGCATCTCCCAGCCTTGGCAGAAGACAATCAGCTTAATAGCAGCGCCACAATCGCCACCCGTCGAGCCAGCGCCCAGCAAGAAATCAACGCGGTATGGCAGGAGCTACAAGCAAGACTAGCTATGTTGGATAGCGAGCAAACGCGTAAACAAGCCGAACGCGCAGGCAGCTTGGATCAGTTTAAAAAACTACAAGCAACGCTGCCCATCGTTCGTCAGCGTGAAAGTGATTTCAAAGACTTAGCCGATAAGAATTTTATTTCCAAGCACGGCCTATTAGAAAAACAACAGGCCCGTATTGAAGCGGAGCAGGATTATGCCTCTCTGGCCAATAAGCTTAAAGAAATAGACGCCGCAATTAAAAGCACGCAATTGCAAGCCGATGCCACCCGCGCCGAATTTCGCCGCATACAAAACGATGTATTAAATCAAGCACGGGAAAAATCAGCCTCTTTAAGCCAAGATGTGATTAAAAGCGAACGCTACCAGCAGCAAACACGTTTAAATGCGCCGGTAGACGGCGTAGTGCAGCAACTCGCCGTAACACCCTAGGCGGCGTAGTCACCCCCGCCCAAGCCTTAATGGTGATCGTGCCGCAAGCTGAGCAATTAGAGGCCGAAGCCATTTTAGAAAATAAAGATATTGGCTTTGTGAATGCAGGGCAAAACGCTGCCATTAAAATAGAAACCTTTAACTACACCAAATATGGCCTATTAGATGGCATGGTAAAAAACATTAGCTTAGATGCTATTAGCGATGAAAAACGCGGATTGATTTATCAGGCAAGAATTAAAATGAATAAAAACAGCATGAATGTTGATGGAAAAAACATTGCGCTTGCACCCGGCATGGCAATAACGGTGGAAATTAAAACCGGCAAGCGACGAATCATTGAATACTTTTTATCGCCATTGATTGCACATGTCAGTGAAAGTGTGCGGGAGCGGTGATGCTTAATGAATACGACAATAATCATCATTTAAGGAGACTCTGATTAAATCGTTATCCCCGAGTATTTTTGTCAGGGATCCAGTAAAAATATTGGATTCCCGATAGACCGGAATGACAAAACTGAATAAATCAGAGCATCCTTTAGATCAATTTAAAAATGAGGAATAAAAACAATGATACGTTCACTATTACTAGGATTTGTTCTAGGCACATCAGCTCTGGTACATGCTGGATTGGCAGACAACGAAATCTCTGAAGAGAACATAACCGGTTCAAATATTCTAAAGAAAAAACGCTGGAACGGCCTGCCATTAAATAAAAGCTATGCAGAGCTCAGCGAGCAGGAAAAATTGTCTATTCATGCCCTATACCAAGACATCAAAGCGGGCAATGAGCCACCTTATCCACTAAAAGGTATGCGCGCTATTATTGATCCTGTTAATAAAATTACCAAGAAACTATTGGTAACAGGGAATTTAGAGCTGCTGCTTACAGTGAACGCCAAGGGTGAAGGTGAAAATGTCGAAATCATTAGCTCACCAGATCCGAAGTTTACTCAATTAGTTGCTTCAATTTTATTGCTCACTCCATTTAAACCCGCTATTTGCAACGGCCAACCCTGCGTTATGCAATTTCCATTGAGTTTGAATTTTGAAAGGCGTTTTAATTAGAAAATAAAAATTCGGGCAAAGTATAACAATAACCAATAAGACATATCATGACTTAACCCCCATTTTATTGTTAATTGTATTAATAATTAAGCTGCATAGCTTTCTTCAGAAATATTTCTGGATAAAGAGTGGGTTGTACCCAGAAAAGGGTAAAGCAACGATGCTAGATGCTGAACGATTAGCAAAAAGGGCACCACATGATGGCAATTGCATGCCATCGTGAAGTGACAGCCTCTTCATTAAAAGAGGAAAAAAGAGTTGTTGAGTTAATTGAAAGTAAATAATCTTTTGTGTGGTATTACCATACTAAGAACATAAAAATTCATGAGCCAATTTAGATTTAAAGGAATATAACAAGACAGATTGCGTAAAAACCAGGGTTAAACCACAGTTAAAACAAGTAACTAACATGGTCTGGCCCCAGTTTCCCTTCATCATTGCTTGTTTTTTGTTTGAGGAAGATATGTGAATTTAATCTCAATTGGTTTATTTTTTATTTTTCTTGCATTTGGCATTTTGATTTATACATCTAATTTATTTTTCAGTAAGGTGGAAAAAGAATTAGCTGAATTATACTTTGAATGTATAAAGGATGGGTTGGTTCCTACGCCTGAAATGAAATTTTCACGTTTAAATCTGATGGTTGTATATGCATGCAGGTGCCTATTTATTTTAGGTATGTTTTTGATAATTTCAGGTTTTTTCTCGTTGATAATTAAAGGGGTTTAATTGCATGAGTACTACCGAAATAGAAGAATACGCAGGCATTTCAGGTGCCGTTCAATTAGTGGCTGGGCAAATTGGAAAATATGTTGGTGGGCCATTTGGTCAGGCATATGCAACTTTTTTAACGGGGCAGAACACGTGGGTTGCAAGTGCCTCGGTACTTGCGGCGAAAGTTCAGGAAGGCACTGCTAAAGGTGAAGATTTCGCTGATTTCTCTAGTAAAACGGCATCATTACTTGCTGGTATAGTACTAACGGGTACGGCTCAACCATGGACTCTTGTAGCTGCTGGCATAGCTGGTGGCGCTCTTTTTGCTTGGAAAAACAGAGAAGATATAATTGATTATGGAAAAGATGTAATAGATGGACTACAAAAAGTCAGTCTTTTGACTGGTGGCGGCGATAGTGGAAGTGGCGGTGAGGGCGTTGGCAACAATGGAGACATAGACACTGGTTATATTGAACTTCCTGGAGGTATACCAGTTGTTGAAATTGGCCCTGGGCGAGGAATTGACCACCCTTATGTAGAAGTTGGCCCCATTACATTTACACCAGGAGGCGGCAATGATAGCGGAGGTGGAAACAATGATGGTAATTTCACCATTGGTGGTTGGGGAGGTTCTTCCCCTATCAAGCCTAAAAATTATATGCCTCTTTCATCGCCACTAACACCCGAGCATAGAATATTAGAAGCAAACACCCTCCAATTTACGACTCTACAGGGCATAGAAAAATCTGTTTCTAACGATGGGAAAATTAGTGCTCAATTGGATAACTTAATTACCTTGATGGCAGGTATGAAAGATTCAGGCTCTGCCCCACTCAGCCTGAATCCGCAGAATTTAGAAGCGCTACAGCCGGTTTATGCAGCCAGCCTGAATTAATCATTGAATTAAGATCCCCCCTGCTTTCACCATTTTGGATTTGCAAGAATTCAATGGCATTGCTGAATCCCCGATAAAAACACTAGGGGATGACGGGGCTGTTATTTCGGGATTTATTTCATTCCAAATCCAGAGCAACAACACCCAGCCAGCCTTGGCTGGGTTTTTATTTGAGTCCCCGTAATGAAGCTTAATGATTTAAACAATTCTCCTCCCCCAATTGATAGCGCCTTAATTTGTCTTGTCTTACTTGCCCGTTTTCATCAAATCGCCATCGAGCCTGAACAAATCAAACATCAATATGCCGATGCAGGCGGGGTATTGGCTGAGGTGGATATTTTGCTGGCGGCGAAGCAGGCTGGTTTAAAGGTTAAAGCAATTAATACGCGCGTGGATAAGCTGGAGCGCACGCCTTTGCCAGCTATGGCTGGATTGGGTGATTCTGGCGAAAGTAGAGGGCGATGCTGTGCTTTATCAGCCTGCACAGGGCAGGCCATTGCAATGCAGTCGGCAGGAATGGTTAAGCCTGTGGTTTGGGCGTTTGATTTTATTTACTTCGCGCGCCAGTTTGGCGGGTGATTTGGCGCGGTTTGATTTTTCCTGGTTTATTCCATCTGTGGTGAAATACCGGCATTTGTTGGGCGAGGTATTACTGCTGTCTTTTGTCTTGCAATTGATAGGACTGGCAACGCCGCTGTTTTTTCAGGTGGTGATGGATAAAGTGCTGGTACACTGCGGCCTCACCACGCTGGACGTGTTGGCAATTGGCTTATTAGTCATTTCTATCTTTGAAGTGGCGATGACCGCGCTGCGTACCTATGTATTTAGCCACACCACTAATCGCATCGATGTGGAGCTAGGGTCTAAATTATTCCGGCATTTGCTGGCCCTGCCCTTGGCTTACTTTCAGGCGCGGCGGGTGGGCGATTCGGTGGCAAGGGTGAGAGAGCTAGAAAATATCCGCAACTTCCTGACCGGCCAAGCACTGACTTCGGTGTTAGATTTATTCTTCTCAGTCGTTTTCCTCGCTGTGATGGCGTTTTATAGCGGCTGGCTTACTTTAATCGTCTTGGTTTCCCTGCCCTGCTATATCGCCGTTTCCTCCTCGATTACCCCCTTGTTAAAAGCCCGTCTAGAAGAGAAATTTGCCCGTGGCGCAGAGAATCAATCCTTTCTGGTGGAGGCCGTCAGCGGAATTGAAACGCTTAAATCTATGGCGGTGGAGCCACAGCTAACACGGCGCTGGGATAATCAATTGGCGGCCTATGTAGCGGCTAGCTTTAAGTGGCCAATCTGGCAAATATCGGCAGCCAAGGCGTGAGCATGATTCAAAAAATCGTCACCGTGGCCACGATGTGGCTGGGGGCTAAATTGGTGATTCAGGGTGATTTAAGTGTGGGGCAGTTGATCGCTTTCAATATGCTGGCGGGACGAGTCGCCAGCCCGGTGATGCGTTTGGCGCAGCTTTGGCAGGATTTTCAGCAGGTGGGTATTTCGATGCAGCGCTTAGGCGATATCTTAAATACCCGCAGCGAAGCCAAACAAAGCCGTGCACAATTGCCGCCGATTCAAGGCTTGATCGAATTCGATCAAGTGCATTTCAGATATCGCCCCGATGGGGCAGAAATTCTGCGCGGTATAAGCCTGACCATAGAGGCTGGGCAAGTAATCGGCATTGTTGGGCGCTCTGGTTCAGGTAAAAGCACGCTGACTAAGTTATTACAGCGTTTATATGTGCCAGAACGAGGCCACGTACTCATTGATGGGATTGATTTATGCCTTGCCGACCCAGCATGGTTACGACGGCAAATTGGCGTGGTTTTACAAGAAAACCTGCTATTTAACCGCAGTATTAGGGACAATATTGCACTAGCCGAGCCTGGGGCCAGTATGGAGCTAGTGATTGCGGTGGCAAAACAAGCCGGTGCACACGAGTTTATCGTCGAGCTGCCCGAAGGCTACGACACCATGGTGGGCGAGCATGGCACGGGCTTATCGGGAGGGCAAAAACAACGTATCGCCATCGCCCGCGCCCTATTGAGCAATCCACGGATCTTGATTTTTGATGAAGCCACCAGCGCTTTAGATTATGAGTCTGAACGCATTATCCAAAATAATATGCACGCCATTTGCCAAGGCAGAACGGTGCTGATTATTGCACATAGGCTAAGCGCCGTCCGAGGTGCGGATAAAATCATCGCCATGGATAAGGGGCAGTTGGTAGAGCAGGGTAGCCATGCGGAATTGCTGACAAGGGAAGATGGCTATTACGCAAGATTGCATGCGATGCAGGCGGCTTAAGACTTTGTTCATTTCCTAAAATGACCTGCCCGTCATCCCCGAGTGTATTTGTCGGGGATCCAGCAGAGCGACTGGATTCCCGACAAATACACTCGAGAATGACGCTTTTATTGAGTGTGCCATTTCGGGAGGTATTTCCATCCATGCACTTAGTAATGCCCCCCAATGACACTTTGAACCACGTAAACACTGAAGCAAACCTGACAGCTAGCTAATGGTAGAATGCGTCCTTGAATGCACTCATGCTAAAGGATACGCAAGTGACTCTACCTTCTCGCCTCGTTATCGCCACCCGCGAAAGCCCGCTTGCGCTCTGGCAGGCCAACTTTATTAAGGCGAGGCTTGAGACGCTTTATCCGACCTTGCAGGTTGAATTACTTGGCATGACCACGCAGGGTGATCGGATTTTAGACGTGACCTTGAATAAGATTGGCGGGAAAGGTTTATTTGTAAAAGAATTAGAAACCGCCATTGAAGAGGGCCGTGCCGATCTGGCGGTGCATTCGATGAAAGACGTACCGATGGTCTTGCCAGAAGGCTTTACCTTGGCCGCCATTGGTGAGCGAGAAGACCCACGCGATGCCTTTGTCTCTAATAAATACGATAACCTCGATCAACTCACGGCTGGCTGTGTCGTCGGTACATCCAGCCTGCGCCGCGAATCACAATTGCGCGCGCGTTTCCCACATTTAGTTATCAAGCCTTTACGCGGCAATGTCGGCACACGCCTCGGCAAGCTCGATGCCGGTGAATACGATGCGATTATTTTGGCCGCCGCAGGCTTGATTCGCCTAGGCTTAGCCTGCCGAATTAAAAGCGCCATTTCCCCTAACGACAGCCTACCCTCCCCTGGGCAAGGCGCTTTAGGCATCGAAATTCGCAGCGATCGCGCTGATTTAATCGAACTACTCGCACCACTAAATCACCCAGCCACTGCCGCCTGTGTGACGGCAGAGCGCGCTTTATCGAGGCGCCTAGGCGGCTCTTGCCAGATTCCATTAGGTGCATTTGCCGAGGAAGACGATGGCTTTTTACGCCTACGCTCCTTTATTGCCAACCCAGATGGCAGCGATATTATTTATGCCGAAGGCAATGGCTCACTTGCCGCCGCCAATGGCCTAGGTTTGCAAGTGGCCGAGCTACTGTGCACCGAAGGCGCGACTGAGATTTTGAAAAATATCGCCGCCGCAGCTGCTGCAGAATAATGCTCAACGGCCAGCGTCTCTGGGTCACTCGGCCTAGCCAACAAGCAGCGGGCTTAATCGGCCTGCTGCAGGCGGCTGGCGCAGAAGCGATAGCCTTGCCCTTGCTAGAAATTGCCCCTCCCGCCGACCCCGCTCCACTCTTGGCTGCCTTGGCGGTGCTTGAGCAATTTGATTTAGCGATTTTTATCAGCCCATCCGCACTTGATGCGGTATTTGAGCGGCTCACTCAGCCGTGGCCAGCGAGCTTAGCCGTGGCCGTGGTCGGGCCGGGCAGCGAGCGGCGGGCAAGAGAGCTAGGGGTGCAATTAGTCATCAGCCCCGCCTCGCAATTTGATAGCGAAGGCTTGCTAGCCGAGCCTGCAATGCAGGCCTTGCAAGGCAAAAAGATCGTGTTATTTCGCGGCAATGGCGGACGTGACTTATTACCAAAGGCATTACAAGAACGTGGCGCACTGCTTACACTACTTACCGCTTACCAAAGACAGCCTCCCCGCTTCGATCTAGCCCATTTAAATGCCGAATTAGCCGCAGGCTGCGATGGCATCGTCATATCTAGCTCCGAGGCTGCGCAACACTTATTTCAGCTCGCTGGAGCGCTGAAGCTGCAACGGCTACAATCATGCTTATATTTCGTGCCTCACCCACGTATTGCCGAGACCTTGCTCGCCTTGGGTGCAAAAAAAATAGAACTAACGGATGCAGGGGATAGTGGCTTATTAAAGGGGATCGATCAGTATTTTACCCAGCCCCACTAGCCCTCTTGCTCCCTAAGGATATGGTTTGAAATAACGTCCCGAAATGCAGCAATGCGTAGTTGTAGGGCGGTTGAAACCCGCCGAGCTTTGCTGAAACACGAAAAACGGCGGGGTCCCGCCCTACAATTTCAATTAGGGAAGTGAATAAGAGCCCTATCCTAAAAAGAGATTTACTACGGGAAAACCGAGGAGGCTTGCTTCGCTGCTTTTTTACTCAAGTGGCCTCGTTAAATAAGGTGCGATTCACCTTAAAAAACCCAACCGCCTCAATCGGACTTCCCCTAAACCACAAGCCCGAAAGACTGCTAGGACACAAACCAAGATGACTCAGGATACTTCTCAAGATTCGCTCGAAGCCGTGCTAAAAGCACCGCAACGCCGTTTTGCACCCTCGCCAGCCATCTTGCTCAGCGTTGCCGCTTTGCTGGCGGCTGCAGGCGTCTATCTCTACCAACAACAAGCAATGGAGCAGCTCAAGCTTGAAGTCAGCCAGCAATTAGCTAATCACAAAAATAATGGCCTAGAACTCAAGCAGCAGCAGGCCAATACCAGCCAACTTCAGCAACAATTTGTCGGCAAACTGGCTTTGCTCGAAGCCAAGCAAGCAGAATCCTTCAGCCAGCAGCAAGCTTTAAGCAATATGTACGATGCACTGACCAATAATGAAACCCAGCGCTCCCTTGCAGAAATTGAGCAAATCCTCGGCTTTGCCAGCCAGCAACTACAATTAGGCGGCAATATCAATGGCGCGTTGATTGCGCTCAACACCATTGATCAAAAATTAGCCCAGCTCAATCGCCCTGAATTAATCAGCCTGCGGCAAAGTATTACCCGTGATATCGATACGCTAAAAGGCATGCCCTATGTCGACATCATTGGCATTAGCGCCAAGCTCGATAGCCTGATTGCGGGCATCAGCGACTTACCGCTTGCCATTGATGGCCACCGCCAAGACGCGGCTCTAGCCAAGCCATCACAAACCGTAACGGCTGTAGGGCGTTTTACTGAAGATCTATGGAATCAGCTCAAACAACTCATCCAAATTCGCCGTATGGATAAGCCAGAAGCCATGCTGCTTTCGCCAGAACAAAGCTTCTTTTTAAGAGAAAATATCAAGCTCAGATTGCTCGATGCACGCACCACTTTGCTGATTAAAGACGAAGCCAGCTATCGCAGTGATCTAGCCGCAGCACAGCATTATTTAGAACAATACTTTGATCAAAGTGCGCCACAAACAGCCACCTCAATCAACACACTTAAACAACTCGCAGCTCAAGAACTATCGATTAAAATCCCTGAATTAGGAGCGAGCCTAGCCGCAGTGCGCAGTGCTCGCACTATTTCAGAAAGGATCAAATCATGAGAATTTTGATCTGGATTATTGCTTTATTTGCGCTCGCCGTTGGCCTAACTCTCTTTGCCCAGCTTAATACTGGCTATGTGCTGATCTTTTTACCGCCATGGCGCGTAGAAGTATCGCTCAATGTATTTGCCATGCTGACCTGCGCCACCATTGCGCTTTTATACTTATTACTACGACTTATCGCCGAGCTGACCAATCTGCCGCACCGCGTTAAGCAATACCGTGAACGGCAAAAAAGAGAGGCATCGATTCAGCTCGAACGCGAAGCACGGCTCGCTTTTTTTGAAGGCCGCTATCAGCGTGCGGAGCGCTTAGCCGGAGAAGCACTAAGCCACAGCGAAAACAGCGATGCATTTGCAGTCAATGCCCTACTCGCCACCCGTGCCGCGCACCAAATGCGTGATTTTGAACGCCGTGATTACTATTTAGACCAACTCAAGCAACGTTTTGGCGATCAACATTTATCCGCCGCCATGACCGCCGCAGAGTTGTATCTGGATGAGCGCCGCTATGCAGATTCGAGCAATGCACTGGCAGCCGTGCGACAAATCTCGCCCAAGCTGACTGCGGCATTACAATTAGAACTGCGCCTACGTTTGCGTGAAGAAAACCCGGACGCCGTATTACGCATCGTTGATCAGCTGAGCAAAAGCGAAACCTTAGATGCAGAGCAAGCAAGACGAATTCGCAATCAAGCGTATTTACTCAAGCTAAAACAGCAGCCTCTATCCAGCCAGCAGCTCAAAGACTGGTGGCACAAGCTACCAAGCACAGACAAAACCTTGCCACAGCTAATTGAAGCGGTTGCAGACAGCTATAAAACACAGGGCGAGCCTGCTTTAGCACGCAGCTTGCTCGAAGAAACACTCAGAAACGAATGGTCTAGCACGCTAGCAGGTCGCTATGGCTTATTGGGCTTAAAAGGGGAAGCCTTGATCTCGCAGCTCCAGCAGGCTGAGCTATGGCTAAAACAACAGCCCAATGATCATCTGCTGCTGCTCACGCTTGGGCGGCTTTGCAGAGCCAGCGCACTCTGGGGCAAGGCGCAAACCTATTTAGAAGCCAGCATTGCCGTACATCCTACGGCCGTGGCTCATTCTGAATTAGCCGAGCTACTTGATTCACTCGATAAAAACGACGCTGCCAGCAAGCATTATCGCGCCAGCTTAGCTTTAGCCTTACCGCAGGCGAGTTTGGCTTAATAACTACCGTAGGGCGGGTTTCACCCGCCCTACGAATGATTAAATACTTACAAATACGAAATAGACAGACAACAAAAAACGGCTGCAATCAATGCAGCCGTTTTGCTTATATCACGCTTACTTTTTCTCTAGCGGCGGAGCAACGGCAGGCTTTACTTCATCAGATAAAGAGATCCACGCGAACGGTGTGGAGCCTTTATTACGCTCAAAAAAATTAGGCGTATGAGAAGCATGGCTAGGAGGTACAACGGGTTTACGGACTTGCGTATGAGTTAGCATTTTATTGCCCCCGAGTAATTTGCAATAGCATATTACATGACTATAACACAATACATTGTCATTTTTAACTAAAACTTGACCTGAAACAGAATACTAACTTTCTATTGCAGTAACATTAAACTCTAATGAAGATGGCATTACAAAAGCTCAGGGGACATCACTGCGCGTAAAAGATAGGAAATCTTCCCCTCTTTAACTCGCCTTTGCAGCCACCAACAGGCACCTCGACGCACCTCCCAATCCAGCTCTTTATTAGCCAGCACCACCGCGGCCACACGGCCAAGCTCGCTCTGGTGTCCTACCAATACCAAGACCTTGCCCACCTCACGTGGCCAATTACTTACTTCTAAATAAGACCCTACCAACGCACCCGGATTAAGCCTTGGATCGACTTTAAATTGCTTGCTTAAAGCCCGCGCGGTTTCTTGGCAGCGCAGCGCCTCGCTCGTCATAATTGTAACCGAGCCGCCATCCAAGCGCTTACTCAGCCAAGCCGCCATTTTTTCAGCCTGCTTACGGCCTTTCGCGGTTAAAGGACGACGTAAATCATCATCTCCTTCTTCCGCTTCTGCATGCCGCCACAAAATTAAATCCACAATCCGCCTCTTTAGATAATTCTAAACCCAAGCCTTACAGCAACATTGCGGGTGCAAGCTCATGCTATTAACCTAAGACAACAAACAAAACAAAGTTTGGCTTTTATAGGGTGTGCAAGTTGTTTTTCTTGCGCACCGACTTCACCAAGCACCATGCGCGGCGTAATGCAGCCAAGCAAAAAAACGCTTGGCTTTATTACGCCCTACACATGGCATTCTTATTGAATAGCGATAAGCCACTCCCCCATCAATTCCTAGGCTTAGCCGTTAATTCGGCCAAAAGGGTGGCTTGTGAGGAGCGTACTTTGCCGCCTCTTGCGGTCTTACGGCGATAACGGCCATCGGATTGCATTTCCCAAGCTTGGTAGTTATCCACCAGGCTTGGGCGCAAGCTTTCACGAATCACACGGCGTTTTACTTTTGGATCTAAGATGGGGAACGCAATTTCAATGCGGCGGAATAAATTACGCCCCATCCAATCGGCAGAGGAAAGATAAACATCCTCCACCCCTCCATTATAAAAATAGAAAACACGATGGTGTTCTAATAAACGCCCCACAATCGATCGCACGCGAATATTGTCCGACACGCCAGGAATACCTGGGCGCAAGGCGCACACGCCGCGCACGATCAGATGAATCGTGACCCCCGCTTGCGATGCCTGATACAGCTTTTCAATCACGGTAGGCTCAAGCAGCGCGTTCATTTTGGCGATAATCACCGCCTTACGGCCCGCTTTAGCGTGCGCCATTTCTCGATCAATATACTTCAAGATATTCGGCTGTAAAGTAAACGGCGCTTGCCACAGCTGATGATGATCCCCCGCTAGGCCAAGGCCGGTAAGCTGCATAAATACATCGTTTACATCACTCACAATCTCTTCATTGCAAGTCATCAAGCCAAAATCGGTATACAGCTTGGTGGTACGCGGATGGTAATTACCCGTGCCAACGTGAGTGTAGCGATGCAAACGCCCTTCTTCACGGCGCACAATCAGCAGCATTTTGGCATGCGTTTTATAGCCATACACGCCATACACCACATGCACGCCAGCCAGCTCTAGCTTGGCCGCCCAATTGATATTCGCCTCTTCATCAAAGCGCGCCATCAGCTCCACCACGGCGGTGACTTCTTTACCGCGCCCAGCCGCATCGCACAGCGCTTCCATCAAGGCCGACTCGGTGCCGGTGCGATACACCGTCATCTTAATCGCCACCACTTGCGGGTCTCTTGCTGCTTGTTGCAGCAGATCAATCACCGGCGTAAAGCTTTGATAAGGATGATGTAACAGAATATCGCCTTGGCGAATAGCCGCAAACACATCAGGCTGCTTACGTAGCTCCAGCGGAATACCAGGAATAAATGGCTCAAACTTTAAATCAGAGCGATCAACCTGATCAGGAACTTGCATCAAGCGTACTAAATTTACCGGCCCGTTGACGCGATACATATCTGCATCTTGCAAACCAAACTGATCACGCAAGAAATTTTGTAAGTGCTTAGGGCAGTTATCGGCGACTTCCAAACGCACTGCGTCACCATAAGAGCGCTGCGATAATTCGCCCTTTAATGCCGCTCGCAAATCTTTTAGATCATCATCATCCACAGATAAATCAGAATCACGCGTTACACGGAACTGATAGCAACCCAACACATGCATGCCAGAAAACAGCTCATCCACATGCGCATGCAAGATAGACGACAAAAATACAAAGCCATGCTCAACGCCAGAAATCTCGGTCGGCATTTTTACAAAGCGCGGCAAAATACGCGGCGCTTGCACAATCGCAATGCCTGAGCTGCGGCCAAAGGCATCGTTGCCTTCTAGCTCAACAATAAAATTAAGTGATTTATTTAAAACACGTGGGAAAGGATGCGAAGGATCAAGCCCAATCGGGGTAAGAATCGGCATCAGCTCGCGGAAAAAGAAATCGCGCACCCATTCACGCTGCTCGTCGCTCCACACACTGCGGCGGAAAAAATGAATGCCTTCTTTAGCCAGCGCGGGGAATAGCACCTCCAGCAACAAGCTATATTGGCGATCAACCAAATCATGCGCTTCACGCGTCACCAGCTCGAAAGCCTGCAAAGGCGTCATGCCTTCTGGCAACAGCCGTGTGGGATTAAGCCGCATGTTTTCTTTCAGCCACGCCATGCGAACTTCAAAAAACTCATCTAAGTTAGACGAAACAATGCACAAAAACTTCAGGCGCTCTAAAAGAGGATTGCTGGCGTCTTCGGCCTGGGCTAATACCCGGCGATTAAACTCTAACAAACCCATTTCACGGTTTAGCATTAATTGATTGTCAGCAGGTTTGTAACTCATCTTTCTTCGCTCAAATTAAACAGCCCATTGAAAAACGCAATAAGAAAAGCACAGCTCAGATAGCGACTAACAAACCTTATTTAACGCAGATAAATAAGAAAGCTAATTTGCAACTGAAGCGGTGTTTTCTCCCATATTTTGCTGATTATGCTGTTCAAACTCATTCTAAATATCGTAGGGCGGGTGAAGCCCCAATCCTGTCAACTTAGCTAGATGCTGCCCACACAATGGCAAGCATTAAATCATCGTAGGGCGGGTGAAACCCGCGTACTTTTCAGTATTGCTCGCGGGTTTCACCCGCCCTACGAAAAACATTTCGCTTAAGTTGATAGGATTGGGGTGAAACCCGCCCTGCAAATTCAAAAATCGAACACCCTACCCACACCGAGCAAGACACATAACCACAAGCGTTTTTCAATAGCCTGAAATGGGGTTGCAGAATAAACAAAGGCCACTATAAGTGGCCTGTGCGTAACTTTTATTGCGGCACAAAGCCCGCTGGCATTTCTGCACCATCGCCAAAGAAATAATTCTCTAACTGCTGCTGCAAATACTGACGCGCACGCGGATCAGCCAAGCTCAAACGGTTTTCATTAATCAACATGGTTTGGTGCTTAATCCAAGCCTGCCATGCTTCTTTAGACACATTCTCGAAAACCTTCTTACCCAAAGCACCCGGCAGCGGCGGAAAATCCATCCCCTCAGCTTCACGGCCCAGCTTTACACAGTTCACAGTGCGGCTCATTAGTATCACCTTAATAATATTACATTTATGTTTCTAGAAAATGACAAAAGCTGCATGAGAGTGGCTAAAACGCCAAATGCATCGCAGCAAGTGCTGGCGTAGCCAAGGTAGCCATGATTATAACAGAGCCAAGGCATGCAACAGCAGGGCTAAGTTAGCAAGTTAAATCCGTAATTTTTATAACTTTACTTAGCAACATGGCACACAAGCTTTCAAACCAAGGCTAGACAGATCAGGTAAAATCTAAGCCATTATGTAAGCCACATACTAGGTGGGAGTAATGGATAAGAAAAAGCTGTCCGAGCGGGATATTTGCACCAAATTCATTACTCCAGCGATAGAAGCAGCGGGCTGGAATAAGCTCACTCAATTGCGGGAAGAAGTAAAACTCACCGCCGGGCGGGTTATCGTACGGGGCAATAAAGGTAAGCGCGATGAAAAGTCCATCCGTTTTGCCGATTATGTTTTGTACTTCAAGCCCAATCTGCCGCTAGCGATTGTTGAAGCCAAAGACAATAAACACACCGTTCGGGATGGCATTCAGCAGGCGCTCGATTACGCCGACATGCTCGATGTGCCGTTTGCATTTTCCAGCAATGGGGATGGTTTTGTTTTTCACGATAAAACCCTCACCGATGGCGTATTAGAGCGTGAAATCACTCTGGCCGAGTTTCCATCGCCAGATGAGCTATGGCAGCGCTATTTAGCATGGAAAGGCATCGCCCCCGAGCAAGTTTCTGTTTATGCACAGGACTATCATGCCGGCCGCACGGCACGCTATTACCAAGTTAATGCGATTAATCGCGCCATTGAAGCCGTAACCAAGCAGCAAAAACGCATCTTACTGGTGATGGCAACCGGCACGGGCAAAACCTACACCGCGTTTCAAATCATCTGGCGCTTATGGAAATCACGCAGCGCCAAGCGGATTTTATTTTTAGCCGACCGGAATATTCTGGTTGATCAAACCAAGACCAATGACTTCAAGCCCTTTGCCGGGGCAATGACCAAGATCGAAAACCGTAATGTCGATAAATCTTACGAAATTTATCTGTCGCTTTACCAAGCCGTCACGGGCACAGAAGAAGAACAAAATATTTTTAAAGACTTCAGCCCTGATTTCTTTGATTTAATTGTGATTGATGAGTGCCATCGTGGCAGCGCCAGGGAAGATTCGGCATGGCGGGCCATTTTGGATTATTTCAGCTCGGCCACTCATCTTGGCTTAACCGCTACGCCCAAAGAAACCGACGAAATTTCCAATACCACCTACTTTGGCGAGCCCGTTTATACCTATTCGCTAAAACAAGGGATTGAAGACGGTTTTCTTGCGCCCTATAAAGTGATCCGCGTTGATCTGGATAAAGACTTAGGCTGGCGGCCAACGGCTGGCAAAGTAGATGCCAAAGGCCAGCTGGTTGAAGACCGAATTTATAATCAAAAAGATATGAACAAGTCGCTGGTACTCACGCAGCGCGATGAAGCCGTTGCCAAGCGGATTACAGAGTTTTTGCATACCACTGGGCGGATGAGCAAAACCATTGTGTTTTGCGAAGATATCGATCACGCCAGCCGCATGCGCCAGGCACTGATTAACTGCAATAGCGACCTTGCCAGCGCCAACCCAAAGTACGTTATGCAAATCACCGGGGATAATTTAGAGGGCAAGCTGGAGCTGGATAATTTTATCAACCCGCGCAAAGAGTACCCGGTGATTGCCACCACCAGCCGCTTAATGACCACCGGCGTTGACGCACAAACTTGCAGGCTGGTCGTGCTGGACCGGACCATTAACAGCATGACCGAGTTCAAACAAATCATTGGTCGGGGCACCCGAATCAACGAAGACTACGACAAGCTGTGGTTTACGATTTTAGACTTCAAAAAAGCCACCGAAAACTTTGCCGACCCTGATTTTGATGGCGAACCCGTCGTCATCTACTCCCCCGAACCCGAAGACCCCATCGCCCCGCCAGAAGACTATCCACAGCCAGAGGGTGAGGGTTTACCGATTAACGAGCCACCAGGCGAATACGGCGGTGGAGAAGGCCCCGGAGAAGGCGAGCCACGGCGTAAGTATGTGATTAATGATGTATCCGTTTTTGTTGTGAACGAGCGCGTTCAATATATGGGGCCGGATGGCAAATTAATCACCGAATCGCTTAAAGATTACAGCCGCATTCAACTCAATAAGCGCTTTGCATCGCTGGATGAATTTTTGCAAAGCTGGACAGATACCGACAAAAAACAGGCCATCATTACCGAGCTGGAAGCAGAAGGCGTCTTGTTTGAAGAGCTGGCTAAAGAAACCGGCAATAAAGACCTCGACCCCTTCGATTTAATCTGTCACATTGCCTTCGGCCAAAAACCACTGACCCGTCGTGAACGGGCAGATCAAGTGAAAAAGCGCGATTACTTCGGCAAATATGGCGAAACATCGCGCAAAGTACTGGAAAAACTACTGGATAAATATGCCGATAATGGCATTGCCAATGTTGAAGACAGCAATGTGCTAAAAACCCCCGATTTTGCGCCTTTAGGTTCGCCAGTCGAATTAATCAAATCCTTTGGCGGGCGGCCACAATACCAACAAGCATTACGCGAACTTGAACGCGCCCTGTATCAATAAGTACGCTCAAACTGAGCTAGTCGAAACACACCTTCAACTTTGCTCAGGGCAAACGAATAAATTACGGACTCTGTCCGAACGGAAATAACAATGACCATCAGCACCACCCTCATCAAATCCATTCAAGACATCATGCGCCAGGACGCCGGTATTGATGGCGACGCGCAGCGCATTTCCCAGCTTTCCTGGTTACTATTTTTAAAGATTTTTGATGACCAGGAAACCGAAATCGAAATGATGCGGGATATGTATCAGTCGCCGATGCCGGAATCGATGCGCTGGCGTAACTGGGCAGCAGATGCTGAGGGCATTACCGGGGATGAGCTGCTGGGTTTTGTAAATAACGATTTGTTTGCCACGCTAAAAAGCCTGAATGCCGACGCAATCATGAGCCCGCGTGCCTTTGTGGTGCAGTCGGTGTTTCAAGACGCGTTTAACTATATGAAGTCCGGCCAGTTGCTGCGCCAAGTAATTAACAAAATCAATGAAATTGATTTTAACAGCCAGCAAGACCGCCACCTGTTTAACGACCTGTACGAAAAAATCCTCAAAGACCTGCAAAACGCCGGTAACGCCGGTGAGTTCTACACACCGCGCGCGGTTACACAGTTTATGGTGGATATGGTCAACCCGCAGCTGGGCGAAAAAGTGCTCGACCCTGCCTGCGGTACGGGCGGCTTTTTAAGCTGTACCCTGCGGCATTTGCGTACGCAAGTCAAATCAGTGGAAGACGAGAGCCTGTTGCAGCAAGCCATTCATGGCGTAGAAAAAAAACAAATGCCCCACCTGCTGTGCGTCACTAATATGTTGCTTAATGGCATTGAAGTGCCATCGCAGATCCGCCATGACAATACCCTCAGCAAGCCGCTGGCTAGTTTAACTCCACGGGATATGGTCGATGTGATTCTCACTAACCCGCCCTTTGGCGGTACAGAAGAGCCGGGCACGGAGTCTAATTTCCCTGCCGATATCCGCACCAAAGAAACCGCCGACCTGTTCCTCGTGCTGATTACCGAGCTGCTGAAACACAATGGCCGCGCCGCCGTGGTATTGCCCGATGGCACGCTGTTTGGTGAAGGCGTGAAAACGCGCATCAAGGAAAAGCTTCTCCAAGAATGCAATCTGCACACCATCGTGCGCCTGCCCAATGGCGTGTTCGCGCCGTACACCGGCATCAAAACCAATCTGCTGTTCTTCACCAAAGGCCAGCCGACTAAAGACGTCTGGTACTACGAACACCAATACCCCACCGGCTACAAGAGCTACAGCAAAACCAAGCCGATTCGTATCGACGAATTCAACGTCGAAAAAGCATGGTGGGGCAACGAGGCCGACGACTTTGCCAGCCGCGTCGAAAACGAATTTGCGTGGAAGGTTAGCATAGCTGACATCCGCGCCAAGGGCTTCAACCTCGACCAGAAAAACCCGCACGTCGGCGAAGTGATTAGCCACGACCCTGACGAGTTGCTAGCGCAATACCAAGCCTTGCAAGCCGACGCCCAAGCCATCCGCGGCCAGCTCAAAGCCATCCTCGCCGCCGCGCTGGAGGGCAAGGCATGAAGTTGACTGAAGGTTTTAACCTGCTCGCCACCGCCCCCGATGGCATCAAGCGGCTGCGCGAATTGATTTTAAGTTTGGCCGTACAAGGCAAGCTGGTGCCGCCTGCCTGCCGGCAGGCAGGCAAGACCCTCGACACTTTGCCTCAGGCCAAAAATGGCCGATGGTTTGTTTATGTTTTGGAGTGCGAGAATGGCAGCTTTTATAAGGGGTTCACTACCGATTTGTCACGTCGCTATGCCCAGCATTGTGCTGGTACCGCGGCGGACTGGACTAAAAAGCACCCGCCCAAACAATTGTTCTACTGGGAACAATGTCACAGCGAAAAAGAAGCGCTGAGTCGTGAACATTATTTGAAAAGTGGCAGCGGACGGGAATGGTTTAAGCATGAAGTGGTTGAAAAACCCGAAGCATGGCAACCCGCCAGCGAACTGCTGAAGCAAATTCGCGCAGAAAAAGACCGGCTGATTGCCGAGGGCAAAATCAAGAAAGACAAGCCACTGCCAGCGATTGGTGATGAAGAAAAGCCGTTTGAGCTGCCGGAGGGGTGGGAGTGGATTCGGTTTGGCTCTGTCATTAATAGTAGTGAAGCAGGTTGGAGCCCTAGCTGTGATGGGGTAGCAAGAACTGGTGATGCTTGGGGTGTATTGAAAGTCAGTGCGGTTTCTTGGGGGGAGTTTCGCTCCAATGAAAATAAAGCACTGCCAGTCGAACTAGCAGCTCGTACAGAAATTGAAGTGAAGGCAGGCGACTTCTTGTTATCGCGAGCCAATACAGAGGAATTAGTCGCTCGGTCAGTGGTTGTAAACAATCCCGAACCAAAGTTGATGATGAGCGACAAAATAATCCGCTTGGATTTATCGTCCTTGGTTAATCGGCACTTCTTTAATCAGGTGAACAATACCGCTAACTCACGAGCGCATTACATTGAACATGCATCTGGCACTAGCAGCTCAATGAAAAATGTCTCGCGTGAAGTCATTATGAATTTACCGGTGCCATTGCCCCCACTCGCCGAACAATCCCGCATCGTCGCTAAAGTCGAAGAGCTGATGGCGTTGTGTGATGCGCTGGAAACGCGCGGCAAGTTGGAAGCCGAGCAACATGCCCGCCTCACCGCCACGCTATTCGATGCGCTCGCCGCCAGCGAATCGGCACACCAATTGCAGGAAAACTGGGCACGGCTGGCCAGTAACTTCGACCTCGTGCTCGACAGACCCGCCGCTGTCGACGCACTCGAACAAACGCTGCTCCAACTCGCCGTACGCGGCCTGCTGGTTGAACAAAACCCCAACGACCAACCCGCAAGCGAACTGCTCAAACAAATCCGCGCAGAGAAAGACCGCCTGATTGCTGAGGGCAAAATCAAAAAAGACAAACCGCTGCCAGCTATCAACGATGACGAAAAACCATTCGACCTGCCGCTGGGGTGGGAGTGGGTACGGTTTGGCTCTGTCATTAATAGTAGTGAAGCGGGTTGGAGCCCTAGCTGTGATGGGGCACCAAGAACAGGTGATACTTGGGGGGTGTTGAAAGTCAGCGCGGTTTCTTGGGGGGAGTTTCGTTCCTATGAAAATAAAGCACTGCCAATGGAACTTGCTGCTCGCACAGAAATTGAAGTAAAAGCAGGAGACTTCTTGTTGTCTCGCGCCAATACGGAGGAGTTGGTTGCTCGATCTGTGGTTGCAAACAATCCAGAACCAAAGTTGATGATGAGCGACAAAATAATCCGATTGGACTTATCTTCCTTGGTAAATCGGCACTTTTTTAATCTGGTGAACAATACTGCCAATTCGCGCGCGCATTACATTGGGCATGCATCTGGCACCAGCAGTTCTATGAAAAATGTGTCGCGTGAAGTCATTATGAATTTGCCGGTGCCAGTGCCACCACTTGCCGAGCAATCCCGCATCGTAGCTCGCGTCGAAGCGCTGCGCGCCCTCTGCGCCCAACTCCGCGAACGCCTCGTCAGCAGCCAGAAATCCCTTACCCACCTTGCTGAAACCCTAGTGGAGCAAGCAGCATGAGCGAGCCCATCCAATACAATGTTTATTGCGATGAAAGTCGGCACACCTCAGACAGTGCCGACCGTTATCTGGTATTGGGTGCACTGGTTTGCCCTCGGGAACGCAAGCCCACATTGGTGCGTCAGCTACATCTGATGCAAGCCCGCCATGCGGCACGTGGCGAATTTGGTTGGAGCAAGGTAGCCCCTGGCAAAGCTGCTTTTTATGACGAGCTGATCGCTTGGTTTGCACAGCAACCCGATGTTCGTTTCCGGGCTTTAATTGCTGACCGCAGTAAGCTGAATCATGAGCAGCATAATGAGGGCGACAGTGAATTGGGCTTTTACAAGCTCTACTATCAAATGCTGGTGCATTGGCTTACACCGGGGGCGAACTACCATATTTATCTGGATTATCAACAGAACGCTTGCCAGCGGCGCTTTGGCGACCTGCGTGACTGTTTGGAGCGCAAGCTGACTGGTCGCGCCAAAATAGCGTGTCTTGAGCCTGTCGATTCAGCAGAGCAACCACTGATTCAGCTTACAGATGTATTGATCGGCGCACTAGGCTATGCATGGAATCGGCGCAGTACAAGTAACGCAAAACTAGCCTTTTGTGAGCATCTAGCAGCAAGCTTGGGCAAACAAAATATGGAGTTCTGCTCTTATCCTTCTGAAGACGCCAAATTTAATGTATTCAGTTTCAAAGGCCGATAATGAGCGAGCCTAAGTTAAATAAACTGCGGCTCAAACCAGTCAATGGCGAATGGCAGGAAGGTGAAGCGTGGCAGGCTTATCGCAAGGTATATGTAGAGACCTATGTAAGTGGTACACCCATTACCGACTGGCATGGACGACTTGTCAAATTTGGGCGTGATGCGTTTAAACATGCATTTACAGAAACAGCAAGATACCGAGAAGGAATGGATCACGACGCTGAACTTTCGTTCATTCGGGCAGAGCGGATGCTGTGGATCAAAGAAGTACTAGCTGGCAATGGAGGTTTAACCAGGGTCTACCGCGAAACCTTACAAGACGATAGAGGCAACCGTCGAAAACGCCGCCGAGTTTATTTTGTCGTTAATGAAATGTACGTTGTGGTGCTTGATGAACCAGATGACGCAGCCAAGCCATTGCAATTTGTAACTGCATTTCGCACCACAGACCCCAGCTATGAACAACAGATAAAACGAAAGAAAGGAATATTCATTGAAGAAAAAAAGCCAGCCTAAATAGGCTGGCTTTTTTTTATAAGAAATGCCCCAGTTCTTGACGGCGACTGAGACGTTCGCGTACTAACGCGCCAAGATCCAAAGCCAAAGGCAAAGGGTCAGCGGCAACAAGACCGAAGCAAACTTTAGCTAACTAAACCAACTTACACAAGTGTAATTTTATTAACGGACGTTACATTCCGACAAGTTACCTTTTTCAGTACAAAAAGGAAATAGATTAATCGGGGGTGAAATTTTGTGTTCATACTCCTGAATGCGCGAAGCTAATGACTTAATCGCTTCATTATTCTCATCGCCATCGGCACTCATCAAATTCAATAGACGCTCTATCGCACAAGCGTGATCTTGCTCAGTTTTAATAGCGGTTGTACCCATTTCGCCTCTTTAGTTTATTCAAATTTCCACTTTGCTTACTCATTCTGTGTTTGGCGCCCCAGCCGATTAGTCGAAAGTGATTGTTTTTAAATATCGAAAAACAGAAAAGCCCTGATTTATCAGGGCTTTTTCGTGTTTTCAAGCTATAAATGCAACTGTATTAAATAGCATGAAACAGGTCTGTCAATTTACACATTAAATAAGAAATTCAATACATCGCCGTCTTTCACTACGTACTCTTTCCCTTCTGCACGCATCTTGCCGGCTTCTTTTGCGCCTTGTTCACCCTTGTATTGGATGAAGTCTTCAAAGGCGATGGTTTGGGCGCGGATGAAGCCGCGTTCAAAGTCGGTGTGGATCACGCCAGCGGCTTGGGGGCCGGTGTCGCCTTTGTGGATGGTCCAAGCGCGTACTTCTTTTACCCCAGCGGTAAAGTAGGTTTGCAGGCCAAGTAAATCGTAGCCAACACGAATCAGGCGATTTAGGCCTGGCTCTTCTAGGCCCAATTCGGCGAGGAATTCTTGCTTGTCGGCGTCATCCAGCTCGGCGATCTCGGCTTCAATCGCAGCACATACGGCTACAACCGGTGCACCTTCGGCGGCGGCATGGGCGACCAAGCGATCAAGCAGCGGGTTATTTTTGAAGCCATCTTCGGCCACATTGGCCACGTACATGGCTGGCTTGATAGTCATCAGGCAAAGCGATTTAATCGCCAGCACTTCGTCATCACTCAGGCCAGCCGAGCGTGCTGGCTTGCCGTCATTGAGCAATGGGATGAGCTTTTCTAAAACTGCCACCATTTGAATGGCTTCTTTGTCACCAGCGCGGGCTTTTTTGCTATCGCGAGTAAATACTTTTTCTGCTGTGGCCAAATCGGCCAGTGCCAGCTCGATACCGATGGTTTCGATATCGGCGATTGGGTCTACACGGCCATTTACGTGAATGACGTTATCGTCTTCAAAGCAGCGCACCACGTTCACAATCGCGTCGGTTTCGCGGATATTGGCGAGGAACTTATTACCTAAACCTTCACCTTTGGACGCGCCCGCAACCAGACCGGCAATATCAACGAATTCTACGATCGCTGATTGGATTTTTTGTGGTTTAACAATTTCAGATAACTGAGCAAGACGCACATCCGGCACTTCAACGATGCCAACGTTTGGCTCGATGGTGCAAAAAGGATAGTTTTCAGCCGCAATACCGGCCTTGGTCAGTGCATTAAATAGTGTCGATTTACCGACATTAGGCAGGCCAACAATGCCGCATTTGAGACTCATATCAATCCTTTTGCCGCAAATCGCGGCCAACATATACTTTAAAAGCGGGATTTTACCCGATTGTGACCGCCGCCGCTCCCACCCTGCACAAATCCCATCGTCAAATGGGGGATGTTTTGCCCGAAAACCCAAATCTTAAAACACGAAAGTACACAGAGGACGCGGAGTTTCACAGAGAAAAACGAGGGTTTAGTAAAATTGTTTGTTATGAATCTAAAATCAACGCCAAACCGTCATTCCCGAATGTTTTAATCGGGGATCCAGCAGCGCAGCTAGATTCCCGCCAAAAGCATACGGGAATGACGATGTTTCAAAAACGGTAAATTAATCCGACACAAAGCCAAAGGTTCCTTTCCCTGCCCCCGCCCCGTAAACTGCAGCTCCTTTGCCTTTGATTGCCTCGCTCATGAGTAAACGCCGTACTTCTCCCCTACCGCATCGTGATGGTATTGCCCCGAGTTTTTTGCAGCTACCTGCGGGGCAATGGCCTGATTTGCTGACGTTTCTTATCACCCGCTTTCCGCATATGCCTGCCGAAATTTTGCGTGGGCGTTTAGAGCGCGGCGAGATTGTCGATCATCAGGGCGAGGTATTGAATGTAGCGAGCGCTTACCAGCCCAATGGGCGGATTTGGTATTACCGCGAAGTGCCGGAAGAAACGCCTGTACCGTTTGCCGAGCATATTCTCTATCAGGATGAGCGCTTGCTGGTGGCGGATAAGCCGCACTTTTTGGCCTGTATTCCGGCTGGGCGTTATTTACAAGAAACACTACTGACCCGATTACGTAAGTCGCTAGGCGCGCCCGACATTGCACCGATTCATCGCTTAGATAGAGAAACGGCAGGGATTATGTTGTTCAGCCTAGATCCGGCCTGCCGTGCTGGCTACCATGCACTGTTTTCAGAGCGAGATGTGGCAAAAGAATACGAGGCGATTGCGCCGTTTCGTGCCGATTTAGAACTACCCCGAGTGCATCGCAGCTTTATGCAAGAGCAACAGGGCATGTTCACCATGGAAGAGGCTGCAGGCGAGCCTAATAGCGAAACCTATATCGAGCTGATCGAGCAGCGCGGTGCGTGGGCGCGTTATCGCCTTAAGCCGCACACCGGCAAAAAACACCAGCTACGCACCCATCTAAGCGCCTTGGGCGTGCCTATTTTAAATGATCCTTGGTATCCGGAATTGTTGCCTGAGAAAGGCGACGACTTCAGCCGCCCCTTGCAATTATTAGCTAGAGCGATTGAATTTGTTGATCCGTTTACGGGCGAAAATAGGCGTTTTGAAAGCCAGCGGGAACTGTGCTGGCCTGAGTAATGTCTATCTATCGATCATTCAAAAGCAGGCTAAGCATGTACGAATCCAGACACCACCCTCTGCTGCCTTGGGCCAAATTTCGCCTACGACTGCTGTGGCATTTTGCGGGCGCTTTGCTGCTCATTTTGCTCTCTTTACTTTTGGGTGCGGCAGGCCATATTTATTTTGAGCAGCATAGCTGGCACGATGGCTTTTTAAATGGTGCGATGATGCTGGGAGGAATGGGACCGCTGAATCCACCAGTGAGCAATTGGGGAAAATTATTTGTGGGTCTTTATGCGCTCTATGCAGGCTTAGTCTTTGTAGCGGCTATCGGCATGATGCTTGCCCCGGTGGCCCACCGGGTTTTGCATCAGTTTCATTGGGAAGGAAAAAATGCCTAGGCATTACCCCCCCCTTCCGCTCTGAAAGCGGTTACTTCTTTAACGGCCGCTGCCAGCCGTAAATCGTTACCTGCTTGGCCCGCGCCACAGTCAGCTCGCCAGCCGGTGCGTTTTTGCCGATCACCGATCCTGCGCCTGTGGTTGCGCCTGCACCAATAGTGACGGGTGCAACCAGCACATTATTCGAGCCGATGCGCACTTCGTCTTCAATCACGGTGCGAAACTTATTCACGCCGTCGTAATTGGCCGTAATCGTACCCGCACCTACATTCACCTTGCTGCCCATGGTGGTGTCGCCGATATAGCTTAGGTGATTTACTTTGGAGCCCTTGCCGATGGTGGCTTTTTTGATTTCAACGAAGTTGCCGATGTGCACATCGTCTGCCAATTCGGCACCGGGCCGCAGGCGGGCAAATGGGCCGATCAGATTACCCTTGCCCACTACTGCGTTTTCTAGATGGCTGAATGGATGAATAATAGTGTCGTCATTAATCGTTACATTCTTTAAAACGCAATTCGCGCCGATTTTTACGTTTTCCCCCAACAACACCTCGCCTTCAAACACGCAATTCACATCGATAATCACATCCATGCCATGACGTAGCGTGCCGCGTACATCGATACGTGCCGGATCAATCAGGCTTACACCTGCCAGCAATAATGATTGGGCGATTTCGGCTTGGTGAATGCGTTCCAGCTGAGCCAGTTGCACCTTATTATTAATGCCTTCGGCTTCCCAATGATCCTGCGGGTGCACGGTGGCGATCTCAACACCATCACGCACAGCAAGGGCAATCAAATCGGTGGCGTAATATTCGCCTTGGGCATTGTCATTTTTAAGCTCGGAAAGCCAGCCAGCCAGCTTGGCTGTTGGCAGCGCCAAAATACCTGTATTCATTTCCGTAATGGCGGCTTGCTCAGGGCTGGCGTCTTTTTGCTCAACGATGCTCGTTACCTTACCCGCAGCATCGCGAACAATACGGCCATAGCCAGTCGCATCGTCCAAGATATCCGTCAGAATCCCTAACTGCCCTTGATTGCTGGCGGCTAGCAGCGCTTGCAGTGTGGCTAAGCGAGTCAAAGGCACATCGCCGTATAACATCAGCGTGGTTTCGCCCTGCAAATGCGGCAAAGCCTGCGCCAGCGCGTGGCCCGTACCCAGCTGCTCGGCCTGATGCGCCCAAGCCAGATCCTTGCTGTCCAGCAATTCTTCTTGTACCTGCTCACCACCGTGGCCGTACACCACCACCAACTTGCTCGGTTTTAAATGTCGCGCAGTATCAAGCACATGCCCCAACAGCGGTTTACCCGCCAAGCGATGCAAAACCTTAGGCATTTTGGAGTACATACGCTTGCCTTGGCCGGCAGCGAGAACAACAACATCAAGCAAAGCGCTCATGCGACAAGACCTAGTAAGCTAAAAGACATTATTTTAACCCTTTTTGCGCTACAAACTTGCGGCAAAATGTAATGTGAATTCCGTAGGGCGGGTGAAACCCGCCAGACTTTTACATGAAGTGCTACAAAAACGGCGGGTTTCACCCGCCCTACGTTTTACTGCCTTATTAAGCCAAATAACGCTGTTCTAAATGCTTGCGGAAATGCGCTGGGTTGAGCGATTCGCCTGTAGCACGGCGGACTAAATCATCGGTTTCCCACTGGCTGGCTTGGCTCCAGATATGGGCATTCAGCCAGTTAAAGATCGGCTCTAAATCACCCGCAGCGATGCGCTCATCCATATCTGGGTGCAGTTTGCGAATCGCCGCAAAATACTGCGCGGCGTACATTGCACCCAAGGTGTAGCTAGGGAAATAGCCAAACGCGCCATCGGTCCAGTGGATATCTTGCAGGCAACCATTTTTGAAATTGCCCTTGGTATCCACCCCCAAGTAAGCCTGCATTTTTTCATCCCATAGCGCGGGCACATCGTCAGCTTCGATCTCACCATCAATCAGCGCACGTTCAATTTCGTAGCGCAAAATAATGTGGGCAGGGTAAGTCAACTCATCGGCATCAACGCGAATAAAACCAGGGCGTACGCGGGTATACATCTTGGCTAAATTAGTCGCTTCAAATGCAGGCTGCTCCCCAAGGTGCTTTTTAACCAGCGGGCTGATCAGTGCCAAAAACGCTGGGTTGCGGCCTAATTGCATTTCAAACGATAAGCTCTGGCTTTCGTGAATACCCATCGAGCGGGCACGGCCAACCGGTAAAGCGATGGTTTCACGTGGCAAGTTTTGTTCATAACAGGCATGGCCGGTTTCGTGCACAATGCCCATCATGCTTTGCATAAAATCATCTTCGCGATAGCGGGTGGTGATACGTACGTCTTCAGGCACACCGCCGCAAAATGGGTGATTCGATACATCAAGGCGGCCGCCTTCAAAATCAAAACCCAGTAAGGCCATTACTTCTAAGCCCAAGGCCCGTTGTTTTTCGACCGCAAATGCGCCAGTCGCAGGGATCAATTGCTCGGTGCCTTGCTGCTCTATGGCTTGGCGAATCACCCCTGGCAACCAGCTTTTTACATCGCCAAAAATACGATCCAGCTCAGTACAAGTCATTCCCGGCTCGTATTTATTTAATAGTGAATCGTAAGGCGATAAGCCGCTTTCCTTCGCCAAGAGCTGCGCTTCTTCACGCGATAAACGCACTACTTCGCGAAAATTAGCTAAAAACCCCTGCCAATCATTATTGGCTCGCTGAGTGCGCCACTCGTGAGAGCAATGCGACCCCACAAGCGTCTTGGCTTCTACCAAACGAGCGGGCAGCAAATTGGCATGTTCCCACTGGCGCTTAATTTCACGCAGGCTGGCTTGCTCGGCAGCGCTTAGATCCTCAAGTTCCGCTGCCTTGATCAACGCAGCCAAGGCCGGATCGGTCAGCGTGTTATGTATCAGCACCCCCAGCTCTGCCATCGCCGCACCGCGCGCGTCATTACCTTTGGACGGCATCATGGCTGCCTGATCCCAGCTAGCCAAAGAGCCTAAATGCTCATAGCGATAAATACGAGTGAAGGTTGCAACAACAGCTTGGTAAGCGGTTTGGCTCATTGAATAGGATCTCTATAGGTAAGAATACTTATCATGCCAGCTTGCATGGCAAGTGCAACTGCTTTAAACCCTAGGCAAGGTAAAACAGCAGCGATGCAAGACGCCAGCTAATCTAAAGAAAGAAAAGGAGGGCATGACGTATGCGGGATCTTAAAATCATCTGGAAAATCATGCTGCCAGCGGGCTTGCTTACGTTGGTAACGATGCTGATCGTGCTGCTTTCTTTACACGCAATTTCATCAATCAGCCGCCTTGCCTCTTCTGCATTGGATGAAAACGCCCGCAGAGTTTTTCTGGCTAATCAGGCCGCCTTCCATATCAATAGCACCACCACCGATGATCGCAATCAAATCCACGCATGGTCTACCCAAATGGAGGCGGAAGCCGAGAAGCAATTCCAAATCGACTTAGATAAAGGCCGCAGCGCTTTAGAAAGCCTGTATGCCATAGAAAACGATGACAGCCGCAAGGCTTTAATTGACGAAGCCCGTAGCAGACTCCTGCAATTTGAAAAAATAGATAAAGAAGCCTTTAAGCTTACACGGCAAGGCCAACCAACGGAAGCCTATGCCCTCATTAATGGCGATGCCTATACCGCTTATAAAGCGGCCATGGCCCTGCTCAACAAACTGGTCAAGCTAGAAGAAAACGATATCGCACTGGCCCGCCAGCAGATTGATGCTCAGGGCCAGCGTATCTTTTGGATGGTTTTGATTACTGCCATCTGCGGCTTTCTTATCAGCCTTGCCGCCGTATGGTTCAGCACCCAACAAATTCTGCGCCAGCTGGGTGGGGAGCCTGCTTACGCAGCACACATCGCCAAGCAAGTCGCCGCAGGCGATTTAAGCGTTAAAGTCATCGTTCACCCTAGGGATCACAGCAGCCTGCTCTTTGCCATGAGCCAGATGGTGGAAAAACTCAGCCATATTGTCTTCGAGCTTAGAAATGCCGCCAGCATCAGCGCCTTATCCTCCGCAGAGGTTTCCAGCGCGGCGCTGGAGCTATGCCAAAACACCACTGAAAACGCGAATAATATCGAAGAAAGTAGTGCTTCTATCGACAATCTAAGCATCAATATTAATCAAAATACCCAAAATGCTCACCTCACTGACAGCATGGCCCAGCAATCATCTATAGACGCAAGAAATGGCTGCGAATCCGTGCAGCAAACCGTGCTTGCCATGCGAAAAATCGCTAAAGAAATCAAAATAATCGACGATATTGCCTATCAAACCAATCTACTCGCCCTCAACGCCGCCATTGAAGCAGCCCGCGCAGGGGTCAATGGCAAAAGCTTTGCCGTCGTTGCAGGGGAAGTACGTAGATTGGCCGAGCGTAGCCAGACAGCGGCACAAGAAATTGGCGAGTTATCAGGCAGCAGCGTGCAACTGGCCGAATCAGCGGGCGAGCTATTAAATAGAATCGAACCATCAATTAGAAAAACCGCCGATTTAGTGCAAGAAATCGCTGCGAGTAGCTTTGAGCAAAGCCATGAGCTAGAGCTAATCAACCACAATATCGACCAGCTTTCACAACTTCTGCAAACCAATGCCGCCGCCTCAGAGCAACTCTCTGCCACCGCCGAGCAGCTTAGCGAGCAAGCCCAGCAGGTACAAACAATGCTGGCGTTTTTTAAAACACATCAAGCATAAATAGCACGATAGCTTGGGCTAAAGCTTTTTCAGCCCTATGCACATTAAGCTAAGCCAATAACAAACATTGAATCATCGTAGGGCAGGTGAAACCCGCCGTTTTTCGTGTTTCTAGTAAAGCTCGGCGGGTTTCACCCGCCCTACCAAAGCACATTCTCCAAACGTAAAAAAGGCAGCCGAAGCTGCCTTTTTTATCACCACACTAAAGATTCTTAGTGACCACGCTTTTTGAGCTTGTCGATCACGGCCAGTTTTGCTACCGCTTCGACTAGCTCGGCCTGAGCCATCGCAAAGTCCATCGATGATCCGTGGTTCTTTAATGCTTCTTCGGCGCGGCGTTTGGCGTCTAGCGCCTTAGCTTCGTCGATGTCTTTACCGCGAATAGCAGTATCTGCCAACACGGTAACCACATGAGGCTGCACTTCTAACATGCCGCCCGAAACATACAGAATCACTTCTTCATCGCTATTGGCAACTTTGATGCGCACCGCTCCGGGCCTCACGCGAGTGAGTAGTGGGGCGTGACGCGGCAGAATACCAATTTCACCTTTTTCGGCAGGTGCCGAGATAAACTCAGCCACGCCGGAGTAAATCAGTGCTTCTGCGCTTACCACGTCCACATGCATTGTCATTGCCATGGCACTAATCCTTATTGCATGGTCTTGGCTTTTTCGACCGCTTCTTCGATGCTGCCTACCATGTAGAAGGCTTGCTCTGGAAGATGGTCGTAATCGCCATTAAGAATGCCCTTGAAGCCCTTGAGGGTTTCTTTCAGTGGCACGTATTTGCCTGGAGAACCAGTAAACACTTCGGCCACATGGAAAGGCTGTGACAAGAAACGTTGGATCTTACGTGCGCGAGATACCGACAATTTGTCTTCAGGAGACAATTCATCCATACCCAGAATCGCAATAATATCCTGCAGTTCTTTGTACTTTTGCAGTGTTTGCTGCACACCACGGGCAACCATGTAATGCTCTTCACCCACAACTTGCGGGTCAAGTTGACGCGATGTTGAATCGAGTGGATCAACCGCTGGGTAAATACCCAGTGAGGCGATGTCACGCGAAAGAACAACGGTTGCATCCAAGTGAGCAAATGTTGTTGCTGGCGATGGATCGGTCAAGTCATCCGCAGGCACGTAAACGGCCTGAATCGACGTAATCGAACCAGTCTTGGTCGAAGTAATACGCTCTTGCAAAGCACCCATTTCTTCAGCCAGAGTAGGTTGATAACCCACGGCAGAAGGCATACGGCCCAGCAGCGCAGAAACTTCAGTACCGGCCAGTGTGTAGCGGTAGATGTTATCTACGAAGAACAGAATGTCACGACCTTCATCACGGAAATGCTCGGCCATAGTCAGACCAGTCAGCGCTACGCGCAAACGGTTGCCTGGTGGCTCGTTCATCTGACCGTAAACCATCGCCACTTTATCAAGAACATTAGAGTCCTTCATTTCGTGGTAGAAGTCGTTCCCTTCACGAGTACGCTCACCTACACCAGCAAACACCGATAAACCAGCGTGTGCCTTAGCGATGTTGTTGATCAGTTCCATCATGTTAACGGTCTTACCCACACCCGCACCGCCGAACAGACCAACTTTACCGCCCTTAGCAAACGGGCACATCAAGTCAATAACCTTGATACCTGTTTCTAATAGATCGATAGATTGGCTGAGTTCGTCGAACTTAGGCGCAAGTTGGTGAATCGAGCGTTTGTTCTCGCTCTTCACTTCACCAGCGTCATCAATTGGGTTACCGAGCACATCCATGATGCGACCCAGTGTAGCGTTACCTACTGGCACCGTAATCGGTGCGCCAGTGCCGCTTACCAACATGCCGCGCTTCAGGCCGTCTGTAGTACCCATTGCAATCGCGCGCACTACGCCGTCGCCGAGCTGTTGCTGTACTTCCAGCGTCAGGTCGATTGCGTCGAGCTTGATCGCGTCATACACCTTGGGCAGGCTGTCACGTGAGAATTCCACGTCGACGACCGGGCCAATGATTTGTACGATTTTACCTTGGCTCATCGTTATTCCTAAATCCCAGTTATTCGTTGTGCGTCCACAGGCTGTCGCAAAACTACTGCGAAGGCCAATGACCGCGTTAAAAAATCTCTCAAAATCCTCATTTACTCAAATGTAAATTCCGGTTTTTCGATATTTTTTGCCTTGTCCTTGGTCTTCTCGCTACGTTTTTCAACAGCCTTGTCGGGCCTATTACACCGCTGCCGCGCCAGAAACGATTTCGGAGAGTTCCTTCGTAATCGCTGCTTGACGGGTTTTGTTGTAAAGGAGCTGTAGATCGCCAATCACATTGTCTGCGTTATCTGTCGCCGCTTTCATCGCCACCATACGGGCCGCTTGCTCAGAAGAAATGTTTTCCGCTACGGCTTGGTAAACCAATGCCTCAATGTAACGGCTCATTAATTCGTCGATCACAGTCTTCGCATCTGGCTCAAACAGGTATTCCCAGTTGTAGCCTTTCTTTGGCTTGTCAGATTTCGACCCACCAAATGCGTTGTCTGTCAGCGGTAACAACTGCTCCATTACAGGCTCTTGCTTCATGGTATTCACAAAGCGAGTGTAAACGAGGTGTACTTCGTCTACTTCACCTGCAACATAGGCATCGATCATCACTTTGATCGGGCCAATCAGCTGCTCAAGGTGCGGGGTATCGCCGAGTCCGTGTGCAGAGGACAAAACCTTTGCGCCGTAACGGTTCATAAACCCAATACCTTTGTTACCGATCGCGGTTACAGAGGTTTCTACGCCGTTTTGATGCCATTCCTTCATACGGTTCACAGCCAGACGCAGGGAGTTGGTGTTTAAACCACCACACAGCCCCTTGTCTGAAGTAATCGTAATCAGGCCAACACGTTTAACGACATCGCGCTTTAGCAAGTAAGGATGCGTGTAATCGACAAAGGCAGCGCTCAGATTGGCAGCCACATTACGGATTTTTTCACCGTAAGGACGGGCTGCTCGCATACGTTCCTGAGCCTTGCGCATTTTCGACGTCGCAACCATTTCCATAGCGCGGGTGATCTTTTGCGTATTTTTTACGCTTTTGATCTTCGTCCGAATTTCTTTACCGCTTGCCATGATTTGATCCTTGTCTCAACGTATCAAATCAATACGCAGCGCTGGCCTTGAAGGCTTCCACGGCTTTCACGATTGCTTTTTCGTCATCAGAAGCAAGGTCACCCTTGTCTTCGATACGAGCTAGCACGTCAGCATGGTTAGCTTTCAGCTCTGCCAAGAATGCCGCTTCAAACGCTAATGCTTTTTCAACTTTGATGTCATCAAACACACCCTTGTTGATCAGCAATAACGTAATGGCCAGTTCAGAAACTTTCAGCGGGCTGTATTGACCCTGCTTCATCAGCTCTGTAACCATCTTGCCACGCTCAAGTTGCTTACGTGTTGCTTCGTCCAGATCAGAAGCAAACTGCGCGAACGCAGCCAGTTCACGATACTGAGCCAGAGCCAAACGTACGCCGCCACCGAGCTTCTTAATTACTTTGGTCTGCGCTGCACCACCAACGCGAGATACCGAAATACCAGCGTTCATTGCTGGGCGAATACCCGCATTGAACAAGTCAGTTTCCAAGAAAATCTGACCGTCAGTAATCGAAATCACGTTAGTTGGAACGAATGCAGATACGTCACCCGCTTGGGTTTCAATGATAGGCAGAGCGGTTAAAGAACCGGTCTTGCCTTTCACTTCACCGTTGGTACGCTTTTCTACTTCAGCTTCGTTAATGCGGGAAGCACGTTCCAGCAGGCGCGAGTGCAGGTAGAAAACATCGCCCGGATACGCTTCACGGCCCGGAGGACGGCGCAGTAACAGGGAGATTTGACGGTAAGCTACAGCTTGCTTAGACAAATCGTCATAAACGATCAAAGCATCTTCGCCGCGGTCGCGGAAATACTCGCCCATCGTGCACCCGGAGTATGCAGCGATGTATTGCAGAGCAGCAGCTTCAGAAGCAGCAGCAGCAACCACAATGGTGTGACCCATCGCGCCGTGCTCTTCTAGCTTGCGCACTACGTTAGCAATCGAAGAAGCCTTTTGGCCAATCGCAACATAAATACATGTCACGCCTGTGCCTTTCTGGTTGATGATGGCGTCCAGAGCAACGGCAGTTTTGCCGGTCTGACGGTCACCAATGATCAGCTCGCGCTGACCACGACCTACTGGCACCATAGTATCAATAGACTTGATACCGGTTTGCAGTGGTTGCGACACAGATTGACGAGCAATAACGCCCGGCGCAATTTTTTCGATTGGTGCAGATTCAGTTGTACCCAGTGGGCCTTTACCGTCGATAGGCTGGCCAAGTGAGTTAACAACACGACCAATCAATTCACGGCCAACTGGAACTTCCAGAATACGGCCGGTACATTTGACTTCGTCGCCTTCTTGAATGTGCTTGTAATCACCAAGCACAACGGCACCGACGGAATCGCGCTCTAAGTTGAGCGCAAGACCGAAGGTATTACCCGGGAATTCCAGCATTTCGCCCTGCATAGCCTCTGAAAGGCCGTGCACACGAACGATACCGTCTGTTACAGAAACCACGGTACCTGTGGTACTTGTTTCTGCTGCAGTCGATAAATTCTGGATCCGAGCTTTAATCAGTTCACTGATTTCGGACGGATTTAGTTGCATGATTTCTCCTAACTCTTCAGGCTCGAAGCGAGAGCGGTTAGCTTGCCGCGGACAGAAGCGTCAACGACCAGATCACCTACCGTCACCTTCACGCCCCCGATGAGTTCCGGGTTAACGCTGACTTGGGCCGTGACCTTGCGGTGCAGCTGCTTAGATAAAGTTGCAGAAAGTTCAGCAACTTGGGTGTCGGTCAAAGCAAACGCAGATTCAATGCTGGCTTCTACTTCGCCAGCGTCTGCTGCTTTGTACTCTTCAAACAACGCTGCCATCGCCGGTAAGACGGTGAAACGGCGGTTTTCGAGTAAAGCTTCGATGAAGTTATGCACTTCATCGCTAAGCTGACCTCCCAATAATCCAAGCAGCAGCTCCTTAACTTGAGCCACGGAAAACTTTGGATTAGCTACGACGTCTAAAGCCAACTCATTACCTGCAACCAGGGCGAGTTGAGACAATACTTCTGACCACATAGGCAGAGTATTAGCCTCTTTGGCTAGACGAAAAATAGCTACGGCGTAGGGTCTTGCGACGGTAATGAGTTCTGCCATGACAGTCTTACAGTTCCGCTTTGATGGATGCTAACAACTCGGCATGGGCATTAGCATCAACTTCACGGCGCAGAATTTTTTCGGCGCCTAAAAGGGCCAAACCTGCTACCTGTTGACGTAACGCTTCTTTTACCTGTTGAATTTGCTGGTCAATTTCCGCTTGAGCGCCGGCAACAAGGCGTTCGCCCTCTACCTTTGCATGGCCCTTGGCATCTTCAACCAATTGCGCGCCACGCTTTTCAGCTTGCGAAATGATTTCTGCCGCTTGCTGTTTTGCTTCGCGAAGCTTGTCTGCTGAAGCTTTCTCAGCTAAAGCAAGATCTTGCTTGGCACGATCAGCAGAGGCAAAGCCATCCGCAATACGCTTAGCACGTTCGTCCATCGCCTTGGTCAGCGGAGGCCAAACAAACTTCATCGTGACTAGGACCAGGATAGCAAACGTAACCATCTGGCCCAAAAGGGACGTATTAAATTCCACGTTGAATGTCCTCCTTAAAGGCTGATCAGATGATTACTGTGCAGCAACAGTCAGAGCGGCAAGGAACGGGTTGCTGAAGGTGTAAAGCATAGCCACACCAACACCAATCATAGAAATTGCATCCAACAGACCGGCAACAATGAATAACTTTGTTTGCAGAACTGGAATCATTTCTGGCTGACGAGCAGAAGCTTCAAGGAATTTGCCACCAAGAATAGCAAAACCAATAGCGGTGCCCAATGCGGCCATACCGATAATGAGCGCAGCAGCCAGAGCAGTCATGCCTTGTACGGAAGCAATTACTTCAGGTGAAACCATTTTAATACTCCTAGATTTACAGAATGGTTGGGTAAAGCTTTGTCCAGCGTCGCGCACCCAACCGACACGCGCCACCAGACATTGAACTTAGTGGTCTTCTACTGCCATGCTCAAGTAAACAATGGTCAGCATCATAAAGACAAATGCTTGCAAAGTGACGATCAGAATATGGAAGATGGCCCAAGGTGTACCGAGTACCCAGTTAATCCACCAAGGCAAGAGTGCGATCAAAATAAAGATCAACTCACCTGCATACATATTGCCGAATAAACGCAATGCTAGCGAAATAGGTTTTGCAAACAATTCAATCAATTGGAAAGCAAAGTTTACTGGCATCAGCACGATCTTTAAAAAGCCATCGGCATGAAACGGTGCAGTAAATAGCTCTTTAATCCAACCAAATAAACCTTTTGATTTAATTGAGAAGCCAATAATCAGCAGCATCACGCTCAGTGACATCGCAAACGTTTGGTTCACATCAGCGGTCGGCACAACGCGAAGGTAAACTTCGTGTGGATTCATACCAAAGAAGGTGTAGCCAATCCACTGCGCAATACTTGGCAAGAGATCAACCGGCAAGAAATCCATGCTGTTCATCAGAAAAACCCAGCAGAAAATCGTCAGCGACAGCGGGCCGATTACTTTAGATTTACCGTGGAAAGCATCCTTAACCTGTGTGTCTACCATTTCGATGATCATCTCAACGAAATTTTGCAGACGACCTGGTACGCCTGAGGTGGCTTTGCTAGCGGCGTAGCTAAATACGCCAACAAATACCAAACCCAGAAGCAAGGCAACCCAAAAGGTATCTAAGTGAAAGCCATTTGCAGCACGACTAAATTGCAAATGGTGATCGATGTACTGTGAAGACGTTAGTACGGGATGTGCGGTTTCAGACATGATTTACTTTTTACCGTCAAATTTAATCAAAAGCCCAAACCAGAAGGCACTGGTGGCAGCGAGATAACCCGAAAACATCCAGATCCAATTCACCTTCTGGTACAAAATGAACAACGCCGCAAAGGCGAGGATAGTACATAACAACTTGCACATTTCTGCTGCAAAATGAAGCTTGAGCAGTAAAACTGGCGGGGCGAATTGTACGCGATATGCGATGGCTGCATATAAAACACTACCCATCACCGCAATTAATCCACCCAGTAAACTTGAAATTGCTGGATTCTGTCCCAAGATCAAGAAAAGAAGGATTGCCATACTGATTGCAATACCAATCTTTAGTCGGATTATTCCCCGAACCTGCACTTTCCCGATCATTGTTTCACCACTTGGCAGAAAACCCCGCGATTATACTGACCTGATTTGTGTTGCGTCAATTTTACCTATTGATTATTTAAGTAAAATTTACTTGTCATTCAATTCAAGCACGAGTAGCTAAATTATTAACTTTCATCAAACTTGGAATATTCTAGCCTGAACTTTGTTACATCTTGCTGAGCAAGCCATCTAATTGTTCAGAACTGTTGTATTCGATGGTAATGCGCCCACTCCCCTGCTTTCCCGCCTTAATTGATACTTTAGCGCCTACTCGAGTAGATAATTCCTCTGCTAAACGCGAGAGATTCGCATCGATCGGTTTGGCTGCTTTGGCGGGCACTACTTCTTGTTGTTTTTTCACCAAAGCCTCGGTTTCTCTCACCGACAAGCCTTTCAAAATCACCATACGTGCCGTATCTAATTGCAACAAATCATCTAAAGGCAGCAAGGCGCGAGCATGCCCCATACTGAGCTGATCGGCCATTAGCATCTTCCGCAGTGGCTCAGATAAACTTAATAGTCTTAATAAGTTTGAAACACTGGCTCTGGATTTCCCTAACGCCAATGCCGCCGCCTCATGCGTCATGCCAAACTCTTCAATCAGGCGGGAAATACCCAGCGCTTCTTCTAACGGATTTAAATTTTCACGCTGAATATTCTCGATCAGGGCCATGGCCAAAGCCGCTTCATCGGCAATTTCACGCACCAAGGCAGGGATTTCTACCAAGCCTGCTTTAATCGATGCACGCCAACGACGCTCACCGGCAATAATTTCGTATTTATCCAGCCCAATTGGCCGAACCAGCACGGGCTGCATTAAACCCTGAGCCTGAATCGATGCGGTAAGCTCATCTAAAGCCGTTTCATCCATTTGTAAGCGAGGCTGATATTTGCCCGGCTGCAAAGAATGAATCGGCAGATTTTGCAAAGAATCCTGACTATCCCCCATCAAGGCATCTAAACCGCGTCCAAGTCCTTTCATTTTCATGCTGTGGGAGTCTCTTCTAGCAAGTTATGACGGGCTAGCAACTCTTCAGCAAGTTGAAGATACGCCAGTGCGCCTTTGGAGTTTTTGTCGTAGGACAAGATTGGACGGCCATAAGAGGGAGCTTCGGCCAAGCGAATATTACGAGGTATGACAGTGTGGTACAGTTTACTGGTGTAATGTTTAATTAATTGATCTGACACTTGTTGTGCAAGGGTAGAACGTGGATCAAACATGGTGCGCAGCAGCCCTTCGATCTCGATATGACGATTCATCGACTGTTTTACCCGTTTAAGCGTATTCACCAAGTCAGATAAACCCTCCAGCGCGTAATATTCACACTGCATCGGGATGAGCACCGCATCCGCCGCCACCAAGCCATTCAAAGTCAATAAAGTCAGAGCCGGTGGGCAATCTAAAATAATGTAATCGTATTGATCTGCAACTTGCGCCAAAGCATCTTTAAGGCGCGATTCTCTGTGCTCTTGATTCACTAGCTCAACTTCAGCGCCCGCCAAATTGCGATTAGCAGGCAGCACATCAATGCCTGCAGATTCTGAGCGCTGGATAATTTCTTGAATCGGCGTCGCACCCAGCAACAAGTTATAAACCGAGCTGGCTAATTTAGCCTTATCGATCCCCACACCCATCGTGGCATTGCCCTGCGGGTCCAGATCAACCAGCAGCACTTTTCTGCCAAGATGCGCCAGACTTGCAGACAAATTAACAGCGGTAGTCGTTTTACCTACGCCGCCTTTTTGATTGGCAATTGCCAGAATTTTCATTGTTATACCTTTACGAAGTACATAAGTTATTCACGTAGGCTATGCAAATGCTGCTCACCGAAATATGGCGCGCAACGACTACATCGTTGTACACCCTACGAAACGACGTAAAAGATGCACGGGCCTGTTAAGCCTTAACCACATGCACTAAATGGCGTTCTGCATCGATTCCTGGCACTTTCAAATGATCCACAGCTGTTACTTTTACGGTTGCTGGTAGGTGTGCGATTTCTTCAAAAGGATAAACACCTTTTAAAGCAGCCCACTCCCCTTCTGGCGCAAGTAAGTGCTGGGTGAGCTTAATAAACTCAGCCAATTCTGCAAAAGCGCGTGAAGTAATAATCTGAAACGGTGCTTCTGGCTTGTAAAGCTCAACACGCTCGGTAAGCACCGTTACATTGGTCAACTTTAACTCGGCAATCACCTGACGCAAGAACGTGGTTTTCTTGTGATTTGAATCGAGCAAGAATAATTGCCAATCTGGCCGTGCAATCGCCAATGGAATACCCGGCGTACCAAAACCCGAGCCCACATCTAAGATGCGAATCTTTTCACTCGCCCCGCCCTTAAAATGTGGCAAGGGCGCGAGTGAATCTAAAAGATGGTGCGAAACCATACGTTCTGGTTCACGAATTGCGGTCAGGCTATAAGTTTTATTCCACTTAGCAATCAGCGTGGTATACGCCAGCAAGCTCACCGCTTGTGCTGTGGATAAGTCTAATTTTAGTTCAGCGAGGCCTGCGGCCAGTTCGGCGAAGAGGGAATCAGGAGTAGATACAGTCATTCAGTAACCTTTCTAGCATCAAGCATTTGCTTTTTCTTTAAATGAACCAGCATTAAAGCTATGGCTGCTGGCGTAATACCGGAAATTCTGGACGCTTGGCCCATGGTTTCTGGCTTATGTTTAATCAGCTTTTGCTGCACTTCCTTGGATAAGCCCGATACATCGGTGAAATCCAGATCGGCTGGCAGCAGGAATTCTTCCAGATTATCGCGATTGGCCACTTCAGATTGTTGCCGCTCGATATAACCCTGATATTTCAGTTGAATCTCTACCTGCTCTGCCACCAGTGGGTCTTCCACGGCCGGTTTAGCGATTTCCATCGACATCAAGCTATCGTAAGAGACTTGCGGGCGGCGTAGTAAATCGGCCAGCGTATATTCACGCTCAATCGCTTTACCCAGCACCCGCTCAGCGTCGCTTACCGCAAGAATACGTGGATTTACCCATGTCGTGCGCAAGCGTTCCAATTCTAAATCAATTGCATCGCGTTTTTTGCAGAAGGCTTCCCACTGCGCGTCGCCTATCAGGCCCAGCTCACGACCCATTTCGGTCAGGCGCAAATCGGCATTGTCTTCGCGCAATTGCAGGCGGTATTCGGCGCGGCTGGTAAACATGCGGTAAGGCTCGGTTACGCCATTGGTGACCAGATCATCCGCCAACACACCCAGATACGCTTCATTGCGTTTTGGCGTCCAAGCGTCTTTTTCACGCACATAAAGACCTGCGTTTAAGCCTGCCAATAAGCCTTGTGCGGCGGCTTCTTCATAGCCTGTTGTGCCATTAATTTGTCCAGCAAAGAATAAACCGGCAATGCTTTTGGTTTCAAAACTGGCTTTCAAATTACGCGGATCGTAGTAATCGTATTCGATAGCGTAGCCTGGGCGCAGAATATGCGCGTTTTCCATACCGGCGATCGAGCGCACGGCAGCCAGCTGAATATCAAACGGCAAACTGGTCGAAATACCGTTTGGATAATACTCATGGGTATCTAGGCCTTCTGGCTCTAAGAAAATCTGGTGGCTGTCTTTGTCGGCAAAGCGATTAATTTTGTCTTCAATACTTGGGCAATAGCGCGGGCCAACGCCTTCGATTTTGCCGGTAAACATGGGGCTGCGATCAAAACCGCTACGGATAATTTCGTGCGTTTTAAGATTGGTATGCGCCATCCAGCAAGGCAATTGCTTTGGATGCATGCCTACATTACCGCGTACCGAAAACACCGGCTCTGGCGTATCGCCGTATTGGGCTTCCAGCACAGAGAAATCAATTGATCGACCATCAATCCGTGGTGGCGTGCCGGTTTTCAGGCGGCCAACGGGTAAATTTAAATCGCGCAAACGCGCCGCCAGCGTGACCGAAGCAGGGTCCCCCGCACGGCCACCAACGTGGTTCTCTAGGCCGACGTGAATTTTACCGGAAAGGAAAGTCCCGGCAGTCAGCACCACCGCACCCGCTTCAAAGCGAATGCCGATTTGCGTTATCACGCCGGTGACACGATCGCCATCGAGGGTCAGATCGTCCACTGCCTGCTGGAATAAATCTAGATTGGGTTGGTTTTCCAGCATATGGCGAACGGCCGCTTTATAGCGAACACGATCAGCCTGCGCGCGAGTGGCACGAACAGCTGGGCCTTTGCTGGAATTCAGCGTTTTAAACTGGATACCGCCAAAATCGGTGGCCAGTGCCATAGCGCCGCCTAAAGCATCCACTTCTTTAACCAAATGGCCCTTACCAATCCCACCAATTGAGGGATTACAAGACATCTGACCAAGAGTTTCAATATTATGCGTGAGGAGTAAAGTTTTATTCCCCATGCGCGCGGCCGCCAACGCAGCCTCAGTCCCAGCGTGGCCGCCGCCGACAACAATCACGTCGTATCGAGTAGGATAAAGCATAGCGTTGAGCATCCAGCAAGCAAAGGGGCAAGATTTTACGCCGTATTCGCCCTAAGGACTATCACGAAGCGATAAGTGCTGGTGCAAATTTCCCAGCGTCGTCAGAACGCCATGCTGGAAAGTACTTAAAACACAAACGCCCCGATTTTACGGGGCGTTTCACGTGGAACAAAAAACCAACTAATAACAATTAATCAGAGCACGCCAAACTCGCGCGCCGCTTCTAATGCAGCACCCACAATACCCGCATCATTTTTAAGCTCTGCAGGTACCACAGGAAAGCGCAAGCCTGTTAACTCAGGGATAAATTTATCGTGTTTTTTACTGATCCCCCCGCCAATGATTAATAAATCAGGCGAGAGCAATAACTGTAAATGAAGCACATATTCATTTAAACGCTGGCTATATTCTTTCCATTTTAAATCTAAATCTTCTTTTACTTTACCAGAGCAATATTTCTCAGCAATTTCATTGTTCTTAAAAATCAAATGCCCAAATTCAGTATTGGTAATTAATTTTCCATCTACAATCAAAGCGCTACCAATACCTGTGCCCAAGGTAATGACTAATACTTTTCCTAACTGACCTTTTGCCGCGCCAAAAACGCCTTCCGCTAAGCCTGCTGCATCTGCATCATTAATCAGCTTTAAAGGCAAGCCCGTCACTTGCGATAAAATATCTTGCGCAGGCGCATTCAGCCACGAAGCATCCACATTGGCAGCCGACAAGGTAACGCCATTGTGCACAATCGCAGGGAAAGTACAGCCTATCGGCCCCTGCCAGTTAAACTGTTCAACCAGCTGCTTGACCACCTCACCCACGGCTTCAGGCGTAGCAGGCTGCGGCGTATCAATACGAATCCGCTCTGCCATTAGCTCGCCTGTTTCCACATTGACAGGCGCACCTTTAATGCCAGTGCCACCGATATCAATACCAAGAACAACCTTAGGTGATGCTATTTGCTCAGTCATCTTTTTACTCTTTATTAAGTTCTGTATATTGTTATGTAATAGAAAATATCGGCCAATATTCGAATACTTATTTTATTTAGAAGCCGGAGACCTTAGCTCTAATAGACGCTTTTTATCTTCCTCTGCCTTCATTTTTATATTTTCAATTTCGTTATTTTTGCTTTTATTATCCGCATCAATATCAGAAACCTCTTTTTGCACAGCAAGTAACTCTGCAGCTAAATCAACCGGTACAGCGCGATTTGATTTTTTAATCCGAGCCATCTGCGTATCTAGGCGAGTTTTACGCGAGACCACATTTTGCATTCGCGTTTTATTAGCGGCAATGCCCGATTCAACCACGCCGATCCGCCGATCTCGAATAAGATCAATTTCTTCTGGCTTAGAAAAAGACTGTAGCAAGGCGCGATCTTTGCGCTGCTGCTCTTTTTGCAAAGCCTGCTCGGTTTGAATTTTTTCTTTCTCTTCCCTGCTCAGCACAGGGGCTGGCGTGGTCTTCACCACTCCTGATTTATTCAGCTCAGAAACACCACTTGTTGGCACGGTAACAGGAGGCTTATCACTATATTGCACTCGACCGCTCTCATCCACCCAGCGATAAAGCTTGGCTGAAGCAGAGGCCGTCAATAAGGCGAATAAAGAAAAAGTACATAGACCACGCAGCATCAGATCAACCTTTTAAATTCCGTACTGATTACGGTAAGCACTCACTTTTGCCAATTTCTCGTCCATACCTGACTGAGCACCCAAATAGCCCAGCAAATCATCCAATGAAGCAATGGGAATCACTGGAATACCAAACTGCTGTTCTACTTCTTGTACCGCCGATAAAGCACCTTGGCCACGCTCCATGCGATCAAGGGCAATCAAAACCCCTGCTGGCTCTGCACCCGCAGCGCGAATCATATTCACCGATTCACGCACCGATGTGCCCGCAGAAATCACATCATCAATAATCATGACCCGGCCTTTAAGCGGCGCGCCCACTAAAACGCCGCCTTCGCCATGATCTTTTGCCTCTTTGCGATTAAATACAAAGGGCACATTCCGGCCTTGGGCAGCTAAAGCCACAGCGGTCGCCGATGCCAGCACAATTCCTTTATAGGCTGGCCCGAATAACACATCAAACTCAACGCCCGACGCCTGTACCGCCTGTGCATAAAACTGCGCCAGAGCGCCTACCGACGCGCCATCGCTAAATAAGCCCGCATTAAAAAAGTACGGCGATTGACGGCCAGCCTTAGTGATAAAATCACCAAAACACAGCACATTTTGCTCTACAGCAAAAGAAATAAAGTCGCGACGAAAATCATTCATGCTGTTGTTCCTGTTTTATTGTTCTCAATACTGCGAAGCATAACATTTCTTACAAAAGGACACCGAATGCGCATTATCAGTGCTAATTTAAACGGCATTCGCTCAGCTGCAAATAAGGGCTTTTTTGAATGGCTGGCAAAACAAGACGCCGATGTGGTGGCCTTGCAAGAACTTAAAGCACAAGAAGCTGATCTTTCCCAGCAAATGAAAGAGCCTGCGGGGCTAAAAGGCTTTTTTCATTACGCGGAAAAAAAAGGCTATAGCGGTGTAGGCCTCTATTGCTTGCGCGAGCCAGATCGGGTGATTACCGGTCTTGGCATTGCGGATATCGATTTTGAAGGCCGCTATTTGCAAGCCGACTTTGGCAATCTTTCTGTGATCTCCCTTTATTTGCCATCGGGCTCTTCATCGGAAGAACGCCAGCAAGTGAAGTTTTCCTTTTTAGAACGCTTTCGCCCACATTTGGAGCAGCTTGCCGCCAGCGGCCGCGAAGTGGTTCTGCTAGGTGACTGGAATATTGCTCACAATGAAATTGATTTGAAAAACTGGAAAGGCAATAAAAAGAATTCCGGTTTCTTACCAGAAGAGCGCCTATGGATAGGACTGCTATTTAGCGAACTGGGCTTAGTAGATATCTGGCGCAAACTTTACCCAGAAATTCCTGGTTACACATGGTGGAGCAACCGAGGCCAAGCCTACGCCAAAGATGTGGGTTGGCGTATCGATTACCACATCACCACACCCGGCATAGCTGCAACGGCGCAAAGTGCTTCGGTTTATAAAGACGAGAAATTCTCCGACCATGCCCCGCTGATTGTGGATTACGACTACCAAGCTAATTAAATCAAACCCAAATCTTGAACCACAGAGAACACAGAGGACATGGAGTTTCACAGAGAAAACCACAGCGGTGTTTGCATGCTCGGTGTCCTCGTTTTACTCCGTGGTTCAAGGTTTAGCGATTTATTCTGATTTAACTCTGCTTCTACAAATTTTTTTCACGCTCTGATTCTCCGCCCCACGGTGCTACTTTAAACAGCAGCAACATGCCCGGGATCGCCAGCGCGGTGCAGAGGAAGAAGAAGTTAATCCAACCAAAGTGCTCGACCAACCAGCCGGTACTGGCGTTAAAAAAGGTACGTGGCACTACGGCAAGGCTGGTGAATAGCGCGAACTGGGTGGCGGTATAGCGTGGATCCGTAGTTCTGGCGATGTAGGCCGTAAATGCAGCCGTGCCTAGCCCAACGCCCAAGGCTTCAAATGCAATCACCATGGCCAGAGCTACTTTGTCTGCCCCCACCGTCGCCAACCAGGCAAAACCTAAAATCGACACCACTTGCACCACGCCAAATACCCATAGGGCGCGGTTGATTCCCAGCTTTAACATCCACACACCGCCCACAATGCCGCCAAATACCGCTGGCCATAGCCCCGCATTTTTAGCGATCACGCCGATTTCTGTCTTACTAAAGCCCATCTCTAAATAAAACGGCGTAGCCAAGGCGGTGGCCATGCTGTCGCCTAATTTATATAAGAAAATGAAAGCCAAAATCCACATCGCATTGCGCCAGCCGTGGCGGGTCATAAATTCGTGGAAAGGCTCGACCACCGCTTCACGCAATGTTTTAGGCGGGCGGACTAATTGTGGCTCGCTCACAATCAACGTCATCGCAATACCCGGCAACATAAACAAGCCGGTAATCATAAATACCTGCGCCCACGGCAAATGATCAGCAAGAATCAAAGAAAACGCGCCGGGAATCAGGCTGGCAATCCGATAGGCATTCACATGCACCGACGTGCCCAAGCCCAACTCTTCATCACTTAAAATTTCACGACGATAAGCGTCCAGCACAATATCTTGGCTGGCACTAAAGAAAGCCAAGGCGGTGGCGAGATAGGCAATCGACCATAAATCGAGCTTGGGATTAAACAATCCAAAGGAGGCGATTAAAACCAGCAAGGCGACTTGGGTGAGTAACATCCAGCCGCGTCGTCTACCTAAGCCAGGCAGGGCATATCGGTCCAGCAAGGGAGCCCAGATAAATTTCCAAGTAAATGGGAATTGAATCAGTGCAAAAAAGCCAATCGCTTTTAAATTAACACCTTCGCTTTTTAACCACGCAGGGACTAAGTTAATCAGGATATACAGCGGCAAACCCGAGGCAAATCCGGTAAATACACAGATCAACATGCGCCGAGAGAACAAGAGTGATTTCCAGTGAGTAGTAGTCATAGTATCTGGCGGTAAAATGAAGGCGTTACCTTACCGCAAAGCAGGCATTTAACAAACAAACGCAGAAAACTATTTAAACGTCAAACACGATGGCATTTGAAATAAACAGGGCAAGGATCGCTGGTTTTCCTATCTTGATCCATTCAGGGCTTCGGGAATAAATCCCTCTTTCGAAAGCGCTTGAATTACACCTCGGATCAAAAAGTTGTTACTAAAGCCCACCGTATACTGACGTGCCCCTTCATAAATAGGAGCTAACATACGGCTATCTACCAGTTTTCGAATTTGATATGTGCGCTGAGCATCGCTCATCCCCAACATAGCGCCCTTCAAGTCACTCGCCTTGACAACCCCTGCTCGAGCGGTTGCTAAAAGCACCTGCTCTTCCATTTGAGTCAGTAGCTCACGCTCACGGGCGTAATGTAGTGCTGGAATCAAGATATGGTCGTTGAGATAATGAGCATCTGTCAGCCTATCCACTTTTTGCAATTCACTCAGCATGCCCTCTAGTACATAGACGCACCATTTCTCCAGCCCATCACGTGTGCCCGTGTCAGCGCAGCCTAGCATGGTGTAATAATGGTCGCGGTCATTGCAAAAGATGGCAGTCGGGTTAAGTACTCGCCCGCCCGTTTTGACATTGAAGCCGTATTTGATGAGTAGGGTATAAGTCAGCAACCGCACCACTCGCCCATTCCCGTTGCCAAAAGGGTGTATCCAAGCAAAGCGATGGTGAGCCAGCGCCACTTTGATGAGGTCATACTTCGGCGGATCAGCACGGTTAATAAATGCAACCAACTCACTCATGTACTGGGAGACCAATAGGGCTTCAGGTGGTAGGTGATCGGATTGAGAAATGATACGTGGCTCATTTCGGTATGCTCCAGGGGTATCGTCCCCCTCGCGTTTGAGATCACAAACAGCAATCGCATGCAACTCACGAACAAAGTGTTCGGTCACGTTTTGCCCAGACTCAAAATGATCTTCGATGTAGGTCATGGCCTCTTCGATATTGGCCATTTCACGCAGTTGGTCGGAAGGAGTTGCGGGCTGCACCTCAAGACGGCTTTCAACATAGTCAGCCAGCGTAGTGTGATTTCCTTCAATACGCGCTGAGCCCAAACTCTCCAGCATATGGAAAATAGACTTAAGCTGAAAAAATACCAGAGCAGGGGTAGTGCCACCCAGTTGTAAACGTCGCAAATGCTCCAGTTCTGTCACTACATCCACGAGTGGCGAATCAAACGCTGGGTTCAGCAACGTCAGGTCATGGTGACAAAAAGCAGGCATCGTGCAACTCTAGTTAAAAATAAGTGAGAAAGTATCACAGCTTATCCTAAATCTGTCTTCTAATTATCTATAAATAATGCATAGAAAACGTAGTATTTATAACGTTTTATCGTAAAAAAATATTTTAATTATCTTTAATTTATCAAATCTAACATCTGTACTCACCCCCTTCATCATCTAGAAAACAACAAAAACTATTCAGCTTAAGGCATACCTATCAGCCTATCGGGCTTAGGACTAAGCGACTGCTAGCCATGGCTTTTTTAAGCAACAACGCCACACATTTTGCGTACTTACCTTAGCAAATACGCCATATCCTGCGCTCTGCTGGTAAACCCCAATAGGACAAGCAAGAGAAATCAGGCTAATGTTAATTCAAACAATCGTTTGGAAATGCACCGATGTCGACCTACACACAGCTATTAAGCCCGCTCGATCTGGGCTTTACCACCCTTAAAAACCGCGTTTTGATGGGTTCCATGCACACTGGGCTTGAAGAAGCGCCTGATGGCCCTGAACGCATGGCTGCGTTTTATGCCGAGCGCGCAAAAGGCGGCGTGGGTTTGATCGTTACCGGCGGCATCGCACCCAATGCAGCAGGCCGTATTTATGAAGACGCCGCCATGCTGGCCGATGAGAGCGATATCCCCCGTCATCTGCCGATTACCCAAGCCGTGCACGATGCGGGCGGCAAAATCTGTTTACAAATTTTGCACGCTGGGCGTTACGCCTACCACACAGCTAGCGTGGCCCCATCGGCCATTGCCTCACCGATTACGCCGTTTACACCCCATGCTTTAAGCGTGGAAGAAATCGCCAGCACCATCGCCGATTTTGCCAATACGGCTAAATTAGCACAAAGCGCGGGTTACGATGGCGTGGAAATCATGGGCTCGGAAGGCTATCTGATTAACCAATTCCTTTGCCGCCATGTCAATCAACGTGACGATGAATGGGGTGGGGACGCCACCCGCCGCCAACGTATCGCGGTTGAAATCAGCAAAGCCGTCCGCGCTGCGGTTGGCCCCAACTTTATTGTGATTTTCCGCCTGTCTTTGCTCGATTTAGTCCAAGACGGCGGCACGCTGCCCGAAGCCATTATCCTTGCCCAAGCGCTTGAAGCTGCTGGCGTTACCCTGATTAACACTGGCATCGGTTGGCACGAAGCACGCATTCCAACGATCGCCGCAGCCGTACCTCGTGGTGGCTTTAGCTGGGTAACGCGCAAATTAAAAGACCATGTATCCATCCCGTTGATCGCGGTAAACCGCATCAATACCCCAGAAATTGCCGAGCATATTTTAGCCAGTGGCGATGCGGATATGGTGTCCTTAGCTCGCCCACTGTTGGCCGACCCTGATTTTGTCAATAAAGCGGCGAGCAAGACGGCCAATCTGATCAACACCTGTATCGCCTGTAACCAAGCTTGCCTAGACCATGTATTTGAAGGCAAACCAGCCTCTTGCTTGGTCAATCCTCGCGCCTGCCGTGAAACCGAGTTCCCGATTGCGGCCAAAACCCAACAAGCCAAACGCATCGCTGTGATAGGCGCAGGCCCAGCAGGATTATCTTGCGCTACTGCCGCAGCTAGCCGAGGCCATAAGGTCACGCTGTTTGAAGCAAGCGCTGCTATTGGTGGCCAATTTGGTATTGCCCAGCGCATCCCAGGCAAAGAAGAATTCACTGAAACACTGCGCTACTATCGCAATCAGCTCGATTACCTTGGCGTAACCGTAAAACTGAATCACTTTGCCAAAGCTGCCGAGCTAGCCGGTGAATTTGATGAAATTGTCGTCGCCAGCGGCGTTAAGCCACGCGTGCCCGCCTTAACAGGAATCGATCACCCAAGCGTGGTTTCCTACCCAGCCCTGCTACGCGGCGAAGTAAAACCCGGCAAAAAAATTGCGATTATTGGCGCAGGCGGTATTGGCGTTGATACCGCAGTGTTTTTATCTGAAACCCACAGCGATCTCAGCCCAACAGACAACTTTATCCGCGACTGGGGTATTGATTCCAGCATGAAGAGCGCAGGCAGCTTAGCCAAACCCGCCATGCAGCCTAGTGGCCGTGAGATCTGGCTATTAAAACGCAGCAAGGGCAAGCCTGGCAGCGGCCCAGGCAAAACCACAGGCTGGGTACACCGCGCCACCTTGCAATTGCGCGGCGTAAACCTACTCGGCTCAGTTGAATACCTGAAAATCGACGATGCTGGCCTGCATATTAAGCAAAATAATGAAGAAATCTGCCTTGAAGTCGATCAGATTGTGCTCTGCGCAGGGCAGGAATCGGTAACAACGCTTTGGGATGAACTCAGTGCAAGCGGAGCACCCGTCCACCGCATTGGTGGCGCATTACTCGCCGGTGAAGTTGATGCCAAACGCGCTATTGCCGAAGGATTTAATTTAGCGATGGGGTTTTAAGCAGCCCTTCAAAAATAAAAAAACCATCACTCAAAAGGTGATGGTTTTTTTATACGCTCAAGCCATGTCATGCCTGCGCTTTTTTCACCCATAAAGCCCCTGGTGAAAACCCCGTCGCCAGCGCCGTACCCAGTAACACCAAGGCTGCTCCGGCAAAGGTATTGCTGCCCACGCTTTCGCCCAAGAACAATACTCCCCATAAAATACCAAACACGGGGATCAGAAAAGTAACCGTCAGCGTCGATGCAGGGCCAATATCCTGAATCAAGCGGAAATAAATTAAAAATGCGAGCCCTGTGCAGAGCACACCCAAGCCCAAAACCGCTACAGCCACAATCGGGCTAATCGCGATGGCAAGCGGAGCAGGTATCCACAACAAAAATAGCAGCAGAACCAGCGTTGCAGCCCACATACTGCCGTGTGCCATATCAAATGAGGCAATGCCCCTCACCTTCATGCGCGTATACACACTGGCAAGACCGTAGCAAAAGGTTGCAACAAGAGAGGCCAGAATTGCCATTCCTGCGCCAGGCTTAGCGCTCACCTTATCCAGACCCACCAAGATGGCAACCCCAGCGATTCCCAATAGCAATCCCGCCAGCGCCTTTAAACCTGGCCTCTGCCGCATAAATATCACCGCCAGCAGTGTTCCCCAGATGGGCGCGGTGGCATTCAGAATCGACATCAACGATGCCGTGAGTGTTTTTGCTGCCAAGGCATAACAAACAAAGGGAATTGCACCATTGAGCACGCCTAGCACCAGCAGCTCAACTTTATGCGCTTTCCAATCAAACTGCCGCTTTGTAAACAGGGCAACCGCCGATAAAAACACCGCTGCTACGCCGACTCTGAATGTGATTAACCAGGCGGGCTCCATACTGGCCACAGAAAGGCGTAAAAACAAAAAAGAAGCGCCCCAAAGGGCTGCAAGCAGAATCAAGCGTAAAGCACTAGCAACGGACATTTTTAAATCCAATGGATAAAGTGTGTAAATGAGTAATCAAGCACCTTGCTTAGGCATCAAAAACCACAAAATCAAATAAACAAAAATGCCTGGAAATGCCGCTGATAAGCAGGACACAATCACAAAGATCAGTCGCAGCTTGCCCGAACCTATTCCCAAATAATTAGCCAGCCCGCCCATTACACCCGCAACCCACTGATCATCACGGCTTCTGCGTAAGACTTTATTCATGGTTTATTTCCTAGTTAGCACTGCGATTGGCAATCCGTTCCACAAAAAATAACACGTTTTTGCTTTACAAATAGTCAAACAAATACCTCAATCAAACTGTATCGCTCCAGCGAAGCCCCAAAGGAAGTTCTAAGGGGGCAAACAGAAAGTGCAAGACTCTGCGCTGGCTTTTTCCAGAAGATTTTGAAGATGAATGCAAAAGCAAGGGCCGCATCAACAAAGCGCTACCAGATTCAGCCACACAGACGATTTCTTGCTGGCGAGCTAAGGCAGCATCCTCCGCCGTCACCAAGCCCTGCAAATGTGATCCTGGCACGAGGCGCAGCGGGCCATCCTCTGCCCCGCAGGTATCCAGATGTATCCTCACCGCTATCAGCTGCTGCAATAACTCCACAGGGGCTTGTACATACTGCTGTCCTTCTTTAACTGACCAGCCCTGCAATGCCGGATGCTCAATGCGCTCTGCCACAGGAATACTTAAATCCTGATGCACAGCGACCAGCCAATTGCGGGAGGCAGATTTTTCAAAAAAGGTGCACTGCACCACAACCATGCCAGACAGCAATGATGACAAAGCCGGATGCTGGCGGATTTTTACAGCCAGAGAGCGGCACCAATCTTGCGATAATAAACGCCGTGTTCCTACCGTAGTGCAACGCATCTTTTCAATCTGCCCAGCAATAACTCTACATTCTGCAGGGCTTAATACGACGGAAACCAAAGTAAAGCCATCATGCTCAAATGCATTCATATTTATCTATGCGAGTAAGATATTTTGACATCCAGCTTACCATTACTCATTATTAAAACGAAAAAAACCCGTCATCGCTGACGGGTTTTTATAGAACGCTAGGCGTTTATTTTGCTAAAGCACTGGCAACATCAAGCGCTTGCTGACCAACAATCAAATGGAACACTTGATCACCCTGTGGCATTACACCTTCGACGCCTGCCTCTTTTAAAGCGGCTTCATTCAAGCGCGCAGCATCTGCAAGCTCTACACGCAAGCGTGTACCCGCAATCGCTTCTAGCTTACGGATATTGGATAACCCCCCCAAAGCCGCCTGAATTTGCATTGCTTTGCCATGGATATCGCTGCCCGTAGTGCTTGCCGGAGTAGCATTTGCAGTAGCAGCTGGTACAGCCTGCACCGGAGCAGTCACCGCATCCGCTTCTGGACCAGCAACTTTCAGGTAGTTCACCATATCGGACTTCAGATTATCCGACTGGGTACCAAAAATAGCCTGAATACCATTGCCCACTACCATCACACCTGCAGCACCCATCGCTTTGAGCTTAGGCTGATTTACTTTCGAGATATCTTTAACCGAAATACGCAAACGGGTAATACATGCATCTAAACCATTGATATTGCTGCGACCACCAAATGCCAGCACTAATTCACGTGCACGGCCATGCTCGCTAGTATCGGCAACATGTTCTTCTGCCGTTTCGTCTTCACGGCCCGGCGTTTTCAGATTGAGTTTTACAATCACAAAACGGAATACCGAGTAGTAAATCGCTGCATACGCCGCACCCAAAGGCAAAATCAGCCACCAGTTTTGCGCATATTTACCCAGAGCATTAAACATCAAGAAGTCAATACCACCTTGCGAGAAGCTAAAACCCATATGGATATGCAGCGAGTTAGCTACAAATTGGGTAGAGGCGGCCAATAAGGCATGAATCAGGTAAAGCTGTGGAGCCACAAATAAGAAAGCAAATTCGATAGGCTCGGTAATACCGGTCATAAATGATGTCAGCGCCGCTGAAACCATAATCCCGCCGATCTTGACGCGGTTTTCTGGCTTAGCTGTGTGCCAAATAGCAATGGCAGCCGCAGGTAGACCAAACATCTTGAATAAGAACGCACCAGACAAGATACCGGCAGTAGGATCCCCAGCAAAGAAGCGAGCAATATCGCCGTGCACAGCAGGCTTGCCATCCACCACGTAATTACCAATTTCAAAGAAGAACGGTACATTCCAGATATGGTGCAAACCAAACGGCACCAGCATACGCTCTACAAAACCGTACAACGTTGCTGCAATACGCGGATCCGCATACGCGGCCCATTGCGAGAAGCTTTTAATCACGCCCTGAATCGGTGGCCAGATCAGCGACAAGATCACGCCGACAAAAATCGCCGCAATACCAGTAGCAATCGGCACAAAGCGCTTACCTGCAAAGAAGCCAAGGTAAGGAGGCAGCTCGATGCGATAGTATTTATTGAACAAGCCAGCCGCCAGCGCACCGGCGATAATCCCGCCAAATACGCCGGTCTCCATCGCCTTCATACCCATCACCATGGCGGGCTCTGTACCCAGCACCGGCGCCATCACGCCCATGGTTGCCAGCAGCACAACATAACCGACCACGGCAGCAATTGCGGCTACACCATCATTTTCGGTTAAGCCCAGTGCTACACCAATTGCAAAAATCAGCGCTAAGTTGCCAAAAATCGCACCACCGCCCGCTGCCATCAGATGTGAAACTACTTCCGGTAAAAAAGAAAAATTGGAAGCACCAAATCCAAGCAAGAGGCCTGCAACCGGCAAGACTGACACCGGTAACATCAGCGACTTGCCGATTTTTTGTAAGAATGCAAATGCGTTCTTAAACATAACTTCTCCGTACGACCCTGCTTAGGCGTAAAAAAGCACCAAGCTATAAATCAAGATTAAGACAGAATTTCCATATAGCGTGGGGCATCAGGGCCGATAACAAGATGGTAAACGTGATTTGCAAAAGGCATCACCGCCAACACACCTGCTTGCTGCAAGCGCTCTGCATCAAAACGACTTACATCTGCCAAATCAACTCGCAAACGAGTTAAAGCCACTGCTTCTAAGGAGCGAATGTTGCTCCATCCACCTAGGGCTGCCACCAACAGAATAGGAAAGCTATCGCTCATTGTGTTTACTTTTTCCACCGTTAATTCTCACGTATGACTTGTAATGCCACAATCCATTGAACACCGCATGAATAAAGGCATCAGATATTGACGGATACGCTTGACACAACAGGCCATAACAGCCTGTTGTGATCATTATTTAGTCAGCCAATTGCTGAGCTAAGCGGGCGCGGACTTCGGCAACAGTACCCATTTGCAAAACTTCAGCCGCTAATTTCTGGCAATCCGCTTTAGAGAGCTTACGCACCAGCGCTTTTACCGCAGGAATAGCAGGCACGCTAACTGATAATTCATCCACACCCATACCGATAAGCAGTGGAACTGCCGCCGGGTCAGATGCAATGCCGCCACACACGCCTACCCATTTACCGTGGGTGTGCGCGCCTTTTACCGTGTTGGCAATCAAGCGCAATACGCCCGGATGCATCGCATCGGCTTCTTTGGCCAGCTTAGGGTGGCCACGATCCATTGCTAGCGTGTATTGAGTTAAATCGTTCGTGCCAATCGAGAAGAAATCAACTTCGCGGGCAAAGATTTCTGCCATCACCGCCGTTGCAGGCACTTCCACCATAATGCCGATTTGTACTGGCGCAGTAATACCCAAGGCGGCTTTTTCTTGAGCAACGATACGTTTCACTTCGCGAACTTCTTCCAGAGACGTAATCATCGGGAACATAATCGCCAGCTTGGCATGCTCGGCAGAGCGCAAAATGGCACGAATTTGCGTATGCAGTAACTCTGGCTCAGCCAAGCATAAACGCACACCACGCACGCCCAAGAATGGATTTTCTTCAGCAGGCATCGGCAAGTAAGGCAGTGGCTTATCACCGCCCACATCCAAAGTACGCACAACAAAAGTGCGATCCTTGCCTAGCGATTTAGCAATATCACTGTAAATTTTGTCTTGCTCAGCTTCTGTCGGAGCTTCAGTACGCTCAAGGTACAAAAATTCGCTACGCAGCAGACCCACACCTTCGCCGCCCAACTTCACCGATTGCTGTGCTTCTTCTAGGCCACCAATATTGGCAACCACTTCAACGCAAATCCCATCGGTGGTTGTAGCAGGCTCAAAAGCGGCTTCCAATTCTTCAGCCTGACGCTTAGCTAACTTCACTTGACGCTCACGAATGCTACTGATTTCCTCACTAGAAGGATTTAAACGTAAACAGCCTTTGCTACCTTCCAAAATCACCGGTGTGCCATTGGCCAATTGCAATGCCGCTTCTTCAATCCCGCAAATCGCAGGGATATTTAAGGAGCGGGCCAAAATAGCCACGTGGCTCGTTGCACCACCACCAATTGTGCAGAAACCCAGCACCTTATTACGATCAAGCGATGCGGTATCAGATGGAGTTAAATCTTCGGCAATCAAAATCGCATCATTTGGTACTTCAAGTGCAGCTTCTTTAATGCCCGCAATCAGGCGCAATACACGGCGACCAATATCACGAATATCGTTAGCACGGCCTGCTAATACTTCATTTTTTAGCTTAGCCAGTTTATCGGCATAACTAGTAAACGCAGCACGCCAAGCAAAACCAGCACTCTTACCTTGGCTGATTCCTGATGTTGCCAAATCAAGCAAATCTGGATCTGACAACAACTCTTGGTGAGCAGAGAAAATTTCTGCCTTAGCCGGATCAGCAATTTCGCCTTTTAATGTCTCTAACTGTTGAAACGCTTCTTTCAGCGCCTTCTCTAAGCGACGTTTTTCCAACTCAGGCACGTCACCCGCTTCAACAACATCAATGACTTCCTGCTTAACTTGGAAAATGTGGCCAACCGCAAGGCCAGGAGAAGCCGAAACGCCCATCAATACATTAGGGTCATTCGATTTTAATGCCGGACGTTTTTGTGGCTTAGCCATATGCTTTGCTGCAACAGGTGAAGATACACCGCCACATTCTTCACCCGAGCCACTCGCAATCAATTCTGCCAAGGCTTTCACGGCTTGAGCGGCATCAGGACCAGTCGCTTTTACAAACACCGAATCACCGTGTTGTACTTCCAAACCCATAATCGATACAACAGATTTGGCATTTGCTTCATCGCCAGCACGAACAAGTTTTAAATCAGATTTAAATGTTTTAGCGGTATTTGCAATCACTGCAGCTGGACGAGCGTGTAATCCAGTTGGATTAGGCACGATCACGGCCGCAGATTGAATCGCCGCCTCTGCTGCAACGGCATTACCCACCACGGTAGCGCCTGCAAGGTCTAAAGACATGACAATATCCTGCCCTGCCACCACAGTTTTCTTAATTGTAGGGGTATATTTAACAACCTTATCCCCTGTTGTAATCACGATTTGCGTCAACAAGCTCAGTGCTTTTCGAGCCACCAAATCAGCGTCAAACTCAATCAAAGGCTGACCAACCTTCACTTCAGCACCTTCTGCTACCTTCGCCACAAAACCATCACCGCGCAGCATGACGGTATCTAAGCCAATATGAATCAACACTTCAACCCCAGCTGGAGTGGTAATCGTAATAGCGTGTCGTGAGGAGTGCAGCTGAGTTACTTTACCGGCAACGGGTGCCAGTAATTGATTGGAAATCGGATCAATCGAGATCCCGTCACCCACCATTTTTTGAGCAAACACCGGATCAGGAACCGATTCGATAGCGACGACAACACCAGAAAGCGGTGCAAAAAGATCTAGCCGAGAGGCTTGAGTCGAGTTATTCATGGCAACCTCATTATTGGGGGCAGTGCTTGTAGAGACTCTATTGTTGGCTTTAACGCCAATCGCGACGTAGTTTAGTGCGATGTCAAAAAAAATAACTGTGTATTTATTGCTTTTGTCATGGCAATAATTTGCGTTTTCTCATGAAATTCGTATTTTTGCGTTCTAACAGTATCAGAATGCGTCGCATCTTTCACAGCATGAAAGTCTGATCGTTATTAGAAAGAGAAAAACTTATCAGACAGCGGCTTGCCGCCAAGTTTTTTTTCCAGTCAAGATGTAATCTAGACGTAAATCCCAGATATCTACGGGTAATTGTTCTACGTGTTGTAGATCAAATGCCAAACCCACTAAACGTGGTTTTTTCCACTCCCGCCGCCAGCGCCTAAATTCAAAAGTGCAATCATAATAACCACCACCTTGCCCTAATCTAGCCAAATTTGAATCAAATCCTAGCAAAGGCAGAAACACAATATCCAAATCACGTGGCGAACATATTTCACCATCTAAGGGTTCAAGAATATTTTGTGGGCCTAATTTCCAACGATTTTTTGCGTCTAAGCGTACAAAATTTAACTTTCTTCCCCGCTTGGGCACCTTAGGCAGATAAACATCCACGCCGCCTAAAAGGGCACGCAGCATTAATATCCAAGGAGAAAACTCACTGCCTGCAGGAATATACGCAGCGATTTTTAAGCCTCGGCGTAATAAACCAAGCTGCTTTGCCATAGTGGCAACAGCTAATTCTGCGGCATGTCTTTCTTGAGGGGGGAGTAAAGCACGAGCACGGCGTATAGCACGCCGTGCTTCGGATTTGCTAGATAAACTAGTGATATTCACTTGATGTGAAACAATGAAGAGCTTCCCGCGAGTGCCGTCCGACGAGCAATCTTGAACCGAAGGTTCAAGCGGTCACCGACCGGATGCTATCAGGTGCATCCAACGAGGGATGCGCACAACAAGCATGCTCATGGCAGGCAACCAAAGTAATTATTGGTTCAGAGAGACAAGTCGTAACAAACACCGCAGGAAAGCATTGGTTTACAACAGCCGCAGGCTAGGAAAACATATCAATCTGTTCACCCATCACTGCGTCTATTGATGAATTCATGACGGCAATTCTACGCTGAATTGTGGCAATGTCAAAACCCCCATCAACCCGCGTATGCAAATATTCATGTGTAATATTTAGCGCCGCCATAATCGCAATTTTTTCTAAGCCTATCACCTTGCCTGACGCACGAATCTCGTGCATGCGCTGATCCAATAGCTCAACTGCTTGCACCAAAGTCGCTTCTTCGTTTTCAGGGCAAGCCACACGAAACTCACGGCCCATGATAGAAACATCGAGTTGCTTAATCACCGCATCACTCATTCTGTATCCCCCGGTAGCTTAGCAAGAATAGCGGCAACCCTTTCTTTGCTGCCGTCTACTTTAGCAAGCAAGCCTTGGTTTTGCTGCTGTGTCAGCAATAACTTCTGGCGCAAACCACGATTTTCATCGCGTAACTCACGGCAAAGCAGCGCCAATTGGGCAACTTTGTCTTCAAGATTTAAAAGTTCAGCTTCCATCCGAGACTTCCAAGGCTGCAGAGCAGTCGAATTCTAAAACATTTTACAAGAATACGCCGCGCCGATAATGACTCTGTTCATTAAGTGATAAGTGTGCAGCTGGGTACTAAGTTCCCAAATCTGGATCCGGCACTTCTACTTCATCATTAGGATCGTAGACTGGCATTTCTAAGAAATCATCTGGAGTTTCCAGCGTAATTCGTCCTAATGTACCACCACGAAACTCTGTGAGAATCATATCTGCAGTTTTTTGAGTATCGATACGCCCGCCAGACAACATTGCCCCGCGTTTTTTACCGATCAGCTCAAAAAGCGGCTCTGCATCACCCAACAAATCTTTCAATTTATAGCGATCAAGCAAGAACTGAGGATAGCGCTCAATCAAGGTCTCAATCGCATACAACGCCACATCGACTTCATCATAAGCATTGCGACCAATCGATCCCGCCATTGCTAAGCGATAACCAGAATCTTCATTCTGCACCTTAGGCCACATCAAACCTGGCGTGTCGTACAAAATCATGCCCGCCAACGTTTCAACCCGCTGCTGCATCTTCGTCACGCCCGGCGTATCCGCCACTTTCGCAATTTTACGCTTGGCTAAATGATTGATTAACGTCGATTTACCCACGTTAGGAATACCAACAATCATTGCACGCAGTGGTTTTTCTTCACCATCTCTGTGTGGGGCTAAGGCCTGGCACAGCTGAGGAATCAGCTTAGCACCCTGAATTTTATTATCTTCGCCCAACAATACAGCTTCTGTACCTGGCTGAGATTTAAACCATTCAAGCCAGATTTTATTGAGTCTTGGATCTGCCAAATCTGCTTTATTCAAAACCTTGAGAGCAGGACGCTGCCTTAAGCGGCGCATCGGCTCAATCATGGGATTGCTACTAGACAGTGGCAAGCGAGCATCAACCACCTCAATCACCAAGTCAACCTTGGCCATGGTCTCTGCAACCTGCTTGCGGGCAGTGTTCATATGCCCTGGAAACCACTGGATCGCCATCGAACCCCTCCGTCAAAACGAGCCATTATACGGTGAAAAATCAAACGATCCATCAAATCAACTACTTGCCCTGTGGATAAAAGTAGCTGGCACTGTGGAAAACCTTAGAAGCAGCAAAACCCAAAAAACTATCTCCAAATTATCCACAGGCAAAACCGATTCCATACCCAGCCTTGTGGATAAGTTAAGTGTTTGAAAAATAAAAGGAAAATGACTTATCCACAGAAAACACCTCCCCTTATTAGTTGTTCTTATATCTTTCTTCTTAAATGAAGTACTAAAAGAAAAAAAGGTGTAAATAAATTTTCCACCCCAAAACCCCAAAAAAATGTTCTAAAATCGCCATCTTGTAAGACAAGAGACACCAAAATGAAAAAATATTTTCCACATTTAATCGCTATCGCAACAGTTATCAGTATTGCTGGATACTTAATTTTTCAAGCACCCAATAAACAAGCACCTGATATTCAATTAACAAATATTCAAGGTCAAAATCTAAACCTGTCTGCATTAAAAACCCAAATCGTCCTTGTTAATTTCTGGGCGACAAGTTGCACTGGTTGTATTCAGGAAATGCCTGAGCTTATAAAATTACAAGAAAAATATAATACTAATAAATATAAAACGATTGCTATAGCTATGGATTATGATAATCCTGAATATATTGCTAATTATGTTAAAGAAAAAAAACTACCCTTTTTTGTTCAACATGACATTAATGGAAAAATTGCAAAATCATTCGGAGATGTAGGTTTAACACCTAGCACCTTCTTAATTAATAAGAAGGGTGAAATTATTAAAAAATACGTAGGTGTTGCAGATATAAAAGAAATTGAATCATTAATTAAAGAAGAAATTAAAAAATCATAAATACCCTTTTAAATCAACGTGTTATATTTATGTACGCCTTGTAATAACCCTTGTCTACATTACAAACCATCATATAACAGGCAATAAAAAACGGCCCATCAGGCCGTTTTTTATTAACGAATATATATTACTTAATTTCTAAAAATACCGATCTTGCTGCTTCAAGTGTATCTAAGATATCTTGATCAGAATGCGCTGCTGAAACAAAACCTGCCTCAAATGCAGAAGGCGCTAAATAAATACCTTTATTTAACATACCATGAAAAAAAGCATTAAAACGAGTTCGATCAGAATTCATAACATCTACAAATGATTGCGGAATGTTTTTACTAAAATAAAAACCAAACATACCGCCTACACTTTGAGCGACAAAAATAGTATTTGTTTCTTTAGCAACTTGAATTAAACCGTCACATAGTTTTTTAGTTTGAATAGACAATCTATTAAAAAAATCGTCTTCACGGATAATCTTTAATGTTGCTAAACCTGCTGCAACTGCAACCGGATTACCTGAAAGCGTACCCGCTTGGTAGACCGGACCAAGGGGGGCTAACTTAGCCATAATGTCGCTACGACCACCAAAAGCAGCGAGTGGCATACCACCACCTACTACTTTACCTAGGCAAGTTAAATCAGGTTTCACGCCGTGCAAACCTTGGGTGCATTGCAAATTAACTCGAAAACCAGTCATGACTTCGTCATAAATCAAAACTGCACCATGATTTTCAGTTAATTTACGCATCGCTTGAACAAATTCAGGGCTGGCTTGCACCATATTCATATTGCCAGCGATCGGTTCTACGATAATGGCCGCAATTTGCTCCCCCATTTCTGCAAACAGTTCTTCTAGCGCGGCAACATCGTTATACGGTAGAACTAAGGTATCGGCAGCAACTGACGCCGGAACACCAGCTGATGAAGGGTTGCTGAAAGTTAATAAACCAGAACCCGCTTTTACTAATAAGCTATCGGCGTGGCCGTGGTAACAACCTTCAAATTTCACCAATTTATCGCGACCTGTAAAACCACGAGCAAGGCGAATAGCACTCATTGTGGCTTCGGTGCCACTCGAAACAAGGCGGACTTGTTCGATAGACGGTAGCATTTCGCAAATTAAATCGGCTAATTCCACTTCTGCTGCGGTTGGCGCACCGAAACTCATGCCATTTTTAGCTGCTGCAATCACGGCTTCAAGCACATCTGGATGAGTGTGCCCTAGAATAAGCGGGCCCCAAGAGCCTACATAATCAATATAACGCTGATCATCTACATCCCAAACATAGGCACCCAGGCCCTTTTTAAAAAAGCGTGGCGTGCCACCAACAGAACCAAAAGCGCGTACTGGCGAATTTACGCCGCCAGGAATATGCTTTTGTGCGGCAGCAAACAATTGTTGGTTTTGATTCATGACGAAATCCACTATAGAAAGCAATATCATAGCGCCATCGTTCTTTCACAGAAACCGTCATTGCTCACTTGTTACTTGTGTTGCAGTACGACGTAGTTTTAATTTACTGACTACATATTGAATTTTAGGCAAAAAATAAGCGCCTATTACAGGCGCTTATTTAGTTTCAATCAATTACCAAGTTGAATAGCTATGTTCAGAAAGATAGCTATTAAAGTATCGCGGATCATTGGATACTTCTGAACCTAACCAAGCTGGCTTAGTATAGAGAGCATCGCTACTAGGTAATTCCAACTCGGCAATGATTAACGGTGCATTTTCGCCATGAAATTCGTCGATCTCCCAAGTATATCCTGCAAAATCGATTAAATACCGTGTTTTATCAAGTGTATTGGGACACAGTTTTAATAGTGCTTCTGCATCAGCAAAAGGAATTTCATACTCAAATTCTAAGCGTTCAATTCCAGCTGTTTTGCCTTTGATGGTGATAAATCCTTGCGTCCCACGCAAACGAACACGCACTACTCGCTCAGGATCACTCGATAAATAGCCCTGGGCAATTCGGCTAGACTGCTGCACTTCTTTACGCCAATCATCACTATTTAATAAGAATTTACGTTCAATTTCTGTCGCCATTATTCTTTACTCCTAAGGCGTTTTAGAAAGGCTTTACCACCACCAAAATAACGCAGGCCACTAAAACTAAAACAGGGATCTCGTTAAAAAAACGATACCAGTGATGGCTGTGTGTATTGCTATCGTTGGCAAAATCTTTGTAAAGCTTCCAACACCAACCGTGATAGACAATTAAAACGGCGACGAGAGTGAGTTTTACATGCATCCAACGCCAGCCTGCACCCATATAAAAATCAAAGTAAGACCAAAGCCAGATACCAAATATCAACGCCAAAATACCTAAGGGCGTCATAAAGCGAATCAGCTTATGTTCCATCAATTTTAAGCGTGCAATCGTTTCGTGATCTGTGCTCATAGCATGATTTACAAATAATCTAGGCAAATAAAATAGGCCCGCAAACCAGCTAGTAATAAAAATAATATGCAGTGCTTTTACCCAGAGCATTAATTTCCCTTTTTAGCTGGATATTTACGTGCTGCGGTATCGTACAAGCCTTGTACGGCTGGAATTTTGGCCTGTAAATCTTGAATACGGGTTTGATTTGAAGGGTGGGTAGAGAGGAATTCTGCAGGTTGCCCTTGGCTGGCTGCAGCCATTTTTTGCCATAGGGTGATTGCTGCTTGAGGCTTATAACCTGCTCTTGCTGCCAGTTCTAAGCCCATCGTATCGGCTTCTGATTCGTGCTCGCGGCTATTAGGTAAAAAGTAGCCTACTTGCATCAGCTCATCGGCCATACCCATATAGCCATCGTATTTTCCGCCAGTCAGCAGCGACAAGCCTTGCATGGCCAATTGCTTGTTATACGCACTGCTCATGCGCTCGCGGCTGTGTTCTCTTAAAGCGTGGCTGATTTCATGGCCCATAATTTGGGCGATTTCATCATCGCTGAGTTTTAGTTTTTCGATAATGCCAGAGTAAAACATAATCTTGCCGCCTGCCATGCAATAGGCATTCAGCTCTGGACTGGCTTCTACATTCACTTCCCATTGCCATTTACTTGCATCGGCGCGAAAAACGCTGGTTTGCGGAATAATGCGACTAGCAATACCGCGCACTCTGGCTGTCATGGCCTTATCGCTATTGAGCACACCTTTGCTTTGCGCTTTATTCAGGGTTTCTTGGTAAGACTGCTTTGCCATATTGTCGACTTGTTGCTCAGACAATAGCATGCTCATATTTTGCTTACGATTGACATTGGTAGCACCTGTTTCTGTGGTGCTTACCTGCTGACAGCCTAGTAATAAGGCTGAAAGCACGGTGACGCTAATCAGCGTTTTCATAGTGATCCTTTTAGACTTCTATCATCTCAAAATCATCTTTTCTGGCCCCACAATCTGGGCAAGTCCAGTTTGGAGGGACATCTTCCCAAGCCGTTCCTGCGGCAATACCATCGTTAGGCAGGCCTTCGGCTTGATCGTAAATAAAGCCACAAATGAGACACATGTATTTTTTCATTCGAGTTACCTATTAAGTAAGTTAAAATTTAATTTTACCTGATTCAAAGAATGTACCCATGACTACCAGCCCCCCTATTGTGCTTGTATTTGCTGGTAATGATCCATCCGGTGGTGCTGGACTTGCTGCAGATATGCTTGCTTTATCATCTCTTGGTTGCCATGTGGCGCCGGTAATGACCGGCATCGTGATTCAAGATAGTTCAGGTGAACAAGATGTTTTACTTATTGATAGTGAATGGGTAGAAGATCAAGCACGCTGTATTCTTGAAGATATGAAAGTAGATGCGATTAAAGTGGGCCTGATTGGCAGTATTGAAACACTGACCGTGATTGCTGAGATCGCGTCTGATTACCCAGAAATCCCGCTTATTCTAGACCCTGTATTTTTCACCCAAGGCGGTGACCATTTAGCGGCCGAAGAATTACTCGCGATGACGCGTGAATTACTTTTGCCACACACCACCTTAGTTACCCTTAATAGTATCGACGCAAGGCACTTAGCCTCGGACGATCCTGACGAGCAAGATGATTTAACCCTCGATATTGCCGCTAGCCGAATTCTAGATTTTGGCTGCGAATATGTATTGATTACCGGTGCTCATGAAAACACGCCAAAGGTGATTAACGGCTTATACAGTGATATGGGACGTGCCAGTGTAGATTCGTGGGATCGATTGCCAGGAAGCTTTTACGGCGCGGGTAGCACACTGGCTGCGGCTTTAACGGGCGCTTTGGCTAATGGTGCGGAGATTCTCGAAGCCGTTAAAGAAGCCCAAGATTACACTTGGCAAACACTACTTGCTGCTTACCGGCCTGGTATGGGTCAGCAGATTCCTGATCGATTTTTTTGGGCACGGCCTGCTGAAGATGTATCGATTACCCCACTGGATGAGGTTCTCTAATTGTTTCACGTGAAACATGACTAATCCTCCCTGCGTTCGCCTAGAAAAAGCGATAGATCGCATGGTGCGCGGCTTGGCTGCGCCTTTGCAATTGGCTGATTTAGCCGATGTCACACATTACTCGCCTTGGCATTTAGCGCATCGCTTTCAAAGTGAATATGGCGACAGCCCACAGGCGTTTTTATGGCAATTGCGCTTAGAAGTCGCCGCCTCGCTATTGCAATGGTCCCCGCATTTATCGATTGGGCAGGTGGCTGATTTAGTCGGATTCTCTTCCCTCGCCACCTTTAGCCGAGCCTTTAGCCGCAGCTTTGGTTTTACGCCGAGTGATTTACGTGCTGGGCGGGCGGTGGCGATTTGTTGGATCGCCAATAATTTAGGCGCGATGTCTTATCGGCCAGGGCCTACGATTGCAGGCACCGATGTGGATCGTGTTTGGAGCTGGGATGAAGTTGAGGGCTGCATTAATTTAGAAGAATGGCCAGCAGAGCGTATGGCTTATCAACGAGCAGTGGGTGATTATGGTTTTCATTTAGAGAAGCTCTTGGTGGATTTTCAAGAACAATGCCAAGCGATTGACATTAAGGCGAATTATTGGTTTGGCTTAGTTTGGAGCGATCCTGCCACAACGCCTGCCGAGCGGCGACGTTACGATGCGGCCGTGGCTATTCCACGGCACTTAAAATTGCCTCGGCATATCGGCGAGTATCAGCGCCCAGCTGGACGTTGGGCCGTGTTTAGTCACCTAGGGCTTAGCGCCGATATTGGCCCGCGCTGGCGTGATCTAATGCTGGTGTGGTTGCCCTATTCGGGCTGGATGCTAGACCCGCAGCGGCCACGGGTGGAGTGCTACCACGATGGCCGCTACGATCTTTGCCTACCGCTTTTGCCAGGCCGCAGCATTCAGGATCGGCTACCAGAGATATTGCCTGAGCTATTAAAACTGGTAACGACGGTGGTGAATGATAAATAGAGTGCTTCTTGTATTTTTCGTAGGGCGGGTGAAACCCGCGAGCAATGTTGAATAAAGACGCAGGTTGTACCCCATGGGCGCTAATCAAAGTCAAAAAGACCTTTTTAGTGCCTTCGGCACACCCCAGACTTATTACGCCCTACGGTACTAAAGCTTTATCGTCCCAATGTTTTTATTTACAGCGATGTGTTGGGCAAAAAAATATACCCAAGCTACTTACTACAGTCTTTTATTACCACCAAGCCTGAAAATGATGCACCGGCCCGATTCCCTGCCCGACTTGTAATTGATCGGCCGCAGCAATGGCCGCGAGCAAATAGCTTTTTGCGGCATCTACCGTAGCCATCCAATCAGCGTGTTTAGGTCGCAGAGCAGCGAGTGCTGCAGACAGCGTGCAACCCGTGCCGTGAGTGTGTTTTGTTGCGATGCGCTGCGCGGCAAAGCGAGTGGCGCTGGCTGGGGTAATCAGCCAATCTGGGCTTTCTTCTCCGCCCAAATGCCCACCTTTCATCAATACCGCCCTTGCGCCCATCGCTAACAGCGCATGGCCTTGTGCTTGCATTTCTTCCTCATTACGCGCTTCTGCCACGCCAAGCAGAGCAGCGGCCTCAGGCAAATTAGGGGTAATTAAATCGGCCAGCGGCAAGAGTTGATCACGAATTCCGGCAATCGCTTCAGGCAAAAGCAAAGGGTGGCCGCCTTTGGCGATCATCACCGTATCCAGCACCACGCAGGCGGGCTGATGCTGGCGTAAGCCTTGAGCCACGGCGTGGACGATTTCAGCATTGGCTAACATGCCGATTTTGACGCTGTCGACGCGAATATCCGCCAGCACGGCATTGAGCTGAGCCAGTACAAAATCAGATGGCACAGGGTGAACACCATGTACCCCAAGTGTATTTTGGGCTGTGAGCGCAGTAATCACGCTCATGCCATAAGCGCCCAGCGCTGAAAAGGTTTTTAAATCCGCCTGAATACCAGCGCCACCGCCAGAATCCGAGCCTGCAATTGTTAGGGCATTAATCATTAATGAATCCATGTGAATACGCGGTGGGTTTCATCCCAACCAAATGATTTTTCTAAGTTGACAGCGAAAAAATGTAATGACCACGCTCTTTGCACGGGGCTTAAATCCCCCCTTGAAGCCGCGACATGAGGAATAAGCGGCTCGGGGTTTCGGAAAAGGGGTAGCGGGCTTGCTCCCGAGCAGCCTTTTCCGCCGAGCCGATTATCCGCAGTGAGGGGCTTTCGTGCTGGTCGGGGCGGCCTTCTTTGCTTACTTTCTTGGCCGTTCAAGAAAGTGAGTCCTCGCGGGGATCCCGCACCAAAATCAACGTGCCAAAGGCACTAAAAAGGTCTTTTTGTATTTTGGTTAGCGCACATGAGGCTGCATCCGCCCTAAGCTTAAACACCTGCGCCTTCTAACCTCAATGCCTGCGCCGCTTGCTGCGGATCAGCTTGCCCGCAAATAGCTGACACCACGGCCACGCCGTTGGCTCCGGCGGCGCGTAAAGCGGCCACGCGGCCAAGGCCAATTCCGCCAATGGCTACTGCAGGGATGGCCTTAGCCTGCATGAGTTTGGCAAATTCTACTAAGCCAATCACAGGAGAAGCATCAAGCTTGGTGCCGGTTGCAAACACGGGGCCTACACCGATGTAATCGACGATATCCAGCGGCACAGCGGCTAAGTGCTCGGCATTGGATGTCGATAAACCCAGCAATTTATGTGGGCCGAGCAGCTGGCGGGCCATTTCTGGGGCGATATCTTGCTGGCCCACATGCACCCCTGCCGCATCGACTAAAAGCGCCACATCGATATGATCATTAATAATCAAAGGAATATTGAGAGGATCCAGTGCAGCTTTTAGGGCCATCGCAGCTGACACCCATTGGCGTTTTTTCCATTTGGGTGCGCGCAATTGCACCATGGTCACACCGCCCGCCACAGCTGCCACGGCCGTAGCCACCATGCCCTGCACATCCCCGCCACAGAGATCAGGATCGAGCACTAAATAGAGAGACAGATCTAAAACCGGCTTCATTCGTCCACCGCTTTGAGCATGGCGGGCTGCATGATATATAGCGCATCTAAAAAGGCAGGCAAGAATGTACCTGGGCCGTCGCAAGCTGATTCGGCGCGCTCGCCCGCGATCGCCATCACGGCGCAGGCGGCAGCCACCGCCGCCAGCTTATCGGGCGCACCCGCTACAAAAGCCGCAACCACCGCAGACAAGGCGCAACCCGTGCCCACGACCCGTGTCATCAACACATGACCCCAAGGAATAGCCCAAGTAGAGACGCCATCGCTGACATAATCCACTTCGCCCGTCACCGCCACAATCGCACCGGTTTGCAGTGCAAGACGCTGTGCGGCGGCAATCGCTAGCACTGAGTTGGCCGTACTATCTACCCCTTTTCCGCTGGCCGATTCGCCAGCCAAAGCCATAATCTCTGAAGCATTCCCACGAATCACTGCCGGTTTTTGCAGTAATAAATCATGCAATGCGTCGGTGCGATAAGCCAAAACGCCCGCGGCCACCGGATCGAGCACCCAAGGCGTATTGGCCACATTGGCCGCCGTAACGGCTTTTTGCATGGCGAGCAGACGGGCCGGATACAGCGTACCCACATTAATCAGCAGAGCATCGGCCATGGCGGCAAACTCGGCCACTTCTTCTTCGGCCACAATCATGGCAGGCGACGCGCCCAGAGCCAGCAAGACATTGGCCGTAATCGACTGAACAACCTCATTACTCAAGCAATGCACCAGCGGCGCGGCAGCACGCAAGCGCGCGAGTTCTTCGCCGACGCGGTACAGGGGGAATTGGGGGATAAGTGGAATAGTATGCAAATCAGACATTTGAGCTCCTTGGCGGGCAGAAAGCCTGCGCCAAGCAGCGCCGACTTCCCTACGCTGGCATGATCCAGATCAGGTCACGGGTATTTCTCAGCCGCTATAGGGCCTGTTGGGCTTAAGCGATCATCGCGAGGAAAAGAACGGCTTGAGACAGATTTCTCGTCTTTTTGAGGCGAATAGCGAGCTATTCAACGAAAAAATGCGTGAAATATGGCCAAATCTGGCTTTTTCGCAGTAGATCAGTCTTAAGTCCGACAGGCTGCTTGTATAAGCGGCACCCCGAGTCAGGCCGCCATTTTGCGGATATTAGCTCAGACAAACAAGCGTAAAAGATCAAACTTTCTGATTATGCCTTTTGCTCAATCTCATTATAAATATCGTAGGAGGGGTGAAACCCGCATTTTTCAGCATAGCTCGCAGGCTTCAACCGCCAGACGAAAAACATTTCGCTTAAGTTGATAGGATTGAGCTTCACCCGCCCTACAATTCAAAAACTAACTCAGCGCTTTAAAAGTCCATCTGCACATAGCTTGTTGAACAAGAGACATAATCAAACTTTATAAAATAACCCGTGCGAATAGCCATGTAGCCACTAATTCGGCGTTTGATTCTTGTGTGCGTGCAAAGCCAATTGAGCTTTGACTCGGCTCAACACCAAGGGCAAACAAAGGGGTTTAGTCATATAATCGACTGCACCTAATTCCATACCTAATAATTCATCCTCTGCCTCTGCTCGTGCTGACATAAATATAATAGGAATATCGCACCATTTTGGATCCGCCTTGATTCGCCGACAGGTTTCATAGCCATCCATTTTTGGCATAAGAATATCTAATAAAATAAGTTGTGGTTGCGACCCATTAGCCAACATTTCCAAAGCTTGTTCACCATGATTAGCCGAGATAATTTGGTATTCTTTTTTTAGCATCCGATCAATTAACAATAGATTCATTGGCGTATCATCAACCACCATAATTAACGCCTGCATCGACCCGCTCACAGCATCTGGGGCAATCACTTCTTCTATATTTTTTATTCCATCCAAAGCCACAATTAAATCGACCAAAAACCCCACTAACGTCGCAGAAAAAGCCTCTAGCATCGGTTTTAGCATCGGGTCAGACGGACGAAAGCGCACGATATTTTCAAGCTCGGCGGCCTGTTCAGCCAGCTCTACTGCACCGATACTGGCCGCAACCGATTTACTGCTATGCAATAATCGCTCGGCCGTTGCAAAATCTTTTTCCTCAAGGGCAAGGCTAATTTCTGCGATTACGGCTGATTGCCCATGAATAAATTTCCTCAGCATATCTAAATAGAGCGACTCCTTGCCTAATACCCGCCGCAAGCCATTATTAATATCCAAACCCGCAACACTCATTAATTCTAATTTATTTTTAAGTATAAATGGCACAGGCAAGGCGACTGCCGCCGCAAGGCTTATAGCATTTTGTGGCCTTGGCTTAATCCAGCGTAATAATGCGGACCATAATTCATTAGGCTCTATCGGCTTGGCAACATGCTCATTCATTCCTGCGCTCATACATCGCTCTTGATCCACTTTCATCGCATTAGCAGTCATCGCCACAATCGGCAATAACGCAGACTCTGGGGATTGCCTAATTAATTTTGTGGCTTCAACCCCATCCATTACGGGCATTTGCATATCCATAAGCACCAAATCATAGCCGCCTGACTTTGTTTTATGCACTGCTTGCAAACCATCCTGCGCCAAATCAACCACAAAGCCCGCATCTTGCAAAAGATCAATCGCGACTTGTTGATTTAATTCATTATCTTCTACCAATAAAATACGTGCGCCACGAATACTCGATAGATTAATTTCTGTAGATGCTACGCTGAGCAAAGGATGATGCCCTCGATCAGTAGCAGAGCCTAAAACACGCATCGTCGTATCAAATAATTGCGAGGCACTGACAGGCTTAATCAGCACATCGTCAATCACAGTAAAAGGGGCATCACTCAGCACATCATCCTTGCCATATGCAGTCACCACAATAAGGCGAGGATGGGTGTGCACCGATAGCGATTGAATCGCCTGCGCCGTTTCTCTCCCCCCCATTTGCGGCATACGCCAGTCCAAAAACACCACGGCAAATGGTGAGCCTGCTGCATCTGCCTGCGCTACACGTTCAATCGCCAGCTGGCCAGAGTTCACCACAATGGGACGAAACGTCATGGTGCGCAATAATTCAGCCAGTACGCGCGCGGCTTCTTCTTGGTCATCCACCACCAAAACAGCTTGATGGCGCAAATCTACACTAGGCAAAAAGCAGCGGGGTTCCTGCGCACTAAAGCCTAGCCGTGTCGTAAACCAAAACACACTCCCCTTTCCCAATACACTTTGCACCCCGACTTCACCGCCCATCAATACGGCCAGTTGCTTTGAAATCGCCAAACCTAACCCTGTTCCTCCATATTTACGCGTGGTGGATGTATCTGCCTGCTGAAACGATTGAAATAATTGTTCTATTTGCTCTTTTTCAAGGCCAATTCCTGTATCACTCACTTCCCAATAAAGCAGCACCCCTGCATCATCTTGTTCACGGACTTGGCAAAGCAGCTTTATTACGCCTTCATTGGTAAATTTCACTGCATTATTGGTGTAATTAATTAATATTTGCTCGATTCTTAATGGATCTCCTCGGACGGCATGCGGCACATCGGCCGAAATATCAAACACCAGCTCTAAGCCTTTAAAGTTGACTTTATCAATCAATAAATTGGCCACATTATCTAGGACATGATCCAGCTCAAAATCAATACATTCAATTTTAAGCTTGCCAGATTCTATTTTAGAGAAATCAAGAATATCATTAATAATCCCCAACAAATGTTGCCCAGATTTCTGAATTTTTTCAATATAATCACGCTGTTTAAACGTGAGATTAGATTTAAGCACTAAATAAGACATACCAATTACCGCATTCATCGGTGTGCGTATTTCATGGCTCATATTGGCAAGGAAATCGGATTTCATTTTCGACGCCTGATCGGCATCATTACGAGCACGCTCTAATTCTATTTGCTGAGATTGCAAGCTATCATTAGCCATCGCCAAAGCAGACGTGCGCTCGAACACGCGCGCCTCCAAAATCTCTTCATTACGTTTTAGGGCCGATACCCTCTCGGTTTGGCCCAGCAAGACATCGGCCTGCGCTTTCTCTTTTTGCCGATGCTGACGCAGCATCGCTAAAGCCAGTAATAAGGTCAATACGCACTGAAAAGCCGTTAATGCACTAGTAAAAATTATTTGTTTTTTTACTTCGGCACTACGCGCATCCACCACTTTGGCCGAGGCCACTGCCGCCCGCAACCCCAATTCCCTAATACTATTTTCTAAAGAATGAAATTGCTCAAAAAGCCGTGTTAAATTTTGTTGACTTGGAGGGAGATCAGAATCAACGCCTAAATAATGATCCGCATTGATAGAAAATACATTTAATTCATTCATTGTTTTTGCATAGATTACTTCATTTTTCATGAGATCTCTAGGCGCACCCGCCCTACAATTAATGACTCGGCTAACAAATAATTCATAGCGTAATTTCAACGCTTCTAATGGGATTTTCTTGTCATTAATTAAGTGCAATTCAAAGATATTTTCAAAACGACGGTAATCGACCTGCAGCTGAACCAATGCCCATAGGGCATTATCATCAGCACGCCCCATTGCTTGATTTAAACTCTGGAATTGCACAAATTGCAAAACAGCAATGGCCGCATAAACAGCCACCAAGCTGCTAATAATCAGCAGAAGGAGCCGCTTACTGCGATCCATCCCCCTTTCCTTTTACTGAATAATGATTTTAGATAGCTGCCATATAGAGCGCGTAAAATAAAGCTCTGTATTGAGCTCGCTATGGGCATCATAAGGATAGACAACAAATAAAGGACCTTTCTCACGAACAGACATTGGCTTGTCATTCATCAGCCTAGCAATCACGACTGGATAAGTCCTTATATCTGCAGAGGGCATTTCAACGTGATAATCATTGAGCGCCCACAGGCTTATTTTCTCCCCTTTTGCACCTGCTGCGGCCAAGATGTCTTTTAGCAAGGGCCCGGTAAATTTCACAGGCTGATCATACCAAGGCGTCTTCGTAGTAAAGCTGACCTGAGGTAGTTTGGTAAGCGCCTCCATGGTAAATGCCGCATCCTTTCCTACATTGGGCTGACTCACCGCACCTGATATAGTCAGCACCACCTTACCTTTAGGCGCGTCCAGAGCAAACACGGCTGAGCACAAAAAACAGAGAAATAATAATCGAGCACATTGCATACCGTTTACCCCAGATCGCTTAAAGCTCATAAGAAGATGCGAAAAAAACAATGCCTTGTTTACTTCTGAATCGATACCCACTCAAACACGCGCATATCCAGCGTACTTACACACTAGTATCGAATTGCCTTTCTCGCTCTTTGCAATAGCTAAACCTGCTCGCTTTTTACCACTCATCCAACCCAACATTTATTTGCAAAAAGCTTACGTTAACAAACTTGCCAGTACGCGAACGCCCTGCTCAATTTGCGCCAAGCTAGAATGGCTAAAATTAAGCCTGAGTGTTGCCGCTGTTTTGGGCACCGGATCAAATGCCGCGCCAGGCATAATCGCCAAGCCCGCCGCCAAGGCTTTTTCCATTAACAGCATCGTATCTTGCGCCTCTGTCAGCTCCAGCCAAAAGAACAAGCCGCCTACGGGCACATCCCAGCGCGCCTTACTCCCGACATGCCGCTGCAAACTGGCATGCATCGCATCTCGTTTTTGGCGATACCGGGGTAAAACGCTGGCGACATGTTGATCCAAGCTGCCATCGATAAGCACTTGCGCCACGATCGCTTGGCTGAGGCGATTGCTGTGCAAATCGGCCGCTTGCTTTAAGCGTGTTAGAGCCTGAATAAGTTCGGGGTGCGCAATCAAATAGCCCAAACGCAAACCCGGCGCGAGCGTTTTAGAAAAGGAGCCTTGATAGACCCAAAGCGCTTTTTCAAGATGACCCACAATCGGCGCAGGGGCAGGGCCATCAAACGATAAATCGCGGTAAGGGTCATCCTCAAAAACCACCATCGAATGCAGATCAAAAGCACGCGCTAATGCTTTACGCCGCGCTGTGCTATAACAGTGGCCAGTTGGGTTTTGAAACGTAGGCACCAAGTAAGCTAGGCGGGCGTCTAGCTGAGCCAAGGCTTCAGGGAGTATCCCTTCCTCATCCTGCGGCGCGCCTACAAATTCAGCACCAAACAAACGAAATACCTGTAAGGCAGCCAGATAGGTAGGGGATTCGGTCAGAACACGACTGCCCTCGTCCACCATCAGCTTGCTCACTAAATCGATACCCTGCTGCGAGCCATTCACAATCAGCACTTGCTCGGCCGTGCAGGCAATGCCGAGCTGACGCGCCCTAATGGCCACTTGTTCACGCAATACCGGCTCGCCTTCGGTTTGCCCATACTGCCAAATATCGTCAGGCAATTGATTGAGCACCTCTTGGCTAGGTCGAAACAAAGCCTCGCTGGCGGGTAAGCCTCCTGCAAAAGAGATGACACCAGGCTTAGATGCTGCCGCCAGAATATCCCGAACCAAAGAAGAGGTGAGTCGATTAATACGCGCAGCGAACATAGCCTTAGCCCATAGGTCAATATATATGACCTATTTATGCCCTATACTCAGCTAATATGTCAACCCACCCCACACACCGCGCATCATTTGAAGGCCAAATGACTCCAGAAAAAACCGACCTACTTAACGCCGATTTAGAGCGCTTGTTTTATGGCTACCGTGCCTTTACATCCCAACCGGATCAAATGCTCAGCCCCTTGCAATTAGCGCGAGTGCATCACCGTATTCTTTACTTTGTAGGGCGTGATGCGGGGCTCTCTGTCAACACACTCCTGATGCGCTTAGGCATATCCAAACAAGCGCTGAATAAACCACTCAGGGAGCTGCAAGCAAAGGGGCTGATTGAAGCTAATACGGCCACCCATGACAAGCGAGTAAAGTGCCTTGCGCTAAGCCCCTCTGGTATCCTTCTAGAAGAGCAATTATCCAGCAGCCAACGCACCTTACTAGGGCGAGCCTTTGCAGCAAGCCCAGAATCAGAAGCAGGCTGGCGTAAAATAATGAGCATTTTGGCGGCAGAGCCTCAAGCCCCAGCCAAGCAATAGACCGAGCTAGCTTGTGATTGGGCATTTTCTGGCTCATCGCAAGCACGAAACAAACGTCAACGGAACCGAACATGACGCTTAGTATTGTGATTCCCTTTATGAGCCCCGATCCACAGCATTTTTCTGAAATGCTGGCAGGATTAATTGCCTGTGATTTTTCGATATTTTCCGCTGTAGAAGTCATTCTTATTAATGATGGCAGCACGCAGCGCTATCAGCAGGAAATCGCCCAATTCACCCGTGCCGCGCCCTTTTTTCACGTCAAGCTAATTGAGCTCCCCTGTAATCACGGCGTTTCTTATGCCCGTAATTTAGGCATGAAAGAAGCAAAAGGCGATTGGATCGCGCTGCATGATGCCGATGATATTAGCCTGCCCCAACGCTTTAAAAAAAGCGCGCTTTTTTTGCAACAACAGCCCGAAATCATTGCGGTAGCGGGTGATATGCTGGTATTTAATGAACACCGCAGCGAAGAATTACTGCGATTGTTTCCAATTCATCATCATGCTATTTGTGTAGACAATCTATTTTATTGTGCAATGGCCCAACCCGCACTGATGATCAACCGCAGGCTTTGGCTCAATAGTGGCATTCAATACACAGAACAAATGGATATGGCGCAGGATTGGGATTTTGTAATTCGCCTGAGCCAATATGGGCAACTTGCCAATTTGGGCATTCCACTTGTGCGCTATCGCCAACACTTAAAACAACGGAGTGCCGATATATGCGGCGAATTTGCTAATATCCATGTACGTGGCATTTGGCAAAAGCAACTCACCCATTTGGGGGCGAAAATTAGCCCCACATTATTACAAGTGCACGGGCATTTATCGCCCTATTGGCTTTGGCAGCTTTCAGATATTAGTCAAGCATGGGCGCTTAATGCCGATGATGTACGCCACTGGGCAAAGGAAATACTGCATCAAAATGAAACCAGTCAATATGTAAGTGCTGCGATTTTGGCGCAAAAAATAGATCGTTTACAGCGCCATTGGCATGCATGGAAAGCCAGCGGCAATCCCAGCACACAGATTCAATATTTATTATAAAAAGCGATAAATTAAAATTTAACCCACTAAGCCGCACTAAAAACCATTCAAAACCAAGCATTTAATTCACACGGAGCCGCGCCATGAATCAGCATCATAAAATCAATTACATCGAAATGCCCTCCAAAGATTTAAACAAGAGCAAAGCATTTTTTAGCGCGGCATTTGGCTGGACTTTTGTGGATTACGGGCCAGAGTATTGCGCATTTTCTAATGAGGGTATTGATGGTGGCTTTTACCAAGCTGATTTAAGCATCTCTAGCCAAACCGGTGCGCCCCTCATTGTTTTATACAGCAGCAACCTTGAGGCCAGCCAAGAGGCCGTGCTTGCGGCGGGTGGCAGTATCTTAAAGCCCATTTTCTCCTTCCCCGGCGGGCGACGCTTTCAATTTAGCGATCCAAACGGCAATGAGTATGCGGTGTGGTCTGAATAATGCCGATCCGCCCAGCATCCTCCAGTGGTCCTCGGCCCCATATGCCGGAAGAAGAATGCCAAGCACTCACTGCCGCGCTACAGAGCGCCCAAAGCTATTTGGAATTTGGCATGGGAGGCAGCACGGTGCTGGCGGCGTGGCTAGGGGTACCGCAGATTGTATCGATTGATTCAAGCGAAAAATGGATAGAGAACGTAGCCAGCCAAATCGCCCCGATTCAGTCGTCCAGCCAAATCGAGCTGCTGCACGCCCCTATCGGCGAAACGCTGGAATGGGGTTTTCCTAAAGACACTCAAATGCAAAGCCAATGGCCCGGTTATTACAGCAAACCTTGGCGTGTGGCGCATGATCCGGATCTTGTATTGATCGACGGGCGCTTTAGAGTGCCGTGCTTTTTATACTCGCTGCTTCAGCTCAAACCCAGCGCAGTCATTTTATGGGATGACTATAGAGAGCGTAGCGAATACCACCACATCGAGCAGCATCTGGCCCCTGCGGCCTATTTTGGCAAGATGGCCAAGTTTTTAGTTCCTAGTCACATAAATTTAGCAAAAATCATGGATAGCCTGTTTGAGAATCTCTATTCAGTGAATTGACAACCTTGAAACTACAATTTTTCGGAACACCTATGCATATAAAAATCGACCCTTTAACTGGCCCAGAAATTTATGCGCTCCTGACTTCGCCCTTCAAGGAATAAGCATGGATCAGCGCCTTACCCTCTACGCGTTAGCGGCCAAATACCAGCTAGACGCGGCGGCCACCCAAAAACTACTGCAATTGGCAGAGCCTGAGCCTAGCGCAATCGCTAACCGCCTGCCTCGCGGAATGGCCATTGCTGCTGCGGCCCTGTTTGGCCTAGGGCTAATTTTTTGGATTGCCGCCAATTGGGATACGCTGGGGCGGGCCGGTCATTTTGTCTTACTGCAATCGCTTTGCGTTTTATTGTGCGTAGCCGCACTTGGCTTGGCAAAGGCCCGTGTCCCCTTCTGCTTATTAGCCATGCTGTCTATCGGCGGGCTATTTGCTTACTTTGGACAAACCTACCAAACCGGCGCAGACCCATGGCAGCTGTTTGCAGTGTGGGGCGTCTTGGCGCTGCCGCTTTGCTTTAGCGCCCAAAACGATGTGCTGTGGACGCCTTGGGCCTTGGTGGTTAGCACCGGCATTTCATTATGGATACACGCCCATACCGGGCATCGCTGGCGATTTGAGCAAGAAGACGCACGAGTATTTTTGCTAGGCTGGAGCAGCGCACTGCTGCTTACTTTAGCGCTTAGTCCAAAAATGCCTTATCTAAAAGGCACAGGCCCTTGGGCGTTTCGCACCGCCCTTACGCTCAGTAGTGTCATGATTTGCAGCAGCGCCTTCACCGCACTACTGATGCACGATGCCAGCATGCTTTACTACCTTGGCTTGCTGCTCTTTGCCATTGCCGCCGCTGCGCTGGTGCAGCCCGCTACTTTCGATATTTATGGCCTAAGCATCATCGGCCTTGGCCTGAATATTCTGCTGGTGTCCGGGCTAACAAGGCTGCTATTTCATGACCAATACGACGGCGAGGTCATAGGTAAAATATTTCTGATTGGCCTTGTTGCCGCTGGCCTACTCGCCTTTACCGTCAGCATCTTACTGCGCCTATCTAAGCGCCAAGCGAAGGCCTTATGAGCATGCAACATTTCGATCAACGGCTACGCAAAGCCATAGCTCTAGGCCTTTTGCCGATCGACGCCCACGTCGATGCAGCAGAAAGCCGGCCTTGGCCAGTGGTATTGCTTACGGCTTTAGGTGCATGGCTCGCTGCGATTCCGCTCTTGATCGTGGTCGGCCTCTTACTCGGCGACGCCATTATTCATAACGTGGCAGGGCCGTATTTAGTGGGGGCATTGGTTTTAGCCGCCGCCATTTTGCTATTACGCAGCCAAGACATCCCTTTATTCGTAGAGCAACTCGCCATCCCCGCCTTAATTGTGGGGTCCGCACTCTTGGCTTACGGTCTATTTGAACATTTACCCAGCGCCCTTGCCTGCACCCTGCTGGCACTACTGGCGGGCGGGCTAACATGGGCCATCCCCAGGCCATGGCTACGTATTTTATTGGGCGCAGCATCTGCGGGTCTCACGGGCAGCGCCCTGCTTATCTGCATGGAAAATAGCCATAACACCTATGCCGAACTATGGATTGCGCTGCACGCCTTGCTTTTGCTGTGGCTACTGGCCGTTGTCGTGCAGCACACACAACTTATAGATGGTGCGAAAGCCTTAGTCGCCGCAGCTTTCGAATCATTTTTCACTGGCTGGTTACTTGTTGCTTTAGCAGGGCTGGCTTTTAGCTCTGGCATGACTTTCCTGGTTGGGGCCAGCCTAAGCAATAGCGTTTTTGCTGATGTAATGAATGAAGTAGCGCCCCAATCCATAGCGGCCAGCAGCTTATTCGCGCTTAGCTCATCCATACTTGCTTTGGCTGCAGGATTATTACTATGGCGCAACTGGCCTGCCCTGCGCCCCTACGCAGGCGCGGCGCTGGTCTTAATCGCGCTGGCTTGGTTTATGCCCGCACTTGGCGCGGTATTGCTAGCCCTATCTATCAGCCTAATCGCCGGACGTTGGCGCGTTGCAAGCACAGCGGGCCTTGCCGCCGCATGGATTATTGGCGCGTTTTACTACCAGCTGAGCTGGTCACTCGCCAATAAAGCCCTGCTATTTATGCTGGCGGGCAGCCTACTCGGCGCGATCGCATGGCGAGCACTTACTCCCCAAGCATCTACCCCAACACTTCCAATACAGGCCATTAACCCTCGCCAAAAAATCGGCATTGCACTCTCTGCCGTAAGCGTCTTACTGGTCGCCAATATCGGCATCTGGCAAAAAGAAGACCTGATCGCCCACGGCCAGCCGCTGTATATCTCACTCGCCCCGTCGACCCCCGCTCATTGATGCAGGGCGACTTTATGCAGCTTAATTTTCAAATCCCCTTTGATACCCCATTAGTTGGCGACTTAAATAGCCGCCCTTTTATCATCATGAAAAGAGATAAGCAAAACATCGGCAGCGCCCAGCGTATAGCCCAAGGCGAGCCACTGGCCGCAGACGAATTCAAAATCGAACTCAGCCCCAAAAACGGCCGCTGGGTACTCGTTAGCGATGCATGGTTTTTTAAAGAAGGCGAAGCCCGCCGCTGGGCGCAAGCCCGATATGGGGAATTTAGAGTGACCCCAGATGGGAAGGCTTTGCTGGTGGGGCTGAGGGGGGAGGGATTGAAGGGGCTTTAAATCGCGAACAATCAAACATTGTTCATAAATCCCGAAGCCGCTTTAATTTCAGCGCTAAGAATTGATCAAGCAGGGGAAAGCACTTTCCCTGAATTCTTAAATGCGAGTTGGTTAGCGGGCGTTGTTCGTTACGATGTGGACTTATTAGCACGGACCTGCACCTATTACGGCTCGGCTAATGAATCCTATATCGAATCTTATCCTGCAGTTACCATAAAACCATAAGCTCACCCACAAGCCAATCTCACACAAAACCGTCATCCCCGAGTGTTTTTATCGGGGATCCAGCTGCGCTACTGGATTCCCTCAAAAGCACACGGGAATGACGGCATTTTCAATGCCTAAGCCGCCAGTTCTTCAAAAACCACCCCATTGGCATTAATCTTTTTAATTCGGCCAAGCAACTCCACCACCTTGGTCTCGTCAAAAAAACCATAAACACTCTCATTGTGCAAATCGGTAAAGGGTGGGCAAAAGATCTGACTCATATCTAAAGTGCCATTGCTCATCAAATAATTAATGATGTGATTAACGAATTCAATTTGCTGGCCGTTGTAAACGCCTTCATCAAGAAAGTCACTAAAGGCTTCTTTTGCGGCGCTCATATCCAGCCCAACCAGCTCACGAATAAAGGTGCCGAGTGGTTTTGATTCCAATACTTTTTCACGATATAGCTGTTTATCCGCAAGGCCACTGGCATTCAACAGTAATTCTTCCAAGGTATCCAAATCGCTCTGGGTAATCGGTTTATTGCGCTTTAATTTTTGGATGGTAATTTGATCTTGATGCTCTTTAATATACAGCTCGGTTTTTTTGCGATATTGCGCTAAATCCAAGCTTGGCGTGGCGACGGGCTTGGTCACATCCGTGACACCTACAATCTCATCTTCAAAATCGGCATACACCACGGCCCGTTCTGCTTTATCTAAGGCAAACATCAGATTGCGTAATTTTCGGCGCACGTTTTCTAGCGTGGGTAAATCAATATGCTGCCAAAACTCGATGGTTTGCACGTCTTGAATTAATGCCAAATGCGCGTATACGGCAGGAATACTGGTTTTAGCCTCTAATTGCTGGGCAAATTCCACCACACGGCCACGCGCTTTTTCGGGCACTTGGCCTTTTTCGAGCAAGGCCAATTGCATGGTTAAAAGCAGATTATCAAAGCGATTGCCCAGCTCATTGTTTTCTTCCTCGGCATTAATGGCTTCGGCGGTCGAGGGCATAGACGAGACAGCCGTTTCTAGCGTGCTGTATTTGCTATCGTCGATATTATTCCAATAATCGCGCTGTAAAAATGGCTCGATATATTGGCGCTGTGGGCGAACAATAAAGTTATCCAGATTCATGCCCTGCACTTGGTGGTGCAATAAATCCAGCTGATAGGTGTCGGGTTTCGGGTCATTCTGTTCCTATTCGCAGCTGGCCACTTTTCCAAGCCAGAGATCTACTGCATGATCTGATTCAATCACTTTCAACCAAGGCATCAACATGAGCACAATCCATCCGCTAGCCAGAACCACA
>JANYCY010000015.1 GCA_025360045.1 Janthinobacterium sp. | reverse complement strand
GCTAGTACTTACTGGCTTACTTTATTCAGAGCAACCATCGCTGGTTACTCTTTACTAATGCAAGCAACTTAGTCTTTCAAACCAAGCACTCACACTCATCGACTGTATTTTTTTAAAGATCATTCGCTGCGGCTAGAACACCGTGTTGCTGTGTGTGCTGCAGCGAGAGGCCGAAATATACGGCCCTAGGCCGCTTCGGTCAACCACTACCGTGCAATAAAAGCGTAGTAATAGGCTAAGTAGTTGATTTATATAAAATATGAATCAGCACTCAAAAAGCAAACAAGCCGCATCTCTCTGCGGCTTGTTTGAAACAAAGACAACTTCGCTCCAATTAAATGATAATTCCACCACCTAAGCAGACCTCTCCGTCATACAGCACCACCGATTGCCCCGGTGTAACTGCCCATTGCGGCCCATCAAAGCTCAACTCACAACGGCCATCTTCTATCCAGAGCAACTCACATGCTGCATCTTGCTGGCGATAGCGTGTTTTTGCAGTGTAGCGACCTAGTGCTGGCGACTCACCAAGGACCCAAGAAAGGTCTTGCGCCTGCAATGTATCTTTTAGTAGTAAAGGATGGTCATGGCCTTGCACCACAATCAGCTCATTTTTAGCCATATCCTTGCCAGCAACAAACCAAGGAGCCCCCTCACCGCCAATACCCAAACCTTGGCGCTGACCGATAGTGTGGTACATCAGCCCCATATGCTCACCCATGTGTTTACCTTCTGGAGTAACCATCGGCCCCGGCACTTTAGGTAAGTAGCGATTCAGAAACTCACGGAAAGGGCGCTCACCAATAAAGCAGATACCAGTGCTGTCCTTTTTCTTGGCGTTATGCAGGCCAATTTTCTCAGCCAACTCACGCACTTCTGTTTTCAGCATATTCCCCAAAGGGAAAACAGCATGAGCAACCTGCTCTTGGCTAAGCTTATATAGAAAGTAGCTCTGATCCTTGCTAGCGTCTTTAGCACGAAGCAACTCTGTTCGACCATCTGGGCGCACTCGGTTTGAGGCGTAATGCCCCGTTGCCAGCTTGGTGCCCCCCAGTTTGATCGCGTAATCAAGAAAGCACTTAAATTTAATTTCGCTATTGCACAAGATATCTGGGTTTGGTGTTCGACCCGCCGAATACTCTGCCAAGAAATAGCGGAACACCCGTTCTTTATATTCTTGGGCGAAATTAACCAGCTCGATCTCAACCCCTACTTTATCCGCAACCGAGATCGCATCTAGGCTGTCTTCTTTAATCGAACAATACTCATCGGTATTATCATCTTCCCAGTTTTGCATAAAGACGCCGACTACGTCGAAGCCCTGCTCCTTTAAGAGCCACGCCGTTACCGAGGAATCTACCCCTCCAGAAAGACCCACTACAATTTTGTCAGACATACTTATATTCCAGTAAACGTACTACGATCGTTTCAGCGATCAAAATCACGCAAAATCTCTAGCGGATAACGGCATCCCGCCAAATAATCATCGATACATGCTAACAGTAAGGGGCTGCGATGCTGCTCAGCTCGAGCCACAATTTCGCCCCGCGTCAGCCATACCGCTTGCTCAATGTCTGCATCCAAAGCACGCCCCGCCTCAACCCCAGTTACCTCGCCCGTAAATGCAAAACGAAGGTAAGTTAACTCTGGACGCTCCGGCGGTGACCACTGATATATACCGATTAAAGAGCGTGGTACAAAGTGATAAGCCGTTTCTTCTAATGCTTCGCGAATCGCCGCCTCAATAATACTTTCACCATATTCAATATGGCCAGCCGGCTGATTAAGCCTTAACTGACCAGCGATTCGCTCTTCAACCAGCAAAAACCGTCCATTATCTTCAATAACAGCAGCAACTGTTGCATTAGGCTTCCACATTGACATTCCTTTGTATCAGGCTAGCTTTTATAAATTAACGTGTTTTATTAGGCCCACGACGACCACGCTGCTTAGGCTTTGCGGTCTCAGGCACGGGATTAACAGGCCGAGGAGCGGCAACCGTTTCTGCTCGCCAAGTCCCTAAAGGTAAATGATCTAAAGACCAATCCCCAATTGCATAGCGGACCAATCTTAATGTTGGAAAACCCACTTTAGCCGTCATACGCCGCACTTGGCGATTCTTGCCCTCACGAATAATAATTTCCAGCCAAGTAGTTGGCACATTCGCTCGAAAACGTACAGGCGGCACACGCTGCCATAAATTTACGGGTTCATCAATGATCCGTACCTGCGCGGGCTGAGTAATAAAATCGCCCAAATCCACGCCTGTCAATAAAGGCTGCAAATCTGACAAACTCGGGCTACCCTCTACCTGCACCCAATATGTTTTGGGCAGCTTGTGCTTTGGGTCGGCAATTTTCGCCTGCAAAGGGCCTGAATCAGTTAAAAGCAGCAAGCCTTCTGAATCAGTATCTAAACGCCCCGCTGGATAAACATCCTTAATAGGAACAAAATCAGCCAGCGAAGCATGTGGCGGCGAGGGCGAAAACTGACAGATCACCCCGTAAGGTTTATTTAAAAGTATAAGCTGAGGCATAGCGGCTTGGCAGTATTGCTACAAAACAGCGATAATAGGCTGTTTTTTCGTCGGTGCCCCACAAGAAATTCACAATACCTGCCGACGAAATGCGACAAACCACTCGACACAACAGGAATACACAGATGAGCCTGATCAAAGTTCCGCAAGATGGCGCGAAAATCGTCCAAAACCTTGCGACTCCAGATAATCCGATTATCCCGTTTATCGAAGGCGACGGTATTGGTGTAGATATCACCCCAGTCATGATCGACGTTGTCGATGCTGCGGTAAAGAAATGCTACGGCGGCGGCCGTAAGATTCACTGGATGGAAATCTACTGCGGTGAAAAAGCATCTAAATTGTATCCAGATGGCACTTACCTGCCTGAAGAAACATTAGCTGCACTGCAAGAATACGTTGTATCGATCAAAGGCCCACTGGCAACACCAGTTGGCGGCGGCATCCGCTCACTCAACGTAGCACTGCGTCAGCAACTCGACCTCTACGTTTGCCTGCGCCCAGTACGCTACTTCCAAGGCGTTCCTTCCCCAGTTAAGCATCCAGAACTGATCGAAATGGTTATTTTCCGTGAAAATACCGAAGACATCTACGCCGGTATCGAGTGGGATGCTCAATCTGAAGGCGCAAAGAAAGTCATCGACTTCTTGCAAAATGAAATGGGCGTGAAGAAAATTCGCTTCCCAGAAACATCAAGCATTGGCATCAAGCCTGTAAGCAAAGATGGTACCGAGCGATTAGTACGTCGTGCGATTCAATACGCCATCGACAACAACCGTAAGAGTGTTACCCTGGTTCATAAGGGCAACATCATGAAGTACACCGAAGGCATGTTCCGCACTTGGGGCTATGAATTAGCCAAGAAAGAATTTGGCGGCGTAGAAATTGATGGCGGCCCATACCTTGAGCTACCAAATGGCATCGTGATTAAAGATGTGATTGCTGATGCATTCTTGCAGCAAATCCTCTTACGTCCGGCTGAATATGATGTGATTGCAACACTTAACCTGAACGGCGATTATATTTCTGACGCCTTAGCGGCACAGGTTGGTGGTATCGGTATTGCTCCAGGCGCAAACCTATCTGATAGCGTTGCCATGTTTGAAGCAACACACGGCACTGCACCAAAGTATTCTGGCCAAGACAAAGTAAACCCTGGCTCGCTACTACTATCTGCTGAAATGATGTTGCGTCACATGGGCTGGAAAGAAGCCGCTGATTTGATTATCACTGCAATGGAGAAAACCATTGCGGATAAGATCGTTACTTACGATTTTGCCCGTCTTATGGATAATCCAACAGAAGTAAGTTGCTCAGGCTTCGGCAAAGCAATCATTGAACGCATGTAATTCTATCTAGCCAGCAACGCAGCTAGATCAAACCCCGCTTCGGCGGGGTTTTTTATTTACCTAAAGATATTTTTACACAATATGCAGACGTAAAAAAACCCCGCCTTGGCGGGGTTTTTGATCACCAGCGGCTAATTAAGCAGCTTGGATGTTAGAGGCTTGTTTGCCTTTAGCACCATTGGTGATGTCGAAAGAAACGCGTTGGCCTTCTTTCAGAGTTTTGAAGCCTGGCATGTTGATCGCTGAGAAGTGAGCGAAAATGTCTTCGCCGCCTTCGTCTGGAGTAACAAAGCCGAAGCCTTTAGAATCATTGAACCACTTTACGGTACCTAGAGCCATTTTGGCACTTCCTATCTAAACGATGAAACATGGACCACCTCAGAAATGAGGCCCGATTAAGGGATTGGTCCGAAAAAACCCGCGTGAGCGGGATACCATATCACCTAGCTGAGATTAAGCAGCTTGGATGTTAGAGGCTTGTTTGCCTTTAGCACCATTGGTGATCTCGAAAGAAACGCGTTGGCCTTCTTTCAAGGTTTTGAAGCCTGGCATGTTGATCGCGGAGAAGTGAGCGAAGATGTCTTCGCCGCCTTCGTCTGGAGTAACAAAGCCGAAGCCTTTAGAATCATTGAACCACTTAACAGTGCCCAGAGCCATTTGGGGTCTTTCCTATCAACTTGTAAAACATGAACCGCCTCGAAGAGGCACCATGAGGTTTGAGGTCCAAGACCAGCAAAACGGCCAAACCGGTACTGCAGAAACTTGTACATCAAACTCGAGCCACCTTTTTACGCGACTTTTACACCGTAGGTCAAGTAAAATTCTAAAAATAGATGGATTTACTCAATAAAAAAACCACAGCGGAAAAACAAGTATAAATACACCATCCACCCACGTTGATGCAGATCAGAGCTTGAAAAAGAGCGAGGGCGGACCAAAATGATTATAAACCACATGATATGGTAGAAAAATGCCTGCACAGCATCAAACCGATGCCGAACTTAATCAGCAATCGACCCTCTCACCACCACCCGCTTTATGGCGCGTACTTCTATTAAACGATGACTTTACACCGATGGATTTTGTCATCAATGTACTAGAGAAATTTTTTGGAATGAACCGTGAACGAGCAACGCAAGTTATGCTTAAAGTTCACACAGAGGGGCGCGGTATGTGTGGGGTCTTCCCAAAAGACATTGCGTCCACTAAGGTCGCAGAAGTCAGCCAATATTCCAGGCAACATCAGCAGCCACTGCAATGCACAATGGAGGTGAACGAATGATTGCCCAAGAACTTGAAGTCAGCCTCCACATGGCCTTTACGGATGCGAGGCAAAAACGCCACGAGTACATTACCGTGGAACACCTTTTACTTGCGCTGCTTGATAATCCATCAGCAGCCGAAGTACTACGTGCTTGCGGCGCACATATGGATGAGCTGCGTCGTCAGCTCGGTGATTTTGTAAAAGAGCACACGCCTGTAGTATCTGGCGATGGTGAAGTTGAAACCCAACCAACCATTGGCTTTCAACGCGTGATACAGCGAGCCATTTTGCATGTGCAATCATCAGGCAAAAAAGAAGTGACCGGAGCTAATGTCTTGGTTGCCATTTTTGGCGAAAAAGATAGCCATGCCGTTTACTATTTGCACCAACAAGCCATTACACGTTTAGATGTAGTGAACTTTATTGCCCATGGCATCGCAAAATCGGCCAATGCCCAACAACCCATTCCACGCACCGAGCAAAACGAAGAGCACGAAGAAGAATCAAGTACTGGCGGCGCACTCAGTAGCTTTACTGAAAACTTAAATCAGCAGGCCATTGCTGGGCGGATTGACCCGCTCATCGGCCGTGAACACGAGTTAGAGCGCGTCATTCAAACCCTTTGCCGTCGTCGTAAAAATAATCCCTTGCTGGTCGGTGAAGCGGGCGTAGGCAAAACAGCCATTGCCGAAGGGCTGGCACGTCGCATCGTCGAAGGAAACGTCCCAGACGTCCTCAAAGATGCCACCGTTTATGGTTTAGATATGGGGGCGCTCTTAGCTGGCACCAAATATCGTGGTGATTTTGAGCAACGCCTAAAAGCCGTCATCAAACAGCTGCAAGAAGAACGCAATGCCGTCCTGTTTATCGATGAAATTCACACCCTAGTCGGTGCAGGCGCGGCCTCAGGCGGAACGCTAGACGCATCTAACTTATTAAAGCCGGCTCTATCTAATGGCTCTTTAAAGTGCATTGGTGCGACCACTTACAGCGAATACCGAGGCATCTTTGAAAAAGATAATGCCTTATCACGACGCTTCCAAAAAATTGACGTACCTGAGCCAACCGTTGAACAAACAATTGAAATCCTCAAGGGTTTGAAAGATAAGTTTGAGCAACACCATGGTGTGAAATACACCTTAGCGGCACTCACAACGGCAGCTGAGCTTTCTGCAAAATATATTAATGACCGTCATTTGCCCGACAAAGCCATTGATGTGATCGACGAGGCAGGTGCGGCACAAAAGATTTTGCCAAAATCCAAGCAAAAGAAAACCATCAACAAGCACGAAATCGAAGAGATCGTCGCCAAGATTGCGCGTATTCCACCAAAGAGTGTGTCTACTAACGACAGAAATACGCTAAAGACCTTGGAAAGTGACCTCAAACACGTGGTATTTGGCCAAGAGAAAGCGATTGAATCGGTCGCCACCTCAATCAAGATGGCACGGGCAGGCTTAGGCAATCCACAAAAACCAATCGGTGCCTTCTTATTTAGTGGCCCGACAGGAGTTGGTAAAACCGAAGTGGCTCGCCAGCTCGCTTACACCATGGGAATTGAGCTGCTGCGCTTTGATATGTCTGAGTACATGGAACGGCATGCGGTTAGCCGCTTAATTGGAGCCCCCCCGGGATACGTTGGCTTTGAGCAAGGTGGTTTACTTACCGAAGCCATCACCAAACATCCATACTCGGTATTGCTACTCGATGAAATCGAAAAAGCGCATCCGGATATCTTTAACGTGCTGTTGCAAGTGATGGATCACGGCACACTTACAGATAATAACGGGCGTAAAGCAGATTTCAGAAATGTAGTCATCGTGATGACGACCAATACCGGAGCTGAAACGCTTACAAAATCGGTCATCGGCTTTACCAATACCAAGCAAACGGGCGATGAAATGCAAGAAATTAAGCGCATGTTCACTCCGGAATTCCGTAACCGCTTGGATGCAATTATTCCTTTTGCACCGCTCTCGCATGAAATTATTATGCAAGTTGTGGATAAGTTCCTGATTCAACTTGAAGTGCAGCTGCAAGATAAAAAAGTAGAAGCACACTTTACTCCAGCTTTAAAAACGCATCTCGCCGCCGAAGGCTTCGACCCGCTAATGGGCGCAAGGCCAATGGCAAGGTTAATTCAGGACACAATCCGCAAGGCTTTGGCCGATGAATTATTGTTTGGCCGCTTAATCCATGGTGGTGAAGTCACAATCGATATTGATGATGATGGAAAAGTAAGTTTGGAAATCCCAAACAAAGAGGCCATTCCCGCTTAATTTGCAAGCCCCACAAAAAAGCCCCACCTTATTTTTAAAGTGGGGCTTTTTTACGCGATAAAACTTTTTAAGCCTGTTGCTGAACCAGCACTGTCTGCGCAGGCATAGGCACAGGGAAGCCAGCGGCTGCCAAGCTCTCTTTAATTGTGCGATTGGTATCGAAATAAACTTGCCAATAGTGATCATTATGGCAATAAGGGCGCACCACTAAAACGGGCCCAACCAAATTAAATTCTAGAATTTCAACATCGACTTTAGGGTCGGCCAACACATTAGGAATCGCGGCAATTTTGTCGCGCAACACTTGCATCGCCGCAACATGATCCGCACTACCTGCCAATTGCGCTTTTAAATCAACGCGGCGAAAAGGATTTAAAGTGAAGTTTTGGATATTATCGGAAAAAATCTTATTATTTCCGACCAAAGTCATCACATTATCGGGCGTATTAAGCATGGTAGAAAACAAGCCAATTTCACTCACTGTACCAACAATCCCTGCAACAGCAACAAAATCGCCGACTTTGAATGGACGCAATACAATAATAAATACACCCGCAGCAAAATTAGCCAATAAGCCAGACCATGCCATTCCAATTGCAAGGCCACCCGCAGCAATTAAGGCAGCAAAAGTTGTGGTTTGAATACCGCAATAACCCAAAATACCAATCACTAATAAGATATTCAGCGTAACGGTAATCACCGATCCTACATAACGTAATACGGTTGGATCTACTTTTTGCTTACCCAAAGAGCTTTGTACCAAACGCACCGCAAAGCCAATCAACCAACGACCAATCACCCAAAAGGCAATTACCGCAATAATTTTTACGCCAAATTCAGCCACATAGCCCATGGCAAGGTCTTGATATTTCTGAGCCCACGTTGCATCCATTCTATCTCTCCCCAAACCACCAAATGGCGGATCAATTATGAGATTAGCATACGGAGATAATTTTTATGAACGAGAACCACGAGGATGGTGTTCTTTATGCAACGATTTCAAACGTGCCGTTGCTACATGAGTATAAATTTGTGTTGTCGTAATATCGGCATGCCCCAGCAACATTTGCACTACACGTAAATCAGCACCATGGTTCAGCAAATGCGTCGCAAACGCGTGCCGTAAAACGTGCGGGCTTAAATGACTGGCATCAATCCCTGCTGCGGCAGCATACTGCTTGATGATGTACCAAAAACCTTGCCGTGTAAGTGGATGCCCACGTTGATTTACAAATGCTTCCGCCACCTGATGTGTACCGACTAATAATGGGCGGGAGTTGGCTAGATATTGCTCGACCCAATCTGCGGCAACTTCGCCCATCGGCACCAAACGTTGCTTACCGCCCTTGCCCGCCAAGATCTGCACATAGCGTTCACGCAATTTGATTTGCCCCAAGGGCAGCGTCACCAACTCAGTAACACGCATGCCTGTTGCATACATCAGCTCTAGCATTGCCCTATCTCTTAAGCCCCCAGCTTGATCCAACTCAGGAGCAAGCAAGAGCGCTTCGATACGATCTTCGTCCAATGCTTTCGGCAAAGGCCTCACTCGCTTAGGCGCAGTCAACTCTGCTGTTGGATCAAAGGTGGCCTGCCCAGATAAAATCCAATGTCGGTAAAACTTACGCAAGCTAGCCATGCGTCTCGCTAAAGTCGCCGCCTTCATATCCCGAGCTTGCCGAGCTAAAAAAGCCTGCACACATTCACGATCTGCGGCCAATAATTCGCAACTGCGCTCTACGATTAACCAATGAGCCCAGATCAGCAAATCACGGCGATAACTATCGATGGTATTTTTAGATAGCTGATCGCTCAGCCAAACCGCATCCAAAAACTCATCAATCAACACTAGCTGCTCACCCATCAAACCTTGACTCATACCGTGGCACCCTCATGGCTTAACAGCCAACGCTTAATAGGCAGCCAGTCCACCCCATTTCGACCTGCATTAAATCCCCCTAAGCCCGTCGCCGCGACTACCCGATGACAAGGAATCAGTAGTGGCAAAGGATTGCGCCCACAAGCACCACCTACCGCGCGAGGACTAGAAGAAATACACTGAGAAATATCTGCGTAGGTTTTCAACTGACCAACAGGAATTGCCGCAATTGCATCCAGAACTTTCTTCTGATGCTCGGTCACCGACAAAGCCCACGGCAAGTTAAAGGCAAACAGAGGATTTTGAAAATAAGCCGCTAACTGGCGGGCAGCATCTTGCAACAGGGGACTAGATGGCATCTGCAAAGAAGAGGAGCGAGGGAGAAATTCGACTAAAACGAGGTACTCATTACGTGTAGCAATACCCAAACAGCCAACTGGGCTAGCAATAACAGCGTAAGAGTCGGGACTTTCGATACGCATAACAAATCCAGATGTTATGGAAACGAAAACGCGGGCACTCGGCCCGCGTTTGAATACTGTATTGCTTAAATAAATTAAGCAGCAGCTTTTGCAACAACCTTACGAGCTGGCAACTTTTCCTTGATACGTGCGGACTTGCCTGAACGATCACGGAGGTAGTAAAGCTTAGCACGACGTACATCGCCGCGACGCTTCACTTCAATACCAGCCACCAGTGGCGAGTAAGTTTGGAAAGTACGCTCAACACCCATACCGGCGGAAATTTTACGCACGATAAAGGAGCTATTCAGGCCGCGATTACGCTTAGCAATCACAACGCCTTCATAAGCCTGCAGACGCTCACGTGTACCTTCCTTAACCTTGACCTGAACGATCACGGTATCGCCAGGGGCGAATTCAGGAAGAGTCTTAGCTAAGCGAGCGATTTCTTCTTGCTCAAGTATTTGAATCAAATTCATGGGTATTACTCCAATGTGAAGCTTGTTCCTTCAAAGGTGGTCAAACCACCTGATCTTGGCTTATCACCAGATCCGCCTTAAATTCGGCCAGAAGACGAGCTTCATCTTTTGATAGCTGTCGCTTTTCTAACAAGTCAGGCCGACGCAATAGCGTTCGACCTAAAGACTGTTTTAAGCGCCAGCGCCGTATCAATGCATGATTTCCTGAAAGTAAGACTTCCGGTACGCTCATACCTAGATAATTTTCGGGACGGGTATAATGCGGGCAATCCAGCAACCCATCCACAAATGAATCTTCTTCTGCACTCGCTGCAGTATTAAGTACACCTGGCAATTGGCGAATGATGGCATCCATCAAAACCATTGCAGGCAACTCTCCACCTGAGAGTACATAATCGCCGACCGAGATTTCTTCGTCGATCTGACGATCCAGCAAGCGCTCATCTACACCTTCGTAACGACCACATAACAAGATCAGACCTGGTTTTTGAGCCAGCTCAAGCACTTTATCATGCGTTAATGTCGCCCCTTGGGGAGATAAATAGACGGTATGCGTTGTAGCAACACCGACCTCACGCTGCCTATTTTTAGCTGCTTCAAGCGCACTTTCTAGCGGCTCTGGCAACATCACCATACCTGGGCCACCACCATAAGGCCGGTCGTCCACAGTACGATGTTTGTCTACGGTGAAATCACGTGGATTCCAACTGCTTAGTTCAAACAAACCTAACTCAACCGCTCGCCGCGTAATACCGTAGCGAGTGATTGCCTCAAACATCTCTGGAAATAAAGTAATCACATCGAAGTGATGTACTTCAGCCTCAGTAATCAAGGCCCCAATCCACAGAGATTGTTTTAGCAGCAAGATCAACCTTAAGCACAACATGCGCCACAAAAGGTAGCAGACGCTCGGTCTGGCCATCTTTTACAACAATCACATCGTTAGCGCCGGTTTCAAACAAGTTATCCACAACACCAAGCTTTTCACCTTGCACATTGATGACACCTAAGCCGATTAAATCGACCCAGTAATATTCATCAGCAGCAGGGGCTGGCAACAGGCTGCGGGAAACTGCAATTTTACAACTTTTCAGCGCAAATGCCGCATCGCGACCATCCACACCTTCCAGTCGAGCTGCTAGTTTCTTTGTATGAACTTGACCTTCAACAAGCGTATACGCTTGCCATTGACCATCTCGACCGATCCACCAAGTGTCGAAGTCAAAAAGACTATCGGCATCTTCGGTATCACCAACCAAGTTGATCCAGCCATGAACCCCAAAAGCCCCACTCACGTAGCCCATGATCAAAAGATCATCAGGTACAGGCAGCGAAGCCCGCTTTTGCGTAGTCACGGCTTGAATCAAGCAGCAGCTACAGCAGCTGGCTTGTAGTTTTTCAGCAGCTTAGCAACGGAATCAGAAGCTTGCGCACCAACACCTACCCAGTAGCTTACGCGGTCCATAGCTAGACGCACGCCTTCTTCGCCATCTTTGGCGAGTGGGTTGTAAAAGCCAAGACGCTCAACAAAGCGACCATCACGACGATTACGGGAGTCGGTTACAACAACGTTGTAAAACGGACGGTTTTTAGCACCGCCGCGGGAAAGACGAATAACAACCATGGCATTAAACCCAGTAATGGAGATTACTAAAGGGGTCTGATTATGAAACAAATAGCCAAACCCCGCAAGAATAACCGGCAAAAGTACAGCAAAAACAATCACGTTGTAAAGCCTAACGTGATATTCGGCAGCCGGTCAGGTGCGAATATTTTATAAAAATTCCTGCAAAAAGAAGGCAAACACCTTAAAACAGCCCCGCAATTTTAACAGGGGGGAGAGATCAAGCACGAAGCTTTTCTCAAATCTTAGCTTACATGCCCGGCAACATACCCTTCATACCGCTCATGCCACGCATCAACTTAGCCATACCGCCCTTGGAGAACTGCTTCATCATTTTTTGCGTTTCTTCAAATTGCTTCAACAAGCGATTTACTTCTTGAACTTGAACGCCAGCCCCTGCGGCGATACGACGCTTGCGACTGGCTTTCAGTAGCTCAGGTTTACGGCGCTCTTCTGGCGTCATCGAGTTAATAATACCTTCGATGCGCGCCACTGATTTATCTGTTACCTGACTATTGGCCATCTGGCTCACTTGTCCTGGCAACTTATCCATTAGCGCACTCATCCCGCCCATTTTTTTCATTTGCTGGATTTGTGTTTTAAAGTCTTCCAAGTCAAACCCCTTGCCGGATTTAACTTTCTTCATCATTTTGAGTGCTTCTTCCTGATCAACGCTATTTTGCACGTCTTCAATCAAGGAAAGCACATCGCCCATGCCTAAAATACGGCCAGCCATACGATCTGGATGGAATGGCTCCAGACCTGTGAGCTTCTCGCCCGTACCCAAGAATTTAATCGGCTTACCTGTGATGTGCCGCACCGACAATGCCGCACCACCGCGTGAATCGCCGTCCATTTTGGTGAGAATCACCCCTGTTAAAGGAAGTGCTTCATTAAAGGCTTTAGCGGTATTAACCGCATCCTGCCCCTGCATCGCATCAACGACGAAAAGGGTTTCAATCGGATTAACTGCCGCATGCAGGGCTTTAATTTCAGCCATCAAGGCTTCGTCAATCGCTAAGCGGCCTGCCGTATCGACGATCAGCACATCATGGAAATGCTTTTTCGCGTAATCATGAGCAGCGAGCGCAATATCAACCGGCTTTTGCCCAACATCAGAAGGAAACCACTCAACCTCTAATTGCCCTGCCAACATTTTTAACTGCTCAATCGCAGCAGGACGATAAACGTCGGTAGAGACCAGTAAAACTTTCTTCTTTTGCGTCTCTTTAAGTAATTTTGCTAACTTACCTGATGTCGTTGTCTTACCAGCTCCTTGCAAACCAGCCATTAAAATCACGGCAGGTGGCACTGCGGCCAAGTTCAGCGCGTCATTTTGCAAGCCCATCAGCTTGGTTAATTCTTCATGCACGACGCCAATTACTGCTTGACCTGGTGTAAGACTACCAATAACTTCTTGGCCTTGTGCTCGAACTTTAACGTCATTAATAAATTGCTTAACAACAGGCAAAGCCACATCAGCCTCAAGCAGCGCCATGCGTACTTCACGCATTGCGTCTTGAATATTGTCTTCAGTCAGGCGAGACTGACCTCGCAGATTTTTGACAACACCAGAAAGACGACTAGAAAGATTTTCAAACATGCGTATCCTTTGCTTGGCGACCGCCCCAAGAGGGACCTCGCTCTGATAGACTTATATAATGACCATTTTACCTGAAGTTAGCCCTGCGACTTATTTAGCGCTGCTGGCATTAACCATTTATCTACTGCTCGGCTGGCATTTTTGCCGCAGCCGATTAGCCTCCGCTCGCCCCAATAGCCTAATTAGTCCACTTATTGAGCAAATTCTCTTACTTAGCGGCTTGGCTTTACACGCACTCGCACTCTTCCCGCCATTGCTATGGTCAAACACGCTTCACTTTGGCGCGGCAGAAGCATTATCACTCAGCGCTTTTGCCACACTATGTATTTATTTATGTGGGCAACTTTTCTGGAAAATGGACGGTTTACAACCACCCATGCTGGGCATCGCCGCCCTATTTCTACTTATATCTCAACTATTACCACTCGGCCACCCCATTACTTATCCACTCAGTGCCTTGTCTCGAGGGCACTTCTTATTAGCCATGTTCGCTCACGGCATGCTCTTAAATGCGGCTGGCGTGGCTATTTTAATGCGCTTTGCTGATCACACCCTCCATCAAGCGAAAGCAGGCTCCCTCATTCGCACGCTGCCACCTATCATGACGCTTGAGCGGCTTATGTTTGCTTGCGTACGCTTGGGCTTTATTTTACTAACCTTGGCCCTACTCTCTGGCATCTTTTTTGCTGAGCAAGTATTCGGTCATGGCCTTGTATTTTCGCACAAAATCATCCTGTCCATTGCGGCATGGTTAGTTTTTGGCACTTTACTCTGGGGTAGATGGCAGTATGGTTGGCGAGGACAATTCGCGGCCAACTGGACTCTCTTTGGCTTTTCACTGCTATTTTTAGGATATATAGGTAGTCGTTTTGTCCTTGAGGCCTTACTACATCGCGCTTTGTAAACATTTACAGTACGGCAGACTCACTCATCATTTACGGGCATTGCAACGACCTTGGAACAAATCTCACTACCTTATCTTTATATGGCGCTTGCATTATGCCTAGCCACTTCTGCTTTTTTCTCTGGCGCAGAAACCGCCATGATGGCTGTCAACCGCTATAAAATAGCCAGCAAAGCACGATTAGGCCATCTGGCGGCTATACGCACCCAAAAGCTACTCAAACAAACAGATCAGCTATTGTCAGTCATTTTGATTGGCAATACACTCATTAATACTGCTTCAGCCACCCTTTCCACCCTGATTGCACATCGGCTTTTTACCAGTAATAACTTTGCACTGGGTGCTGCAACCTTGCTTGTTGCTTTGGCGATTCTTATTTTTTCTGAGGCCACACCCAAGGTCCTTGCTGCTAACTACGCAGAGTCTTTTGCATATAAAGCGTCCTTTTCTCTCCTTATTTTGCTACGTATTCTCTATCCTGCAGTATGGCTAGTTAATCTATTTGTGAGTGGCTTAATTAAAGTTTTACACCTCAAAAAAAACAATGAAAATCAACATACTCTCTCACCAGAAGAGTTACGCCTATTAGTTTTAGAATCAGGGCGTTACATGGAGAAAAAACATCACACAATTTTGCTTAATTTATTTGAGTTAGGAAGCATTACGGTTGATGATGTAATGACACCCCGCCATCAAATCGAAAGTATTGATTTAGATGCCCCTACTGATGAAATTCGCAAACAAATTTTTACCTGCCATCACACACGACTCCCTGTTTACTCAGGCAATCCAGACAATATCACCGGTATTTTGCATATCCGTAAAATTTTGTCTTTGAAAGAAGATGAGATTGATCAAATACACCTACGAGAGGTCATGCGTCCTCCCTATTTTATCCCTTCAAGCACGCCTCTTTTTACCCAACTCCAAAACTTCCAAGAAAACAAACGCAGAATTGCCGTTGTTGTCGATGAGTACGGGGAAATGCAAGGGCTGGTCACGCTAGAAGATATTCTTGAGCAAGTTGTTGGAGAATTCACAACAAATGCGCCAGTTCAAGGCGCTAAAGCCCTGCGCCAACCCGATGGTAGTATTTTATTAGATGGTGCATCAAGTTTACGTGAGCTCAATAGAAAATTATGCCTAGCATTTCCTGTAGATGGGCCTAAAACATTAAATGGACTCATACTTGAGCACTTTGAAGATATTCCTGATGCAGGCACTTGCCTTGTTTTAGCAGGGCAACGAATTGAGATCGTTCAAACACAAGATCGCAGTATTCGTGTTATTCGACTATATGCTCAGGACATTTAATTTATTTTCTGATTTAGATATCTTTTAATGGGAAAGAAAGCGCAAGGTTAAAAGGTATTTGCTAAACTACAGCATGTAAGATAACAAAATTATTTTGCCCTCTTTTCGATTACATATTGAAGACCATGTCCGCTCCTAACTCTCCTGTATCTGGTCTTGCCCGCCTGCTGGTTCAGCATGGTCGATTAATTGAAGCAGATGCAGAGGCTTTGCAAGCGACTGCTGCCAGCAGTAAAACACTCTTCATTGAACAATTAATCCGTAGCCATAAAATGACCGCCAGAGATGTGGCTGAGTTTTCATCACAGGCATTTGGCTACCCCTTACTCGATCTTGACCATATTGATCCCAGCTACATCCCACAAGGCGTCTTGGATAATAAAGTAATGCAAATACAGCGTATCGTGCCGCTGTTTAAACGCGGCACCAAGCTGTTTATTGGCCTTTCTGACATTACTAATTTACAAGCCCTCGAAGAAGTCCGCTTTCAAACGGGCCTACAAGTTCAGCCTCTGGTTGTTGAAGACAGCAAGCTGATTACTTTACTTGAAAAAATCATTGAATCAACAGGTGCCAATTTAAGCAATATGGCGCTAGATGATGTTGATTTAGAAATGGGTGTTAGTGAAGAAGACACCAGCCAAAATGACGCTGCTACACTTGAAGTCGACGATGCACCTATTGTCAAATATCTACAAAAAATACTCTTGGACGCCATTAATGCTGGCGTATCAGATATTCACTTTGAGCCTTACGAAAAATTCTTCCGCATCCGCTATCGGCTGGATGGTGTGCTACGTGAAGTCGCTCAACCTCCCTTAGCCATTAAAGACAAGCTCGCCTCACGTATTAAGGTTATTTCCAAGCTCGACATTTCAGAAAAGCGCGTGCCACAAGATGGGCGGATGAAATTAGTACTCTCCAAAAGCCGTGCAATCGATTTTCGGGTATCCACCATGCCCACCATGCATGGTGAAAAAATTTGTATGCGGATTTTAGATCCGTCCTCGGCCACCTTGGGCATTGACGCCTTGGGTTACGATCCAGATCAAAAAGAAATCCTGCTAGAAGCCATCCAGCGCCCTTATGGGATGATCCTAGTGACAGGTCCAACAGGCTCTGGCAAAACCGTATCGCTTTACACCTGCCTCAATATCTTGAATCAGCCAGGCATTAATATCTCGACGGCGGAAGATCCTTGTGAAATTAACTTGCCTGGTGTTAACCAAGTTAATGTAAATGAAAAATCAGGGCTCACATTCGCGGTGGCTCTTAAAGCCTTCCTGCGCCAAGATCCTGACATCATTATGGTCGGGGAAATTCGCGACTTAGGCACTGCAGATATTTCAATTAAGGCCGCGCAAACTGGGCATATGGTGTTCTCCACTCTGCACACTAACGATGCCCCTACCACGCTAACACGTATGCTTAATATGGGGATCGCACCCTTTAATATTGCGTCTTCGGTGATTTTAATTACCGCACAACGTTTAGCCAGAAAACTATGCAGCTGTAAAACCACCATTGATATCCCTCACCAAGCACTGCTCGATGCAGGCTTCTCCGAGGAAGATCTGGATGGTACTTGGTCGCCCTATAAACCAGTGGGGTGTGATATTTGCAAGGGTTCAGGATATAAAGGTCGAGTCGGTATTTATCAAGTCATGCCAATTACCGATGCAATGAACCGTATTATCATGACCAACGGCAATGCTATCGACATTGCAGACCAAGCAAAACGAGATGGCGTGCGAGATTTACGAGGGTCAGGCTTACGCAAAGTAAAACAAGGGCTAACCTCCTTAGAAGAGATCATGGCTGTTACTAATGAATAAAATCCAAAAAGGGGCAGCGTCATGGCACTAGCACCCAAAACGCTTAAAGTAAAAGAATTTACCTTTATCTGGGAAGGCAAAGATCGCAGCGGTAAAATGATCAAGGGCGAAGTGCGTGCAAGCGGTGAGCACGTCGTTAAAAACACCCTTCGCCGCCAAGGCATTAATGTATTAAAAGTCAAAAAACAAAGAATGGGCTCAGGTAAAAAAATTACCGATGAAGACATCACCATGTTTACACGGCAATTAGCCACCATGCTCAAGGCTGGGGTTCCACTCCTCACCTCTTTTGATATTGTTGCCAAAGGGCATAGCAATCCATCGGTAACCAAGCTACTGATGGATATCAAAAATGATATTGAAACCGGCTCTTCGCTCACGCAAGCCTTCAGAAAACACCCAAATGAATTTGATGCGCTGTATTGCAATTTGATTCAAGCGGGTGAGCAAGCGGGTATTTTGGATGCATTACTGGCTCGGCTCGCCACTTACAAAGAAAAAACACTGGGCGTTAAAAAGAAAATCAAATCCGCGTTATTTTATCCAACCGCCGTTATTGTGGCCGCGTTTGTGATTACCGCCGTAATTATGATTTTTGTGATCCCTGCTTTTAAAGAATTGTTTTCTAGCTTTGGAGCTAACTTACCGACCCCCACCCTGATTGTTATGGCGATTTCGGATATTTTTGTTACCTATTGGTGGCTTATTTTTGGTGGTATTTTTGGTGGCATTTGGAGCTTTTTAAAAGCTTGGAAAAAATCTGAAGCCATTCAGATCGTCATGGATCGCTTACTCCTCAAAATTCCAATTATTGGCAAGATCATGCTAGACGCCACCATTGCCCGTTGGTGCAGAACCTTGGCGACCATGTTTGCTGCAGGGGTTCCACTGGTTGAATCTCTAGATTCTGTGGGCGGTGCCGCAGGTAATTATCTTTATAAATTGGCAACCAAAAAAATCCAAACCGAAGTCAGCACAGGGACTAGCCTCACTTTAGCCATGCAAAGCACCAATATGTTCCCCAATATGGTGATGCAGATGGTGGCAATTGGTGAGGAATCTGGCGCATTAGACTCCATGCTAGGGAAGGTCGCAGATTATTACGAAGAAGAAGTGGATAACGCAGTTGAAGCGCTATCTAGCTTAATGGAACCCGTTATTATGGTGGTATTAGGTACGCTCATCGGCGGCTTGGTTGTTGCTATGTATTTACCAATTTTCAAAATGGGCGAGGTTGTCGGTTAATGATTGAGTTGTTTTTAGATAGCCCAGCCCTATTGGGTGGGTTTTTATTTGCATTAGGTTTATTAGTGGGTAGTTTTTTAAATGTGGTGATCCACCGCATCCCAAAGATGATGGAGCAGCAACTCAGACAGGAATGTCAGCTTATTGACGCCCCTATCGATGCGCCCATGCCGTCTGTTGCACGCTATAACTTGATTGTTCCACGCTCGGCCTGCCCAAGCTGTGGCCACGCCATTAGCGCCATCGAAAATATCCCAGTCATAAGCTATCTCTTTTTACGTGGCCGCTGCAAAGGCTGTAGTGTAAAAATCAGCCCTCGCTACCCACTCGTTGAGCTTCTTTGCGCAGCACTGACTGCCTTAGCAGGTGTACATTTTGGAGTAACGATTGCAGCAATCGCGGCCATTATGCTGACTTGGTGTTTGATTGCTTTGGTGTTTATTGATGCAGATACCTATCTACTGCCAGATAGCATTACCTTGCCTCTGCTCTGGCTAGGTTTGTTATTTAATTTAAACAATGCATTTGTTCCACTTGACCAAGCAGTTATCGGTGCGGTTGCCGGCTACTTAATGCTCTGGAGCGTGTATTGGGTATTCAAATTAGTGACTGGCAAAGAGGGTATGGGCTATGGCGACTTTAAACTACTCGCGGCACTCGGTGCTTGGTTTGGTTGGCAAGCACTTCCCAGTATTATTTTGCTGTCCTCAATCAGCGGAGCAGTCATTGGTATTGTCCTTGCCGTACTCGCCAAACGAGGCATGAGTAAACCAATGCCCTTTGGTCCCTACTTAGGTATAGCAGGTTGGCTTACACTGATTTTCGGGAGCAGCCTGCAGCAACTCCTCTTCAGTAGCGTTACCCCGTGAGAGCCGACGGAATGCGTATTATTGGGCTGACTGGTGGCATTGGCAGTGGAAAGTCCACCGTGGCAGCTCTTTTTTCCGAGCTGGGCGCGCCGATTATCGACACGGATGAAATTGCTCATGCACTAAGCCGACCACCTTCACCAGCCTTAGTGCAAATTGCTCAGCAGTTTGGGGAAGACTATCTACAAGAAGATGGATCGCTAAATCGAACACGAATGCGTGAGCATATCTATGCTCACCCTGGTGAGAAATCCAAGCTTGAAAAGATATTTCATCCCTTAATTAAAGAGATTGCGCTACGCAAGCTAGATGAGCTACCAGAGAACACTCCTTATGCCCTGCTCGCAGTCCCCTTACTTTTTGAGACGGGGAGTTATACAGCAGCCATCGATCGAAGCTTACTAGTAGATTGCTCAGTCGAGCAGCAAATTGCACGAGTAAAAGCTCGAAATGGACTCAATACGGGCGAAATTGAAGCAATTATTGCAAATCAATGCCCAAGAAAAACACGAATACAACTCGCTAATGATATTATTTTGAATGATACTACTCTGGCTCATTTACAATCCTGCGTGAGCACACTCCATCAGCGATATCAGGATCAAACATGTCGGTTTACGTAATTGATTCTCATAAGCCATTTTTTGCTGCAAAATCGAATATCTTCGCCGGTTAGACGCATCGTGATTAGCTACGAATTTCCTATTAACGAGCGCATTCGCACTCTTTTGCGACTCGAAAACTTGTATAACCGCACCATTCAATATGTGGGGCGCGACTCTGCGGCAGATCACCACGCTGCCCTTTTGGGCATTTTTGAAATCATGGAAGTCGCCAGTCGTGCGGACATGAAATCAGACTTACTGCAAGAATTAGAACGTCAGCGACAATCACTCTCTGCGCTGCGCAATAATCCACAAATTTCAGAAGATGCACTTGAACGCGTCTTAGTGGATATTGAAGAAACTCACTGCAGAATGCTCAATATGACCGGGAAATTTGGCCAGGCTCTACGTGAAAATGAATGGCTGATGGCCATTAAGCAACGTGTAACCATCCCTGGTGGCGCTTGCGCCTTTGACCTCCCCTCCTACCATTATTGGCAGCAACAAACGCCTGAATATCGCAGAATGGATATTGATGGCTGGTTTAACCCCTTGCTGCCTATTAAGCAAGGCTTAGATATTGTGCTGCGTTTACTGCGTGACAGCATGCGAGAAAATAACTACACCGCAAAAAATGGCAACTTCCAGCAAATGTCTGGCGGTAAAACGGTCCAGCTATTAAGAGTCAGCCTACCCGCTGATTTAGCAGCAGTGCCTGAGCTTTCGGCCAACCGCTATGCCATCAATATTCGTTTTGTCGTCCCCTCAACCAGCGGAGAGCGCGCAAAGGTGATCGATGCCGATGTCGACTTCAGCCTTGGCTACTGTAATCTATGACCACGCCTACGTTTCAAACCAAATGCCCAAGTTGTGGTAAACAACATACATATTCCACAAAAAACCCAAATCGACCTTTTTGCTCAGAACGATGCAAACAAATCGATTTAGGCCGTTGGGCCAGTGAAGAGTACGCCATTCCGGCAGCAACCACTCCCACTGATGACATTGATAGCTTGCTGCATTAAATATCTTTTTCACTGTCATTCCAGCTTCATTTAATCGTCATCGCAGCGTCATCTGCAAGCATTAAGTTTCCTCTTACTCAGGAGGAAACCAATGCTTCAAACTCAAATCACCCCAAGCCGTAAACGCAAACTCTCTGTATCTATTGCTCATAACGATGAGTTAATTCGTGCTGCACAAGCACTACGCTATCGGGTTTTTGTTGAAGAAATGGGCGCGCGCATTGTCTGCCGTGAGCCCGGCATTGATCGTGATCTATTTGATGCTTACTGCGACCATCTGCTGGTCCAAGATGATGAAACAGGTGAAGTGGTTGGCACTTATCGCATTCTGCCCCCTCACCAAGCCAGAAAGCTAGGTAGCTACTATGCCGATACTGAATTTGACTTAACTCGGCTGGCACATTTACGTGAGCAGTTGGTAGAAATTGGGCGCTCATGTGTGCATCCTGACTACCGCTCAGGAGCCACCATTACCCTACTCTGGGCAGGTCTTGCCGAATACATGCGCAAGAACCAATACAACTACCTCATTGGCTGCGCGAGCGTCTCCATTGCAGATGGTGGCCATGTAGCTGCCAGTCTTTACCGCAAGCTCGCCAAAGACAAACTAGCCCCTGTTGAATGGCGTGTATTCCCGCGCTGCCCGCTGCCTATCTCCACACTGAATCATCGCTTGGAAACTGAAATTCCTCCCTTGATTAAGGGATACCTGCGGGCAGGCGCTTTAATTTGTGGCGAGCCAGCATGGGATCCAGATTTCAACACTGCAGATTTATTTATCCTACTTCCCATGCAAAATTTGGATATGCGCTATGCCAAACATTTCATGCGGTGATCTTCACACCGAAGGGGATTGGCTCAAGAGCCAAGAAACAGCTAAACTCAGAGCATTAAGAATATTCCTACAGAATTTTAGCTGCATGCGCACTCCATTGTTATGCCTACGTCTTAGTCGCTTGTGCCGCTTAATTAGCCATTTTGCTAAAGGCTTGATCAAGGTTACCTTCCGCTTTCCACGTTTTTCACTGGAAGAACGGGTGAACTACATCCAAAAATGGTCAAAACAGCTAACGCACATTTTAGGAGTAAAGCTGCGTGTTCAAGGTATTGAGCCTGGGCAATACCCTGGCCAGCACATGTTGCTAGCAAACCACATTTCTTGGCTTGATATTTTCGTATTAGATTCGGTCACCGTTTCACGTTTTGTTGCAAAAGCAGAACTCAGATCATGGCCCATCATTGGCAGGCTGTGCATTGGCTCAGGCACCTTGTTTATTGAGCGAGATAGAAAGCGCGATACAGCGAGAGTCAATGAAGCCATCGTGACCGCACTCAACGAAGGGCACTGTGTAACCGTGTTTCCTGAAGGGACAACAGGCTGTGGTCGGCAGCTACTCCCTTTCCGCTCATCACTATTGCAGGCTGCAATTGATGGGCAGGCGACCATACAGCCCGTCTATTTACGCTACACAGATTCAGAAGGAAAATATTCGGATGCGGCGACCTATATTGGCGACATGACGATTGCGCAATCTGTTTGGCGGATACTAGGCACAAGGTCGTTACATGCCGAAATTAACTTTTTAGCCCCTTTCCCAACCGATCATGCAAATCGACGCACATTAACTCAATTTGTCGAAGCACGTATCTGCACCGCCCATCACGCACTCAATGCTCAGTCTAGCAATGCCTGATACTCACGCTGAGCAGAGGATTGATACAAGTGGCCATTATCTAAACAAATCCCCGTTAATGCACCACCCCATACACAACCTGTGTCTAATGCCCACACATCATCTCTAAGCATTAAACCAAGTGCGGACCAATGGCCACAAACCACTCTGCGCCCCAGTGGCAAGCGATCTTTAACCTCAAACCAAGGAAGCACCCCAGTAGGAGCCTGATCCCACTCTCCCTTGTACTTCAGCTGTAAAGCTCCTTCTGATGTCACAAAGCGCATTCTTGTTAAACAATTCACAGTAAATCGCAACCTATCCGTTTCAGCCATTTCTGCAGCCCATTGCACAGGCTGATTGCCATACATCACGGACATAAAAGCCTTCCAATCATCACCACCCAAAGCAGCCTCAACCTCGCTAGCAGCATTTTTTGCGATATCGAGCGACCAACTAGGGCTAATCCCCGCGTGCACAATAATGCAATCACCTAAATCAATTAATAGCGGCTGCTTCCGCAGCCACGCCATTAGCTCGCCAGCATCAGGCGCGTCTAAAACCTCCTGAAGCGTATCCCCAAGCTTAGCTTCTGAACAACCCGCGAAAATAGCGAGTAAATGTAGATCATGATTGCCCAATACAATCGAAACACCTTGGGTTTGAGCAGCCCAACGCAACGTAGCCAAGGATGAAGGACCTCGGTTAACTAAATCACCAACAAGGAAAATTTGATCATTGAGAGGATTAAACGCCATACTGTCTACTAGGCTCATTAGCTCAGCATGACAACCTTGAATATCACCAATTGCATATCGTGGCATAACTCATCCATTTAACAGCTAAAATAAAAACACAACCATTTGGCCAAAAGAATATAGACCATGATTGCAAATAAACGACTTGATATTCATGACTGGCTCACTAAGTTAAGCGCCGTCGATTTACCTGCCCTTCAGTATACGCTGGATCAAATGCTGAACATGCAGAGTAAAAGTGATGAAGTTAGCATCAGAGATATTGCCCATTTAATTAGGCATGACCCACTTCTTACACTAAGGATCATCCGCTACCAACAATCGCGCCGAAGCGCTGCACAACACACCGATGTAAATACAATTGACCGCGTATTATTAATGATAGGGCTAGGCGGGTTTTTCCGAGAATTCGGAAAAATGGAAAGTATCGAAAAAAACTTGGCAACAAACTCAGAAGCACAACTTAGAATTAGAAAACTAATCTCCCGTGCCTATTTAGCAGCAATGATCGCAGATAGCCTCGGCAGCCAACGCCACGATGTAGACCCTATAGAGGTGACCACCGCCTCATTATTACATGACCTAGCAGAAATATTACTCTGCCTCACTGCGCCTGAGCTGGCAGAACAAATAGCAGAGAACCTACAGATCAACCCTGGCACACGCAGCCATGAAGCACAAAAACAAGTACTAGGATTTACCTTAAATGAATTACAAACAGAGCTAGCACAAAAATGGGGACTGCCGAATCTGCTAACCCACCTTATGGATGAACGCTACACCGATGAAGCACGCGTCAGAACAGTCACCATCGCCACCTCAACCGCACGGCACCTTGCAAACGGCTGGCAAGACCCCGCGCTGCCAGATGACTATCAAAATATTGCGGATCTTCTTTCCTGCGACACTGACTATGCCTATTCACTCATACGAAATGTGAGTATCAAAGTAGCTCGTGAATGGCAATGGTTCTCTGTATTGCCCATAGCAACAGGATTGCCACAGTATTCGTAAAAAATTTAAGCAATAAAAAAGCCAACCTTACGGTTGGCTTTTTTACATTACTACGAATAGCTGCAAAACAACTGATTACTCAGCTGCTTCAACCGCTTCCGCTTCTTCTGGACGGTCTACAAGCTCAACGAATGCCATAGGAGCATTGTCGCCTTGACGGAAACCGCATTTCAGAATGCGAAGGTAGCCGCCGTTACGGGCAGCATAACGCGGACCCAGCACGTCGAACAACTTAACCACCATATCGCGATCGCGGGTGCGATTGAACGCCAGACGGCGGTTCGCAAGCGAAGGCTTTTTACCCAAAGTGATCAAAGGCTCTGCAACACGGCGCAGTTCTTTTGCTTTAGGTAAAGTGGTCTTGATGACTTCGTGACGAAGCAACGAATTCGCAAGATTACGCAACATCGCCAGACGATGACTCGTCGTACGATTTAATTTGCGATTAGATTGACGGTGACGCATTTGTCGATTTCCTTTTGCCCGCTATTACGGCTTTTCTAAGCCAGCAGGCGGCCAGTTTTCAAGGCGCATGCCCAGCGAGAGGCCTTTAGAGGCAAGAACTTCCTTGATCTCATTAAGCGATTTACGCCCAAGATTAGGTGCCTTCAAAAGCTCAGTCTCGGTACGCTGGATCAGGTCGCCGATATAATAAATGTTCTCTGCCTTCAGGCAGTTAGCCGAACGGACAGTCAGTTCGAGGTCATCAACCGGACGCAACAGGATCGGATCGATCTGAGGCGCCTGTGGTTGCTCTTCCTCTACGGGAGTGCCTTCAAGATCAGCGAACACGGCGAGCTGGTCAATTAGCATACGCGCAGCCTGGCGTACCGCTTCTTCAGGTTCAATTACGCCATTGGTTTCAATGTCAATAATCAAACGATCAAGGTCAGTACGTTGCTCTACACGTGCGCTTTCTACGTGGTAGCTAACACGGCGAATCGGGCTGAAAGACGCGTCAAGCATGATGTTACCGATAGTACGGTTTTCATCTTTAGCCAGACGGTTAGGTGCAGGCTGATAGCCACGACCTTTTTCAACCGTAATTTCCATATTAAGCTTGCCACCAGCAGACAGATGGGCAATCACATGATCTGGATTGATCACCTCAACATCGTGTGACAGCTGAATATCGGACGCTTTAACGACGCCCTCACCCTCTTTAGAGAGGGTGAGAACGACCGAGTCCCGACCATGCAGCTTGAGCACAACGCCTTTGAGGTTCAGCAAGATATCGACTACATCTTCCTGTACGCCATCCAGTGCGGAATACTCGTGAACCACACCTTCAATTTTCACTTCTGTTGGCGCAAAACCAGACATCGATGAAAGAAGGATGCGGCGTAGAGCATTGCCGAGCGTATGGCCGTAACCGCGCTCGAACGGCTCCATCACGACCTTCGCCTGGGCAGCGTTTAAAGCCTGCACATCAATGATGCGCGGCTTGAGCAACTCATTCGCGTTGATTTGCATAAGTCAGTATCCCTTGGCTAGCCGGGTCAGAATATTACTTGGAGTAGAATTCCACAACCAGCGCTTCGTTGATGTCGCTGGACAGATCAGAACGCTCTGGCATGTTTTTAAACACACCTTCAAGCTTCTTAGAATCTACCTGCACCCAGCTCGGAAAACCGATACCCTCAGCCAAGGAAACTGCTTCTTGGATACGTGCCTGAGTTTTCGACTTATCGCGAACGGAAACAACGTCGCCAGCTTTAACCAAGTAGGAAGGAATATTCACAACACTACCGTTTACCACAATAGCTTTGTGGGAAACAAGTTGACGAGCTTCAGCACGTGTAGAGCCAAAACCCATACGATAAACAACGTTATCCAGACGACATTCCAGAAGCTTCAGCAGGTTTTCACCTGTAGAACCTTTACGTCGGCTAGCTTCTTCAAAATAACGACGGAACTGACGTTCCAATACGCCGTAAATGCGACGAATCTTTTGCTTTTCACGCAAATGAACACCGTAGTCAGATAGACGTGATGGCTTTTTACCGCCACTCACACCGTGCTGACCAGGAGCTTGTTCTAATTTGCACTTACTATCCAAAGAACGACGAGCGCTCTTTAGGAAAAGATCCGTACCCTCACGACGTGCAAGTTTGCACTTGGGTCCAATATAACGAGCCATAACTTACTCCGGGATTAGATACGACGCTTCTTCGGCGGACGACAACCGTTATGCGGAATCGGCGTAACATCCGAAATGCTCGTGATCTTGAAGCCAAGGGCGTTTAATGCACGCACAGCGGACTCACGACCCGGACCCGGACCCTTGATACGAACTTCGAGGTTCTTTACACCGTATTCTTGGGCAACTTTACCAGCAGCCTCTGCAGCTACTTGAGCTGCAAAAGGTGTACTTTTCCGAGAGCCTTTAAAACCAGCACCGCCCGAGGTAGCCCAAGACAGTGCATTCCCTTGGCGATCAGTGATGGTTATGATTGTGTTATTGAAAGAAGCGTGAACGTGCACAACCCCTTCAGACACACTCTTTTTGACTTTCTTCCGTACACGTACTGTGTTTGCTTTAGCCATTCTTCAATTCCTTGGATTACTTCTTGCCAGCGATAGACTTACGCGGACCCTTGCGAGTACGCGCATTGGTACGAGTACGCTGACCGCGGCATGGAAGTCCTCTGCGGTGACGGAAACCACGGTAGCAACCAAGGTCCATAAGACGCTTGATGCTCATGGTCACTTCGCGGCGCAAATCACCCTCGACAACATATTTGCCAAGTTCTTCACGCAGCAGATCTAATTCAGCATCGCTGAGATCTTTAACCTTTTTTGTAGGCTCAACGCTTGTAGCTGCGCAGACGGCATAGGCGCGGGTGCGACCAATACCGAAAATAGCCTGAAGGCCGATCACAGTATGCTGATGATTCGGGATATTAACCCCAGCAATACGGGCCATACTTTTCTTACCCCAGGTTCAAAAAGCTTTGCATGTTAACACCAGAAACTGATTGTCGCAACAATCAGCCTTGGCGCTGCTTGTGCCGCGGGTCGGTGCAAATCACACGCACAACACGGTTGCGGCGTACGATTTTACAATTGCGGCAAATTTTCTTGACCGACGCTTGAACTCTCATCGTCTTTCCTTTCGATCAAAATTAAATCCGAGCTATTACTTGGCTCGGAATACAATGCGAGCCTTGGTCAGATCATAGGGAGTTAACTCCACTGTAACCTTATCTCCAGGCAGGATACGGATGTAATGCATCCGCATCTTACCAGAAATATGACCAAGAACCACATGTCCGTTTTCGAGCTTGACCTTAAACGTTGCATTTGGCAACGTTTCCAGGACTTCGCCCTGCATCTGAATGACTTCGTCTTTCGCCATAGCCTGTTACGCCTAGCCCTTGAAGTTAGCTTTCTTGAGCAGACTCTCGTACTGATGTGAGAGCACGTATGACTGCATCTGCGACATAAAGTCCATTGTCACAACTACCAGAATCAACAGAGATGTACCGCCAAAATAGAATGGAACATTCCACTTTAGGATCAAAAACTCTGGAATCAAGCAGATTACAGTGATATAGACAGCACCGATCAATGTGAGCTTTAAAATCAACTTTTCGATGTATTTCGCAGTGTGATCACCCGGGCGGTAGCCCGGAATCATTGCCCCACTCTTCTTCAAATTATCTGCAGTTTCCTTCGGATTGAAGACCAGCGCAGTGTAGAAGTAGCAGAAGAAAATGATCGCAGTCGCATACAACAGCACATAGAGCGGCTGACCAGGATGCAGCATGTCACCGATCGACTTCAACCAAGACAATTTATCGCTATTACCAGTCCACGACAACAATGTCGCAGGGAATAGAATAATTGAAGAGGCAAAAATCGGAGGGATCACGCCTGCCATATTCAGTTTCAGTGGAAGGTGGGTGCTTTGTGCCTGCATCATGCGATTGCCAACTTGGCGTTTCGCATAATGAACAGGAACCTTGCGCTGGCCGCGTTCAACAAACACAACCGCCGCAGTTAAGAGCACAACACCAACAAAGAGGAACAGCACAAGCAAAATAGGCAAAGCGCCTTGATTAGCCAGTGATAATGTCTTACCGATTGCCGAAGGCAAACCAGAAGCAATACCAGAACAGATCAAGATTGAAATACCGTTGCCGATACCTCGTTCGGTGATCTGCTCACCCAACCACATCAAGAACATGGTGCCAGTCACCAGCGTCACAATGGTAGTAAACACAAACTGAGCTTGTGCCACAACTACCAAATTCGGCTGTTTGAACAGCATCATCGCAATACCAAAGCTCTGTGCAGTAGCAAGAAGCAGCGTCGCATAACGCGTATATTGCGTAATTTTACGACGACCTGCCTCTCCCTCTTTTTTCATCTGCTTCAGAGATGGCAGCACCTCGGCAGCGAGCTGTAAAATAATCGATGCCGAGATGTAAGGCATGATCCCGATAGCGAACACGGTAAAGCGAGAGAGAGCACCACCGGAAAACATATTGAACATGTTCAATAAACCGGTTTGCGACGACTCAAACAATTTTGCCAGTTCAGCTGGATTGATGCCTGGCACCGGGATATGTGCGCCGATTCGATATACGATCAGCGCCCCGATCAGGAACCAAATCCGGCTTTTAAGATCCGCAAACTTGTTTGCAGAACTAGCCAGAGCGGGATTTGCCATTACTGCCTTATCCTCAGTTTACCGAATTACTCGGTGATGCTGCCGCCAGCTGCTTCAATAGCAGCACGGGCACCCTTAGTTACAGCCAAGCCTTTGAGTACAACTGCACGCTCGATAGTGCCAGAAAGTACAACTTTCCCGCGCAGAGCATGCTGAGATACCACACCAGCTTGAAGCAGTGCTTCAAAGGTAATTTCGTCTAATGGCAAATCATTGATGTCCGACAAGCGAACTTCAGCGGTATCACCACGTGTGAGCGAAACAAAACCACGTTTTGGCAGGCGACGTTGTAAAGGCATTTGACCGCCTTCAAAACCCACCTTGTGAAAACCACCAGTACGCGACTTCTGACCTTTGTGACCACGACCAGACGTTTTGCCTAAGCCAGAGCCAATACCGCGGCCTACACGACGCTTTGCGTGAGTAGAACCAGCAGCTGGTTTCAGGTTATTAAGTTCCATTTAGCCTTCCACCTTCAGTAGGTAGCTGATCTTGTTCGCCATACCACGGTTTTCTGGGGTATCGATCACTTCAGAGCTACTATTAAGACGACGGAGACCTAAGCCACGGGCGCATGCCTTGTGAGCTTCTAGACGTCCAATCAGACTTTTAACCAAAGTTACTTTGAATTTCTTAGAGTCGCTCATTTAGCCGCTCCTAGAATCTCTTCAACAGACTTACCACGCTTCGCAGCAATATCTGCTGGTGTATGAAGCTTAGAAAGACCATCTAAAGTTGCACGTACGATGTTGTACGGGTTAGTAGAACCATGGCACTTAGCCGAAATATTATGGATACCCATAACTTCGAACACAGCACGCATTGGACCACCAGCAATAATACCCTTACCATCTGCAGCAGGCTGCATGAACACTGTAGTAGCGCCATGTTTACCGAATACTGTGTGGTGAATCGTACCGTTGCGCAAAGTAACTTTTTGCAACTTACGACGAGCTTCTTCCATTGCTTTTTGTACGGCTACAGGCACTTCTTTCGATTTGCCCTTACCCATACCAACGCCGCCATCACCATCACCAACTACTGTCAGTGCGGCAAAACCAAGGATACGACCACCCTTGACGACCTTGGTAACGCGATTTACAGCGACCATCTTTTCACGAAGGCCGTCGCCGCGTTCTTCCATATCGTTCTTAGCCATTATATCAACTCCAAACTCAATTAGAAGACGAGGCCGCCCTCACGAGCGGCATCAGCTAAGGCCTTAACACGGCCGTGATATTTGAAGCCGGAACGGTCAAATGCAACCGTTTCGACACCTGCAGCTTTCGCTTTTTCTGCGATACGCTTGCCAATCACGACTGCGGCATCAACAGAGCCGCCATTCTTGATTTGGCCACGAACATCTGCTTCAAGAGTTGAAGCAGAAACCAGTACTTTGCTACCGGTTTCGTCGATGATCTGGGCGTAAATGTGACTGTTGGTGCGGTGCACCGACAGACGCAACATCTTGAGCTCCGAAATCTTTGCACGGGTTTTACGTGCGCGGCGGAGTCGAGCTTGGTTCTTGTCCATGATTCAGCCTCGATTACTTCTTCTTGGTTTCTTTCAATACGACAACCTCATCGGAATAACGTACGCCCTTGCCTTTATATGGCTCTGGTTTACGATATTCACGAATTTCGGCTGCAACTTGACCAACCAGCTGCTTGTCGGCGCCCTTGAGGACGATTTCGGTTTGTGTTGGAGTTTCCACCTTCACACCCGCTGGCATTGTATGCGCAACTGGGTGAGAAAAGCCGAGGGTCAAGTTCAAGACATCACCTTGAGCTTGAGCACGGTAACCAACGCCAACCAGCAAGAGCTTACGCTCAAAGCCTTTAGAAACGCCGTTTACCATGTTGTTTACCAACGCACGCAAAGTACCGGACATAGAGCGAGCATGCTTAGATGCACTCTTGGCGGCAAATTGAACTGCATTGTCCTCAACCTTAACGTCCACATCAACGCAAAGAGTTTGCGTCATTGTGCCGTGCGGGCCCTTCACAACGATTTCACCAGCGACGAAATTAACTTCTACGCCTGCTGGGATAACTACTGGGTTTTTTGCTACGCGAGACATCGATTCACCTCTTTAAGCGACGACGCACAGAAGCTCGCCACCAATACCATTGGCACGTGCTTTGCGATCTGTCATTACGCCTTTGGAGGTGGACAAAATAGCCACACCCAGACCGTTCATCACCGTTGGGATTTCTGTTGCACCTTTGTAGATGCGCAGACCCGGCTTGGACACGCGGTCCAAACGCTCGATAACCGGACGACCAGCGTAGTACTTGAGTTCGATGGTCAGAACAGGTTTAACTTCACCTGCGACTTCAAACGATTCGATATAACCTTCATCTTGCAACACGCCAGCAATTGCTAACTTCAGTGTGGACGACGGCATTGTAACTTGTGCCTTGTCCGCACGTTGTGCGTTGCGAATACGGGTTAGCATATCGGCGATAGGATCATGCATTGCCATGTTTTATCTCTCCTATTACCAGCTAGCCTTGACCATGCCAGGAACTTCACCCTTGAAGGCGAGTTCACGTAGCTTGATACGGCCGAGTCCGAATTTGCGATACACGCCACGACCACGACCAGTAATCGAACAACGATTTACTAGACGTACTGGGCTTGCATTACGCGGAAGCTGCTGGAATTGCAAACGAGCAGCAAAACGCTCTTCGTCAGATGCATTCTGGTCATTGATGACCGCCATCAGCTTTTCACGCTTGGCGGCGTACTTGGCGACGGTTGCACGACGCTTTTCCTCACGCTTAATCACTGCGACTTTAGCCATGGTTGCCTCAACTCTTGAATGGGAATTTGAAGCAAGCGAGTAAAGCACGCGCTTCTTCATCAGATTTAGCTGTAGTGGTAATCGTAATATTCATACCACGCAAAGCATCAATCTTATCGTATTCGATTTCTGGGAAAATGATTTGCTCACGTACGCCCATATTAAAATTACCACGACCGTCAAACGATTTACCACTCACGCCGCGGAAGTCGCGTACACGTGGCAGAGCAATCGTTACCAGACGATCCAAGAATTCGAACATGCGTTCGCGGCGCAAAGTCACTTTGCAGCCAACCGGATAACCTTCACGAATCTTAAAACCAGCAATCGACTTTTTAGCTACAGTAACAACCGGCTTTTGACCAGCAATTTTCACCAAATCACCAACAGCATGATCCATCACTTTCTTGTCCGCAATCGCTTCGCCAACACCCATATTAATGGTGATTTTGTCGATACGTGGAACTTGCATGATGGATTTGTAACCGAACTGTTCAACCAGCTTCGGAATTACTTGATCTTTATAAAACTCTTGCAGACGTGCCATTTTTCATCACCCCTTAGCCGCCAACCACTTCGCCACTAGACTTAAAGAAACGAACCTTACGGCCATCCTCTAAAGTCTTAATGCCAACGCGATCAGCCTTGCCCGTTGCAGTGTTAAACAAGGCAACATTAGAAATGTGAACCGGCATAGTCTTTTCGACAATACCGCCCTGTACACCGCGCATTGGATTAGGCTTTTGGTGTTTTTTCACCACATTCACGCCCTCAACCACGACACGATCTTCAGCCGGGATTACGCGCAGCACTGTACCGCGCTTGCCGTTGTCCTTGCCTGTGATAACGATGATTTCATCGCCTTTGCGAATCTTGTTCATGCCCGTCCCCTTACAACACTTCTGGCGCAAGTGAAACGATTTTCATGAATCGTTCATTGCGCAGCTCACGAGTCACTGGCCCAAAAATACGGGTACCAATTGGCTCAAGCTTGGCGTTAAGGAGAACTGCAGCGTTGCCATCAAACTTGATAAGCGAACCATCAGCACGGCGTACGCCCTTAGCGGTGCGAACCACTACGGCGCTATATACGTCACCTTTTTTAACACGGCCACGAGGGGCAGCATCTTTAATGGCAACCTTGATAATATCGCCCACCGAAGCGTAGCGACGCTTGGAACCACCAAGAACCTTAATGCACATAACAGAACGTGCACCAGTGTTATCAGCAACTTCAAGCCTAGTTTGCATTTGAATCATTGAAACAAACCTCCAACTTTTTCCGCCTATAATCTCGGCAAGACCGAGTCGCTCGGCAAAACCGAGCATTAGCAGCTAGTTTTGGATCCCGTAGGGAAGAACTCCATACACAACAAGGTGTTATATATGGATAAGAAAGCGGGCATTGTACATAAAGCACAATACCCGCGCAAGCACGTATTAAATATTAATTACGAGCTTTTTCTACCAGCGTCGTCACAGCCCAATTTTTAGTCTTGGAAAGTGGACGAATTTCTTGGATCGTAACCAAATCACCTTCGTGATATTGATTGCTTTCGTCGTGTGCATGGTATTTTTTGGAACGACGCATCATCTTGCCGTAGAGCGGGTGTTTAACCAAACGCTCTACCAACACGGTAACAGTCTTGTCCATTTTGTCGCTGACGATACGGCCTGTCAGTTCGCGCTTCAGTTTAGCTTCAGACATCGTTACGCCGCCTTCTGAGCCATGATGGTATGAACGCGCGCAATATCTTTGCGCACACGGTTGAGTTCGCTTGGCTTCGCCAGTTGACCCGTCGCATGCTGCATACGCAAGCTAAACTGCGCCTTCAACAATGCGGTCAACTCAGCCTTCAGCTCTTCAACAGATTTCTGATGTAGTTCAGCAGCTTTCATCGTTGTCCCGCCTGACGAGTGACAAAGGTAGTCGCGAATGGCAACTTAGCAGATGCAAGGCGGAAAGCCTCACGTGCAACTGCTTCATCAACACCATCCAACTCATACAATACTTTGCCTGGTTGAATCTCAGCAACCCAGTAATCCGGGCTACCCTTACCATTACCCATTCGCACTTCAGCGGGCTTGGTAGAGATTGGCTTATCTGGGAACGTACGAATCCACACACGACCACCACGTTTAATATAACGGGTGATAGCACGACGTGCGGATTCGATCTGACGAGCAGTCAGACGACCACGACTAGTGGCCTTGAGCCCAAACACACCAAAAGCAACGCTGTTACCACGAGTAGCGATACCCGTGTTACGGCCCTTCTGGACCTTGCGATACTTAAGTCTAGTTGGCTGCAGCATTACGAGGCCCCTTCCGTGCGTTTTTCTTCTGAGCTTCAGGCGCTGGTTCAGCAGCCTTCTCGCCCGGCTTCATTTCGCCTTTATAAACCCAAACCTTGATACCAATGATACCGTAGGTGGTTTTGGCTTCAGAAGTCGCGTAATCGATATCAGCACGAAGTGTATGCAAAGGCACACGGCCTTCACGATACCACTCACAACGCGCAATTTCGATGCCGTTCAAGCGACCAGACGACATGATTTTGATACCTTGGGCACCAAGACGCATCGCATTTTGCATAGCACGCTTCATAGCACGACGGAACATAACGCGCTTTTCAAGCTGCGCAGAAATGCTATCGGCAATAATTTGTGCATCGATTTCAGGCTTACGCACTTCTTCGATGTTTACATGCACAGGCACATTCAGGATTTTTTGCAGCGCTTTCTTAAGCTGCTCAATATCCTCACCTTTTTTACCAATCACCACGCCCGGACGAGCCGTGAAAATAGTGATTTTGGCATTCTTAGCTGGACGCTCGATAACGACGCGACTCACTGAAGCACTGGCCAGTTTCTTTTTCAGATAATCGCGTACTGCGATATCTTCATTGAGCATACCGGCAAAATTGCTACTGTTGGCGTACCAACGCGAAGCCCAGTTCTTAGTGACGGCGAGACGAAAACCCGTCGGATGAACTTTCTGACCCATAGTCGCTCCTTAATCGCCAACAATCAATGTGATGTGGCAAGTTTGCTTCTCGATACGATTGCCACGGCCTTTGGCACGTGCGCTGAAACGCTTAAGAGAAGGTCCCTTATCCACAAAAATTGTGGTCACTTTGAGTGCGTCGATATCGGCGCCTTCATTGTGCTCAGCATTGGCAATAGCGGATTCCAGAACCTTCTTAATTAATACAGCACCCTTTTTAGGGCAGAAGGCCAAGATGTTCAACGCCTGCTCTACCGGCTTGCCACGGACTAGGTCAGCGACCAGCCGCGCTTTTTGGGCGGAGAGGCGAGTGTTGCTTAATACAGCAGATACTTGCATGTCTTCACCTTATCGCTTGGCTTTTTTGTCCGCAGCATGGCCTTTGAACGTGCGGGTAAGAGCAAACTCACCCAACTTGTGTCCAACCATGTTTTCGTTCACATAAACTGGAACGTGCTGCTTACCATTATGAACTGCAATTGTCAGACCAACGAAGTCTGGCAACACAGTAGAACGGCGTGACCAAGTTTTCACTGGACGCTTGTCGTTCGCCGCGCGGGCAGTTTCCACCTTTTTGATCAGGTGCAGGTCAACGAATGGGCCTTTTTTAATAGAACGTGCCATTTACATTACCTCTTGTTCGCGGGACGACGACGCACGATCATGTTGCTTGTGCGCTTATTGCGACGAGTGCGATAGCCCTTAGCAGGCTGGCCCCATGGACTTACTGGAACACGACCTTCACCAGTACGACCTTCACCACCACCGTGCGGGTGATCAACCGGATTCATAGCAGTACCACGTACAGTTGGACGAATACCCAACCAACGCTTAGCACCTGCTTTACCGTAGGAGCGAAGATTATGCTCTTCGTTACCTACTTCACCGATTGTTGCGCGGCAATCAACGTGAACCTTGCGGATTTCGCCGGAGCGCAGACGCAATTGAGCGTAAGCACCTTCACGAGCCAGCAACTGAACACCAGCACCAGCGGAGCGAGCAATTTGCGCGCCTTTACCTGGCTGCATTTCAATGCAATGAATCGTCGAACCAACTGGGATATTGCGAATAGGAAGGGTATTACCCACCTTAATCGGCGCATCCGAGCCAGAAATAACGGTCATATCAGCCTTAAGGCCTTTAGGAGCGATAATGTAGCGACGTGTGCCGTCTGTGTAACAAAGCAAGGCGATGTTAGCAGTACGGTTAGGATCGTATTCAAGACGCTCTACACGAGCTACGATACCGTCTTTATCATTACGCTTAAAGTCGATTAGACGATAATGCTGTTTGTGACCACCACCCATATGACGGGTTGTAATCACACCACGGTTGTTACGACCAGCTGTCTTGCTTTGCGACTCGAGCAAAGGAGCGTATGGCGCACCTTTGTGTAGATCTGGGGTCACAACCTTGACGACGGCGCGGCGACCGGGGGACGTCGGTTTTACTTTTACCAATGCCATTTTCAGTCTCCTTTACTGCGCTGCCGCGAGGTCGAGTTCTTGGCCTGCAGCAAGGCTGATGTAAGCCTTTTTCCAGTCCTTGCGACGACCTACGGTACGACCAAATTTCTTGCCCTTGCCCTTGACATTCAATGTCGACACGCCTTCAACCTTCACTTTAAAGAGAAGTTCAACAGCGGCCTTGATTTCTGCCTTAGTAGCGTCCGTAGATACACGGAAAACAACTTGATCATTCTTTTCAGCCACAAAAGTGGTCTTTTCTGACACGATAGGTGCCAAAAGAACTTGAAGCAGACGATTTTCAGAGAATTGCATCATGCGTACAACTCCTCAAAAGCTTGCAGTGCTTCACGAGTGATAACCACTTTCTTAAAACGAACGAGGCTCACTGGATCAGCTTGCGATGGCTCAAGCACCAGAACGTGCGCGAGATTACGCGACGCAAGGTACAAGTTTTCATCCAGCTCTTTGGTGATAATCAACACGGAATCCAACTGCATAGCAGCTAATTGCAGTGCGAAAGCCTTAGTTTTTGGTGTTTCAGCAGTAAAGCTTTCCACCACCACAAGACGCTCTTCACGAACCAGTTGCGACAGAATGGTCGCGATACCAGCACGGAACATCTTACGGTTAACCTTTTGTGAGAAGTTCTCATCCGGGCTATTCGGGAAAGCACGACCACCACCACGCCATAGCGGGGAGGAACTCATACCAGCACGAGCACGGCCTGTACCCTTCTGCTTCCAAGGCTTTTTGGTCGAGTGACTTACGTTATCACGACCTTTTTGAGCACGATTGCCGCTACGAGCATTCGCGAAGTAAGCTGTCACAACTTGGTGAACCAGCGCTTCGTTGAATTCGCGTGCGAACAGTGCATCTGAACCAGCGACAGCGGCTTGCGCCTCGCCGGCAGCATTGATGACTTTAAGATCCATTACGCACCTGCCTTCACACTCGGACGAACAACCACGTCATTGCCTTTGCAGCCAGGAACAGCGCCCTTAACTAACAGCAATTGACGTTCGGCATCGACACGGACGATTTCCAAGTTCTGGGTGGTACGTTGAACGTTACCCAGTTGACCTGCCATGCGCTTACCAGGAAAAACGCGACCTGGATCTTGCGCTTGACCAATGGAACCCGGCGTATTATGCGAGCGCGAGTTACCGTGGGAGGCACGATTGGAAGAGAAATGGTGACGTTTAATAACACCAGCAAAACCCTTACCCAGAGTTGTACCAGTTACATCAACATAAGAACCAGTCGCAAACATCTCAACTGAAAGCTGATCACCAGCCTTCAATTCTGCCAATTTCTCAGCAGTGACATCAAATTCAACCAAACCCAAACCCGCTTCCACGCCTGCTTTCGCAAAGTGGCCAGCTTGAGCCTTGTTAACACGACTAGCTTTCTTTGCGCCGAAAGTTACCTGAACAGCTGTATAGCCATCAGTTTCCAGCGTCTTGATTTGCGTAACGCGATTAGCAGACATGTCCAGCACTGTTACCGGAATGGAAGCACCATCCTCAGCAAAAACGCGGGTCATGCCGACTTTACGTCCGACAAGTCCTAAGCTCATAGTTATATCCCTTTCAGGGCCGATTACGATTGACCGGCTAAACCTAAAGTAAAAAAGGCTTGCCACCCTTAAGTGGCAAGCCCGCGACTTTAGCAAAGTTTTCCTTTTACCGCAAGCACTTAGCGTGCATTACAGAAAAAAACTTTGTTTGTCGATTACTGCAGCTTGATTTCTACGTCTACGCCAGCGGGAAGATCCAGCTTCATTAGCGCATCAACGGTCTTGTCTGTTGGATTGACAATGTCCATTAAACGCAGGTGCGTACGAATTTCCATCTGATCACGCGCCATTTTATTAACGTGTGGGGAGCTCAGAATGTCAAAACGCTCAATCTTAGTAGGTAGCGGAACTGGACCCTTAACAACAGCACCAGTACGCTTAGCCGTATCAACAATTTCCTGCGCCGAACGATCGATCAAAGCGTAGTCAAAAGCTTTCAGACGGATACGAATTTTTTGGTTTTGCATTTTCACAAGCCTTTAAACGAGGACTTTGGCAACTACACCAGCGCCAACAGTACGACCACCTTCGCGAATAGCGAAGCGTAGACCTTGTTCCATAGCAACTGGAGCGATCAGGGTAACGGTCACTTCAACGTTATCACCTGGCATCACCATTTCAGTACCTTCTGGCAAATCAACTGAACCTGTTACGTCAGTTGTACGGAAGAAGAACTGTGGACGGTAGCCGTTAAAGAATGGAGTGTGACGACCACCCTCATCTTTCGACAGAACGTATACAGAACCTTCAAACTTAGTGTGCGGAGTGATCGAACCTGGCTTAGCCAATACTTGACCGCGCTGAACGTCTTCACGCTTAGTACCACGAAGCAATGCACCGATGTTATCGCCAGCTTGACCTTGATCCAGCAGCTTACGGAACATTTCAACACCAGTACATGTGGTCTTAACTGTTGTAGTGATACCAACAATTTCGATTTCTTCGCCAACTTTAACAATACCGCGCTCAACACGACCAGTCACAACAGTACCGCGACCAGAGATCGAGAATACATCTTCAACTGGCATCAGGAATGCACCATCAACAGCACGTTCTGGCAATGGAATGTATGAATCAAGCGCATCAGCAAGACGGAAAATCGATGGCTCGCCGTGCTCAGACTGATCACCTTCCAGGGCCATACGAGCAGAACCAACAATAATTGGAGTGTCGTCACCAGGGAAGTCATACTTGCTCAGCAGTTCACGAACTTCCATGTCTACCAATTCAAGCAATTCAGCATCATCAACCAAGTCAGCTTTGTTCAGGTAAACAATGATGTACGGAACGCCAACTTGACGAGCCAACAAGATGTGCTCACGAGTTTGTGGCATAGGACCATCAGCTGCTGAACATACCAAGATCGCGCCATCCATCTGCGCAGCACCAGTAATCATGTTCTTGATGTAATCCGCGTGACCCGGGCAGTCAACGTGAGCGTAGTGACGTGTTTCTGTCTCATACTCAACGTGTGAGGTATTAATCGTAATACCGCGTGCTTTTTCTTCAGGAGCGCTATCGATTTGCGAATAATCTTTCGCTTCGCCACCGAATTTCTTCGACAAGATAGTCGAAATAGCCGCTGTCAGCGTGGTCTTACCATGATCAACGTGACCAATTGTACCAACGTTAACGTGTGGCTTTGCGCGTACAAACTTTTCTTTTGCCATTGCTAATATCCTTTAAATTATTTGATTATTTCTTGTTCGCAATAATCGCGTCAGCCACATGCTTCGGCGCTTCGGAGTAGTGCTTGAATTCCATAGAGTAAGTTGCACGACCCTGCGACATTGAGCGCAAGCGAGTCGAGTAACCAAACATCTCGGAAAGAGGTAACTCAGCCTTAACCATCTTGCCACCAGCAGGATTATCATCCATACCTTGCAAGATGCCACGGCGGGACGAGATATCGCCCATGATGTCGCCCATGTACTCTTCTGGTGTTTCGACTTCTACCGCCATCATCGGCTCAAGAATAACGGCACCAGCACGACGCATCGCTTCTTTAAATGCAATCGAACCCGCAAGTTCAAACGCAAGTTGTGAAGAGTCAACATCATGGTACGAACCAAACGTCAGGCGAACCTTAACGTCAACAACAGGGAAACCTGCCAACACACCGGCTTTCAGTGTGTTTTGGATACCCTTATCCACCGAAGGGATAAATTCACGAGGAATCGAACCACCCTTAACTTCGTCAGAGAAGGAATAACCATTACCTTCACCAGCTGGCTCAACAGTAATCACGCAATGACCGTACTGACCTTTACCGCCAGACTGTTTCGCGTGCTTACCTTCGACATCGGCAGCGATGCGGGTAATGGTTTCGCGGTATGCAACTTGCGGAGCACCCACGTTCGCTTCAACGCCAAATTCACGGCGCATGCGGTCAACCAGAATTTCTAAGTGCAACTCACCCATACCAGACATAATTGTCTGGCCGGTTTCTTCGTCAGTACGCACACGGAAAGAAGGATCTTCTTTCGCCAAGCGATTCAGGGCAATACCCATCTTCTCTTGGTCTGGCTTGGTCTTAGGCTCAACAGCTACGTGAATCACTGGCTCAGGGAACACCATGCGTTCCAAGATAATGAAGTCACTCGGCGCACATAAAGTCTCACCAGTCGTTACATCTTTCAAGCCAATCGCAGCCGCGATATCACCCGCATAAACTTCATCAATTTCTTGACGATCGTTTGCGTGCATTTGCACGATACGGCCAATACGCTCTTTCTTATCTTTTACCGAGTTCAAAACGGTATCGCCAGACTTCACGATGCCGGAGTAAACGCGGAAGAAGGTCAACTGACCAACATAAGGATCGCTCATCAGCTTAAATGCTAAAGCAGAGAATGGCGCTGTATCAGAAGCTTCACGAGTGATAGGCTGCTCTCTGTCATCCACACCTGTGATCGCAGCAACTTCAACCGGTGAAGGCATAAAGTCGATTACAGCGTCGAGCATGCGTTGCACGCCCTTGTTCTTGAACGCACTACCACACAGCATAGGCTGAATTTCGCACGCTAAAGTACGGATACGCAGGCCTTCAATGATCTCAGCTTCGCTCAAATCACCTTCTTCAAGGTATTTGTTCATCATCTCTTCAGATGATTCAGCCGCGGCTTCAATCATGTTTTCACGCCAAGTATTAGCGGTCTCTACCAATTCTGCAGGGATCTCACCATACTCAAACTTCATACCTTGCGAAGCTTCATCCCACAAGATGGATTTCATCTTGATCAAATCAACCACACCGGTAAAGCCATCTTCAGCGCCAACAGGAATAACGACTGGTACTGGATTAGCTTTCAGGCGAATCTTCATCTGCTCTACTACGCGGAAGAAGTTAGCACCTTGACGGTCCATCTTGTTTACGAAAGCAAGACGTGGAACTTTGTATTTATTAGCTTGACGCCATACGGTTTCAGACTGAGGTTGAACACCACCCACAGCGCAGTAAACCATGCAAGCACCATCCAGAACGCGCATTGAGCGCTCAACTTCAATAGTGAAGTCAACGTGGCCAGGGGTGTCGATGATGTTAATGCGGTGTTCTGGGTACTGTTGCGCCATGCCTTTCCAGAACGTAGTTGTCGCAGCAGAAGTAATCGTGATACCACGCTCCTGCTCTTGCTCCATCCAGTCCATTGTTGCCGCGCCGTCATGCACTTCACCGATCTTGTGATTTACACCGGTGTAGAACAAAACGCGTTCGGTCGTCGTCGTTTTACCGGCGTCGATGTGAGCAGAGATACCAATATTACGGTAACGCTCAATAGAAGTCTTACGTGCCACGGGATATTCCTTGTCCGAGTAACGCGATTAGAAGCGGTAGTGAGCGAACGCTTTATTCGCTTCTGCCATGCGGTGTACTTCGTCACGCTTCTTCATAGCGCCACCACGGCCTTCAGCCGCATCGAGGAGTTCGCCTGCTAGACGCAGATCCATCGACTTTTCACCACGTTTACGAGCCGCATCACGAACCCAACGCATCGCCAATGCCAAACGACGGCTAGGACGGACTTCGACTGGTACTTGATAGTTTGCACCACCAACACGACGGCTTTTAACTTCAACCATTGGCTTAGCATTACCGATTGCAGCGGAGAATACTTCTAGCGGTGACTTGCCAGTTTTTTTCTCGATTTGTACAAGTGCACCGTAAACGATACGCTCTGCAACCGCTTTCTTGCCATCCATCATTACAACGTTCATGAACTTGGTCAGTTCTTGGCTACCAAATTTTGGATCCGGTAAAACGTCACGTTTCGGTACTTCTCTGCGTCTAGGCATAATTCTCTATCCTTAATATTTCATTCAGTCGGGGTTTCCCCCTCGGTCGCCCATCAAGACGACCACTTACTCGACGGCCCAAATGGGACTCGCCGACCGTCCAGTGGCAATTAAGCCTTAGGACGCTTAGTACCGTACTTGGAACGCGACTGTTTACGACCCTTAACGCCAGCAGTATCCAAGGAGCCGCGTACTGTGTGGTAACGCACACCCGGCAAATCCTTAACACGACCGCCGCGGATCAGCACAACGCTGTGTTCCTGCAGGTTATGGCCTTCACCACCGATGTACGAAATAACTTCGAAACCGTTGGTTAAGCGAACTTTACAAACTTTACGAAGCGCTGAGTTAGGCTTCTTAGGAGTGGTTGTGTATACACGAGTGCATACGCCACGTTTTTGCGGGCAAGACTCAAGAGCTGGAACTTTGCTCTTTGCTTTTTCCTGCACACGACCTTTACGGACGAGCTGGTTAATCGTTGGCATTGATTACTTCCTTAGGTTAAAAATCCCCGTAGGGCACTTACTACTTCTTCATATTTAGACAAAGCATTAAACATATTATCAGTCAGCTTGCGCCGGCCACCACATGCTTGTTTCTTTGTTTTACTGCGGACTACGACTCACAATTACTTCTTTACTTAATGAGGTGCCTTTTTTATTCACAATAAAATCAAAGCATTAAGTCCGTTATCAGTCCTGCTTGTCGCTAACCACCACGGGCTCGTTTCTTTGTTTTTAAGGCAAATAAAACGGGTATAGCCACATCAAAAAAAGAAGTGCACAACGCCCAGCTAAGCTGAGCGTTGTGTAAAAGTACAGGATTCTATTGAAATCAAGTGCTTGTCGTCAAGACAAGCTGATGATCGTTAGACCCCGACTTCACCACTTGCAGCGGTTTCAGCCTCTGCAGATGGTGCAAAAATATCAGACAATTGATCAACTACCGGAGCCTGACGCTTACGATTACGGTGGTAAGCTAAACCTGTACCTGCAGGGATCAAGCGTCCAACAATGACGTTTTCTTTCAAACCGCGCAAGTCATCAATTTTACCCATGATGGCTGCTTCAGTCAGCACCCGCGTGGTTTCCTGGAAGGAAGCCGCTGAAATAAACGAATCTGTGGACAGAGATGCTTTGGTAATACCTAACAGAACATTATCGTAGCTTGCTGGTAACTTACCCTCAGCAATCAAGCGATCGTTCACAGTAAGCACTTCAGCACGCTCTACTTGCTCTCCTTGGATGAAGGCAGAATCCGCAGAATCGGAGATCACAACACGACGCAACATTTGACGAAGAATGACTTCAATGTGCTTATCGTTAATCTTCACACCCTGCAAACGATACACTTCTTGCACTTCTTGTACGACATAGCGTGATAACGCCTCGATACCTTGCAGACGCAAGATGTCGTGCGGATCAATCGCACCGTCAACAATGCTTTCACCACGGTTAACCACTTGACCATCGTGAACCAGTACGTGTTTTTCTTTCAAGATCAGGTATTCGTGCGGTGCACCTTCCAAGTCTGTTAAGACTAGACGCTGCTTACCCTTGGTTTCTTTACCGAATGAAACTGTACCGGTAATTTCAGCCAACATACCTGGATCTTTCGGGATACGCGCTTCAAACAACTCAGCTACGCGTGGCAGACCCCCAGTAATATCGCGAGTCTTAGCGGATTCTTGTGGAATACGCGCCAATACATCACCGACACCAACCACTTGACCATCTTTCACCGTGATAATACAACCCACTTGGAAACCGATCATAACGGTAGTGTCTGTACCCGCCATTTTCACTTCGCCACCACGTTCATCCAACAACTTAACCATTGGACGTACGCCAGTTGCTTTACCCGCTTTGCGCTTAGGATCGATAACAACCAAGGTCGAAAGACCGGTCACATCATCGACCTGCTTCATTACGGTCTGGCCCTCTTCCACATTATCGAATTTCACCTGACCGGCGTATTCCGAGATAATTGGACGAGTGTGCGGATCCCACGTACCCAGTACGCCACCAGCTTTGATGCTATCGCCATCTTTAACAGTCAGCGTTGCACCGTATGGCACTTTGTGACGTTCACGCTCACGACCATTGTCATCAACCACAATCACTTCAGCAGAACGAGCAATCACAACTGGATCACCCTTGGCATTGGTCACGTAGCGCATATTAGGGCTGTACGCGATATTACCGCTGGATTTCGATTCTACTTGTGTTGCCGCAGCCGCACGAGAAGCCGCACCCCCGATGTGGAAGGTACGCATGGTCAGCTGTGTACCAGGCTCACCAATCGACTGAGCAGCGATAACACCCACTGCTTCACCGGTATTCACCAGATGACCACGACCAAGGTCACGACCGTAACACGCGGCACATAGGCCATAACGTGTTTCGCAAGACAACGGAGTACGAACCTTAACCTCGTCAACACCAAGGTGTTCGATTTCTTCAACTTCGTCTTCACCTAGCAATGTACCCACTGGGAACACTGTTTCGTGTGTAACAGGATCGATCACATCGAGCACAACCACGCGACCCAGAATACGGTCACGCAGGGCTTCAATCACATCACCACCCTGTACAACCGCCTTCATGACCACGCCGTTCTTGGTGCCGCAATCGTCTTCGATCACCACCAAGTCTTGCGTTACGTCAACCAGACGACGAGTCAGGTAACCCGAGTTCGCTGTTTTCAGCGCCGTATCTGCCAGACCCTTACGTGCACCGTGAGTGGAGATAAAGTACTGAAGAACGGTCAAGCCTTCACGGAAGTTGGTGGTAATCGGCGTTTCAATAATCGAACCGTCCGGCTTAGCCATCAAACCCCGCATACCAGCCAACTGACGAATCTGCGCTGCAGAACCGCGGGCACCGGAATCGGCCATCATAAACACAGAGTTGAACGAGTCTTGATCGACTTCAACGCCTTCGCGGTTGATGACCTTCTCTTTACCGAGCTGATCCATCATCGCTTTGGCAATCTGATCACCGGCACGGCCCCAGATATCCACAACCTTGTTATAACGTTCACCCTGAGTCACCAGACCAGAGCTGTACTGATGCTCGATCTCGCGTACTTCAGCGTAGGATTCAGCCAAGAGCTGAACCTTTTTATCTGGTACAACCATATCGTCAACGCAAATCGAGATACCGCCGCGTGTCGAATAAGCAAAACCGGTGTACATCAGTTGATCAGCAAAAATAACGGTATCTTTCAAACCGCAACGGCGGAATGAAGCGTTAATCAGCTTACCAATTTCTTTCTTTTTCAGCGCCTTGTCGATATGGCTGAAGTCCAAGCCCTTAGGCAGAATTTCAGACAAGATCGCACGACCAACGGTGGTGTTACGACGCACCATCTGGCTATGCCATTCGCCGTCTTCATCTCGTACCCATTCTTTCAAGCGGATATCAACACGAGTTTGCAAGGTCACTTCCTTGCTCGCATAAGCGCGCATTGCTTCGCTTACATCGATCAGGTACATGCCCTCGCCCTTGGCATTGATACGCTCACGAGTCATGTAATACAGACCCAGCACGATATCCTGCGAAGGAACGATAATTGGCTCGCCGTTTGCTGGCGACAATACGTTATTAGAAGCCAGCATCAAGGTGCGTGCTTCCATCTGCGCCTCAAGGCTCAGTGGAACGTGAACCGCCATCTGGTCACCGTCGAAGTCGGCATTGAATGCCGCGCAGACGAGTGGATGCAGTTGAATCGCTTTACCTTCGATCAACACTGGCTCAAACGCTTGAATACCCAAGCGGTGAAGTGTTGGCGCACGGTTCAAGAGAATCGGATGTTCGCGAATCACGTCTTCCAAGATGTCCCAAACTACTGGATCTTGGGCTTCAACCATTTTCTTCGCCGCTTTAATTGTGGTCGCAAGACCAAGCACTTCAAGCTTGTGGAAAATAAATGGTTTGAACAGCTCCAGACCCATCAGTTTTGGCAAGCCGCACTGATGCAGACGCAGTGTCGGGCCTACGGTAATCACCGAACGACCAGAATAATCTACGCGCTTACCCAACAAGTTTTGACGGAAACGACCGCCCTTACCCTTGATCATGTCAGCCAAGGATTTAAGAGGACGCTTGTTCGCACCAGTCATCGCTTTACCGCGACGGCCGTTATCGAGCAAGGAATCAACCGCTTCTTGCAACATACGCTTTTCATTACGCACGATAATTTCAGGTGCGCGCAATTCTAAAAGACGCTTCAGACGGTTATTACGGTTAATCACGCGACGATACAGATCGTTCAGATCTGAAGTAGCGAAACGACCACCATCCAATGGTACTAAAGGACGTAATTCTGGCGGCAATACAGGCAGAACTTCCAAAACCATCCATTCTGGCTTGATGCCAGAACGTTGGAAGGCTTCCAGCACTTTCAGGCGCTTAGAAATCTTCTTGATTTTGGTTTCAGAGCCGGTGGAGGACAATTCAGCACGCAAGGTGGTGATTTGATCTTCTACATCCATGCTCTTCAAGAGTTCACGCACCGCTTCCGCACCCATCAGGGCTACGAATTCGTCACCGTACTCTTCAACTTTATTGAAGTAATCTTCTTCAGTCAGCAATTGGCCACGTGTCAGCGGCGTCATACCTGGCTCGATCACCACAAAACCTTCGAAGTAAAGTACGCGTTCGATATCACGCAATGGGATATCAAGCACCATACCCAAGCGCGATGGCAGGGATTTCAAGAACCAGATGTGTGCAACCGGGCTAGCCAGCTCGATGTGTCCCATGCGGTCGCGACGAACCTTAGACAGGGTCACTTCCACACCGCACTTCTCGCAGATCACACCACGATGCTTCAGGCGTTTGTACTTACCGCACAGGCATTCGTAATCTTTGATTGGGCCAAAAATACGCGCGCAAAATAAGCCATCACGTTCTGGCTTAAATGTACGGTAGTTAATGGTTTCCGGCTTTTTTACTTCGCCGAACGACCAAGAACGGATTTTTTCTGGCGATGCCAGACCGATCTTAATCGCATCAAATTCTTCATTTGCAGCAACTTGCTTGAAGAGTTCGAGTAAGCCTTTCATTCTTTGACTCCAGTGAGGCGTTCGGGGTATGGCGGGCACTCTGCCCGCCATCTACTACCCCTCGAATCAATACGTTTCCAGATCGATATCGATACCGAGTGAGCGAATTTCCTTCACAAGTACATTGAAGGATTCCGGCATACCCGCATCAATCCGGTGATCGCCCTTCACGATGTTTTCATACACCTTAGTACGACCGTTCACATCATCAGACTTCACGGTCAACATTTCTTGCAAGGTGTACGCTGCACCGTATGCTTCCAACGCCCAAACTTCCATCTCCCCGAAGCGCTGACCACCAAACTGAGCTTTACCGCCCAGTGGTTGTTGCGTTACGAGTGAGTAAGGACCAGTGGAACGAGCATGCATCTTATCGTCTACCAAGTGATGCAGTTTCAGGTAGTGCATGACACCAACCGTTACTTTGCGCTCAAATGGCTCACCATTACGACCATCAAACAGCTGCATTTGTGTCTTGCTGCTGTTGAAGTCCAGTAATTCGGTGTGTGGATCTTCGCTTGGGTAAGCTAAGTCCAACATCTGATAGATTTCCGACTCTTTCGCACCGTCAAATACCGGGCTTGCAAAAGTCATACCGTTGCGCAGACCGTTGGCCAACTCGATCAATTCTTCATCAGTGAGACCGTCAATATCTTCGGTCTTGCCACTGGTGTTATAGATTTTGTTCAAGTAAGCACGCATATCAACCAGCATGCCGTTACGTTGCTCGCGCAACATCGCGTCAATACGCTGACCAATACCCTTAGCTGCCCAACCCAAGTGCATTTCCAGAATCTGACCAATGTTCATACGCGAAGGTACGCCCAATGGGTTCAGAACGATGTCTACCGTTGTACCATCTGCCATGTATGGCAAATCTTCAATCGGCAGAATTTTGGAAACCACACCCTTGTTACCGTGACGGCCGGCCATCTTATCGCCCGGCTGTAAGCGACGTTTAACCGCCACATACACCTTAACCATCTTGATCACGCCAGGTGGCAATTCGTCACCTTGAGTCAACTTGCGTTTTTTATCTTCAAAACGCAGATCAAACTCAGTACGCATCTGACCAATCAGATCTTTCATGGCTTCTAGCTGGCGAGCGGACTCTTCGTCTGCTAAGCGGATATCAAACCAATCAATTTTTGCTGGCAAGCCAAGCAAATATTCTTTGGTGATTTCTACGCCCTTAGCCAACTTCATTGGGCCGCCGTTGGCTACTTTGCCTACGATCATGCGTTCAATACGTTCGAACAAATCGCTTTGTACAATACGTAGTTGATCGTTCAGATCTTGGCGGTAACGACGCAATTGATCATCAATGATGGACTGGGCACGACGATCGCGCTCCACACCTTCACGAGTAAACACTTGCACGTCAATAACCGTACCCACCATGCCAGACGGCACGCGCAGCGAGGTATCTTTAACGTCGGAGGCTTTTTCACCGAAAATCGCACGTAAGAGCTTTTCTTCAGGAGTCAGCTGGGTTTCACCCTTAGGGGTCACCTTACCGCACAATACATCGCCCGCTTCAACTTCAGCACCGATGTAAACCACACCAGACTCATCCAGACGGCCCAGCATACGCTCGGACAGATTGGAGATATCACGGGTAATTTCTTCAGCGCCAAGCTTAGTATCACGCGCCATCACGTTCAGTTCTTCGATGTGAATCGAAGTGTAGCGATCGTTAGCAACCACATCTTCCGAGATCAAAATCGAATCTTCGAAGTTGAAACCGTTCCATGGCATAAACGCGATGGTCATATTCTGACCCAGAGCCATTTCGCCCAAGTCAGTTGAAGCGCCATCCGCAATAACATCACCCTTGGCAATAATGCTGCCACGAATAACTACTGGCTTCTGATTGGTGTTGGTGTTCTGGTTAGAACGAGTAAATTTAATCAGGTTGTAAATATCTACACCTGTTTCACCCGCAATCGCTTCGTCATCGTTTACACGAATAACCACACGAGCTGCATCAACATAATCAACCACACCGCCGCGTAAAGCAGTGACTGCTGTACCCGAGTCAGTTGCACATGTGCGTTCAATACCTGTACCTACAAACGGTGCTTGTGCACGTAAGCAAGGCACAGCTTGACGCTGCATGTTGGCGCCCATCAACGCACGGTTGGCGTCATCGTGCTCCAAGAATGGAATCAGCGATGCTGCAACCGATACGATCTGGCTAGGAGCCACATCCATGTACTGCACGCGATCAGGCGTGACAACAATCGTGTCGCCATTAGAACGACAAGTCACCAACTCGTCAGTCAAACGACCTTCTTCGTCGAACTCGGCATTCGCCTGAGCTACAACGTACTTGCCCTCTTCAATCGCGGACAAGTATTCAATTTCATCAGTTACCTTGCAATCGATCACTTTGCGATACGGTGTTTCCAAGAAGCCGTAGCTATTGGTACGCGCATAGCAAGAAAGCGAATTGATCAGACCAATGTTTGGACCTTCCGGTGTTTCGATCGGGCAAACACGACCGTAATGCGTCGGATGCACGTCACGAACTTCAAAGCCAGCGCGCTCACGAGTCAAACCGCCGGGTCCCAAAGCAGAAACACGACGCTTGTGCGTGATTTCTGACAATGGATTGGTTTGATCCATAAACTGCGACAACTGGGAAGAGCCGAAGAATTCTTTGATTGCCGCCGAAACAGGCTTGGCATTAATCAAATCATGTGGCATCAGGTTGTCTGATTCTGCTTGTGACAAACGCTCTTTAACAGCGCGTTCTACACGAACCAAGCCAGCGCGGAATTGGTTTTCAGCCAACTCACCTACCGAGCGCACACGACGATTGCCCAAGTGATCGATATCATCGATATCGCCACGGCCATTACGCAATTCTAAGAGGATACCGATCACAGCAATAATGTCGGCGGTGCACAAAATACCAGCACCTTCAACACCACGCGGACCCGCTTCTTCGTAGAAACGACGCATCCAACCCGGCGCTTTTTCTTCTAAGCGATCCGGGTAAGCACGGCGGTTAAACTTCATGCGACCAACCGCAGATAGATCGTAACGCTCAGGTGCGAAGAACAGCCCCTTAAATAGCGCTTCAACCGAATCTTCAGTCGGTGGCTCACCAGGGCGCATCATGCGATAGATTGCAACGCGAGCACCATACTGATCAGCCACATCGTCTGAACGCAATGTCATAGACAGGAACGCGCCCTGATCCAGATCATTTACATACAGCACATTGACGGATTTTACATCGGCCATATCCAGCTTAGCAGCCAGATCTTCGGTCACTTCTTCGTTGGCCTTAGCCAGCACTTCGCCGGTTAATGGATCAACAACGTTATGTGCCAAGATACGACCATAGAAGTAATCCAAAGGCACAGGGATTTTCTTCAAGCCAGACGCGTTAATATCGCGAATGGTTTTAGCTGTAATACGCTTATCTTTTTGTACGAGTACGGTGCCGTTATCAGCAACGATATCGAACTTGGCGATTTCACCCTTCAGACGTTCTGACACCAGCTCTAAGCACAGGCCATCTTCGTCCATCAGGAAGGTATCGGTATCGAAGAAACCCGCCAGAATTTGCTCTGGGTTATAGCCTAGGGCTTTCAGCAGCGTGGTTACCGGCATCTTGCGACGACGGTCGATACGGAAGAACAGCAGATCTTTTGGATCAAACTCAAAATCTAGCCAAGAGCCACGATACGGAATAATCCGTGCCGAGAACAAGAGCTTGCCTGAAGAATGAGTCTTACCCTTGTCGTGCTCAAAGAACACGCCAGGAGAACGATGCAACTGGCTAACGATAACGCGCTCTGTACCATTGATCACGAAAGAACCGGTACGTGTCATCAATGGCACTTCGCCAAAGTAAACGTCTTGTTCTTTAACTTCTTTGATCGTTGGCTTAGACGCTTCGCGATCCATGATCACGAGGCGTACACGCGCACGCAGTGGAGCCGCGAAGGTAATTCCTCGCTGCTGGCACTCGAGCACATCAAACGCAGGATCGCCGAGGGAGTAATGCACAAACTCCAATCGAGCGTTTTCGTTATGAGAGACGATAGGGAAAATCGAATTAAACGCAGCTTGCAAACCGATCATCCGGCGCGAATCGGCCGGAACCCCTAGTTGCAGGTATTCACTATAAGAATCGATCTGCGTTGCGAGCAGGAATGGCACCTCAAGGACGCTCTTCCGTTTCGCAAAACTTTTACGAATGCGTTTTTTCTCAGTGAACGAGTATTTCATACTCATAAACTCTCCATGGAGTGGGGCGCAAAGGACAAACCGCAAACGCCCGCCAACGTGTTTGTGAGCGGTTTCCGGTTTGACAACTGCTTGCAAAAGAACACAAGCTGGATTCCGCTAACCGACAAATATCGGGATCAGCTGTAAGCTAAGCAATAGACACAAACGCAAAAGGGCAGGCGGATTCCTCCGCCTGCCTTCACTACATCCTAAGGGATGCTTACTTCATCTCAGCTGTTGCACCAGCCTCAACGAGTTTTTTCAACATAGCTTCAGCATCAGCTTTAGAAATGCCTTCTTTCACTGGCTTAGGAGCGCCGTCAACCAAGTCTTTCGCTTCTTTCAGGCCAAGACCTGTCAATTCGCGAACGATCTTAATTGTGCCAACTTTGTTAGCGCCAGCGCCAGTCAGAATTACGTCGAATTCTGTCTTTTCTTCAACTGCAGCAGCTGCAGCTGGGCCAGCAACTGCAACAGCAGCAGCAGAAACGCCAAACTTTTCTTCGAATGCCTTAACCAGCTCATTCAGTTCCATTACGGTCAAAGCGGATACTGCTTCGAGGATATCGTCTTTAGTCAGAGCCATTTATTAATACTCCTGAAAATCTTGTCTGTTTTAATACAACAATCGTGTTTAAGTTGTCGCTTAAGCGGTCGCTTCTTCGGCTGGGGCTTCTGCAGCCTCCACCGGAGCGGCGATGCCTTCGGACTTCTGCGCTGCCAGCGCGGCAAGGCCACGTGCGAACCCAGCAATCGGTGCTTGCATAACGTACAGCAGCTTGGACAACAGTTCTTCACGGCTTGGAATAGATGCAAGAACAGATACTTCTTCTGCATTCATTACCTTACCATCATAAGAACCAGCCTTGATCACAATTTTCGCGTCTTTCTTTGCGAATGTGTCCAAAACTTTTGCTGCAGCTACTGGGTCTTCGGAAATACCGTACACCAGTGGGCCAACCATTTGGTCTGCCAACTCAGCGAACGGAGTTCCTGCAACCGCACGGCGTGCCAGCGTGTTTTTCAGAACACGCAGGAACACACCTGACTCACGCGCTTGTTTGCGCAGTGTAGTCATGCTTGCAACGCCGATACCTCGGTATTCAGCGATAATAATCGTCTGAGCTGTAGCAACTACTGCTGCGATCTCAGCGACTACCGCCTTTTTGTCTTCAAGATTGAGACTCAAGGTCTACCTCCATTGGTTAGTAGTTCAGTGCGAATAAATCACACCACCCAATCAAACGGCGACCTTTGCTTCAGGAGACTTGCTAACAACATTGCTACTGGAGCCATGCATTTAGAGCCTATAGATTCGGGCGCACCGTCTGCGTAGGCTGGCTTTTGGGAGCCGGATTAAGCCACAAGAATACTTATGGCACCTACGGTCTTTGACAACCTTGGCAATATTCCGCCAAGCCCAAAGTCGACGGGATCAGTCATCAGACTGACCCCATAAATACTTAAGCTACTACCGAAGCGGTTTCGACGCGAACGCCTACACCCATAGTGCTCGATACAGCGATCTTCTTAAGGTATACACCTTTTGAAGAAGCTGGTTTAGCTTTTTGCAGCGCATCAACCAGCGCCAACAAGTTTTCTTTCAGATCAGCAGCTTCGAAAGTTGCGCGACCTAGAGTAGCGTGAACGATACCACCCTTGTCAGTACGGTATTGAACTTGACCGGCTTTAGCATTTTTAACTGCTTCAGCAACGTTCGGAGTTACCGTACCGACTTTCGGGTTAGGCATCAGGCCACGTGGACCCAAGATCTGACCTAATTGACCCACAACGCGCATTGCATCTGGAGAAGCAATAACAACGTCGAAGTCCATATTACCGGCTTTGATCGATTCAGCTAAGTCTTCGAAACCAACGATTTCTGCACCAGCAGCACGAGCAGCTTCAGCATTTGCACCTTGTGCGAATACAGCTACGCGAACTGACTTACCAGTACCTTTAGGCAATACAACAGCGCCGCGAACCACTTGGTCCGACTTACGTGCGTCAATACCTAAATTAACAGAAACGTCGATCGATTCGTTGAATTTAGCAGTTGCAGCGGCTTTAACGAGCGCAATCGCTTCGTCAATAGCGTACAGCTTGTTAGAATCAACAGTTGCGTTCAGCGCCTTCAGGCGTTTAGATAGCTTAGCCATTTACACGCCCTCCACGGTCAGACCCATCGAACGAGCGGAACCAGCGATAGTACGCACTGCTGCGTCGATATCAGAGCCAGTCAAGTCAGCATTCTTGGTCTTAACGATTTCTTCAAGCTGAGCACGAGTCACAACACCAACTTTGTCAGTATGTGGCTTAGCGCTACCCTTAGTGATACCAGCAGCCTTTTTCAGCAAGATCGTTGCTGGTGGGCTCTTCATCACGAAGGTGAATGATTTGTCTGCAAAAGCAGTGATAACTACAGGAATTGGCAGACCTGGCTCGATACCTTGAGTAGCCGCATTGAATTCCTTGCAGAAATTCATAATATTCAGACCACGTTGACCCAAAGCTGGACCAATCGGTGGTGATGGATTTGCTTTACCAGCTGGAACTTGCAGCTTGATATAGCCAATGATTTTCTTAGCCATTTAAAACTCCTAAATTCGGGTCAAACGCGAGTAAAAAACTCGCTCCCCTACCAAAATGCCCTAGGGCATTACACTACACAGATCAGGTTTTTTCGACCTGTGCAAAATCGACTTCAACTGGTGTTGCACGACCAAAAATAAGCACAGACACTTTAATCCGGCTCTTATCGTAATCAACATCAACAACAGTTGCATTGAAATCAGCAAACGGGCCTTCTGTAACACGAAGCTCCTCACCCACTTCAAACAAGATTTTCGGACGAGGTTTTTCAACCCCTTCTTGAACCTGTTGAAGCATGGATTTAACTTCACGCTCAGGCAAAGGTGTAGGACGATTACCCACACCACCAATGAAACCACTCACCTTAGCTGTACTCTTAACTAAGTGCCAGGTTTCATCACCCATTTCCATTTCAACAAATACATAACCCGGGAAGAGTTTCCGTTCGGTCAGCTTACGAGTGCCGGCCTTCACTTCCATCACTTCTTCAACAGGCACTAAGATCTGACCAAACAAGTGCTGCATATCAGCACGTTCAATCCGCTCAATCAGCGCCTTTTGCACACTTTTTTCAAAGCCGGAATAGGCGTGTACCACATACCAACGCATAGACATTCAGATACTCCGCTTCCCGTTTACTTTTAGCCACGACCTAAAATCAGATCATAGAATACCCATGTCAGACCAGAGTCGACGCCCCACATAAAGAGAGACAACACCCCTACGAACAGGAATACAACGCCCGTCATCTGCCAGGTTTCTTTACGAGTCGGAAACACAACCTTCTGCGCTTCTTTGATCGAGTCGCGCGCGTAATCTACAAACGCACGACCTGGACCCGAAAACCATAGCACAAAACCTGCAAGTGCCAAACTAAGCACCACAGGCAATGAACGAACGACCCCTTGATCAGTTGGAACCAGGTAAAACCCAGTAACACCCAATGCAACCAGCAGCAATGATGCTGCGATCTTGATTTTGTCGATGCTAACCATTTGTCCGATTCGGAAACTTGGATAAAACAGAGCCGTTCCCTACGGAAACGGCTCTGATGTCTAAACCGTGGCAGGCGAGGAGGGTGTCGAACCCCCAACCCCCGGTTTTGGAGACCGGTGCTCTACCAATTGAGCTACTCGCCTACGGGAGGGCAGAACTATAACAATTCAACCCTCTTTTGTAAACCTCTTTTATTCAATAACTTTTGCAACAACACCAGCACCAACCGTACGACCACCTTCACGAATCGCGAAGCGCAGACCCTGCTCCATCGCAACCGGAGCAATCAGACTAACGGTAACTTCGACATTATCACCAGGCATCACCATTTCGGTACCTTCTGGCAAATCAACCGAACCTGTTACGTCAGTTGTACGGAAGAAGAACTGTGGACGGTAGCCGTTAAAGAATGGAGTGTGACGACCACCCTCATCTTTCGACAAAACGTACACTGAACCTTCAAACTTTGTGTGCGGAGTGATCGAACCTGGCTTTGCCAGAACTTGACCACGCTGAACATCTTCACGCTTAGTACCACGCAGCAATGCACCGATATTATCGCCAGCCTGACCTTGATCAAGCAACTTACGGAACATTTCAACACCAGTACAAGTCGTCTTAACCGTTGGCGTAATACCAACGATTTCAATTTCTTCACCCACCTTAACAATACCGCGCTCTACGCGACCAGTCACCACAGTACCGCGACCAGAGATCGAGAATACATCCTCAACCGGCATCAGGAACGCACCATCAACAGCACGTTCTGGCAATGGAATATATGAATCCAAGGCATCTGCAAGACGGAAAATCGAAGGCTCGCCGTGCTCAGACTGATCGCCTTCCAGCGCCATACGAGCAGAACCAACAATAATCGGCGTATCGTCACCTGGGAAATCGTATTTACTTAGTAGCTCACGAACTTCCATGTCTACTAATTCAAGCAATTCTGCATCGTCAACCAAGTCAGCTTTATTCAGGTAAACAATGATGTACGGAACACCAACCTGACGAGCCAACAAGATATGTTCACGAGTTTGCGGCATCGGGCCATCAGCAGCAGAACAAACCAAGATCGCGCCATCCATCTGCGCTGCACCGGTAATCATGTTCTTAATGTAATCTGCGTGACCCGGACAATCTACGTGGGCGTAGTGACGTGTTTCTGTTTCGTACTCAACGTGCGAGGTATTAATGGTAATACCACGAGCCTTTTCTTCAGGCGCACTATCAATCTGCGAATAATCTTTTGCTTCGCCACCAAATTTCTTCGACAAAATGGTCGAAATAGCCGCTGTTAATGTTGTCTTACCATGGTCAACGTGACCAATTGTACCAACGTTAACGTGGGGCTTAGTGCGCGTAAATTTTTCTTTTGCCATGATATTTCCTATCTCGAGAACTTGAAAATATACCAAGCGATTGGAGCCGTTGGCGGGAATTGAACCCGCGACCTCTCCCTTACCAAGGGAGTGCTCTACCCCTGAGCTACAACGGCACGCTAATCTTTTTTGGAGCGGGTGAAGGGAATCGAACCCTCGTCGTAAGCTTGGAAGGCTTCTGCTCTACCATTGAGCTACACCCGCATTATTTTAATCCAATCTTACAACCTCTACGTAGACTCTTCACTACGCACTACTGTATCTGGTGGGGGGGGAAGGATTCGAACCTTCGAAGGCTAAGCCGCCGGATTTACAGTCCGGACCCGTTGACCGCTGGGGTAACCCCCCCGACAAGAGAAGCGCATTCTAGGCAAGGATCCTCCTTGCGTCAAGCCCACAAAGAGAACAATTTCAAAACTCACCGTTACAAACTCAAGCATTCGAGGATTAATGTATTTAAAAACAATCCCTAAGCCGCTTAAATCGAGTTGTTTGTTATTTTTATTTTTTTGAAATTACGAGACTTCATCAGCACAACCGAGCAAACCCTCGGCCGTATTCAGGCCAAACAAACCCCAAAAACCCCCTCCCCTTTTAAATTCAAGCAAAAACCTATTCCACCCCTTCAAAAAACCGATATTTCATGTCAACTAATCTTATATAGAAAAATATAAAAATTAAGCTATTTTCGAATATTATTCACAATAAAGGTTGACGGCTCATTACAAATGGGCTTTAATAGCGACCTCTCAGCGGCCTGTTAGCTCAGTTGGTAGAGCAGCGGATTGAAAATCCGCGTGTCCTTGGTTCGATTCCGAGACAGGCCACCAAGTTTTTATAAGATCAGATTTTATAATCTGGTTGGCTTTAAACCGCTTTATGCGGCCCGTTAGCTCAGTTGGTAGAGCAGCGGATTGAAAATCCGCGTGTCCTTGGTTCGATTCCGAGACGGGCCACCAGTATTAAAAAAACGGCTCCAATGCAAATTGGGGCCGTTTTTCATTTCTCCTCCCCCATTTCGCGCTCAGAATAGTTCCCCTGATTTATTTGTGGTTATTGCCTGTGGCATCATCTCTGATTACGCTATCATGTTTGCTTCTTGCAATACTTATTTTGCAATTTCACCGCCAATTAAAGAATCAATACAAATTCATGTCAAACAGCACAACGCTTTCAGATCAAATGGTTAAGGCTATAATTCAATACAACTTGATTAAAAGATTAGAGATGAGAAAGATTGCTTTATGTTTGGCCTTGTTTTTATCTGCCTGCGGCTCATCTGAAGTCGACGATGCCAGCACTATTATCAAACAAACCCTCAAAAAACCTGACAGCTTCAAGCTCAAGACCGGCGATATCATTTGGCAAGGTAAGCTGTCAGGCCAGCAAAACGCTTTTATCGTAAAAGTAAAATACACGGCCATGAATGGCTTAAACCAAGCTATAGACGAGTGTAAATACGTGGCGTTTTACACGGAAGATGGCAGCAATCACTGGCAGGAAAACGGCGGGCTGGAAAACTGTATTGCGGCAGGCGGCAAGGAAGAAGAAAACGCTTTAGTGATGCTTAGAAAAATCAATTCATTCAAATAAATACTGGCGCAATATTCGCCCAGAATACCTTAGGAAACTTTTACTCAAGATTGCTTTCGATTAACAAGATACTTCAGTGATCCTTGATAGAGAGCTAAACCTTGAACCACAGAGAAAAATACAGGGCACAGAGTACACAGAGAAAACCTATTAAACCTCACCTTTCTCTGTGAAACTCTGTGTTCTCTGTGGTTCAAGATTTTGGCGACTCATGAAGTTGCCGTATTTTTATAATCAGAAAATAGTTTAAGCATACTAAAGCCTAATCGCCTGCAGAGGCTGGCTTGGTTTCGTGCACTCCTGCCTCGCTGCGACCACGGCTAGCTCGTAGCGTGACTGGCTGGCGATTTCTAGCAGTACGCCATACACCGCAGCGGCAGTGTGCTCTAGCGCAGCCGCAATCGACTTTCCTGTCAGTAACTAAGAACAGCGCTGAAATCCTTATCCTGACAATGCAGATGTTTAATTAGGATGGTTTGTGGCCCTCTGGCTAGCACTTCATGGCAGCCAGTGCCGACTTGCCATTTTGCAGCCGCAACAAACCTGCAATAGCCGCCGATCGACTACCGGCAACTGGTAGAATCGCCTCTTTAGCCAGCCCCTTGAGTCTGGCGTCATTGATAAAGAATATAAATGTCCGCCAGCCCTATCGATTTTACCGCGCTCACCCTGCAGCGCTACCCAGCCAAGCACGCTAAAGATTTACGGGCATGGGATGCGAGTGATGAATACCTTGCAGGATTTATTCGTGCGGATGCGCCAGCGCTGCTCATCAACGATGCTTTTGGCGCACTGCATTGTGCTGTGGGTGGAAGCGCGTTTCATATCAATGACTCTTGGTGCTCGCGCCACGCCATTGAAATCAATAGCCTGCAAAGCTTTATGCCCTACTCCGGCCAAGCGCTGGCCTATGGCCTTGTTAAGCTGCCCAAGTCTTTGTCTTTATTTGAAGCTCAGCTGCAAGAAGTAGCGAGGCATTTAAGCGAGCCGCTCACCTTACATTTCTCAGGCATGCAAAAGCATGTCAGCAGCGGGCATTTGGACATTATTAAGTCTTGCTGCGATGAAGTTGAATACCTGCCCACGCAGCGAAAAGCGCGCATGTACAGCGCCCGCCTGCGACCAAGCCACAAGATCGCCTCGCCCTATCTGCAAACCGTGCCGGAGCTAAGCCTCACACTCCACAATGCGCCTGGTGTTTTTGCCGAGCAAAAAGTAGATATAGGCTCACGCTTTTTTATCGAGCATTTTGATCGCTTGCCCAGCGCAGAGACCATTGCCGACGTGGGCTGCGGCAATGGCCTTTTATCCCTAGCCTACCACCGCCTCCACCCCAAAGCCGACTTGCATTTATTTGATGAGTCTTTAGCAGCGGTAGAATCCGCCCAACTCAGCTTTGCCGCCAATTTTCAAGATGCTAGCCGCCAAATTCAGCACAGCGATGGCCTCTCTAGCGCGGTGGCAGATAAGCAAATTTTTGATTTAATCCTGATCAACCCGCCGTTTCATCAGCAAAATACCGTTACCACCGATATTGCACTCAGCATGTTTGCCCAAGCCAAGCAATGCATGAGCAGCACTAGTGAATTATGGATAGTGGCCAACCGACACTTAAACTACCAAGCCGCGCTAAAGAAAAACTTCAGACAGATCGAGCTAATCGCCCAGAACGCTAAATTTGTGATTATCAAAGCGAAACAATGAAAGGCTAAAACCTAAGATCTGTAGACACGGAGAACACGGAGAACACCTTAAAAGCGAGTAAAACCTAAGGTCATGCAGGGCGTGTAGATTTTGTAGGGCGGGTGAAACCCGCCGGACTTTGGCATGACAAGCTAGGAAATCGGCGGGTTTCACCCCATACGCGCTAACCAAATTGTTTTTTCATTAGCAAACAAAGAAAAGCTCATTGACCACGCTCTTTGCACGGGGCTTTTTAAAGTCCCCTTAAAGCACGCCGAAGCGAGGAATAAGCGGATCGGGGTTTCGGAAAAGGGGTAGCGAGGCAGCGAGCGAGCAGCCTTTTTCGCCGAGCCGATTATCCGCAGTGAGGGGCCTTCGTGCTGTTCGGGGCGGCCTTCTTTGCTTACTTTCTTGGCCGTTCAAGAAAGTGAGTCCC
>JANYCY010000013.1 GCA_025360045.1 Janthinobacterium sp. | reverse complement strand
GGGCACGGGGCTTAAATCCCCCCTTGAAGCCGCGACACGAGGAATAAGCGGCTCGGGGTTTCGGAAAAGGGGTAGCGAGGCAGCGAGCGAGCAGCCTTTTTCGCCGAGCCGATTATCCGCAGTGAGGGGCCTTCGTGCTGGTCGGGGCGGCCTTCTTTGCTTACTTTCTTGGCCGTTCAAGAAAGTGAGTCCCCGCGGGGATGCCGCACCAAAATCAACGTGCCGAAGGCACTAAAAAAACGACTACTGCCATTGCAGTAACTCATCAAGCCGCATCCACCAAAGCCCTCGCCATGCTTGGCCCCCAGAAGCGGGCCAGTGGGACGATGCTCCACAGTGAATTTTTAAGCGGGGTAATCAAACCTTGCTGCTGCCAACTTTGCAGCAGGGGCAGGCAGGTTGTGGGTAGAAGAGTGGCATCGATCTGGCCGATTTCGATGCCGCCTTGCAAAGCGGCAACCCAGTGCTGGCTTGGGTCCGCTTGGGAGACTCGGGCGATTGCGGGCGAGGCGGCGTTTAGATAGCGCTCTAAATCGGATTCAATTGAATAGGCGAAGCCCGCATGGCTGCCGCCCGCACCTGAGCCAAAAGCCAAACAGCTATGGCCTGATTTAATCGCTAAGTTATAGCGATTACGCTCTCGACCTAGGCCAGAGCCAAAATGGCTATTTGAGAGCTGTTTCCAACCCGCTGCGGCAAAGCGATCCAGCGCCATTTGGTAAAATCCCAGCTGCGTAGGCAGGCCACTCATCGGTGGGAACACGCCTTTCTCCAGCATGCGCTGGATAGGCAGGCCAGGGAAAAGATTAAAGGCGTAGACATCAATGCCGTCCAAGCCTAGGCCCAGCGCCACATCCAGATCATTGGCCCAAATGGCTTCATCTTGCCCCGGCAGGCCAAACATCAGATCGGCCACCACCACGGCTTCTTGCCCTGTAGCCAATTCAGCTAAATAGGCGGCAGCGTCTTCGCCACTATGCTTACGCCCTAAGTGGCGGCGGAGCGGAGTGTGGAAAGTTTGCACGCCTATCGAAAAACGATTCGCCCCTGCCTCAAGGCAAGCGTCGATTTTGGCGCGATCAAAATGCGAAATGCGCCCTTCTACGGTGATTTCGCAATCATCAGTCAGTGGCAAATACTGCTGCAAAGCACGCAGCAAACGCGCCAAATCTGGGCCAGATAGCGCGGTAGGCGTTCCGCCGCCTAAATACACGGCAGCAATCGAGCCACCAGCCACACGGCTGGCCGCGGCATGCTGCAAATCGGCGATCACGCGGTCTACATAGGGCGTGCCGTGCTCTTCTTTCCATGCGTTTTTATAAAAACCACAGAATACGCAGCGATTAGCGCAAAAAGGGATATGCACATAGGCCAAAGAATTCGCAGGCAGAGGGGCTTGGTTCATCTCTTGCCAAGCGCCAAGCCAAGCGTTTTCTTCCAAAGCCTGCTGCCCCCAAAAAGGCATTAAGGCGCGGCGCTGAGAAAAGGCTGAGGCAATAGCTTGGGATGGGTTGGGCACTAGCAAAATCGTCTGCAAGGGGATTCTCTTATTTGATTAACGATAATAATTATCATTAACAATTCAAGCGAAAGCCAGTGCCATTCCACGTAAAGATGATCTAAGTCAAACACAAACACGATTTTGTCATTCAAATATTGCTGACTATTCCTCTTGCTCAATGGACTCTGCGTAGATGAATGGCTTGAGTGAGGGATTTGGTTTTTGAATTTGTAGGGCGGGTGAAACCCGCGAGCGATGTCGAATAAATACGCGGGTTTCACCCGCCCTACGATATTTATAATGTTGTTGAGCAAGCGGCATAATCAGGAAAATATTTATATGCAATATAAATATCCACAGCAAAAAATTAACTCTCTTGCTGCATCCATTAAATAAAACAACGTTTTTTCCATATCACTCTGTGTATTTCAAAACCACAGCCATATTATTTGTGCCTAACAAAACAAGCCACTGTCATTATTCAAAATAAATAAACTATTTTTAGTTTTGCTAAATCCTTATATACGCTCAAAAAAAACAACAACTCTCCCCCTTTAATTCATAAAAAATAACTGCTTATTTTTTTACAAAAATTGAAAGCATTTTCAAAGTGAAGAAATAAAGGTAAAAATACATTGATAATGAGAATGACTATTGATACGATAACTAAAAACTGTCCCACACAGCATCAACCGCCCTTGTAGCACCGCACATGCCGAATTAGCCGCGGCGAGCAAATCACGGCACTTATCAGGAATCAGTATGCAACGCAGCACTCACGCCATCGCACTTACTCTTTTAGCCGCCACTTTGCAAAGTGCATTCGCGGCCAATGCCTCTGCCCCCGCCGCTCAGCTTGAGCCTGTGGTCGTGACTGCAACGCGTACCGATAAAAAACTCGATGAATTACCACCTTCAGTCAGCAGCACCGATCGCTCCGAGCTGGATCGCGGCTTTATCAAGAATTACCGCGATTTAGCCAGTGAAGAACCGGGCATTAATATCAGCCGCAATGGTCGCTATGGCCTATCTAGCGTGAATGTGCGTGGTTTAGAGGGCAATCGTGTGCTGATGTTGGTGGATGGTATCCGCCTGCCTGATGCTTTTGCTTTTGGTGCTTATCTGAACAGTGGCCGCGATCAGGTTGATTTCAGCCAGCTTAGCGCCATTGAAGTTGCACGCGGCCCTTCATCTACGCTTTACGGCTCGGATGCACTGGGTGGTGTAGTTGGACTGCGCACCACGTCCCCAAGCGACATCCTCCGTGGCCGAGGCAACTTTGCGGGCCAAGTTAAATCAGATTACGACAGCAGCGATCAGGGCCTAAGTGTGCAAGCAGCCGTGGCCGGTGCATTTAATCAAGACACCTTCTGGCTGCTACAAGCGGCTCAGCGCCAAGGCCATGAGTTCGAAACCAAGGGCACAGTCGATAGCCAGAACTACCGCCGCACCACAGCCAATCCACAAGACAGTAATAAACGCAGCGTGCTGGCCAAAGTGGAACACTACTTTGAAAACGGCCACAAGCTGGCCCTGGCCGCAGAAAACTATCGCAGCGAAGTCGATACCACGGTTTACACCGATATTGGTGCGCCAATGACGCCATCGATTATCAGCAGCCAAGCCAATGATATTCAGACCCGCAGCCGCGTGTCGCTCGATTACAGCTACACCGCCCCAACGCAAGGCTTGATCGACGCGGCCCAAGCCAAGCTGTATTACCAGACCCAAAATAATGAGCAATCCACCGCGCAAACACGCCGCAATGTGGCCAGCTGGCAGCGCCTATCTATTTATGATCAGGATATGGTAGGCATATCGGGCTTAATCGAAAAACGCATCGCTGGCACAATTAGCCAACATTGGACTATCGGCGGTGAGTGGCTACAGAATGATTTAGCTGCACTGCGCACCGGCACCATCACCCCTGTGCGCGATGTGCCCAAGACCAAAACCACCCAATGGGGTATTTACGCCCAGAATGAAATGGGCTGGGATAACGGGCGCTTTTTACTGACCCCATCGCTGCGCTATGACGCCTTTAAGCTGCGCCCTGAGCTTGATGCAGAATTTATCAGCCAAGGTGGTAAGGCCGTTGCGCTGGATGACGCCAAGGTGTCGCCCAAGCTGGCCGCTAGCTGGAAAATCGCCGAGCAAATCACCCTGTTTGGCCAATACAGCGAAGGCTTTCGCGCCCCAAGCGCGATGGAGCTGAACAGCAGCTATACCTCGCCGTCTATGGGCTACGCCGCTATTTCTAATCCTGATTTGCAACCCGAAACCAGCCGTGGTGTAGAGCTGGGTGCACGCCTAGGCAGCAGTGCAGTAGGCGGCAGCGTTACAGCTTTTGATAATCGCTACCAAGATTTTATCGAGCAAGTCAACATCTGCCCTGGAGACCCACTGTGCGTACCAGGCACCACGATCACCTACCAAAACCAGAATCAGAGCCGTGTACGCATTTATGGCGCAGAAGCCCGTGCCCACTGGCAGATCAATAACGACTGGCGCACATGGAGCAATATGGCTTGGACCGTGGGCCGCAATGAAAGCAGCAATGAATCGCTCGATAGCGTTGCACCACTCAAAGCCGTACTCGGCCTTGAGTACAGCAAAGAGCAATGGGGCGGCAACGCACTGCTCACCGCAGCCAGCGCCAAAACCCGCGTCTCTCAAGCAAATTACTTTAAGACCCCAGGCTACGGCACCGTCGATTTAGCCCTCTGGTGGAATCCCATCAAGGATCTAAAACTATCCGGCGGTGTGTTTAATATTAGCGATCAAAAATACTGGATCGACAGCGATGTACGCTTCCTAGCCGCCAATAACAGCACGCTAGACCGCTACACCCAAGCAGGCCGCAATGTACGGGTATCGGCGGATTGGCGGTTTTAAGAACCTGTAGGGCGGGTGCAACCCGCCGTTTTCGTCGCATTGCATGTAAACATCTGGCGGGTTTCACCCGCCCTACAAAAGATGCGCAACAACTCAGCAAATAAATTCAGCATCACAACACCGCAGGTTTCACCCCAATCCTATCAACTTAAGTGAAATGTTTTTCGTAGGGCGGGTGAAACCCGCGAGCAATGTAGAAAAATACGCGGGTTTCACCCGCCCTACTAAATATCAACCGATCAATAAGGACACACCATGCACGCACTATCTACTCAAGAACGCGCCGCCGTACTGAAAGCCAACTACGATGCGCTGGCCGCTGCCGAGCCTAAACTGCGCGCCCGTGATCGCGCGGCCCGCTTGCAAGTATCCGAAGCCGAGCTGGTTGCAGCGCAATGCGGCGTGACCGCGATTGCACTCAATGGCACGCCGCAGGATATTTTTGTCCAGCTGCAAAACTTAGGCGAAGTCATGGTACTCAGCCGCAATGACTGGTGTGTGCACGAGCGCCATGGTCGCTATGAAGAAATCCACGCCAAAGGCCCTGTAGGCATGGTGTTGGGTAAAGATATCGATCTACGGATGTTTTTTAGCTACTGGAAACACGCCTTTGCCGTGAGCGAAAACGGCCGCCGTAGCGTGCAGTTTTTTGATGGTGCAGGGGAAGCGATCCATAAAGTTTACTTAACGGAGAAAAGTGACGCTGCTGCCTACGATGCCTTTGTTAGCCTGCTTGCTGCCACTGAAATCCCGGCGATTCATACCGAGGCTTATCCTATCGACACCACGCGTGGCGATTGCCAAGATAACGCCGCCTTGCGCGAACACTGGCTTAGCCTGACCGATACCCACGGCTTTTTCCCAATGCTGGGCAAGCATAAAGTCACCCGCCTTGCGGCATTAAAAGCAGCCGGTGATGACTTAGCGCAACGCGTGGCGATGGATGCCACCGAAATCATGCTGCACCGCGCCGTGGAAGAAAAGCTGCCGATTATGTGCTTTGTCAGCAACCGTGGCATGGTGCAAATCCACTCTGGCACGGTTGAAAAACTATTACGCACCGGCCCTTGGTTCAATATTCTGGACCCGATGTTTAATCTGCACCTTAACACCACCGCCATTAACGAGTGCTGGGTGGTCAACAAACCCACCAGCGACGGTTGGGTGACATCGCTTGAGGTTTACACCGATGGCGGCGAGCTGATTGTGCAATTCTTTGGCGTAAGAAAGCCAGGCGTGCCTGAGTTGCCAGAATGGCGCAAGCTGATGTGCGATCTTTGCCTCACCCCGCTGGCAGGCTAAATCCATGAAAAAATGGCTTATAAGCGTGCTTTTTCTGACGCTACTTCAACCTGCATTGGCTGCAGCCCCCAAGAAAATCATCGTCTTGGGCGGCGTGGTCACTGAGATCGTTTATGCATTAGGGGAGCAAGATCGCTTGCTCGCCGTCGATCAATCGAGCATTTACCCGCCCGCAGCCAAAAAACTGCCGCAGGTAGGTTACTACCGTGCTTTTTCATTGGAAGGCGTATTGGCGCTCAAGCCTGATCTGATCTTGGCATCCGATCAGGCCGGTCCACCGGAGGCTTTGGCTAGGCTACAAAAATCCGGCGTGCCGGTCATTATGTTGCCTAGTGCCGCCAATATGGCTGCACTAGAAAAACGCATCGCCGGCATTGCTAGTGCGCTTCAAGAAGAAGAGAAAGGCAAAACCATCATCGCCAAGCTAAAACGCGATGTCGTCCAAGCCCCAATGGGAAACACCAAGGCGCTGGTCTTGATCAGCCGCAGCGGTACACCCGAAGGCGCAGGGAGCGACACCACAGTCGACGCTATTTTAAAACTGGCGGGCTTAAATAATGTACTGCCTAAGCAGCGCGGCTATAAACCGCTGTCGATGGAAAGCATCGCCGCGCTACAGCCTGATGTGGTGATTTTGTCAGAAATGTCGATCCAAAACTTGGGAGGCATGGACAAACTACTCGCCATGCCCGGCCTTGCCCAAACTCCCGCCGCCAAAAACAAAAAAATCATCGTGATGGATGATTTATTGCTATTAGGCTTTGGGATTCGCCTGCCAGAAGCATTGCAAGAGCTGAAGAAAGTGTCGAAATAAGCTTAGGGTGGGCACTGTGCCCACGTTAGGCATCACTAAAGACAATAGCAGAATAACAAGCAGCCTTTATAGGGTGTGCAAGTCGTTTTTCTTGCGCACCGGCTTTGCGGTGCGTAACGCCTACGGCGTTTTGCACCCTACAAAATCTGCGCCCCTTATCAGCGCCAAATTTAACCCCCACCCTTGTGTACCAGGATTTTTCATGACGGCAATCACTCATCCCCGCTTAATCATGCAGCAAGATTCCAACTGGCAGCTTTGGATGCTTGCGGGGCTGCTTATCCTGCTGATTATGATTTCCGCCAGCAGCGGTGCGGTCAGCATTCCCCTATCGCTCTTGCCTAAGCTGCTGTTTAGCCCAAGATTTGAAATAGGCTCGGAGCTGCAACTTTGGCAAAGCGTCTTGCTGGATATGCGTTTGCCCCGCGTCTTATTTGGCGCACTGGCTGGAGCGGTACTGGCGCTTACTGGCGCGGCCATGCAGGCCTTGTTTCGTAATCCACTAGCCGAACCCGGCCTCCTAGGGATTTCTTCAGGCGCATCTTTAGGTGCGGTATTGGCTATTTTATTGGGCGGTGGCAGCTTTATGGTGCTCGCCCCTGCCGCGTTTGTCGGGAGCTTACTGGCGACCGCGCTGGCTTATCACTTAGGCAAACGCCATCCTGGCATGGCCGGTTTATTGCTGGCGGGAATCGCCATTAACGCCATCTGCGGCAGCTTAATCGGGCTGATGACTTATATGGCCGACGACCATCAGCTGCGTAGCCTCACATTCTGGAGCATGGGCAGCTTGGCCGGCGCCACTTGGCCGCTGCTCAGCGCTCTAAGCCCCGTCTTACTGGTTATTTCAGCCTTCATCCTGCGCCATTGGCGCGCCATGAATGCGCTGCTTTTGGGCGAGCGCGAAGCACAACATTTAGGTTTTCCAATAAAAGCGGTACGGCGCAAATTAGTGTTGCTGACCGCACTATTAATTGGCCCGCTAGTGGCGGCAACGGGGGGAATCGGCTTTGTCGGCTTGGTCGTGCCCCACCTCGTGCGAATGATGCTAGGCGCAGATCATCGACGCCTCTTACCGGCGGCCATGCTAGGCGGTGCAATCGCCCTCGTCGCCGCCGACTGCGTCGCCCGCTTAGTGGTACAACCGGCCGAGCTACCCATTGGCATCGTCACCAGCCTGATCGGCGGGCCCTTCTTTCTTTGGCTGCTGATTTCACGGAAATAAACTCCCTAGCTAGGAGCTGCTTTGGCCGCGAATACACTATGCACCATCAAACTCACCTTGCCGCTTTCGTAGGGCGGGTGCAACCCGCGAGCAATAAAATACGCGGGTTGCACCCGCCCTACGATGATGCGATGTTTGGACGATTGATGATCAATACCAAACTTAATACGAATGCCCATGAGACTTGCGGTTAAAGCCGCTCCTATGTGTAAAAAATACCCTCCCTGTTTTGTGGAAAAACAAATGCCCAGCTTATTAAATGCTCAAAACCTTTACTTTAAACGCGCCAAGCAGCTCATTTTGAATGATGTTTCATTAGCGCTGCGTGCTGGTGAAATCACCGCCATTCTAGGAGCCAATGGTGCAGGCAAATCCACGCTGCTGTCGCTACTGTCTGGCGAGATCAAAGCCGATCAAGGTGAAATCTGCTTAAAAGGGGAAAATATCGCTGACATGCCAGCGGAAAAGCTCGCCCGCCAGCGCGCCATGCTGCCGCAAAACCCGAATCTAGCTTTCGATCTAGGCGTAGAAGAAGTCATCAAAATGGGGGCTTACCCCTTTAGCGAGCTGCCCCCCCACACAGTGCACAGCTTAAGCTTAAAAGTTTTGCAGCTTGCCGATATCAGCCATCTAGCTCAGCGTCGCTACACTCAACTATCGGGTGGCGAGCAACAGCGCGTGCAATTTGCCCGCGTGCTGCTACAAATCCTCGCCAACCCAAGCCAGCCGCGTTATTTACTACTAGACGAGCCCACCGCCAGCTTAGACCCACGCCATCAGCACGATTTACTCGCCGTAGTTAGCCGCTTGGCTCAAACAGAAAATATCGCCGTTGCCATCGTCCTACACGACGTCAACCTCGCCGCCCGCTGGTGCAGCCATTTACTACTGCTCAAAAACGGCAGCACTGTCGCCTACGGCACACCTCAAGAAGTCCTTACCCCAGCCCTCTTAAGCACCGCTTACGGCATCGCATCCACCGTCATCCCGCATCCTAAGCATGAGGAACGGTGTTTGGTGTTGTTTGAATAATTACTGTTACGCAACGGAAACCCAAATCTTGAACCACGGATAGCGCAGAAGAAAGTATTTTGAACTGAACTATTAATTGGGTTTTGAGCAACTTCAATCACAGCAAAATTAATTTATATCGCGACACCCTGCACGGGGCTTAAAAATCCCCTTGAAGCACGCCGAAGCGAGGAATAAGCGGCTCGGGGTTTCGGAAAAGGGGTAGCGAGGCAGCGAGCGCGCAGCCTTTTTCGCCGAGCCGATTATCCGCAGTGAGGGGCCTTCGTGCTGGCCGGGGCGGCCTTCTTTGCTTACTTTCTTGGCCGTTCAAGAAAGTGAGTCCCACGCGGGGGACTCCCGCACCGAAACCAACGTGCCGAAGGCACTAAAAAGATAAGCACTGCGTGACATCAGTTAAATCGGCAGGATTGGCTTGAACTTTCAACAAAAAAAGCCGAATTGCTTCGGCTTTTTTACATAAACCCCTTCTCACTACTTGCCATACATTGGCGAGTAATTCACCGGCAGCCATTCATAGCCCTTGTCCGCTTTCCGTAAATGCCCCAACCCCGGAAAAGAGAGATGGGCTGAGCCGATTAAATAGCCTTCTTTCGCCGCTTCGGCATAGGCCTTTTTGCGCTCTTTGGCCGCAGCCTTACTGTCAGTATCAAATTGAATCGTTACACTGGGTTCGGCAAATTGCACGGCGGCAACGTGCATTAAATCGCCCCACAGCACCAAAGTTTGCCCCTTGCTTTGCACTTTATAAATGCTATGGCCCGCTGTATGGCCATTGGCAGAAACCGCTTTAATACCTGGAATTAAATCGGTATCACCATTAAATGTTTTAAGCTTTCCTGCCTTGATATAGGGGCTCACCGAGGCGATGGCACCTTGGAAGTACATTTTGGCTTCAGCTGGCGCAGCATCCATATTGGCTTGGCTCAGCCAGAAGTCAATATCACGCTGATCCAGCCGTAATACGGCATTTGGAAAAGCCAATGCCCCTCCCGCCATTAGCCCGCCCATATGATCACCATGCAAATGGGTAATATAGACTTCATCAATTTGATCAGGTGAATAACCTGCGGCTTTTAAACTCTCGCCAAAATGCCCCAGCGTTGGGCCGAATAAACCCGCCGCGCCGGTATCCACCAACACCAGTTTCTCACCGGTATTAATTAAATAAGCATTCACCGAGGTTTCCAGCGGGCTACTCAAATAAGACTTTGCCAAAGTCTTTTCAACTTTAGCCTTACTGGTATGGGTGAGGATATTACTCACCGGCAACGACACCGTGCCATCTGATAAAGCTGTTATTTCAAAATCTCCCAGCATCACCCGATAAAACCCCGGTGCCGAGGTTTTTACCATAGGCGCTGCCGCCTCTGCGGCGTTGAGTGAAGAAGCCGCCATCAATGCCAAGAGCAAATTTTGTATTTGAGCCATTCCATTCCCCTAAGTCAGAATCAATGATGTATCCATACGCTGCGGATCTACAGCATACCCTCCACCCTAATAAGCTCCATTTAAACTTGTAGAAAGCATAAAAATACAACAACTTAGCCGCCCGCCCCCGCATAACGCCGCATTCCTCCCTGCCACATCCAATGTAATAGCAAAGTGCACGCCCCTGCCAACGCCACCATAGCCAAAATGGTAAGGGGCAAGTTGGCCCCTCGAAGCAAAGCTTGGCAGGGCCACCATACGGTTCCAGCCAAGGGGAGCGCCATAAACAGCGTGGCGGCTAATTTTGGGAAAAGATCGAGTGGATAGCGCGACATATCGGTAAGTTTTCCCACCGTCATAAACACGGGATACGCTTCGCCTATCCAAAAGCTCGTTGAAATAGCGGCCATATTGATCGCCCACAACACCACGGCGGCTAAGGGCATTAACAGGATAAAGCCCAGATAAAACACCGGTTCGGCCAAGATAGGGCTTCCCCACAGGCCAAAGGCGCAATAGGCAAGGCCTATCGTCAGCACCACAAAGCCCTGCGGGTGAAAGCGCTCCAAGGCCAGCAGTAACAGGGGATGAGCTGGGCGCAAATAAAAGCGCAAAAAATGGCCGGTTTTTAGCCAATGCTCCAACCAAAACATACCGTTATAGCAAGCGCTTTGTGGCGCAAAAATACAGAACATAAAGCCCTGCATAAAAATCAGCTCACCCCGCCCCCAGCCTGCAATCCGCCCGCTTTCACCCACCATAAAATACAAAGTGGCTGCCGTGGATAAAGACGTGGCTAGTACACCTAAAATCATCAAAGCAAAATCAGCGCGATTTTCTAAACGGGCTCGCGCTTCAGTACCCAGCATGCGTCGATACGCTTGCCAAAATGGACTGTGTTTCATACGTTTCTCTCTGATCAAGGATGGAATCTCCATCTAAGCCCCAAATATCACCATTTTTCTCAGCAGCAATCGCCCTGCAAGCACCGCGGCCAGCACAAAGCCTAGCGCCCATGCTCCTTGGATTAGCAGCGCTTCTACACTACCCATTTCGCCGGTGAGATAGCCAACTGGCGTATTAAAGAAGTGGCCAAAAGGCAAATAAGCCAAGAAGGTGCGAAAAGACTCGGGTAAAAAAGCCAGCGGAATCAGGGCTCCGCCAAGGAACTGCACCAAGACGTCTTTACTCGCCGTAATGCCCCATAAATCACGGGCAATAAAGCCAGCCAGACCGACGATAAAGTCGATACAAAACAGCAGCAGAAAAGACAGGCTCACCGATATAAAAGCCAGCGGTATGGATTGCGGTGTAAGGCTTAAATCAAAGCACCATAAAAAAGTAAAAAATGCGGGCAAGATATACATGGCCTGCATCATGGAGCGGCCCAAAGACAATGCAAACTGCCGCAGGCATAGCGCCATCGGATGAATCAGCTGCATAGCAATATCGCCAGAATGAATGTCTCTAGCAATCCGCCAATCTGTGCCTGCAGGCAAAAAAGCAAACAGCGTTTGGGCGGTGGCAATATGCAGCAACGCCGTTTGAAACGTCATCCCCGCCCGCGCTGGATTATCGCTATAGAGCGCCGCCCACAGGTAATACAGCAGCCACATCGCTAATAAATAGCCAAGGGTAATCAGCGCCGCGCCTTTTCGATCGGTGGCTACAAGACGCGCGCTACCCCAAGCTAAGGCTGAGCAGGCTTTTAGGGTACTTAGGATATTGTTCATATGGCGGCCCAATTGACATGCCCGTCATCCCCGAGGGTATTAATCGGGGATCCAGTAGAGCGCCTAGATTCCCGACACCAACACTCGGGAATAACAATCTTATTGAGAAGGCTATTTTGGGTCCTTAACATAGCGCCCTCTCTTTCGCAGAAGCTAGATAAAAGCCGTGCAATAACTCTTCAAACTCCTGCTCTACTGGTTTGAGCTCGCTCACCGCAAAGGGGGCCAGCATTTGCATCAGCTCAGCGAAAGGCAGCGCATCATGGCGAGCAATTTCCAGCCATTCGCCACGTAAGCGTACCGGCAAGGCGGCAGGGTGACCCCTTAGCTGCTGCTCAGCCAGCGCCATAAATTCTGGCCCTAGCCGCGCCGCCCACCAACGTCCGTCCCCCGCATGCGAGCGAAAATCGGCCAAGCTACCATCAAAGCGTAAAGTACCCTTATCTATCAGCAGTAAACGCTGCGTCAGCCGCTCAATGTCTCCCACATCGTGCGATGTAATCAGCACGGTGGTGCCCTCACCATTGAGCTGACGAATTAAATCACGCATGCTGGATTTCATTTCTAGATCGAGGCCAATGGTTGGCTCGTCTAAAAAAACCACATCGGGGCAATGCAAAAAAGCCGCCGCAATTTCACACAACATCCGTTGCCCCAAGGACAGTGTGCGAACGGGGCGATGATAAAACTCATCTAAGCCAGCCTCGCGGCAAAACAAGGCCAAACGCGCATTAAATACCGCCTGTGGCACCGCAAATAGGGCCTGCAAAATTTCGAATGAGTCTTTAACCGGTAAATCCCACCATAGCTGGCTGCGCTGGCCAAAAACCACGCCAATTTTCTGCACATATTGCAGGCGATCTTGCTGAGGATGATGACCCGCCACCAACACGCTGCCGCTACTGGGTGCCAAAATGCCGGTCAACATTTTAATCGTCGTCGATTTACCCGCTCCATTTGGCCCCACCAAGCCCACGCACTCCCCCGCCGCAATCGTAAAGTTCACATCGCTCACCGAAAGATGGTCTTCATAGCGAGGGAAAATCAGCTGTTGCACGCGCGTCCTCCAGTCGTTGGCCGGAAGCGGTGAGCGATAAATACGGCTTAAATTTTCAACTTGAATCAACATTGTGGATTCCTAATAAAACCCACTCTTGAAACACAGAGGGCACAGAGGACACGGAGTTTCACTGAGAAAACCTTGGTTTCTCACCCGTTTTTCTCCGTGGCCCTCCGCGTCCTCCTTTTCCTCCGTGGTTCAAGGTTTGGGTTTTAGTGTCGAGTATGACTTCCAGCACACTGTAGTAGCATGGCTATTGAAAGCACTAAGACAGCCAATCTACAGGCTTGTGAAAACAATAAGAATGTTGCAATATGACATTCGATTTGTCCAAAACTCACATCCACCATGCCCCTTATCTACCGCGAACGCTTCGATATTGGCCCAGAATCCCCACAGATCATGGTGGGCGCACATGTGTTTCACCAAGCATCCTATCCACCGCTTAGGCATCGAGGCATTTTGATGTGTGGTGTCAGCGAGGGCAGAGATTTTTTTGAGATCGAGCGCATTGATGCGCCCTTGCATGCACTGGTGTTTTGCCTCTCAGGCCATGGCGAGATTTTTACCCCAGATGGCAGTACGCTCCCCTTTAGCGCTGGGCAATTGGCATTTATGCCCCAAGGCGTTCATAGCGGGCATCGCCGCACGGGGGACGCGCCCATGCAGCATGTCTGGCTGCTGCTCTACCACCATCAGCGCTGGATTCATCTCAATCAAGATCGGCCTTCAGTCACCCACTCTGACGACGGCCCGGCCCTACTCGATGCCGTTACACAGTTTCATCGAGAAACGCAGCGTTTTAATCAGGGGGACACGCAAAACTTGGTTGTGCCAGCGTTGGATTTTTTAAATTTAGTGATTGAGCGCACCATCCAGCCTCTGCGCCCGCCCTTGGGTTGGGCCGAGCAATTGCAGCAGCTATTTGCCCATGTGCAACAGAATTTAAATCAAGACTGGAGTAATGCGGCCTTAGCAGAGGAGCTGCATATCACCACCACGCATTTGCACCGGCTCTGCGCCCAGCATCTGGGCACCTCCCCCAGCAAGGTGGTATTTAAAATGAAAATGGATCAAGCCAAAGAGCATTTAATGCATGGACTAAGCGTCAGCCTCGCCGCCAAACATGCAGGCTATCAAGAAATAGCCAGCTTCTCCCGACGCTTTCGCCAGCACTTTGGCTTTAACCCCAGCCAAGCGAGCGTGCATAGCGTGCTCAATCTAGCGGCAAACAAGCACTAATAGTTACGTTTAGATTGTCTCGTTGTTGACCGATAACAATCCTTGATCCAGTGTCAGCAATTGCAGGCCATGCGCTTGCGCGGTGGCGGCAATGATTGCATCAGGCAGCTTTACCTTGCGGCGTCGGCGTAGTGCAATGGTTGCCGCTTCGATTTCGTCACTGATAGGCAATACACGCAAGCCACTAAATAGCCGATTCGCTAAAGCAGCCCCTTCTTCGGTCATGCCTTGCCAGCTCAATACTTCCATGCGAGTAATGACGGATACGGCACAACTAGCTAGCGGCTTTTGCTCGGCCTTAAATGCCGCCACCGTTGTATCTGCACCAGCCAGTAAGCCAATCACAATATTGGTATCCAATAGCATTAGCGCACCCACTCGCTACGCATTTCTTGTTGAATCTCTAAAGGATCGCGGCCAGCAAATACAGGGCTATTTTTCATGCTGCCAATTAAGTGCTCAAGCGACTGACCCGCTGCTGTTTTTTGCTGCTTCTGTGCTAGAAACTCAGCAAAATCAACAATTTCAGCCAATACCGGCTCAGGTAACTGGCTCGCTAATTCAATGATTCTTTGTGCATAAGTCATCATGTACTCCCTCTTTCTGCCAATTCACAGTGTATCACCAAGCCCCATTATCAAATGATCGAGTAACTCTTGCTTGTATATCTACTCGACACAGAATACACAACTACCACAGGCTACAAGCTGACACAAAAACCCAGTATTTGCTGGGTTTGTGGGGATTTTGAGCATGCTGTGAAATGGCATAAAACACTATTCAATATTCTGAATTTGCTCTCGCATCTGCTCTATCAATACTTTTAGCTCAATCGAAGCGCGGCTGGTTTCGGCGCTGACGGATTTCGAGCCTAGGGTATTGGCTTCGCGGTTCAGCTCTTGCATGAGGAAATCGAGGCGTTTGCCGACGGAGCCGCCTTTTTCTAGGATGCGGCGGATTTCGCTAAAGTGGGCATTTAGGCGCGAGAGTTCTTCGTCGATATCAATTTTTTGCGCAAAGATCACAATTTCTTGGCGAACGCGGTCGTCTTCCATGGTGCCAAGGGCTTCTAGAAAGCGCGCTTTCATTCTGGCTTCGTAAGCGGCTGCCAGTTGTGGGATGAGCGGGGTGACGTCATCCACAATGGCTTGCATGCCGGCAATGCGCTCCAGTAGATGGGCTTTGAGCTTATCGCCTTCTCGGCCACGGCTGGCGCTAAAATCGATCAGGGCTTCATCTAATACTTCTAAACAGGCGGCAGCCAGTGATTCGGGGGCGGCGACTTGGGCTGACAGTACACCTGGCCAGCGGAGTAATTCGCCTAGTTGTAGTTCTGACGCTAAAGGTGCTATTTTCTTAGCTATTGCAGCAGCGGCTAATAATTGTTGTAATAACTCGGTATTAAGTTGTAAGGCTGCTTCTCCACCCGCACGGGCATTCCAGTTAATTCGGCACTCTACTTTGCCACGTGCTAATTTAGCAGCTACCCGTTCACGAATCCCGCCTTCCAAAGGTCGTAGCTCTTCTGGTGTTCTAAGGGTGAGGTCTAAAAAACGGTGATTCACCGAGCGCAGCTCCATACTCAGCGTGCCACCTGGCAATTCGCGCTGAATAGAGGCAAAACCAGTCATACTTAAAATCATTAGAGCTCCTTTATAGGGATTTGCTTTACATTCCATCAAGCTGAAATCAAAATTAACAGATACACAAGTATAACGAAAAGAGTCGGATGGCAACCCCAAGTAATCAACCGCTCGCACGCGGCTATCAACTCCAAAACTACACGATTGCTAAACTGCTGTCGGCAGGCGGCTTTAGTATTGTGTATCTGGCACATGACGAAAAAGATTATCCCGTCGCCATTAAGGAGTATTTACCTAATTCTTTAGCGCTCAGAACCGAAGGTGAGTTGGTACAAGCACGAAGCCAAGAAAGTATTGCTTTGTTTCGCCACGGCTTAAAGTGTTTTTTTGAAGAGGGGAAAACACTCGCTCATATTCAACACCCCAACATTATACGGGTGCGCAATTTTTTCCGTGCAAATGACACGGTTTATATGGTGATGGAATATGAGCGTGGCCGTACTTTGCAAAAAGAAATTCAGCTAAAACACGATCGAGAGGGCGTAGATGAAGGCTTAATTCGCCATGTTTTTTACCATTTACTCAATGGTTTGCGCGAAGTTCACCTTAATAAGCTGCTGCATTTAGATATTAAACCTGCCAATATTTATATTCGCAAAGATGGCTCACCTGTATTACTGGATTTTGGCTCAGCCCGCCAAACCTTAGCCCTAGAGCAAAGCAAGCTCACCCCCATGTATACCCCTGGCTTTGCCGCGCCTGAGCAATATAATAAAAAAGATGCTCATGGCCCATGGACCGATATTTATGGCGTGGGTGCCAGCCTATTTGCTTGTATTGCCGGTACAGCACCACAACCCGCTGATCAGCGCTTAAAAAATGACAAAGTGGTCAAGCTCCACGATCGATATGGGGATCGCTATTCACCCGAGCTGCTCGAGCTGATTTCTGCTTGCTTAAGCTTGGATCCAAGCCGTCGCCCACAGAGCGTGCCGCAGCTACAAAAGCAGCTATTAGAGCGAGGCTCGGCCCCCGTTAAACGCAGTGGTATTGTGAATACCCTGCGCCGTAAATGGGCCGAATATTCCAATAAAGGCCAGCTGGAAACAGAATGAAATTCACCGTATATCAAAATAGCCGCCAAGGCGGTCGCCAATATAATCAAGATCGACTTGGGTATTCTTATAGCCGAGATTCGCTCTTGCTTGTGGTGGCCGATGGGATGGGAGGACATTTACACGGCGAGATTGCCGCACAAATTGCCGTGGAACTCCTCACCCATCAATTTCAAAAAAAAGCCCAGCCCTTTATTAAAACCCCAAATCAATTTCTGCAAGATGCCTTAATGCAATGCCACGGGGCCATTGCCAATTACGCAAGTAAGCACCATTTGCTAGAAATTCCTCGCACCACTGTTGTGGCCTGCATTATTCAAGATGGCACTTTATTTTGGGCTCATGTGGGTGATTCACGGCTTTATTTGCTGCGCAAAAACGAAATTCTGTTGCAAACCAAAGATCATTCTAAAGTTCAAAAACTGCTGAATGATGGCAAAATCACCACAGAAGAAGCGCTCATTCATCCAGAGCGAAATAAAATTTATAACTGCCTAGGCGGCACGATCAGGCCTGATATTGAGCTAGGCGGCAAAATTCCACTGATTGATAGCGATACCCTACTGCTTTGTACCGATGGCCTATGGGGCGGCGTGACTGAAAGTCAACTCGTGCACTTTTTATCCACCTACCCCGTGCTGTTTTCCATCCCACAATTGATGGATCAAGCAGAATTACATGGTGGTAAGTTTGCTGACAATATCAGTGCGTTAGGGATTAACTGGCACGATGCCGACGAGCAGTTTTTTTCTGAAAATGCCTTCGTTTCCACTCAAAAATTAGATATCAACACCATTAGCACCCATATCGATCCTTTACTGGCCAGCGAAAATATTACGGATGAAGACATCGAAGCCGCGATTGCAGAGATTCAAGCCGCCATTGAGAAATACTCTAAATAATGCCTATAGCCATCCATAGTCGCAGCCCACTGCCTGATTTGCTGCGCGGCACGGCCGTGATCTTGATGGTGTTTTTCCACTTTTGCTTTGATCTCGCTTACTTTGGTCAGCTGGCAGTACAGACCAATATTGATCCAGAATGGGTGGCACTGCGCACGCTTATCGTCACGCTCTTTGCGGGGGTTGCCGGCTTAAGCACGGGGCCTTCGATCAATATAAAACGCCAAATCAAACTCTTTGCCTGTGCAGGCGCGGCCACCCTTGGCAGCTGGTTTATTTTCCCTCATGCCGTGATTTGGTTTGGCGTATTGCACTTCTTTTTTGTAGCGGGGCTGCTCGCACCGTTTTTTGCCAAAAAAGCCACTGTAAGTTTAATACTAGGCATCGCTCTGATCTTGCTTGGCAATCTATTGCAAGCCCTCTTATTTAATCACCCTGCTCTCGCTTGGCTTGGGATGATGACTTACAAGCCAATGACAGAAGACTACGTCCCACTCCTACCTTGGTTTGGTGTTGTCTTACTTGGTCTAGCAGTAAAAAATAAAATCCCCTCCGCATGGCTAGCAAAAGGCGACGCAAAATGGCTCATCCCACTGCGTTTTTTGGGGCGGCATAGCCTGCTGATTTATCTATTACACCAGCCGATATTGTTTGGCGTCTTAGGGCTTATTTTCAAAAAATAACCTCGATATTGCTCAAAAAATAACAGCTCAACCACAAGCCCCCGCTCACCCATTTTCTATCGCATTGCCACATATCAGTCACATGGTCACTGTAGGGTATCAATGTGACTTATTGCAGGGTAAAGAATTGCCAAGCAACGAAAAGCCATAGCAGCGGTATAATCAACCCAACTTTAATAAAAATGAGACTCCTTATGCGCCCTTCCGCACGTCGCACCGATGAACTTCGCAGCGTTCGCATCACTCGCCAATACACTCGTCACGCCGAAGGCTCGGTCTTGATTGAATTTGGCGATACCAAGGTGCTCTGCACAGCGTCGGTAGAAGAAAACGTGCCGCCTTTCCTCAAAGGGAAGGGCCAAGGTTGGGTGACTGCGGAATACGGCATGCTGCCCCGCTCCACCAATACCCGCATGCGCCGTGAAGCGGCTCAGGGCAAGCAAAGTGGCCGCACACAGGAAATTCAGCGCCTGATTGGCCGCTCATTACGCTCTGTGGTTGATATGGCGGCCTTAGGCGAGCGACAGATTGTGATCGATTGTGATGTAATCCAGGCCGATGGCGGCACCCGTACCGCGAGCATTACCGGCGCATTTGTGGCGCTGACCGATGCGATTAATGGCTTGATTGCCGCAGGCAAGCTCAGCACATCGCCTATCCGTGAACACGTAGCGGCCATCTCGGTCGGTGTTTATAAGGGCACCGCCGTGCTCGATCTGGATTATCCAGAAGACTCAGATTGCGAAACAGATATGAATGTGGTGATGACCGCCAGCGGAAAATTTGTAGAAGTCCAAGGAACAGCCGAGGGCGAAGCATTTAGTCGTGCAGAAATGAATACATTATTAGACTTAGCAGAACAAGGGATTAGCGAGCTCATTAGCATGCAAAAAACCGCCTTAGCTCCCTGATTTATATGACAAATTAATCCGTAAATAGTGAGATAATTGCGCCGAAACATCAAGATGAAAGGGGATTAAAAGCGTAAAAAATAGCGGTGAAGCAATAATTACCGTAATTCAAATGCTCATTTTAATTTGAATTTACCAGCAAAATCCCCTCCCTCATGCATCTCGATGCTTTGAGAATATGCGATGCATATAAGGTTTAGCCCCTTTTTGATTACTTGGTTAAAGTACAAACGATGAAACGTGTAGATGATTTCCGCCTTCGCTTCGGTAAAAAAGAACTCGTACCGATCATGATTGGCGGTATGGGTGTCGATATTTCCACTGCCGATCTGGCACTTGAAGCTGCTCGCCTCGGTGGTGTTGGCCATATTTCAGACGCCATGATCAACACGGTGACTGATCGTCGCTACAAAACCAAACAAGTTAAAGAAAAACTACAGCAATACAAACACAATGTAGCCAACTCGGATAAATCTGAAGTTCAGTTTAATCTGGGCCGCTTAGAAGAAGCGACCAAGCTACACGTCAGCAAAACCATGGAAGCCAAACGGGGCGATGGGCTGGTGTTTATCAATTGCATGGAAAAGCTCACCATGAACGCCCCGAAGGAAACCCTTCGTGTGCGTTTAAATGCCGCTTTAGATGCAGGCATTGATGGCATTACCTTAGCCGCAGGCTTGCATCTAGGCTCGATGGGGCTCATGGAAGATCACCCACGCTTTCGCGATGCCAAGCTGGGGATTATTGTTTCTTCTGTGCGCGCCTTGCAGCTGTTTTTACGTAAAAACGCCAAGCTCAACCGCTTGCCAGATTATGTGGTCGTAGAAGGCCCGCTGGCGGGCGGCCACTTAGGCTTTGGCATGGATTGGGCGCAATACGATTTGGCGACTATCGTGGCCGAAATCCACCAGTTTATGCGGGATGAACATCTGGATATCCCGATTATCCCTGCTGGCGGCATCTTTACTGGCTCAGATGCAGTGGCTTACCTTGAAGCAGGTGCCTCAGCCGTACAAGTGGCGACTCGCTTTACCGTTTCGGAAGAATGCGGCCTGCCTGCCGATGTGCAGCAGGAATACTTCAAAACCAGCGAAGAGAATATCGAAGTAAACCAAATATCCCCAACGGGCTATCCGATGCGCATGTTAAAAAACAGCCCATCGATTAGCGCGGGTATTCGTCCAAACTGCGAAGCCTACGGCTATCTGCTCGATGCCAAAGGGAACTGCAGCTATATCGAAGCATATAACCGCGTGATCGCCATTGAGCCAGATGCAAAGCGCATTAAGGTCATGGATAAAACCTGCTTATGCACGCATATGCGCAATTTTGACTGCTGGACCTGTGGCCACTACACCTATCGCCTAAAAGACACGAGCCACAAACTAGCAGACGGCAGCTACCAAATGCTGAGTGCTGAACATATTTTCCATGACTATCAATACAGCACAGAAAATAAAATTGCCCTACCTGCCAAGGTAGTACTGGAATTGGCCAAGTAAGACGGCCATCCCACGAAAAACGGCATAGCGCCTGCGCTATGCCGTTTTTTTTGTGCTCATGGTTAACAGATATTACACAAGCAAAACCCAAATCTTGAACCACGGAGGACACTGAGAACACGGAGTTTCACGGAGAAAACCATTTTGAACTGAGCCATTTATTGGGATTTGAGTGGTTTCAAGCTCAGCAAAATGAATTTAATAAACGGCGAGTATCACCCCATATGTGCTAACTAATTTGCTTGTGCCTTAGCAAGCCGCGAAAAAACATAATATCCATGCCCTCTGCATGGGGCTTAAAAATCCCCTTGAAGCACGCCGAAGCGAGGAATAAGCGGATCGGGGTTTCGGAAAAGGGGTAGCGAGGCAGCGAGCGAGCAGCCTTTTTCGCCGAGCCGATTATCCGCAGTGAGGGGCCTTCGTGCTGGTCGGGGCGGCCTTCTT
>JANYCY010000071.1 GCA_025360045.1 Janthinobacterium sp. | reverse complement strand
CTCTTATCATTTATTGATGAAGGGCGAGTTTCATTTCCAAACTTTGGAAGAAGCACGCCACCTTACATTGTTGCTATCAAATGCTTGCCCAGAGCCGCAGCGTGTTGCATTAGGTTTGTCAGAATTACTGGTGAATGCGGTAGAGCATGGTAATTTAGCCATTAGCTATGCAGAAAAAACGCGGTTGTTACAGCATGGCTGCTGGCAAGATGAAGTAGAGGCTCGCTTAACCCTGCCTGAGTACGAAAAGCGCAAAGTGAAAGTGGCATTTTGTCGGGAAGAAGCAGACATTATTTTTACCATTACCGATGAAGGTAGGGGTTTTGAATGGCAGCCCTTTTTAGAAATGTCACCCGAGCGCGCATTTGATCCGCATGGACGGGGCATTTCTATGGCCAGGATGTTGTCGTTTCAGTCGGTTGAATACAAAGGTTGTGGCAATCAGGTGATTGCGCGAGTGCGGCCGATTCCTGCAGAGTAAGGGATGCTACTCGGCGAAAACCCACCCTTGGACCACAGAGGGCACAGAGAACACGGAGTTTCACGGAGAAAAACAGGGTTGAATTAAGTTGTTTTGTGAGTCTTTGGTATTTTAAAGTCCCGCAATCTGGATTCATATCGCTCCATCAGTAAACAATAAAGCCGGCGAATGCCGGCTTTATTGTTTATTTCAAATTCTCAGCTTTCCAGCGCATGGCGGCATAGATGCGTTTTTTAGGGCTGGGGTGATCAAAAAAGAAAAACTCTTCTAAATCGCTTGGGTTTGATTTCCGATATTCGGTGAGCTTTAAATTGGCTTCGGCCATGCCATCGGCTTGTCGTGCAGCATTCATCCCAAAGGCATCGGCTTCTACTTCTGCTGTGCGAATAATGGTGTTTTGAACGGGGGTCATTAAGAAAAAATAAATAGATAAAAAGGCACTAAATAAGGGCAAGCTAATTGGGTCGCTTTGAGATTTAATCTTATGCTGTGCTCCCCAATGTTTAATTGAAATACCCATGCTTTTATGAATAAAAATAAATCCAAATAGTAAAACTAAGCTGATGTTGATCAGCATTTTATAGGCATGGTTTAACACATAATGCCCAATTTCATGCCCCATGACCGCCTCGATTTCGGGCAAGCTGCTGCGGTGTAATAAATTATCATTTAAACGAATGGCCGCACTGCCAAATATCCCGCTGACATTGGCGCTAATGCGGTTGCTTTGTTTAGATGCATCAAATTGATAGACATTATCGGTCGGTACGCCATTTGCACGCGCGATTGATAAGATAGAATCTTTTACTTTTTGATCACTCAGCGGCTGGTATTTATTAAATAAAGGGTCAATATATGTTGGCCCTAAAAGCATCATAATCGCTAGCAACCCAATGCTGAGCACCGCGCCATAAGCCCACCAAGTGCGTGGTGCTTTTTGAATAAATAGATAAATAAGGGTAAAAAATAGGCCTAGGCTAATGATCGAAATGGTATTGCCAATGGCTTGCTCGATGAGCCAGGCAGCAAAAGACTGATTAGCCAAGCCGTATTGATGTTCCCGAAAAAAACTTTGGTACACCGTGAGCGGAAATGATAATAAGCTTAAGAAGAAGACAAAGCCGCTGCTAATGGCGAAGGTTTGTAGAAACTTAAAGCGAGTGATTTGCTCGGCTTTGTCTCTAATGCGAATTAATATCCCCGATTGAAGAATAATCCAGCACGCAGCAAGGCCTAATAGGGTATTGGCAAGTAGTAGCCAATAGCCGCCTTCAAAATAGGCATCAGAACGGGCTTTGTTGGCTGGGGAGATTCGCTGCATATAGGCTTCAGTTGCAGCTATTGGATCAAGAGGTAAAGCGGCCCGCCATGCATCACTGGCTGGGCTGATGACTGCCGCTGCTCTTGCCGCGGCATTATCAGCAATTGGCGCGAAATAGCCGATCGTAATAGCTAGAAATAGGGAAAGCAGAACCAAGGGCCAAAATAGTTTTTTTACCACTTTATGATCTCCATTATATTTTTATTGGGGAATTACTCTAGTATTTCTACTGCCATTCCTTCGCTAATGACCCCTCCTTTTTCGACGTTAATATTTTGACCAAACATCACGCCTTCAGGCGTTTTACGATATTTAGCTAAGGTGCGTAATGGCTCTTGATCTCTGGATTTTTCGGCCGTTTCTGGGTCTATGGTGGTAAAGACGCAGCGATCACACGGCTTGATTACATTAAAAATCACTTCGCCAATGCGGATTTTCTTCCAGCCATCTTCTGCAAAGGCACTCCCCCCACGCACAATTAAATTGGGGCGAAAGCGTTGCATCGATAGGCTGCGGCCAACACGCTCGCTGATATCCCCAAGGGACGCTTCACCAATCAGCAGTAAGGGGTGGCCATCGACAAAGGCGATGGGAATATCGGTGGTGCTGTGGCGATTAAGCACGAAACCCGCCCAAAGCAAGACCACTTGCTCGCCCAAATAGGCGGAGCACCAAGCATCTGCATCGCTTGCGCCATGACGGGCGGTAAAGTCGCTTTTCCAAACACTGGCTGGGTGAATTTTGTTAAATAAAGCCGTGGCAATAAAGAGCGAGGGCATGCCAGGTGCGTTCAGAGTAAGGCCTTCATGACTTGGTTCGGCTGATAAGAGCACTAATTTGGGGAAATCACGCCCAGTGACCAGCAGGCCATTGGGTCTTGCAATCATCCACATGCGATCAAAAGGCAGGCCACTACTGAGTACTTCGCTCTGCGCTAGGCGTTGCCCTTGGCTGGATTTAAGCGGGTAGCGGTAAAGCCCAGTGAGTCGGATTGGCATGGCATAAACCCTGTAAAATTGCTTACGTTAACTGAATATAAGTTAACAAACAATAGTGATTACCTTACTGGGTCGACAGAGGTGAGCGGCTTTATAAGGGAAGTGAAATACGAAAGATTGTCGTGAATAGCTCTATTTTGCCGCTTCTGCGGCAGATGCAGACCAATAATGCGGATGGGCTTGCCGCCAACGGGTGAGTTTTATTTCTTGGCCCACATCAAAAATTAATGCGCCTGTCTGGTCTGTGCGTAAGTTTTGCGCTTGGATGGCGCTGTAGCGGGCGACGATTTCTGGCTTGGGGTGGCCAAAGTGATTTAAATAACCCACTGAAAAAATGGCGTATTGCGGTGCACTTTGCTCAACAAAGGGTAGGGATGATGAGCTTTTACTGCCGTGATGTGGCACCAGCAGGATGTCGATTTTCCCTAGGCCCTGCTCAATTAAATGGGCCTCTTCATGGATGCCAATATCGGCGGGGATGAGTAATTTGTGCTGGCCATTATCAACCAGCAGTACACAGCCACGGGCGTTGTCTGTGCTGGGTAAAAATTGGGGATCGGGCCAAATAAAGGTAAAGCGTACTTTATCCCAAAGCCATGTTTTACCCGCTTGGCAGGGCTGTTTGGGTTGCTTGGAGTACTCTGCCCAGAGCGGGTGATGATCCGGCAGGCTATGCCAAATCATTTTCGTGGGTATTTTGCTGAGTAAGGGAGCGGCTGCGCCAATATGATCTTGATCGTTATGCGACAAAATCAGCGTATCTAGCTGGCGAATTTGCATGCTGCGTAAGGCGGGTAGTAAAACACGATCGCCATTGGGCAACTGGCCGGTATCGAACAACAGCTGGTGCTGGGCGGTTTGCACTAAAACAGCGAGGCCTTGGCCTACATCTAAAACGGTGGCGCGGTATTGGCCTTGCTGGATAGGGGGAGCGTGGGGGATAAATAACGGCAGGCAGCAGATCAGCCCTAAATGCCTTGCGGGCATGCCTCGCGGTAATAGTAAGAGCAGAACGCCAAATGCCGCAGGCAATAGCGTGAGTGAGCTGGGCATATTGAAAGCAATGGTGGGCAGAGTGCTGCACCATTGCAGTAGATAATCTGTCGCCGCAAATAAACGTTCAGCGCCATAGAGTAAATAGCCGCTAGGATCAAGTAAGCCAGCCAAGGCGAGTGGCGTAATGAAAATACTTACAATGGGAATCGCAAAGGCATTGGCCAGCGGAGAAACCAGCGGTAATTGGCCAAATACTACTAATAAAATCGGTGCAGAAGCCAAGGTGGCCGCCGCTTGCGTGCTGATCCACATCTGCCACTTTTTGCCCTCGCCAAGTTGATTACTGCCCGCCCAAAGTAAGGCGCCCACCGTTAGATAAGACAGCCAAAAGCCAATGGATAAAACGGCAAAAGGATCAATCATCACGGTGACGAAGAGTGCCGTAGCCCAAATGGCACTGTTGGCGCTGGGCTGGGCGCGCCAAAGGCAAGCCGCAGCAATCGTCAGCATAAACAGGGTGCGTTGCGTTGGCACGGCCATCCCCGCCAAGAGGCAATAGCCAAAAGCGGTGATGACTCCGGCAATTAGTGCGGCACGCTGTGCGGCAAAGCGGGCTGCTAGATAGGGAATGCGCCGCCAAATCCAGCTGCTGATGGCTGCAGCAATGGCAGCTAGCAAAGTAATATGCAAGCCAGAGATACTGATCAAGTGTGTAATGCCTGTGGCAGCAAAGCGTTGCCACTGCTCTTGTGGAATGGAGCCTTGATCGCCTACCGTGAGCGCAATCATCACGCCGCGATAAGGTGCATCGGGCAGGGCTTGCAGAATATGCGTCCGTAAACGCGCACGAATCTGATGTAGCCAAGCGCCTTGCCCTGTGAGCCGTTCGCCTGATTTTACCGTGCCTGTTGCGCCTATTCCTTGTTGTAAAAACCAACTTTCCAGATCAAAGCTACCTGGGTTGCTTTGGCCATGGACTTGTTTGAGCTTCACTAAAAAATGCCAGCGCTCACCCGCTTTAACTCGATCGGGCAAGCCATACCATTGCAATTGAATCTTGCCGGGTAAGCGTTGCTGAGGAGCCGGATCGGGGATAAATAAAAAGCGCGTGCCAAAGCGTGTGGTCTGTGGCAAATCGGTAATCAAGCCATTGATTTCGATGGCTTGTTGCTCAAGGGCTGGATCTAGCCTATCCGCCATACGAAGATGTGCGTGCCAGTTGGCCCATGAGAATCCTAGGGCTAAAGTCACCAGCAGCATTAGTATTTGTTTAAACCGCCAACGGCTTAGCAGCCAGCACAAGAGCGCTAAACAGAGCGCTGGCCAAAAAGGGGGTAAGACGGGCTGGCTTTGTAATAAGCACACTCCGCCTATGGCGCTGGTGATCAGGAGTAAATAGGAAATCAGCATAAATTAGCTTAGCGGCTGCTGCGTAGAGTGCAAGCTTGCTGATCTATAGGCTTACAAGAAGGATTTCTGATCTATTAAGGTAAGTCATTCTGGATATAGGCGGGGCAATGACATAGTCTGGTTGAGTGAGCTGCCTCTAATGCAGCCAGAACAAAGGAGTTGCGATGTATCAATTGCATATTGCGAGTAAAAATTATTCCTCATGGTCATTACGCCCGTGGATGTTACTTAAACATTTTTATATTGAGTTTTTGGAACAGAATGCACCCTTAGGAGGCGAGCAAGAATATCGTGAATATATTGAAAGTGGCTTGCTTCCCTGTCTTTACGACGATGGATTTAATATCTGGGATAGTTTGGCAATTGCGGAGTATTTAGCAGAAACATACCCACATATGTGGCCAGCAAACGCCAAGGCAAGAGCACGTGCTCGCTGTATTTCGGCGGAAATGCATTCGGGGTTTTCTCATTTGCGCTGTGAATTGCCGATGAATATTAAATTACGTGCTCAAGGGGGACATTTAACCTTGAGCGCTAAGCAAGATATTGAGCGTATTTGTAGCATTTGGCGTGAAGCCCGTCAGCTAGCAGAAGCGGGTCCTTATCTATTTGGCGCATTTTCTATAGCAGACGCGATGTATGCGCCTGTGGTTTGGCGTTTGCATAGCTATAACGTCCCTTTACCTGAAGATGCGGCTATTTATCGCGATGTGATGCTGGCTCATCCGGCAATGAAAGAATGGGAGCGAGGCGCATTTGCAGAAAAACTGATTTTGCCGCAGGAAGATATGCTGCTAGAAGCGTTTGGTGGGCGAAGGTAGTTTGACACTTAAAGAGATGCAGGGCTTGTTCTGGGTTTCCAAAGCATAAAGCGGCCTGATAAACTCCCCCCATGGAAAATTTTGACGCAGATGTCATCATCGTTGGTGGCGGTTTAGTGGGCAGCGCCTTAGCTTTGGCGCTAAAAGAAACAAGTCTTTCGGTCTTATTGATTGAAGGCCGTCAACCTGCATTGGAATGGCCAAAAGATTCTTGGGATCAGCGTATTTACGCCATTAGCCGTGCTAGCCGAAAAATGTTGCAGCGTATTGGCGCGTGGCAACGCATGGATGCGAGTCGCTTACAAGCGACATCGGCGATGAAAATTTTTGGCGATACTCAGGGCACCGTTTTGCAATTTGATGCGCTAGAAGCGGGCGTCGATGAGCTGGCGTTTATGCTAGAAAATCGTGAATTGCAAACTGCGCTATGGCGTGCTTTGCAAGATTGTAGTCAGATCAATATCTTATCCCCCGCAAGCCCTCAAAAGTTCACTACCGATCAAACAGGCGCAACACTGCTGCTCGCCGATGGTCAGCAGCTACGTGCCCGTTTAGTCGTTGGTGCCGATGGCGCAAATTCTTGGGTGCGTAGCCAGCTCGCAATTGAGCCGCAGGTGATGCCTTATCAGCAGTTTGGTGTGGTGGCTAATTTTGAGATTACCAAGCCGCATCTCGGCGTGGCGCACCAATGGTTTATGCCCGATGGCATCTTGGCTTGGCTACCCCTTGCAGGCAATCGTATGTCGATGGTGTGGTCTTGCAATGAAGAAAAACGTGCAGAACTAATGGCGTTTTCGCCGGATGAGCTGTGCGAACACGTTGCGGCAGCAGGTGGCACTCGCTTAGGCGTATTGCAACTGATGACCGCGCCTGCGGCATTTCCTTTGCGACTCAATCATTTATCCGAAACGGTAAGGGATAAAGTGGTGCTGATAGGGGACGCCGCGCATACCGTGCATCCCTTAGCAGGGCAGGGAGTGAACTTAGGCTTTGGCGATGTCATTGAATTGGCGGCATTATTAGCCAATACACCGGTACAGCAAATCGGCGATTATTTGCTTTTACGTCGTTATGAACGTGCTAGACGTGAAGCGGTCTATACCATGCAAGGCGTGTGTCATGGCTTGCAAAAATTATTTAATAATACGAATCCCCTGCTAAAAACTTTGCGTAATCTGGGCTTAGGGGCCACTCATCAATTACCATGGCTTAAAAGACAATTAATTCGTCATGCTATGGATGCCTAAAGGTTTATATGAAAATGAAGTCTGTTACTCAAATCTTGATTGCGGCTGGTTTTTTAGCATTAACCGCTTGCTCGGCCTCGGCAGATAATTCTACTGCACAGCTAAAACAAAAATTAGCCAAGCAATTACCAGGGCGCGAAATTACCTCAATCAATACCACGCCGATGAAAGGGATTTATGAAGTGGTGATTGGTAAGCGTCAAATTGTGTATACCGATGCCAAAGGTGAGTATATTTTAGCCGGTGATATGATCGATTTGGCTAAAAAAGCCAGTCTCACCGAACAACGCGCGGCGGAATTACAAAAAACCGATTTCAGTAAATTACCGCTAGAACAAGCCTTTAAAGAAGTGCGTGGCAATGGCTCGCGTGTACTGGCCGTGTTTTCCGATCCAGATTGCCCTTATTGCAAGCGCTTAGAGCGTGAAAGCTTAAATGGCGTCACCAATGTCACGATTTATACTTTTTTGATGCCTTTAAGCATTCACCCTGATGCCGAGCGTAAATCAAAAGTAATTTGGTGTGCCGCCGATAAGCAAGCCGCTTGGAGCAATTTCATGCTCAAAGATCAAATGGTAGAAGGTGCTGGTGATTGTGAAAACCCAATTGAAAAGAATATGAAACTGGCTGAAAGCTTAGGTATTAGCGGCACACCGGCACTGATCTTTAAATCAGGCCAAATTGTATCCGGCGCGATTCCTAAGGAGCAGATCGAGCAATTGCTTGCTGCGAAGTAATTCATCGGCAGTCAAAAAAAGCCAAGCAATGATTGCTTGGCTTTTTTTATTTGTGTTGGATTATTTTTTAAGTATATTTCGGCGGTGGAAAAGCAAAGCGACTAAGCCTAAGCCCATCAGTGCATAAGTTTCTGGTTCCGGAATTGGCTCAGGGATATAGCTCATATTGTCTAAAATAATGCCATCGCCGAATTCATTGCCCACTTGAAACATCTCAATACTCGCAATATCCGAATAAGCTACAGATACAATATCGTAGAAGCCCGTTCCAATTCCGGTACCATACTTTGTATCGCTGCCTAGTAAATATTTGTTTTCATCGTAGGCGTTAATAGTAAAGCCATTTACGCCTAAATCTAAAACGCCAATGCTAAAATCGGATATGCCATTTTTAAATTGAATAGTGATTGGATTATTGGCATCCCATTGGTAGCCATTGCTGCTGATAATACCCATAGCCCCAGAAGAGTTTGGTAGTCCATAATTTTCTGCAAAGCGGGCTTCAGAGAATTTTAATCCTGAATAAAATGAGCCAACAAGCTCGTCTAAGCTACCTGTATCAAAGTCAATTGTATTGGCTTGCGCCCCGAAAGAAAGTGTGAGCGAGAGGGCCGTGGCAAAAAAATATTGGCGCATTGTGGGGATTTTCCGGTGCTTTGTTTTTTGAAAAAAAAGCTTGGCTGGCATTTGTGCAGAATAACCATTAATGAGAAATACTTAGCTGTTTTAGCTTTATTTTTCTAAAGCGTCTCAATTAATATTGTTATAAATAGCTTCTTATCCAGCGGCCACGGATCATACCTTGATCTAGGCCGTCACGATAAATATTGGTCAAAAGATGTTGCATATTTGTCTTTGACTGATCTATTTAATTGTTCTCTAATAGTGTATTTGAAAAATACAATAAAGATTATTTAACAGAAATGGATGTTTTACCTGACTAGATGAAACTCTAGTCAGGTTTGATTAAATTTTAATGAAATAATATTAAAATTAAATAAAAATGGCGAATAACGGATAAACGTTGCTAAAAATACAGTAGGAGAACTTTGTAATTCAGTTTCGTTATTCCCGCATAGGCGGGAATAACGTATTTACGCTGGGCCCCCGATAAAAAATATTCGGGGATGACGCTTTAATAATCGTTTTATTAGCGTTAAAAAAACGGGCCGTGATTAAAAAGTGAGGGTTTATTTTTTTATAATGGCTTGTCTTGCTGGCCTAAAATACTGTGTGTTTGCATAAAATGCTTCGTCTTGCACTGGCCACCAATGCGGGATTCCCAAGTAGGGGATAGGGGGAAGTTGCCGAGGTTTTTTTAATTGCTCACTGTCTAAACAATGGGCCAGTTTGTGATCGAGCCATGTGCACTGTGCTGTGATTTCTTTTTCAAAAAAATCTGCAGCAACTTTAATTGGCCAGCATTTACCAGTTAATCCTAAAAATGGCTCGAGCAAGTTTTCATAGGTGGCATGACCAAAGCAAATTGCATTAATTTTTACGCCCCAATCGCTTTCATGTAATTGGAATAGTTCTTGCCATCGATGATCAATCAGCAATTGTAAAAGCGCATCGTCACAATAGGCCAGAATCAGCCCGCATTCATCGAATAAAGTAGCGGCATCGCGAACGGTGCCACGTGGGCCATCGGGGCTGAAGTGCCGCATATGCAGTGCGGTAATGGCGGCTTTGCTTTGCGGGAAGGCACACCAAACCAGCGCATTAAAGCAATCGTGCCAGTTGTTTGCACGGGTGGCGACATGGCCTTTTTGGGCGATGGCCACTTCGTAATAATCGCTGATGACTTCTGGCGCTACAAAGCGAATAGGCTGGCCTTGCTGATTCTTGGCGTTAAAGCCCGAGGCATCCCAGTCGCTATGCTGTGGAAAGCCTTTAAATTGCGTTAAAAAGGGTAGAAGTGGTGCGTAGGGAGCGTGTTGCTGGAAAAAATCGAGGGGCCAATTGGGGATCATTGCAGTAAACGATGTTGCAGAAAAATGCGCTGATTAAAACACAGACTTTAAAAAGGGCAAAGCGGCTTTGCCCTTTTTCTACGCTAGACCAATAAGCAGTTTAACGCTTTTGGCTTAAGCTGAAATATTACAGCGCAGCCAGTGCAGCGGTGTAGTTTGGCTCTTCTTTGATTTCAGAAACCAATTCTGCATGCAGAACGTGATTGTTTTCATCAAGCACCACAACGGCACGGGCGGATACGCCCGCTAATGGACCGCTAACAATTTCAACGCCGTACTGGCTTAAGAATTCACGACCACGCATGGTCGATAGGCTCACCACGTTTTCTAGGCCTTCGGCACCGCAAAAGCGGCTTTGTGCAAACGGCAAATCAGCAGAGATACACAGTACAACGGCGTTTTCTAAGCTAGAAGCGGTTTCGTTAAAACGACGCACTGAGGCAGCACACACGCCAGTATCTACGCTTGGGAAAATATTCAGGATTTTTCTTTTGCCAGCAAAAGTCGCTAGGGTTGCGTCAGATAAATCTTTTGCAACAAGGCTAAAGTCTTGGGCCGTATCGCCTACTTTAGGGAAAGAACCTTTGATTTCGATGGCGTTGCCGCCAAGAGTCACTGCAGACATAAATAATCTCCGTTTTGTGGCTATTAATTTTGAAGTTGCGATATGAATTATCTATTGTGACGGTGCTCAATTGCAAGCATTAAGAGCATATGCCTGCAATATGAACAAGTGATGGCGAGGCTGATTTTGGGCGTAGCAAAGGAGAATAGGGCTTTAAATTTGAGGGGAGGAAGGGGGGAGAAAGCCGTCTGATTGATGATGCAAGCAGACAGCTTTTATTGATGGCTAGCAAAAGTGCTAGGCGTTAGGCTCGTAACGTTCTAATTTTTCAATCTGCTCCGCGTCATCTAGCTCAAGCTCTTCTTCCTCAATAGGCGGGAAGAGATCCTCTACCATCGCGCCATAATCAGGCTCAAAGCTCAGATCAGAAACCAGCTCGCTGTAGACAACGATATCTGATGCATTGAGCCCAATCAGCGCGGTGGCCATTAAGCCAGAGAGTGGGATGTCGGTAATCATCACGCCATAGTCTTTATGGAAATCACGGCCGCGTAGCGTGCAGAGCAGCTGAACACGGCGAAAGCGTTCTTGCTCTATCACGCGGCTTAGGGCGTAAGGGGTGTCGACAGAAATCACTAAAATGACGGTGTCTGGCCAATCGACAGAGAGGCGCTCAAGCTGGCGGGCGATGGTTAGGCCGATTGCGCTATCAATGCTGGGGATCACGGCAATGACTTTGGGCTTACCAGCAAAGCGGGAGAGTGGCACGTCGATCATATTGGAATCGACGACAAGAAAGCTGTGGGCATACTCGCCAACAACGGGGAAGTGGCCCCCAACATTTATTTCAGTATGGTTTAGATAAATAGTAGCCATGACCGATCCTGTATTTGTTCGCTGATAATAAGTAAGTAGATTAGTTTTAAATGCAAAGCCACGCCATCCTTTCAAGACAAAGGTGGCTTTTAGGGATAAAACCAATAGATGGAATAAGCCGTGGAATGGAGCTCACCCAGATCGATTTGCAAAAAGGCACGTAAATCATCTTGAGCATCAAACTTCAAACGCTTTTTATCGTGGCCGCTGAGGTATTCGCTGGGCTTAAAGACTTTTTTGAGCACGATACGTTCTTGGTCATCAGTGAGCGTGACTTCGAGTAGCGGCAGGGCTTGCTCATATTGCGCTAAGTTTCGTAAGGTTGCATTGAGCTGAATAATGCTTGGAAACTCGGGTACATAGCTTAGCTCCGACCATTCAGAGCGCAGTAGCTCGGCATTTTTAGGGAGCGGCATGCTGCAACCCAGCGTCTGGCAGGCGGTGATCATCTTGGGGCGTAGCCAAGGGAATTCCATCGATATATTGGTACGCTGCTGATAAGCCAGCTGAGCTGCAAAGCTCAACATGAGGATGATGCTTACCGCAATCAATAAGCCCTGCCATTTGGAGTGCTCAGGCTGCGGGACCAGCAAAGCATCGTCGTCTTCGGTCAATATTGGGTGATAGCCCTGAGGCGTTTCAAATGCGGCTTGGCTTTGCGGCTTTGGCGGCGCTAGAGGTATTTCTGCTGCCGTTTCAACTTCGGGCTCGCTGAGCGTTGTCATACCTATGCTGGCAAAGTCCACCTTGGGCTCATCGCTATCGAGCACAATGCGCTTGGGGCGGGATGGACGTGGTTCAATGGCTTCTGCGATGGACGGAGGAACGACGAGCGCTGTGAATTCATTCAACGTGGAATGATGAGTTGGTATTTTGATCGCTTCTGCGAGAGCAGAAGGAGCTAGGGCCGCGGTCTCATTTGGCTCAGAGAGATAAGTCGGTGGCTCGACCGGCTCTGCGATAGCAGGAGCCATGAGTGGAGCTGGCTTATCCTGCTCTGGCACAAGGGGAGCAATGATTTCAGCGGCCATTGTTTTTGCGGCGTTTGGCTGAATCGGCTCGCGCACTTCGATTGCTTTAGTCGCTTCAATCGTTTCAGTCACTTGAACTGGCGAGGGCGCTGTGACCTCGCTAACGATTTCTACTTTTTGCTCGATTTCTAAGCATTCATTGGCATTAAAAACAAAGGCACAGCGCCCACAGCGAACTTTTCCGCGGTGGGCTTGCAGCTGCGCTTCCGTTACACGAAAAGCGGTTTGGCAGTTTGGGCAACGGGTAATGTCGTTCATTTATTTACGAATGCCTGACAAACACACCCAGCCGTCTTCCTGTTGCGGCGCGTTCATGGCAAACCACTGGCTGTAAATGGCGATCACATCGTCGGCTTGCTCGGCCAAAATGCCCGATAAAGCAATGCGGCCGGCGGGTTTTACTTTTGCCGCCAGCATAGGCGCTAAGGCTTTGAGTGGATTGGTCAGAATATTGGCAATCACCACATCGTAGGTGTCGGTGGGCTCTGCATCTGGCAAGTAAAACGCGACTTCAACGGCGTTTTGCTCGGCATTTTGTCTGGAAGCCGTCATCGCTTGCGGATCGATATCTACCCCAGCCGCTGAGGCCGCGCCCAGCTTAATGGCGGCAATGGCTAAAATTCCTGAGCCACAGCCGTAATCAAGTAGTTTTTCGCCGCCGGCTAAGTTGCTATCCAGCCATTTTAGGCAAAGACGGGTGGTTGGGTGGCTGCCCGTACCAAAAGCCAGGCCCGGATCGAGCTGAATACTGATCGCGCCCGCATCAGGGCATTCATGCCAAGTGGGGGTAATCCATAGGCGGTCAGAAATAGGAATCGGGTTGAATTGTGATTGAGTGAGGCGCACCCAATCTTGCTCTTCAACACGCACCACATCGTAAGGTGGAACGGCGAGTTTCAGTGTATTGCTGGCCGCGATCACGATGAGGTTGGTGTCTATATCTTCATCAAATAGGGCAAGCACTACGCTGTTTTCCCACATTTGATCGACAGGCTCACCCGGCTCACCAAAAATTGGCTTTTCTGCATCGGTGCCAGCTGCCGCGTCTTCAACGCTCACGGACAACGCGCCTAGATCAAAAAGTGCGTCAGAAAAGCGTTCAGCTTGGGTGGATTCAGTGGTGATGCGTAGTTCTTGCCAGGGCATTTTTTCTTACCTAATAGAGATTCTTCCCCGTATTGTCGCATTCTCGCCTTCTTTTGAGAACGTTTTTACATGAGCGTGGTGATTATGCTGCTTTAGATGGGGGTAGAACTCAGTGCGGCTATCTTGTTAGGCGGCGAAGTTTTAGGGATAAGTCGCATATAAAAATACCAAGTGAGCGGCGAACAGGTTTTTTATTTCTTATTCAGGCTTTCCCTAGGCTTATTTAAAAATTGATATACCTCAATATTTAAATGACATTTAAGCGGCAATATTCTGACTACTGTCAGGGAGATAGGGGCATGGCCGCGTTTTTTGAATGGAATGATGAGTTATCAGTAGGTATTCAGGAGATTGATGAGCAGCATAAGGTGCTCATTGATTTATTAAATGAGCTGCACGATGCTATCCGTTTGCATCATGGTAGTGAGGCATCAGCGCGTATTTTGGGGCGTTTGGCCGATTACACGCGGACTCATTTTACGGTGGAAGAAAGCTTGATGCGTATTTTGGGTTACCCCGATTACGATGCACATAAGCAACATCACGAAGATTTAATAAAACAAATGAATGACTTACAAGCGCGCTTAGAGGGGGGCGAGGCGATTACTTTTGAATTGATGCATTTCCTGAGAAATTGGCTGACTCATCATATTATCGAAGGGGATAAGCGCTATACCGAACATTTTTTATCTCGGGGTGCTCAGGCTCAATGGCATAAAAAGAGTTGGCTAGAGCGCTTCTGGGCCAAGTAGGTCAGCGGCTTGTGGCAGGTCGCTGGTGATGTATTGCTTGGCGCTACGCTGATTTCTACGCCCCCGTTTAGTCACGACAAATAGATATAAATAAAGTTCCCATTTATTTTGTGGCTTAGGCACGCTGCCAAATCTGATTGTAGGGTAGGGCGCATTTAAGGCACTTTGATGACTCAAGGCAAAAAAGCTGGGTAGATTTTGTACGGTTCAGCGGCTAGAATGGCCCGCTTTGTATTATTGACACGGAACCGACCCTTTATGTTCATTGCACCCGCATTTGCCTCAGGTGCCGCACCGGCGGCAGGAATGGACTTTATGTCTTTTCTTCCTATGATCGTGATTTTTGTTTTGTTCTACTTTATGTTGATTCGCCCACAACAAAAACGCGCTAAAGAACAACAAGCCATGCTCGCTGCCCTTGCTAAGGGTGATGAAGTGGTTACCAGCGGTGGTATGGCTGGTCGTATCACCAAGGTGAATGAGCAATATGTCACTCTTGATTTGGCTGATGGCGTAGAAATCCTGTTCCAACGTTCTGCAATTGCGGCGCGTCTGGAAAAAGGCACTATTAAAAATAACAAGTAAAGCCAAGATGGCGGTAGCAGATTGTTTTTAAACAACTGCGCCGCCTTTTGTGCATTCTGGGTCCTGCCATGAATCGCTACCCGATTTGGAAATACGTATTAATTTTGATGACCGTTGCTTTGGCAACGCTCTACACCTTACCGAATCTTTTTGGTGAAAGCCCCGCAGTACAAATTGCCAGCGTTCGCGCCACGGTAAAGGTGAACACTGAGCTACAGCATAATGCTGAGGCTATCTTAAAGGCTGCCGGTGTTAAGACCGAAGATGCTTTCTTTGATGGCAACTCGGTTAAGTTTCGCTTTAAAGACACTGAAGTTCAGCTTAAAGCCAAGGATTTATTACAAGCCAAGCTGGGGGACGATTACAGCGTGGCTTTAAACCTGATCTCTGATACCCCATCTTGGCTGACTAAAATTGGCGCTAAGCCGATGTCGCTTGGTTTGGATCTGCGTGGTGGTGTGCACTTCTTGCTTGAAGTGGATATGAAAGCCGCGGTAGACAAGGCGCTGGAAAAAACAGCGGGTGATGTTCGCCGCGAATTAAAAGAACAGAAAATTCGCTACGGCCGAATTGTGTCGACTCGCGATAGCGTTGAAGTTCAGCTGCGTGACGCTGAGACCACGGCAGAGGCTGCTAAGGCTTTGCGTAAAGTCTTGCTACAGCGCCAGATTGATGTTGCCGACAATAAAATTGTGATTTCTTATTCTGCCGCGGCATTGCAGCAGCTGAAAAACGATGCCGTGAAGCAAAATATCACCACCTTGCATAATCGTGTGAACGAGCTAGGTGTGGCAGAGCCAGTGATTCAGCAGCAAGGGGAAGGGCGTATCGTGGTGCAATTGCCCGGTGTGCAAGATACCTCCAAGGCTAAAGATATTCTGGGCCGTACTGCCACGCTGGAAGTGCGCATGGTGGAAGACGATCAAGCCAAAATGGCCGATGCACTCAATGGCAATGTCCCTGCGGGCTATGAGCTATTGAATGAGCGCGGCAATGATGGCCAAAATCGTCCGATCTTGCTGAAAAAAGAAGTTGAGCTGACTGGCGATAATATCAATGACGCGCAAGCGGGCTTTGATGATCAAAACTCGGCAGCGGTGCATATCAACCTTGATTCCACGGGTGCTGCCATCTTTAAAACGCTAACCAAAGAAAGTATTGGTAAGCGCATGGCGATGGTGCTGGTTGAAAAAGGCAAGGGCGAAGTGGTGACGGCCCCTGTGATTCGCTCCGAAATTGGTGGCGGTCGTGTGCAGATTTCTGGCTCGATGGGTGTTGCCGAAGCCAATGATACGGCGCTGCTTTTACGCGCTGGCTCATTAGCTGCACCAATGAATATCGTTGAAGAGCGCACCATTGGCCCAAGTTTAGGTAAGGACAATATTAGCAAGGGTTTCCATTCAACCTTATATGGTTTCCTCGCGATCTCGGTCTTTATGATGATCTACTATCGTGTATTTGGTGTGGTCTCGACGATTTCTCTGGCGGGTAATTTATTGTTCTTGCTGGCGCTACTCTCCTTGCTAGGGGTTACACTGACCTTGCCTGGTATCGCCGCGATTGCCTTAACGCTGGGCATGGCGATTGACGCCAACGTGCTGATCAATGAGCGTGTGCGTGAAGAGATACGTAATGGTATGACCCCGCAAGCGGCCATTCAAAATGGCTACGCCCATGCATTTGCCACCATTTTGGATTCGAATGTCACCACCTTGATCGCAGGTCTTGCTCTGCTGATTTTTGGCTCGGGTGCAGTTCGTGGTTTTGCTTGGGTGCATTGCATTGGGATCTTAACGTCGATGTATAGCGCGGTCTTTGTTTCTCGCGGCATCATTAACCTCATTTATGGCGGCCGTCGTGTTTCGACGCTGGCTGTGTAAGGGTATACGCAATGATTGAATTTTTTCATGTAAAGCGTGATATCCCGTTTATGAGCTACGGCAAGCTCACAACGGCGATTTCGCTGGCGACTTTTGTGGTGGCCGTGGCGTTTTTGGTGATAAAGGGCCTGAATTTTGGCGTGGAATTTACCGGTGGCACCGTTATAGAGCTGCGTTATAGCCAGTCGGTCGATCTCAACCAAATTCGCAGTAAGGTAGAAGGCTTACATTACGGCGAAGCACAGGTGCAGTCTTTAGGAACTACGCGCGATGTAATGGTGCGCATTCCTAATATCAAAACTAAAACCAGTGCTCAGTTATCGAATGAAGTGTTGAATACACTCAAAACCGAGCGTGCGGATGTTGAGCTGCGCAAAGTTGAGTTTATCGGCCCTTCAGTCGGTAGCGAGTTGGTGACCCATGGTGCAACGGCTATTTTGCTGGTGTGCTTGGGGATTATCGCCTACCTAGCGATTCGCTTTGAATGGCGTTTTGCCGTATCGGCCGTGATTGCCAATATGCATGATGTGGTGATTATTTTGGGCTTTTTTGCACTGTTTCAGTGGGAATTTAGCTTGACTGTTTTAGCGGGGATTTTGGCGGTATTGGGTTATTCCGTGAATGAATCGGTGGTGGTGTTCGACAGGATTCGCGAGAATTTCCGCAAGCCCAATCTGCGCGGCAAGACAGTGCCACAGGTGATTGATAACGCCATTACAGCCACGATCAGCCGTACCATCATTACCCACGGCTCGACCGAGTTTATGGTGCTATCGATGTTGCTATTCGGTGGTGCTGCCCTGCACGGCTTTGCGATGGCGCTGACGATTGGTATCGTGTTTGGTATCTATTCATCGGTCTTGGTGGCGTCCCCACTCTTGCTGATGTTTGGTGTAACACGAGAAAATATGGTTAAGCCGGTTAGAATTAAAGAAGAAGCGGTTGTTTAACGATTTGTATCGTAAATAAGCCTAACGCCGACGACATATCGTCGGCGTTTTTATGTTTGGGAGAAAAAGCGTGGAATTTAATCCAGTTGATGTTTTTTTGCATTTAGATGTCTATCTAGCCCAGATCATTGCTCAATATGGCAGCTGGGTATATGCATTATTATTTGCCGTGATTTTTGTTGAAACAGGCGTGGTGGTGATGCCATTTCTGCCGGGTGATTCGCTCTTGTTTGTAGCAGGAATGCTGGCTGGTGGCGGGCATATGAATCTTTATTTCCTGATGGGCCTATTGTTTAGTGCCGCTGTATTGGGTGATGCAGTTAATTACACCATAGGCCGTTATTTTGGCCATAAGCTGTTTGCTAATAAAGATTCTAAAATCTTTCGCCAAGATTATCTGCAAAAGACGCATGCTTTTTATGAAAAGCACGGGGGTAAAACGATTATTCTGGCGCGTTTTGTACCGATTGTGCGCACCTTTGCACCTTTTGTGGCTGGCATGGCTGAGATGAGCTATCAGCGCTTTTTGATGTTTAATTTGATTGGTGCAGCGGTTTGGGTTGTTTCCCTGCTTTATGCGGGTTATTTCTTGGGTGGCATTCCCTTTATTGCAAAAAATATTGGCTCAATTGCAATTGCACTAGTGCTAATTCCAGCCATGCCGGTTGTGATTGAATTTATTAAAATGAAATTTGCAAAGGCGGAGGCATAAGCCAGCCGTTTTTGATCAAGCATGACTCAGATGCCCTGAGGGCATTTGAGGCAATACTAGTGGAGCAACAATGGTTAACCGTCCCCAATGAGCAAATCCTTTCATACCGAAAAAGCAGCCATGCGTGCCGCTTTTGATAAAGCAGCAATAAGCTATGACGCGGCGGCTGTTTTACAGCGTGAAGTGGCCGATCGCATGTTTGAGCGCTTGGATTACATCAAAGTTAATCCGGCCACCGTATTAGATGCAGGCTGCGGCACGGGTTACTGCGCGCCGCAATTACAAACGCTCTACAAAGACGCTCAGCTGATCGAGCTAGATTTAGCGCCTGGCATGTTGCAAGTGGCTAGAGCCAAAGAGGGCGGTGGTTTAAAAAAGCTCTGGGCAAGCTTGCGTGGCCAAGGTGCGGCCTATCTTTGTGCCGATATCGAATCCCTGCCGCTGGCGGATGAATCGGTCGATGTGATTTGGTCCAGCCTTACCTTGCAATGGTGTAATGAGCCAGATGCCGCATTTGCAGAATTCACGCGTGTTTTAAAGCCCGGTGGCCTGTTGATGTTTTCTACCCTCGGCCCAGACACCTTAAAAGAGCTGCGAGCATCTTTTGCTGCAGTTGATGACAAAGAGCATGTGAATCGCTTTATTGATATGCACGATTTGGGTGACGCCTTAGTCAAAAATGGCTTGAGTACGCCGGTAATGGATATGGAATACCTCACCATGACTTACGATAGTGCCAAGGCCATCATGCAAGATTTAAAAGATATCGGCGCACACAATGTAGCGCAAGGCCGCTCACGTGGCATGTTCGGCAAAGCGGCTTGGCAAAAGATTGTGGCTAAGTACGAAACATTCAGGCGCGATGGTTTGCTGCCGTGTACCTATGAAGTGGTTTACGGTCATGCATGGAAGCCTTTGACCAAACCTGCCAAAAAGAATGCCGATGGCAGCCAGATTATTGAATTTAGGCCAAGGTCAGCATGAGCGGGCAAATGTATTTTGTGACCGGCACCGATACCGATGTCGGCAAAACGATCGCTACAGCCCAGCTATTGCGTGGCTTTGTTGCTGCAGGGCAATCGGCAGTAGGCATGAAGCCGGTAGCGGCGGGCTGCGAGTGGCGCAATGGCCAGCTTTGGAATAGCGATGTGGCCGCACACGCTGCTGCATCGAATATCACAGCACCTAGCCATCTGGCCTGCCCCTATCTATTTGAAGCGCCAATTTCACCGCATTTAGTCGCCAAAGATGCGGGCCGGGTTTTAGATTTAGATTTGATGGTGAACGCTGCAAAACAATTGCAAGTGCTGGCCGATGTGGTGCTGGTGGAAGGCGCGGGTGGCTGGTATGCGCCCTTGTCAGAAGACGCATCTATGGCTGATTTAGCCAAGCGTTTGCAAGCACCGGTGATCTTGGTGGTGGGTATGCGTTTGGGCTGCTTAAACCATGCCATGCTGAGTGCCAAGGCGATTTTAGCGGCAGGCTTGCCACTGGCTGGTTGGATTGCTAATCAAGTCGATTTAGAAATGCCGCGCTATGCCGATAATGTGCAATATCTGCAAACCCATTTGCCTGCACCCTTATTGGCCGAAATTGCTTATTCGGTAGATGCTCAATATTTGGCGCTGGCAGCTAAATCAATAGAGGTACTTGCTTGTAGAGCGAGTGCAAAGCAAACTATAAACAATTGAAAGCTTTATGGGTATAAATAGAATGCTAAGAGCTTTATGGTGTGTGTTAAGCCTTGTTTTGTTGACGTCCTGCTCTAAGCCCGTATTTCAAGGCGCGGATATTAGCGGCGGATCATTGGGGGGCGAATTTACTTTAAGTGACCACACCGGTAAAACGCGTTCTTTGGCTGATTTTAAAGATAAAGTAGTGGTGATTTTTTTTGGCTATACCCATTGCCCCGATGTTTGTCCGACCACGATGATTGAATTAAAAAACGCAATGCAGCAATTGGGCAAGAAAGCCGATCAGGTACAAGTTTTATTTGTTTCGGTTGATCCAGAGCGAGATACTCAACAAGTATTAAGCCAATATGTGCCAGTTTTTGATTCACGATTTTTAGGCCTAAGCGGTACATCCGCCCAATTGGCGGAGGTGGCAGGGCGTTATAAAATCATTTATCAAAAGCAAATAAGCGCGAGTGGTGATTACACGGTTGACCATAGCGCAGGCAGTTATTTGCTAGATAAAAACGGCAAGCCGCGTGTAATGGTAAGCTATGGGGCTGGAGCCAGTGTTTTCGTACATGATTTAACACTTTTGCTGAATGAATAATTAATTAAGGCGAGATATCCGTGGGTGAAAGCGAGCAAGTTAGTCCGATTTCGGATGGGGAAGATATTGAGGCTTATCGGATCACTGCCCCGATGGAGATTGGTGCTGTGCTGCGCACTTTGGCGCAGCGCGGCACGTTTATTACCATCTACGTGAATGAAGGTCGAGAGCTGATTTTATCTCGTATTTTAGAAGTCGATATTAAAGGTAAAACCTTTATTTTTGATGTCGGCGGCAATGCCGAATCTAATCAAGTGCTGCTTAATTCTGCTCGCTCTTTAGTGCTCGCTATACCAGACGGCGTAAAAATCCAATTTGCTGTGGGTATTGTACGCAATTGCCAATATCAAGGAAGCCCCGCATTAACGGCTGCTTTTCCCGCTGACTTAATTAAATTACAACGCCGAGAATACTATCGTCTGCCTACGCCTGTGGCACGCCCTTATCGCTGCCAATTGCTGTTGAGCAATGGCTCGCGTGAATGGCTGAATGTCCATGATGTTTCTCTAGGCGGCGTTGGTGCTTGGGTTCCTAATGAGATTAAGCCTTTGATTGAACGGGGCAATATCTATAACGAAGTGTCATTTGATTTTGGCCCTGCAGGCATCATGAAGCTTAATTTTGAAGTTCGCTCTTTACGCCAATTAGAGCAGCGCCCAGGGCAATTCGCCTGGATGATGGGCTGCCAGTACGCGAATTTGCCAAGGCAAACTGAGGCTAATATCCAAAGATTAATGGCGCAATTAGAAGCAGAAAGAAAAGCATTAACCGGTTAATTTTTTTGATATTCAAATAAAAAGGGGCGAAATAAATCGCCCCTTTTTATTTTCCTGATTATGCCTCTTGTTCAAACGAATTATAAATATCGTAGGGCGGGTGAAACCCACCGAGCTTTGCAATGAAATATGAAAACGGCGGGTTTCACCCGCCCTACAAATTCAAAAATCGAGCACCACTCTCAAAAAATCGATTTACACATAGATGATTGAGCAAGAGGCATAATCAGGTTTATTTTTGTTTTAGAAATTGCTCAGTCGTAGGCCATTTTAATTGCAGCCTCAGTTCTTTCTTTAAACGGGTATTTTGTAGCCGCCGTGATTCATTTAAAAACGACATTAAGCTCGCTGATAACACAGCCGAAGCATCTTGGCGTTTAATCCGCGGTGGGTGGGGCTGGCCAATAAAATCGGCCACTTGATCAAAATAATCGCCCATTTTATGCGGTTGATCGTCCACTACATTGATGGCTCGTAAAGGTTTGCCGCGAAACAGTGCAATACTCACCGCTTTTGCTAAATCATCGGCATGAATATGATTAGACCAGCTGTCCTCATTACTGATTAACGCTGGCGTGGCTTGCATAATGCGCTGCACGGGTAAGCGCTCGCCTGCGTAAATGCCTGGGGCTCGCAAGATTGCCAGTTTTATTTTTTGCGATCTAGCCCACGCTTTTAAGCTGTTTTCTGCCGCCACTCGGCGAATCGCTCTGGCCGATTGCGCGTGCAGAGGCTGGGTTTCAGCCACCCATTCACCCTTGCAATCACCATAAACGCCACTGGTGCTGATGTAGGCAAGGTGACGAGGTGTTAGAATCGCTGACTTATCAAAGCCTGTGTAGCGCTCCATCTTGGCGATAAAACGCTTGCAGCGCACATCATCCACACCATCGCCTGCTGGCGGCGCACTATAAATGACCCAGCGGGCAAGGCCAGATAAGCGGCGCAGGCTACTGGCTTGATCTAAGTCGCATCGCACAGGGATGACGCCAAGCTCACGCAGCTTGGTAGCTGCCTCCGTGCTACGCGCAGTGGCATACACTTTAAAACGTTGAGTTAACCAAGGCAGGGCGCGGATAAGTACATCGCCGCACCCTATAATAAGTAATCGATTTTTTCGCATAGCGGACCGCAATGAGCAAGCAACTTACTATTCTACCAAGTGGCCAGCAAATCGCCATGAATGATGATGAAACTATTCTAGATGCGGCCATGCGTGGCGGCTTTAATATGGCTTACGGCTGTAAAAATGGCGCATGCGGCTCGTGTAAAGGCCGAGTGATTACCGGTGAAGTGACCCATGGCGACCATGCTGAAAGCGCGCTAACTGCAATGGAGCGTGAGAACGGCTACGCACTATTTTGCTGCGCCAGCACCGATGCTGATATCACTATTGAGTGCAAAGAAGTCACGGCCAGCAAAGATATTCAAATTAAAACCCTGCCATGCCGTGTGCAAAGCATCGATAAAGTCTCGCACGATGTGGCCGTGTTGTCTTTAAAACTGCCAAGTAGCGAAAAGCTGGCCTTTATGGCGGGGCAATATATTGATATCCACACCAAAAACGGCAAAAAACGCTCGTTCTCGATTGCCAATGCGCCGCACGATGCTGAATATCTGCAGCTGCATATTCGTCATGTCGCGGGCGGCGAGTTTTCTGATTACGTATGGAACACCATGAAAGAGCGCGAAATCATGCGCTTTACCGGCCCGCTGGGCTCGTTCTTCTTGCGTGAAGATAGCGATAAGCCGATTTTACTGATCGCAACTGGCACGGGTTTTGCGCCGATCAAGGGCATTCTGGAACACGCCTTTAATAATGACATTCAGCGCGAAATCGTTTTGTACTGGGGCGCACGTACGCTGGCGGATATTTATATGCCTGAGCTACCGTCTGAATGGCAGCAAACTCATCCTAACTTCACTTTTATCCCCGTTTTGTCCGAGCCCAATGATGCAGATGCATGGAATGGCCGCACGGGGCTGGTGCATGAGGCGGTGATGAATGACTTTGCCAATCTTGCAGGCTACCAAGTTTATGCCTGTGGCGCACCCGTGATGGTGGAGGCGGCCTACACCCATTGTGTTTCACGCGGTTTGCCAAATGATGAATTCTTCTCTGATGCTTTCTTTACTTCCAAGGACTTAGCGAAATAGTTCGGCTTAAAGCTTGCCTTAATGCGCCTGATGACTTATTCTGCGTGCCGTTGCCGATGTAGCTCAGTTGGTAGAGCACCTGACTTGTAATCAGGGGGTCGCGAGTTCGATTCCTGCCGTCGGCACCAGAAAATATTTAAGGGTAAGTTTTTACTTACTTGGCAGCACAATTTAAGTTGTAACATTTACGCCGATGTAGCTCAGTTGGTAGAGCACCTGACTTGTAATCAGGGGGTCGCGAGTTCGATTCCTGCCGTCGGCACCAGTACTACAGTAGTCAAACCTAAGTTTTTTTAGGTGTTGTAAAGTTTATGCCGATGTAGCTCAGTTGGTAGAGCACCTGACTTGTAATCAGGGGGTCGCGAGTTCGATTCCTGCCGTCGGCACCAATTTTTGACCTGGAACGTGTTGCACGTTCCAGGTTAAATATCTAGTTAGCCTCATGATTTTTCCTCAGCAGTAAATCCCAAAAAACACGACCTGTTAAGCATGTGCCCTAGAAGCTAAGGCCATGCTTTTTGGCTTGCGTAGCATTCTAATGATAATTTTATCTTTAGGGTGATTTCTTCGCAAAACGCAAAGTGCAGACGAAAAAAAACCTCACGGCAAATGAGGTTTTTTTTCAAAACAGGGTGCGCCTAATTTCTTCCCTGAGATTGCGCACCGGTACTCCCAATAACTGCGGAAATTGTACATCGGCGATGCAATTTCCGCAAGGTATATTTGCGTGAATAATTCATGTAATCAACGTATTGCGCCGCCGATCGCGCACGATTTTCGCTTGCCGAAAAAGTCGTCCTCTTTTCAAAAAGAGGGGGTGTGTCAATGAGCACTAACCCCTCCATTCGCGACATTAGCGTCGCCCTTTCTACTCATGCCGTTAATCAGGGCTATGCTCGCCCTGGTAACCTAATTCTGCTCATTTTAGAGCTGGAACACTGGTTTGAGGTTATGGGCAAGAAAGGGAAAAAAACGTTCTATAAATTTTTAGAACCATCTCCAAAGCATCGCCTGTACAAAGAGGGTCAGAGCATGTGTGAGGCGCTTCATCTGTCTGCTAAAACTGTCAGGGCTTCATTTGACAGTGTTGGCTCACGTTATGAAAGTGCGACCGCATTTTTTGCTGAAGCTGAACCTTTTAAAGGCAAACTGTATGCCTCGTACTATGACAGAAAGCGTAATCTAATGATCTGGGTGCGTAATTCGGAGTTGATTCAACGCGTAGTAAGTCGTTTCTTTCCCGGTTACAAAGCTAGCAATCAAGCCAAAAAAGTCCGCTCTACAACAGCAAAAACTCCCGTTCCCTTATCTGTACAGGATGTTGGTAATTCTAAAACCAAACCACAGGGCGATAACCAGCTTGGTGTGGATAACTCTACCCCTACTGGTGCAGCTTCTCAGGTTATTAAGCCTATTGATGCTTCGAACCAAATCGCTGGTACTTCAAATGAAAATGCATCCAGCCAGGTATTTGAAGCAGATAGCGCCAAAGTTAAAACTAGAAAAATTGGTGCTGAATTTCTAAATTTAATTGCAAAACTGCTCCCTAATAGTCAATGCCGGACTATTGAAATATTGATGAGGCAATGTCAAAAAACGTATCAACCTGACGTTGCTCGAATATTTCTTCAAAAATTAAGCATAAAACAAATAGCCAAGCCTATTGCGTACTTCAATGCGCTAGTCAAAAACGCAAATAATGGTAAATTGAATGTGCCAGATTATTTCTGGAAGGATGATGATGCACCATTTGCTTCATTTTCATCTTCAGAGCATCGCGTAAAAAATGATGCTGGTGCAGGAGAGAATCTAAACTCGCCTCCACGAATGACTGGCCTTCAGTATGTTACCCAAAATTTACCTGTTCCAACGTTAAATGACGACTTGGTTAATTCATTACCTGCGTATATGAAATTATTGCTTAATAAAAATTTGATAGCTAATTAGGGAGCTATAGAAATGAATGAAATTACATCTGTGAGTTTGAGACACGAAAAAATAAGAAAAAATCTTAATTATCGTATTTTAATGCAAATTCGAGACGAAATGATACGTGATTCTGCTCTGGCAATGGCAGAGTATGGAATTCATCCCGCAGATGTTGATTTATTACGCGATGGTGATGTGGAAGATCTAAAGGCTATTGCCGATCGCATGACATCACCCATTTTTAAACTAAAACCTATTTCTGCATTGCAACAGGGCTATGGAGTAAATATGGTTGTATTTCATGAGATGAGAGATGCAGAAAATGCCTAAAAATTCCTGGATTGAGGTGATAGATGAAAAGCACCGGCTTGAATATCTTGCTACTTCATTCTCAGCCTTAGGTGCGCGTTCTGAAATTCTCGAAGTTATTTTTCCAACAATGCATTTTAAACAGCGCATTCGTTTAGCGCCAAATTATAAAAAAATGGGGCCACGGCCTAAAACGACATCCGGTGAGTATTTTTTTAGATCGGTAAAACACGTTATTGAATTTTCTTTTTGTTTATCAGAGTACCGCCGATTAGAGTCTGCTGGTTTTGATTTATCAGAATCAATGCATGCAACCATGCGCTTATACATAGGTATTTGCAATATAGCCGGGATTGAGCCCCGTGTTTGTATAAATACACTGTGGGTGCTAATTACGCACGTAAATACAAATCATGTAATGGAGGTTGTTTGTTCTAAGAAAAATTGCGGGCGGCTATATATCCTGCCCTCGTTTGGATTTAGGAGCACCTATGTATGCCCTATATGCAATGGGTCAATGACTAAATGGATGGCAAAAAGCAAAAGTCTAACAGGTATCAAAAAAAACAAGAAAAATTAATAAGCCAGACTAGGCCACTTCGTCTTTGTTGCTTAATTGTGTCGTTTTTTTGCAGACTTACACGCTTTTTTTTTCCTTATTTTATGGTTAGATACATAGGGTAAATTTTATAAGTCGCTCATCTTATGTTTAAGCTATTTTCACGACAAAAGCCTATAGACAAAGCAAGTAATGAACCTCTGAAAAACACGCTTAATGTAAATAGGTTGACTCAAGATTTTCAGTACGCTGAGATCGAAAGAAAAATTTTGTCTCTACTCAGTATGCCCAACAGTGCTGAGTTGGTTTCCCAGCCGATCCGGCAGCTTGCCTCTTATGTTGGCCAGCAGCCATTAACGAGTAATGCTGAGTTCGCACATCCAGGTGGGATGTTAGAGTTTTGCATGAAAAGTGCTTTTTTCTGTGTGCAGGCCACAGATGGAATTATTTTTTGTGCAGCTGAAACCATGGCTCAAAGACGTAAGCTAGAACCTGTATGGCGTTATGCCGCATTTTTGGCAGGATTGTACCAAGGAGCTTGCTGGCTACTTGATGGGAGGGTGGTACGCGCAGCGGGCCTGCATGATTGGAATATCTACAAGGGACCACTTGCAGAGTGGGAGATGGAGCATGGCACAGCTGTTACCAGTTGGCCGCACAGTGTAATGACATCCTTTGTTCATACCCGAAAATTATCACCTATCGTTTTTTCACAACTCGTTTTAAAAAACTCCCTTAATTATCTTATTGAAGCGGATGTGCAGATTTTATTTGCATTGAATAATTCGCTCTATGGAAGTAGTGAGCAAACCGTCTTATCTAATCTTCTCAATAAAATCATCACTAAATTAATTGAGCATGACAAATCTCTTTCTCATAATTTTTCAACATCACGGCAGGATATTTATCTTGAACCAAAGATTATTGACAACATTCGATTCCTTATTGAAAGGAATCGATGGAGTGTTGACCTCGGGTTGGGTATATTAAAGAAAGATAAAATTTTATTTATTAATATCGAATGCATTGATGAATTAATTGAATGTGCATTGATTAATGGGTTTGTGGATATTCCACGTAGCAAAACAACGATTGTTGATACGTTGTTGAAGTGCGGTTTTTTTAGTACGTCAACAGGTGAGCATTCTCCATATGAAATGGTGGAATTTAATGGTGTATTGATTAAATCTATCAAAGTGAGAGATCCTGCTAGTTTATTACCTTTGGACTCATCCTTTAGTGCTCCAGATCCAGTTTCCATACCGAGTGTTTCTCGTAAAGGCGGGGCAGCTTTAGTGCCAGAAGCACAAATTGATTTATTTAATGTCAACACCCAAAATGAGGAGCGAGGGGAGGTAAATAATCCTGATGAGTCCTTTGTTGAGATTCCATTTGCGGATCTGGTTACAAAATTAGATCAAATTGGGCTTTTGGTTCTGGAAAGCATTGTTGAAGACTTGCGTCAGTCAAATGAAGATACAAAAAAGCATTTTATTCATATAGACGATGACATTCAAATTACGCTTGATTTGTTAGGCCAGTATGGAATTGACGCTAAGCGTGTTGCTCAATCGTTAGAAGTCGGAGGCTTTTTTAAAACAGAGGCAGGTAAAGCCACCAAGAAGAAAGTGAAAATCGATGGCAAGTCACTGGATGCTTATACCCTGACGAAGCCAGTGATGCTTTCTATTTTAGGCACATTATCTATTGTTGAGCATACCAATGGCTCTGAATAACTATGAAACCCCGTGGAGGCCGACTTACGAGGCTACTGCGGCACTTGCTTGGTCAACAACAGGGATTGGTACGCTCATTGCTGCAAATGCAGCAGGTCTACCACTTGGAACGGCTTCTATTTATGCGGCTTTAGCACTTTCTTTTAGCGGCTTAAGGCTGAAGCAGTCATGGGATAGCTGGGAAAAAAAATATACTTTGCAAGTTAAAGAGTTACCCACAGTCAAGTCAGAGCAGCTGCAAGATTGGTGCTTGAAGGTCCCTGATGCAATATGGTTAGGCTATGGATTTGAGTGGCATACAGAGCATTCTCAGCGGCTGTATGACCTAATGCGTAGCAAGCCAGAGCATTTAGAAGTGCCTGGTTGGTATAAGAAACTTAGAAAATCCAACGGTATTATTGATAGCAACCCAATTGGTGCACCATGGATCCACGGCGTTGAGACTGAAGAAGTCTCTGTAAAATTTCCAATTATCGCCCAGGCCGGACACACGCTGGTTATTGGCACAACGGGATCGGGCAAGACTCGGCTTTATGAAACGGTAACAACTCAGGCAATTCATCGTGATGATGTAGTGATCTGTATGGATCCTAAGGGCGATCAGGATTGGGCTGAGCGCCTACGGAAAGAATGTTTAAGAAAGGGGAAGCCGTTTGTATATATCCATCTGGCTCACCCTGAACTATCCGCCAGAATGGACCCGCTAAAAAACTGGAACAGTAAATCTGAGATTGCTAGCCGTTTGACGTCTGTGATTGAAACGATAGGTAGTGGCTCGTCGTTCAGTACTAAATATGGCTGGCAGGTCATGAACGATATTGTGAATGGCCTACTGTTGTTAGGTGAACGCCCCACAATTAAGAAAATTGCAAAAAATGCTTTGCAACCGCCTATTGAGCTGGTTGCCCGTGTGTTAGAAAAACTACTGAAAGAACATCTAGGTATTTCTGTCTTTGAACAGACCCTGGCAGGGAAGAAAACAAAAAACATCCATCGGGGTGAAAAGCTGATCGAGCTGTTTTCAGAGCACATGTCTGATTATGAAGATCCAGATTTGGAGTCCTTGATCGCGTCAGCTGGGCATGATCAGAAGCACTACTCTAAGATCATGATTGAAGTTATTCCAATTTTGAAAATGCTGACCTCAGGGGAGGTCGGGGATCTCTTTTCACCTGATGCTGCTGATATTCATGACACACGAGAAATTTGGGATTGGAACCGGATAATTAAGCAAAAAGCATGTGTTTACGTGGGCTTGGATATGCTGAGTAATGATGTGATCGGAACCGTTATCGGCACATCGCTCATCGAGGACCTAAAGGCGGCAGCTGGTGTAAGGTATAACTATGATTCCGACCCAATTAAAATTAGTGTATTTATTGATGAAGCCTCTGAAACTGTTAATAAAGGGTACGTCCAGATTTTAAATAAAACGCGTGGCGCAGGTTTTAATAACACGTTTGCGACACAAACCGTTGCTGATTTTACCGCTAAAATGGGCACGCAAGCGGAGGCCACTCAGTTGTTGGGTAATGCCAACAATTTAATTGTACTAAGAACCGTTGACACAGATACATGGGACTTTGTTACCCGCAAATTTGGGATATGTCCCATCGAAATTGAAAACGAATCACAGAATGTTTCTACATCCTCAGAAAAAAACCTAGCTCATTTTGGTGGGGGGATGTCCAAATCAAGAGGTTTTCAAGATATGGATAGAATCCCATCTGAATGCTTAGGGGCTCTTCCGAATCTTCAATATTTTGCAGTTATTGCGGGTGGCACGATAGTTAAAGGTCGTTTGCCGATTATCACTAATTAAGAAATAAAGACAATGAAAAGACCTCAAAATTATCACAATGTAATTCGTAAAGTTAAAACACTTTGGCCAGCTGCAGATCATGCAATTAATAGGCTGCAGTTTGAATTAGGTGATTTTCCTGGTTGTAAATTTAATGACGAACCATTATTTATTCGCTGTCTGGCCAATGCAGCAGATAAATACACTGCTGCCAATCAACCGCAAACAATCGAGGGTATGCGAATCTTTTTACTGGGCTTAGTAGAGCTCACGTCTGAGGTTGTTCATTGTAAAGCGGCATTTCACATTGGGAATAAGTCATTAAACTGGAGGCCGTTTGTTGAACCCTATACGGAGTTTAGATCATTAGTTAAGCAATCTCCTGATTTTATTTTAGAAGATTTCTTGGAAGATCATACTCCTCAGTTTGATGACATTGTAGTCCATATGATGTGCAGCCGAATTCTTGATATCCCAGGTATGGCTACGTTGTATCGTGACTCTGCAATAAAAAAGGCATTATTAAAATGTCTTTCTTAATTCACTTTCGCATCTGGCTAGTTATAATCATTGGTGTGATTTTTTATGGAGTTTTCACCCAAAGCCCTGTTGGCGCTATACGTGGAATTCAGTATGAAATTTCAGAATTAAAATCTCAAGTCGGTAGCGGCTCTAGTGAATGGATTTCAACAAAAGTCGATTCTACATATAAAATTGTGATGACTTCTGAATATGTTCGCGCTGCAATGCGAGATTATATCGTTTCTGATGCTGAAGTAGACCATACGAGAGAAACCGTGGGCGAGGGCATTTCGAAAAGTAATAACTTAATGTCGAAAGTGGTCGCTACATCCGTAATTTTAGGGTATCGGTTCATCTTGCGCTCGCTGGTTTTTTGCTTATGGGCAATACCATTGTCAGTATTTTTTGTCGGTGTTTTTTTTGATTCAAGGGCAAATAAGTTAATTAGGAAATTTAATTTTAAATTGTCAAATCCTATATTATTTAATGTAGGAGAACATGGCATAATTGCATTGATTGGCTTGCTGGGGGTTTACTTGTGTATTCCCTCGTATATTTCAGCTTCAATGGTCCCTTTGTGGCTTGGATTTGCATCATTTTCATCGTTTGTGATGTTGTCTAATTTGCAAATTAGTAATTAAATTTTTAATCTTTTTCTATTCTGTATAAAGGCCGCTATATGCGGCTGTTTTTCTTTAATGACTAATTATTATATTCCTTTGTGGTTAGTGATTTATTAATAAATTATCTATTTTTTAATAAATTATGATTTTTAGTCTTGTTGTGTTTTTTAAGTTAGATATAGTGTTCTTATCTGTGTGAAGAAAGAGAAAGAATATGATTAATCAAGAAAAAAGTATTTTTATTGCAACATCTATTAAGCCGCCACGCTCAACTGAAGTTGCCCCTGATTTTGATGATGTAACGATAATGCCAAAATTAAAATCAAACCGCCCATTTGGTCGCCCTTTACATAGAAACCTACTTGGTAAGCTCCGCTCGGTGAAAAATAATGCGGTGGTTGTTGCTGCAAAAGAAAACTCAAACTACCCATTAGTAGAGTCCTTTCATTTGGCATGGTGTGATGGTGGTGCTCCTGATCGGTTACAAATTGGTGGGTATATTTGCACTTCTAATAAAAATATATTAGTAATGTATTCAGATCTGGCTGCAGGTAGTAATAGTGTTGATGCTGAAATAAATTCAGTATTGCGCGTTATGGCTCTAGCTGTTGATATGGGAATAAGAAAATTAATCATTCACACTGATGCATTGGCCGTTGTGAAGTTTATGTCAGGTGGGGTGCCTTATTATAAAAAGGATGGGGCTGAAAAGACGCTTAGTTTGAGTTTGAATGAAACTGTAGAGAAAAGAAATTACCTATTAGAAAGCTTTGACTATTTATATGTAGTGAAGGTTGAAAGAAGTTTAAATGAATTAGCTGATGCATTATGCAAGCGAATGCAATCAGTCCCCCTTCGGTTGATCTCTATGCGCATTGCTGAGTACGGCACTTATTGGAAAGCTGTTAATCAAGAAACAGTGATTTCTAGGTCACCTGCCGCTTTAAATAATCTGGACCCATTGATTCCTTTGTGTAATGGCACAGAATTAAACCGACTACGAATGATTTTGGATGGTTGGAGCAATACAAATTTTGCGAAACGAATTGTTAATGCGACTTTGATGGGCTTTAACCCTATCTCAAATGCATTAGCTGAATCATCAAAGGCTGAAAGAAGGGTTGTGAACCTTGCTCAGCGATTAGTGCCACCTACACCTGTTGTGGTTGAACAAAAGAGTTCTAAACTAAGCGCAGCACAAACTTAATTTTTTAAACGTGCTGCGCTTAGTTTTTTACAAAAAAAGTTATAAAGTCATGGCTACTGCATCTGTAGATAGGCCTCATCTGTTAATTTTAAAAATATATGCGTAGTAAATACGTAGTAAATACGTAGTATTTGTTGGAAACTTGCGCTAGAAAAAAATACGTGTAGTATGATTCTACGTATCAAATACGTAGTAATAAAAATGGAGTGCTTGTGTGAAATCCACAAATTTTGGGGTTGGCAAATCGGGAATGGAGGATCAGTACTCTAAGTTCAAGAGTATGTACCCCGTGATTGAAAAGCGATTGCTGGCGGGGGAGTCATCAAAAGTAGTATTTGAGTTTATCCGTGAAGAAATACCTCTTTTTTCGGCGAGAACATTTACAACTTATCTCTCTCGGTGTCGGCATTTAAAGCGTGCGCCGGTAGCCATTGCAGAGGCTGCTCGAGCATGGCATGAGAGTAGGGGGGTGACAGTTCTCCCAAGCATGGCGCATGTGGCTGAGACAGTTGTATCTAATGCGTCAGCTCAACCCAGTGTTGAGATTAAGCAAGAGGAGGTGGTTGTTCCTGGCAATGGCAATGTAGTCATGCCTTATGAATTTGCACCAGAACCAATTAATCACGACGAAATGATTAAACAATTTCGTCAAAGTAAAAAAACTAAATAAAGGATTTGTTTATGAAAAAAGATATCAAGTTATGCATTTTGAATTACAGTGGCAATGTAGGTAAATCAACACTGGCACAGCACATGTTTATGCCTCGTATGCCTAATGCTCAATATTTTTCAGTTGAAAGCATTAATTCATCTGATCAAATTGACAGTATTGAAGTTGAGCAGTTACGGGGCAGGCAATTTAACGTTTTGCATGGAGAGCTATTAGGGCTTGAATCTGCTGTTGTTGATGTGGGTTCTTCTAATGTAGAGCTTTTCTTGCAATTAATGGCTCAGAACGTTGACTCTCATAGCGAGTTTGACCTTTTTATTCTGCCGACAGTTTCAGAAGATAAACAGCAAAAAGACACCATCGAAACAATCAGGTTACTGAATAAGCTGGGCGTTCCTGCTAAAAAAATTCGCGTATTATTTAATCGTGTGGAAATAGATAGCGATACAGACGCTGAGTTTGAAACAATATTAAGTTATAAATTCATTACTAAATCATTTCAGACGCCATCCCGTGGTGTTGTCTATGAAAACCCCGCTTTCCAGCGTGTTGGATCAACGGGAAAAACATTAAATGAAATCGTAAATGATACGACAGATTATCGCGCAAAATTACGAGCCAGTACCGATGAAAATGAAAAAGATTTTTGCAAAAAGATGATCACGATTCGTGGGATGGCTATTAGCGCAAATGCAAATATGAATGAAGCATTTGAAGCAATTACTGCATAAAAGTATCTTTTATATGATAAAAAACCCTCGATCAGCTTTGTGCTGTCGAGGGTTTTTTATTGTCTTAGGCCATTTAAATTAAATAGCTTATTAGCGAATTTCTTTAATATCGGTAATGAGGTCTACTGAGATTTTGATCCCGTAAATGTCTGCATCAGAATAAAGAAATGCGTTGTTTTTCTTATCAATAAAACTAAGATCACTTACAACCCAAGAATGGCTTGGGTCATCAGCTAGTTTTTCACATTTAGTGCCTTGGGGTACTGTGATTGTATGTTTACTTGCACCAGTAGGGCCAAAAGTAGCGTTGATCGCTTCTGTAGTGACGCCTGTGTGTGTTACTGCTGCTGGAGTGATTTTCATAAAATACCCTGATTAAATATTTTGGAAGAAGGCCTGAAAATTAGCTTGATAATACAGAATCTAGCGCCGCAGCAATACTGTTTGCTTGCGGCCGAGTGCTGTGTTGACCATCTTGATGGAAGAGGGCATATTCACCAACAGGCAAATATACCCTGTTGGGAAGATGAAATATTAATTAGTCAAAAATGATTATGGTGTAATTTTCATATCCACTGAAACTATTTCAGGATACTCAATTTTTGCAATTTCATTTTTAGTGAGTGGGCGAGAAAAATCCCAACCAGAAACAGATCCAATTCTAATTTCGCCAAATCCGTCCTTTATTCCCTCAACAGGGAATAAAGGACGTGATGAAAGATAAATTGTTATTGCTTGAGTCATTAATCTGCTCTTAACGTTTATCCGGGCGTTTACTGTAAATTTTGTGCAACTCTCGCTGACGCTCTTCCTCGAGATAACTCATTAAGCTCATATGATCATGACTTTTCTGTGGGCTCTGTTGGCGTTGTGAGAGACTTTGGTTGGGTTGATTGTTCATTTATTACCTCTATGTAAGAGCATATTGAGTTGAGAATAAAGGAGGTGTGAAATCAATTCTTGGCAATAGTTACGCAGCAATTTTGTTTTGCTGGCTATATTGCCCTGTTTGCCAAACGTCATCGAAATCTAAACCTGGTGTTTGCGGTAAAAATAAACGAACTTTTTTACCTTGGTCACGATAAGTTTGAGCAGCTTTTATGGCTGCATCTTTCCCTGGGTTATTACTATTTGTGCAGGGGAAGTCGCTATCGCCAAATACCCATACTTCGGTGGTATGACTTGGGAGTACGACTGATCCAAGCATTGCGTCAGACATGGTTGCCCATGCTGGCCGCTGTGTTAATGCTGCTGCACCTAGCGATGTTTCAATGCCCGTCGCAAGAACTAAGGGACCACTATCGGGTTTAAAAAGCTGTATTGAGCAGCCTTTCATTGAACCACCGATCGGAGGCATTGATTTTTTTGGACATGGAACTGGCGCTTTTTTCCCTTCTGGTGTGAGCCATAATCTATGGAGACTTATGATTTCGCCTTGGGTGTTGACTACTTTGGCGATCATGGCTGGATAAGTGCCCAACTTAACAAACTGGGTGCCTTGCTTTTCCCAATAAGCCAAAGATGGATGAAAAAGAAAACCACACTTATCTGCAATTCCTTCATAGCCACGGGCCTTTAAATACCGGCCTACGGGATCATTTTTCTCAAACGGAAAAGAGGACTTTAGGATCTCCTGGATCTTCTGGATCTTTTTAGTCTCATCTTGTTTCTCTTTTAATTGAGTTGAATGAGAAATGGATCTTTTCAATTCAGTGCGGTAACTATTGCATTGAATTGTTTTTTCAACTTCAACCAGTGCTTCATGAAAGCTCCAGCCATATGATTCTATTAGTAAATTAAAGCCGTTGCCACTTTGACTGTGGCCGCCAGCTTTACGACAAAACCAATCACCATTGTCATTTTTATCATGAAATTGAAAACGATCTGTTCCTTTGCATACAGGGCATGCTGTATTAGAACCAGACAAATATTGTTTATCAATGCCCAGGCGTTCAAGAATAAATAACCAATGCCCGTTGGATAAGGATATGGTGTTTTTTATCCGTTCTTTATACATTTCTATTGAACTATCGTTACCCATTTGCTTCTCCTAAAATTTAAATAAAAATTTAATAGGTCAATAAGCAAGACCAAAGTTGGATAAGATGTTTATAAAAACGGGAGGGAAATAAATTGAAATCACGATGTTTCCTCTTGAATAGTTAAGAGAGAACATCAGCCCGAAACGGGAGGATGTTCCCGTTGGGATTGAAGTGATGAAGGTAATTATAAAACTGGATATGACTGAGCAAAAAAGCTCCTACTACGTTTCTTCCGACGTTCAGGTCGCGTCCCCAATTGGGCAAAGGAAGAATTAATTTTCCTAAATAAAGTTTATTGCCTTACTTAGGAAAATCCAGTGTTGTTTCATTATTGTTAGGGAACAACACTGGATCGTTTTTAATGAGTACTTTTTAGCCAGTTCAAGCAAGTTAGCACATCTACACCTGCATCACGGGCTTGGGTTGCAGCATCAAAAATGCCAAATTTTTTACACCACGCATTAAAGTCTTTGGCATTACTAATTGTTGCCTTTGTCTTCTTTTGTAGTGTTGTTGCCTCGCATGTGTTCATATTGTCTACTCCTGGTTGGTAGGTTGCACGCCTATGTTGTTGGTTAACATAGGGGTGCAACCTACCGAAGTAGGTTGCGAGTTTAATTGCTAAGAATTAACGGTTTTACGTTTTGAATTCCTAGAAATATTTATATTATCATCATAATTGTCTCGATGATTTTTACTATTAATTGAGCGTTTTTCTTTATAAAAAAATGCGTAATAAATGCCGAAAAATGACGTGGCCGCTATTACCCAAAATCCAAAAGAGGATGCTATTAGTAAAATAAATCCGATTTTATACTTTCCTCTTAATAGCGGCCATATAAATGGTAGTAAAAATACTGATGCCCACTTAAATAAACCTAAAAGGAGTTGTTTCTTTTGATCAGGGTTCATGAAGTCACCTTTGGTTGGGGCTACAAGGCCTTTTGAATGCCTCTAAATGCATAGCGGCAGGTTTTCAGTGCTCACGTGAAGCGGACACTAGAATTAAAGGCCAAGCTGCGAGAACAAGGTTCTCGGCAGCTTGGCGGATGCTCTCATGACGACACGCAAAAAAAATCACAGGGAGATTAGTGCAATCCGGGTGATGTTTAGTGCGCAATGTGCGATGAGAGTGGGTTTCGTGGCCGCAGGCGGTCTTATGCGAAACAGGACGTGCCAAAGCCATCCAAGTGCATTAAAAATGCGTGGAGATGGTCTTACTTGGGTAGAAGGGAGTGCCGTGGTAAAGCGGCAAGGATCAGGTTGAAATCACACATCTGTA
>JANYCY010000039.1 GCA_025360045.1 Janthinobacterium sp. | reverse complement strand
GCACTCCGTTAACTTGGCGGGAGCGCCCCCTTTTCTAGATTTTAAAATGCCAGTTAATCCCAATTTGTTCCAAAGATGAACCCATTCTCGAATACTATTAGGATTGCAATCTAGTACACGCGCAATATCAGGGATTAACTCGCCATTAATCAATGCAATCAAGGCTTTACCGCGAACCCGAAAGTATTCTTTAGGATGCTGCGTGGCTAATTGTTCAAGGGTTATTTTTTCTTGCTCGGTGCAAGTGAGTGTCAGTTTACGCATCGTTATTTCAATCTGTTGATGTGTAATTGTAAGCCAAAATTAAAGTTTTGTTTAGTTGTGCAGGATTACTTAGCTCAGAGAAAGAGCCTTTTTTATATGATAGTTATTTCTGCCAGCAAGCTATCGGTGTGCCCGTGGCATTGCCATTGTTAATGGTCATGATTAACGGCGTGCAGCCACTATCTTTGCTTTGAGATTTAGCTCTATCCGCCGTGGCGGTAATGATGTAAGCCGAGCCAGATGCGCCACTCACTACCACATCGTAAAAGCCACTCTCTGTTTTGATTGTTGCCGTGTTTGCGCCAGAAGTCAGGTTCAGGCCATCTGTGCCAAGTATATTGGTATAACTGATATTATTCGCCCGCCATTTTTCCTCTGCCAGCTGAATTTTAGAAAACATCACTATCGCATCACTACGGCGGCTTTTGCGTACGCTGTCTTGGTAGCTGGGCAGGGCGATGGCGGCGAGGATGCCTATGATGGCAACTGCAACCATCATCTCTATGAGTGTAAATCCTTTGTGCATAAGGTATTCACTTAGGGGATTTTATTTACGTAGGGCAAATGATAGTGGTATTAGGGAATTGGATCAATCTTTTTGTTTTAAACAAGTGGGGCGTAGTGTTTATGGCGATGAACGGTAGAATTTGCCTTTGTATTTTTTAGGTTTTGTGTGTGTTTTCTTGTTAAGTTGTTGAATTTAATAATGATGATTCGTTCTGTTGAAATTTTATGTTAAAAATGTTTTTTGTCCAAAAATATTTAACAATTTCTTTCGTCTTTTCGCCTTTCTAAAATGAGTCTTTGTTGGTATGGGTGTTTCCAATGCATAAAAAATTCCCAGCCAATTAAGGGTGGGAATTTTTATATTTCACAATCTATGGGGGCTAGACAGGCTAGTTGTGAGACATTTTTTGATGCGCAGCGCGCCCTAGTCGGTCATGCACGGCCAGCCAAGCAGGCTCATCAGGGGGTAATACTAGCAAAATAGCGTCCAAGCCCTGAGTATCTAAATCGCGCAGCGTGGCGTAAATTATTTGCGCGTACTCATCGGCGTTATTAGGCATCAGGATATGTATCGTGGTGTCATCTTGTGGCACTGGCACTTGAGTATGTAGTAGAGCGAGTTTTTGCCCAGTTCTTGCCAGCGCTGCAGCGGTTATCTGTGCTTGGTTGCCAGTTAATAGCGGGGTGCGCGGTGCATAGTGAGAATCTAATAATCCTGACGCACGAATCTTGGCGCTGCTGGCATTTTGTAAGTGCTCAACGCTGTGGCCCAGCACGGCTTCAATCGCTGTCCGTGCGACTCCTCCGGGGCGAAGCAAAACGGGCCGCGGGCCGATTAGGCTGATAATCGTTGATTCAACGCCCACATCGCAAGCGCCGCCATCCAAAATCAGCGACACACTTTCTGTGCTGAATTCATCTCTTACATGTTGTGCGGTAGTGGGGCTGACATGGCCAAACTGATTGGCCGAAGGGGCGGCAATGCCCCCGCCAAAACGCTGCAAAAGCTCGTGAGTGATCGGATGATCAGGAGCGCGTAAGCCTACGCTGTCTTGCCCACCGGTTACAGCATAAGAAACATGCGGCTGTTTTTTTAGAATAAGCGTCAGCGGACCGGGCCAGAAAGCATCGGCCAGTTTCCATGCGTCATCTGGGATGTCCATCGCCCAATCATTGAGCTGTGCTTTGCCGGCAATATGCACAATCACAGGGTGATCATTCGGGCGGCCTTTGGCGGCAAAGATTTTGGCCACGGCCAGTGGTTGTGCCGCATCCGCCGCTAAGCCGTACACGGTTTCAGTGGGAATGCCGACCAGCTCTCCGGCTTTAAGAAGGGCAAGGGCTTGATCCAGATTGCTAGTCATTAGAAGCTTTCAACCAAAAGAGCGAATTATAGCGCGAAGGGCGGATCCTTGGCAGGGTAAGCTTGCAGGGCGATGCGCTAAGTATTTTTTTGTGATTTCGAAAAGACTGATTTGGCAAACATTGAAACTTGCTCCGCCATTGCGCCGTGATACCATCTTTATACAGAAAAATATATCCAACAGGCGCGCTCCTTTTTTGGGGGCGGCGGCTACAGCAGAGAGTCTTAAAATGCCCTTACTAGATAGTTTTACCGTTGATCACACCCGCATGCAGGCTCCTGCAGTGCGTGTTGCCAAAACCATGCTGACGCCAAGTAAAGATACGATTACCGTATTTGATTTGCGCTTTAGCGTGCCTAATCAAGAAATTCTTTCTGAGCGCGGCATTCATACCCTAGAGCATTTATTTGCTGGTTTTATGCGCGACCATTTAAATGGGGACGGCGTAGAGATTATTGATATCTCGCCTATGGGGTGCCGCACTGGTTTTTATATGAGCTTATGCGGTGCACCTAGCGAGGCCCGTGTTGCAAGCGCTTGGAAGCTGGCAATGGAAGATGTTTTAAAGGTAAAAGAGCAAAGCGAGATTCCAGAACTGAACGAATACCAGTGCGGTACTTTTGTAATGCATTCATTGGAAGAAGCGCAAGGTATTGCTAAGAATGTGATTGATCGTGGTATTGGCGTAAATCGCAATGATGAATTAGCCTTGTCAGAAGAAAAGCTACAGTCCCTTTAATTGGGTAGATATAAAAAAGGCTGATTTAATATCAGCCTTTTTTATTGCTCATTAATGCGACAAATCACTACCTGCGCTCATGGTTTGCTTTTTCATTACAAATAAAAGCGGCGTAACACACAGCATGGCGATGCCAAAAAGCATAAATAAATGCGCAAAAGATAGCATTTGTGCTTGTTTGGCAATTTGCTGGGCGAGGAGCGCCTGAGCTTTAATTGGGGCGAGTGTTTCAGGTGTGCCCATAAGTAGCAATCTGCTTTTTAACCCGGCAATCCGCTCTATTGTTTGTGCGCTATTGGCAATTACATGCTCATTAAGCGCTGCTCGTTTGGCATCGCCTAATTGGGCTAATAAAGTAGCGGAAGCTGCAATACCGACACTGCCGCCTAATTGACGGGTTAGATTGTATAAGCCTGCCGCATTAGGAATTTGCTGCGGCAAAATATTCGCCATCGTAAGCGCATTGAGTGGCATAAAAATCATGCCCAGTCCTAGGCCGCGAATAATCATGGGCCAAAGAAAATCATTCATGCCGGAATCGGTCGTGAAATGATAATGCTGCCACATTCCATACATAAATAGCATGGCGCCTAAAGCAATAAGCGCTCTTGCTGAAACACCTCGCGCAACTAATTTTGCAGAAATAGGCATAGCCAAGCCTGAAGCCATGGCCGAAGGTAAAATCATCAGCCCAGTTTGCCATGCGGTATAGCCCATTAAGCTTTGTACATACACTGGGAAAATAAATACCGTTGAAAAGAGTGATGCTCCCAGTAAAAAAGTCATCACTAAGCCAGCAGAGAATTGCGGATCTTTACAGATTGATAAATCAACAATTGGATTTTTTATTTCCAGCTGACGAATAATAAATAAGCTGAGTGAAAAAAAACTAACTAAGGCATACGCGATAATTTCGGGAGAGGTAAACCATTCTAAGCGCTCGCCTCTTTCTAGAAGCAATTGCAGCGTAGCAATACCCACGGCCATTAAAATTAAACCGATATAATCGATTTTATTGATGGTTTGCTGGTGTTTTGCTTCCGGCATATAAAGTAGGGTTAGAAATAGCGCAATGCCGCCTAAAGGTAGGTTAATATAAAAAATCCACGGCCATGAATATTGATCGGTTAGCCAGCCACCTAAAGTAGGCCCTAGCATGGGGCCTGTCATAATGCCCATGCCAAAAATAGCCATAGCCGTGCCCATTTCCTTGCTGGGGAAGGTATCAAATAGGGTGGATTGAGCAGTGGCAATTAAGCCCCCGCCACCCAAACCCTGCACAATCCGCCAAAAAACAAGGCCGCCTAAAGTCGTGGCATTGCCGCAAGCAAAGGAAGAAAAAATAAATAGGGCTATTGATAAAATAAAGTAATTTCTGCGGCCAATTAATTGCGCCAGAAAGCCTGAAATAGGTAAAACAATCACATTGGCAACTACATAGCCAATGGATACCCAAGTAATTTCATCCAGCGTTGCGCCAAGACTGCCCATCATATGCGGCACAGCGACATTCACGATACTGGTGTCTAATAATTCTAATACGCAGGCTAGCGTAACCGACATCGCAATAATATAGCGATGCGCGTAAATACGCTCCGGCGTATCTGATCGGGATAAACCCGGAAAAATGGCTTTCATATCGCCTCTTTATGATAATTTTGGGGGGAGTTAAACTCAACCCAATCAACTTAAGGGAATGTTTTCGTAGGGCGGGTGAAACCCGCGAGCCATGCTGAAAAATGCGCGGGTTTCACCCGCCCTACGATGATTCAATACTTATTTTTATGCGAAAACATAATGACATTTAGCTAAGCTGATGAGACTGGGCTAAAACCCGCTGCTCTCTATTGCAATCTATAATTAAGGTGTATTGATCGTTACATTGACCGATAAGCCTGGGCGTAATGGATTGTTTTTAGGTAATTCATCTAAAATAATTTTAACCGGCACACGTTGCACCACTTTTGTAAAATTACCCGTTGAATTATCAGCTGGTAATAGCGTAAAGCGAGCACCCGTTGCTGGGCTAAATGAATCGACTTTCCCTTTGAGTTTTAAATTAGGAAAGGCATCGACTTCAATTTCGGCTTCTTGGCCGAGTTTAATTTGTTTAAGTTCGGTTTCTTTTAAATTGGCAATGACCCAAATTTTATCGCTCGGTACTAAATACATCAGCGTTTGACCTGCTTGAATCATTTGGCCGGGCTCCACCGCTTTTTTGCTGACCACACCTGAGGCGGGTGCATAGACTTGCGTATCAATCAGTTGATTGCGTGCAAATTGTAAGGTGGCTTCAGCCGCCATTGCTTTGGCCTGCGCAGATTTTAGCCCTGCGGATGAAACGGCGACTTGTTGATCGGCAGCGTTAGCGCTTTCTTTGGAGGTGCGTAGCGCAGATTCCAGTGCGCTTACGCGAGCGTCAGCAGCCTTAACTAGGGTGTCTGCGCTATCGAGCGCTGATTGGCTGAGCATTTTTTGTGCGGCCAGCTCTTTGCTGCGGGCTAAATCCTTACGTGCTTTGGCTGCATTGGCACGTGCTTCGGTAATTTGGGCTTCAGCGGTATGAGATTGTGCGAGGGCTGCTGCCGCATTGGCGCTGGCTGCTCCAATGCGGGCGAGGGCTTCGCCGGGCTGTTTGTCGTGGCCGGCTGCAGATAAGGCTTGGCGATAGTCAGCTTCAGCTTGCGCCACTTTAACTTGATAGTCGCGAGGATCTAGCTCAATCAGTAAGGATTTTTGTGGCATCAGTTGGTTATCACTGACGGGAACTGTCTTTACATAGCCGCTTACTCGGGCGGAAATCGGCACAATATGCCCTTCTAGCTGTGCATTATCGCTGCTGATGTGGTGGCTACCCCACCACCAGCGATAGCCTAAAAAAGCCATGGCAATCAGAAAAATAATCGCAAGAATGCTGCGGGCAGGTGAGGCAGATTTTGTGCTCATAGCGTGTGCTCCGGGGCGATGGCAATGCCATGCAAAACGATGTCGAGGTGAAATTGGGCGAGTTGGTTTAAATCGTAAGCAATTGGGTCTTGGCTAGCATAGGTGTGCCGCCAGATGCTAGTCAGCAAGATAGGGGAGAACAGTATTCTGGCCAGCATATCGGGATCAGTTTGGCGAAACTCACCGCTGTCTATGCCTGCTTGAATCAGCATCATCAGCAGGGTGCGCGAGCGTTTCACCACCGTTTCTATATAGAAATCGGTGAGGTCGGGGAAATTGCCCGCTTCAGAAATCATCAGCTTAGAAATACTGCCCTTGCATTCATTCAGAGCAGTGGCCCAGCTGCTAATAGCCGTGCGTAAGCGATCTGTTGCCGATTCAGTGCTTTTAAGTGCCAGCTCCTCAACCCTATCCAGATTAGGGTGGATTGTTTCGCGGATGGCTGCTTTAAATAGTGCTTCCTTGCTAGGGAAGTAAAGATAGAGAGTGCCTTTGGTCACACCTGCGGCGCGTGCAACATCATCCAGCTTGGTGGCTGCATAGCCTTTTTGGTGGAAAAGAATCAGCGCGGCTTCAATGATTTCACCGGGGCGTGCTTCTTTGCGTCTTTGGCGCGGAGGTGTGATGTCGGTCACTATTTTCTCTATTTAATAACTAACTGGTCAGTTATTAAATAGACGGTGACTTGCCATGTCAAGAGTATGGCTAGCCATTTAGCATAAAACAGACATACTCTGCGTGTTATATCGTTCTGGGCCTTAGATAATAAAGAAGGGCAAGTAAACCTTCACGCGAGTGGCGTTGGGTTTACTTGCCCTTTTAGGCTGAATGGCAATGGCTGCTGAGGTTTAGAAACGCTCAGGTAGCTTTTGCAGCAAGATGATGCGTTTGTTTTCAAGGCGAATATAGCCGCCAAACACGAGTTCTTTCAGAATACGTGCAATCATTTCACGGGAAGAGCCCACGCGATCAGCAATCGCTTGCTGGGTAAGTGGCTCGGAAATCATTTCTTGGCCATCAGCTTCGGTCAGCATGCCTTCAAACAAGGCGCGAACACGGCCATAAACATCAAGTAAAGCGAGGTTTTTCATGGTGAGTGAAAGGCGACGAACCATGCGAGCTAGATTCATAATCAGCTGGTCTTTGGCGTTAGGCAGGGCATTCAGTGCTTCGCGGAAGTCTTGTTTAGAGAACATCAGGAAGGATGAATCGTCTTCAGTTTGAGTAGACCATGAGCGTGGCTCGTCATCAATCAAGGAAACTTCACCAAATACATCGCCTGGCTCGCCAATCATAAAGACAAATTCTTTGCCTTGATTGTCGCTAGTAAATGAGCGAGTACGCCCTTCTAGCAGTACATACATGGATTCGCCAGGGTCGCCTTCACGAAATAAGAAGGTGCCTTTAGGTAGATGACGTTTTACGGCTGCATTTAAGACGATGTCTAGGTCTTCATCGGCGAAGTCTTGAAAAATAGCGGATTGGGATAAAAAATTCTTAAGCAGATTGTGATCCATGACGGTGTTATCTCCGTGACTTATTGCCAGTGGGGCAAAAATATAGGGTGTTAAAAATGTTCGGGTAACTTTTGTAATAACTCTATTTTGCGGTTGTTAATGCTGAGGTAATGACCAAATACCAGTTCACGCATTAACTTTGCGATCATTTCTCTAGATGATCCAACTCGATCTGCAATCGCTTGTTGCGAAAGCGCTTCTTCAATATAGCGACGACCGTTCACTTCAACGGCTAAGCTTTCTAAAAGCAGCCGCATACGGCCATATACATCTTTAAGTGCCAGTGATTTCACCATTTCTGCTAAATATCGATTCGCCCTAATTATATTCCGTAGCAGGTTTTTATGAAGTAAGGGCGTTTGTTCAAGTAATTCTAAGAATGCCGTTTTACTGATGCTTAATAACTGACAGTTTTCTTCTGCATCAATCGAAATTGAGCGAGGCTCTGCATCAATAAGCGCCATTTCACCAAAACTTGCCCCTGCCGTGCCCACATAAAAAACAAATTCCTTACCCGTATCTGCACTGGAAAAGCAGCGCAGTCTGCCTTCGATGAGTATATACATTGATTCTGCAATATCACCTTCGGCAAATAGCAATGCGCCTTTGTTTAGGTTGCGTCGATTAGATATTTGCTCGATAGAGGCCAAAATATTATCGTCTAAGTCATTAAACAGAGGGACAGAGGCAAGTAATTGTCTAAGTGTTTGGTTCTGAGTCATTAGTGTTCTGCTTTATCTGCTTCAACGGGTGTTTCTTCGGATGCAGCCTGTTTCTCTGCCTTTTTACTTGTCACTACTGGGGGGGCTTCATCTTCGGGGGGTTGAATAATATCCATTTTTTTTTGTTGCATATATTCATTCATATCTTTCCAGCCCGCAAAAATATCTGCCTTAGGAATTCTTGTATTACGTCGATAACAATCCTCTAGTGCGCGGCCACTGTGTCGACACGCTGCTCCAATTGCTTTGCCATTGGCTTGCTGTTTATTCACAATTTCCATCAGCTTGTCGCAGCCAGTGAGTGACAGTAGCATGCACGCGATAATAATTTGACGAATCATTTGCATAGATAGTATGCCAACAGGTTTATTGTTCTCAGTTTAAGTGAAAAAAGGATCTTGTGTTCAAAAGGCGATCGCAATTTATATTTTTTTGGTGCTTATACCCAAAAAGGGCTAAGACTATTAGTAAATAGATAAGTAAAACAATTCATTACTTCTTCCTTTTAGATCATGTCGCCTTTAGTTTAGGTGGATGATCTGGTGTTTTTTTATAAACAGCAAAAGCCGACAATTGCCGGCTTTTGCTGTTTATATCGTATGTTGCATATTATAGCTGTTGGATACCGGCCACCATCCAGCGTGGATCGCCTGAAATAGGGCGTACAAAATGCCATATTTCTTGAAACGGCGCAGGTGCTGAGTGAAGTGATTCACTCACTTTGCCATAAAAGCGAACGCTAGAAACCATGCGACCTTCTTCTGTGGCGCAATCGATTAGCTCGGCATTGAGCTCTGGGAATTCAGCAGGCTCTTCATTGCCGCTAATATCTTGGCTTAGCTCGTTAAATAGCTCAGGCGTAAGGTATTTACGCATTTCATTGACCTGTTCAGCAGAGTGCAAGGTTTGCATATGCATAAAGCTGCCTCGTGCTTGGCGAAGAAATGCGGCTGTTTCTGTGCCATCAGGTAGACGCGTAATGCCTGATGCGGCAGGGGCCGCAGCCGCTGCTTGATCACCCATGCGAAACACTCGGTCTGTTTGAGCGGGCGTGTCATTGTTTGGCATGCCTGCAAATGCTGGGCTTGTGGCCATCGCTGCTTCTTTACGGCGACGCATCATGCGCATCGCAAAGTAGCCACCGCCACCCAATAAGAGCAACAGCCCCCATGGAAACCCGCCACCAGCAGATTCAGATGTGCCTGATGCATGATTTGAATTCAGTAAATTACCCAGTAAGTAGCCACCTAAAGCACCCGCAGCTACGCCGCCAATGATTGATCCCATGCCACTGCGTTGTGGTTGGGGTGCTGCTTGTCCTGGCTGCTGTGCAGGCGCGACATTGCGCTGAGGAGGAGGTGCTGCCGGGCGCGTAGTCTGGCTACGTTGCATGCCGCTGGAGCGGCCGCCACCGACGCGTTTTGCTTCGGCAATGCCGCTGGCAAATAAGGATGCGGTGAGTAGGGTTACCATCAGAGTACGACTAAATTGGCTCATGCCAAATCCTTGCGTTGATTCATTCAATACATGCTTAGTGAGGCTGAAGGCAAAGAAGTTCAAGTCATCTCGCAAATAAATGCAAAATGACTTGAAGTATAAAATCGACTGGGTGGGGTATGCAGGCATTGCTCCGAATGGGCAATGTATTTTATTGAAACGCTACAACCATGCCTAGTGGTGACACGAACATCGCTAAGCTCTGCAAGATACCCCGTTTAATGCGATGTTTTCGAGCTTTTAAGCACGGCGCCCACGCTCGATGGTGACGCCAACTCGGCCAACCTCGTGCAAGATGCCCAGTTTTGTGACTGACACCTTGGCCCATGGTGCGCCAAAGTCTTGCATAATCAGCTGAGCAATATGCTCGGCCAGCGCTTCTAGCAGCAAAAAATGACGCTCTTCGAGCACTTTGCGGATGTGCTTGACCACCGCGTCGTAATCGATCGTATCCACTAAATCGTCGCTGGCACAGGCGCGAGCAGAAGGGATGCCAATTTCCAAATCAAGCTCTACAACTTGCGGCGCAACGCGCTCCCAGTCGTACCAGCCAATAAGGGTGCGCGCACGCACTTCGTGTAAATAGATAATGTCCATGATGGGGTGACTTAATGGGTTTTACCCAGCAGCGGTCATTTAGCTTAAAATCGGAAGCTTACGATTGTAGTGGATTTAGGTATGACACCGTTAATTCTAATTTTAGTAAGCTACCTGATCGGCTCTCTTTCTTTTGCCGTGATTGTCTCCAAAGCCAGTGGCTTGGCCGATCCGCGTAGTTATGGCTCGGGCAACCCTGGGGCCACAAATGTTTTGCGTAGCGGCAATAAAAAAGCAGCTTTGCTCACTTTATTGGGCGATGCGCTTAAAGGCTGGCTGGCGATTGTGCTGGCGCAAGTCGCGGCCTCTTATTTGGGCTTGGGGCCGGAAGTCATTGCCATGGCTGCTGTGGCCGTGACGGTGGGCCATATGTGGCCAGTCTTTTTTAGCTTTAAAGGCGGCAAAGGCGTTGCCACCGCGGCGGGTATTTTGTTGGCGCTAGATTGGCGTGTTGGCCTGCTGACTTTAATTCTTTGGCTGGTGGTGGCAAAGGGAATGAAGATTTCTTCTTTGGCCGCACTCTTAGCAGCCTTGCTTGCACCGGTGCTGGCTTGGATTTGGTTGCCCTCTTTGGCGCAAATTTTGGCGGTGGTGGTGATATCCATACTGCTAATTTGGCGTCATGAAAGAAATATCCGTGACTTGCTGACGGGTAAAGAGGGCAGTATCGGTGAGAAAGCGGGCGGGGCGAGTAAAGAGTGATGCTTCAGCTTTTGAGTAGGCAACAAAAAGGGCAGTAAACTGCCCTTTTTGTTGTATAGATCATCGCGACAGGCGAGATTAGCTGTATTTATTGTTGGCACGAACAATTTGCGCTTTTTCGCGCACCCATTCGCGGTCTTTTTCGGTATTACGTTTGTCGTGCTGCTTTTTACCCTTGGCTAAACCGATATCCAGTTTAATAAAGCCATTTTTAAAATGCATATTAAGCGCAGCGACCGTGTAGCCCGCACGCTCCACTTTGATCGATAATTTTTCGATCTCGCGTTGATTGAGTAATAGCTTACGCAAGCGGGTAGGCTCTGGCAGTACATGGCTCGATGCGCTGGTGAGTGGCGAGATATGTGCGCCCATCAGCCAAAAGTCACCACGCAGATACACGACGTAAGATTCTTTGAGCTGCACACGGCCAGCGCGGATGGATTTGACTTCCCAGCCTTGTAGCATAAGGCCCGCTTCAAAACGTTCTTCGATAAAGAAGTCGTGAAAGGCCTTTTTATTATCGACGATCGACATCGCAATGGGTCCGGTTTTGTTTCACTAAACCTCGATTCTAACACTTTACGGAGTAAGTCATAGATGCAGAGAATTCGCGTCATTTATACCGGCGGCACGATCGGCATGTTGCCAAGTGAAGATGGCTATGCGCCCGCGCCTGATTATTTGCAGCAGCAGTTGCAAAACCTCTATCCGGGCTTGTCGGTGCTGGAATATTCACCGCTGCTTGATTCTAGTGAGATGACGCCCGCTTTGTGGAATCGCATCGCGGCCGATATTGCTGCAGATTACGATGATTATGATGGCTTTGTGGTGCTGCACGGCACCGACACCATGGCCTATACCGCTGCTGCACTGTCTTATATGTTAGAAAATTTGGCTAAGCCTGTGGTGGTAACTGGCTCGCAAATTCCTTGGTGCGAGCCAGGCAATGATGCCGTAGAGCATGTCGCTGCTGCACTTGCATTGGCGGCCATGCCCGATTTTTGCGAAGTGGCGGTGGTGTTCGCTGGGTTGTGCTTGCGTGGAAATCGAGTGCGCAAAGTAGATTGTGATGGTATGGCGGCCTTTGCGTCCCCTAATTTGCCTGCTTTAGGCCGATGGGCCTCAGGGCGTTGGGCGATGTCCGTGACTAGCCCTAAGCTCGCAAAGCCGTGCAAGTCATTCCGATTACAGCCAGTGGCAGAAAATGCCCGCATTGTGGCAGCAAAATTGGCGCCGGGCTTTAGCGCCGAGTGGCTAGCGTCGTCTATGACGGGATTGGATGGTGTGGTGCTAGAAACCTTTGGTGCGGGCAACGCCGGGAGCCAGCCCGCTTTGATGGCGGCATTGGCCAAGCAAAGCTTGGTGGTGAATTGCACGCCGTGCTTGCAAGGCTCAGTAAAAATGGGGCGTTACGCGGTAAGCGGCAGCTTGGCGGCGATGGGCGTGCTCGATGGCGCGGATATGACGCCAGAGGCGGCTCTGGCGAAGCTTTATTACGCGCAGGCCAAGGGTGCAAATAGGGTAGAGCGCGCCGAAATCTTTATCAATCCGCTTTGTGGCGACCGAACTGGGTGATTTTCCTAGGCGTTTTTACAGTGCTGTGCTATAGTGCGGCCCTGTGTTCGACGGCGGGTCTCCCCGCATAGCTAGAAGGTGAACTTGGTCAGGTCCGGAAGGAAGCAGCCACAGCTTTTGATGCTAGTGCCGGGGGTTAGGCTCGCCACCTCCCCTTTTTTTAGTTTTGCCATTCTGCGCAAAGCTAAGTCTGATTTAAATCCACTTGTTTTAAAAATGCGCCACCAAGTATTGCTTACGGGCGCTATCTATTTATCATTTATGCCAAATAAACATCTGTTTAAATCAGTTTGTTCTGCTTGATCCACATCAATGCCTTTAATGCCCTTTTGCGCCAGAATGACTTTCACGCAAGCTGATGCTTCGTGTATCTCCAGTGGTAATTTTGCGCCGCGCACTGTCGCGGCGCTTTTTTTTGTCGTCATTTACTTGTTTTCGTAAAAATGGGTCAGCATAATGCGGCATCTCTCTTTTGAAGATGCTAATGAAAGCCCTTTTCGACCTCTTCTCCGTTATCCTGTTTTTTGTAACTTATTCCATTACCAAAAGCATTTATGCAGCAACTGGCGTCGCGATTGTGACCACTACGGCCCAAGTGGCTTGGTCTTGGTTTAAACACCGTAAAGTTGATGGCATGCTTTGGTTAAGCTTTGGCTTGATTACTGTATTGGGTGGCGCAACCTTATTACTGCACAATAAAGCATTTATTCTGTGGAAGCCCACCGTGCTGTATTGGGTATTTGCAGTTATTCTGTGCGGGTCTCGCTATTTGCGCGGTAAAAACTTAATGCAAAGCTTGATGGGCCCACAAATGAACTTACCTGCTAGATTATGGGACAAAGTTAATTTAGCTTGGGTTACATTCTTTCTTAGTATGGGTGTGCTTAACCTTTATGTTGCCTTTAACTTTACTGAAGATCAGTGGGTTAATTTTAAGATGTTTGGCACCTTGGGGCTGACACTGGTATTTGTGCTGCTGCAAGCATGGGTTCTTTCACGGTATCTTACTGATGACTCGGCACAAGAAAATAAGGAGTCCTGATGCTTTACGCGATTATTGCAAATAATTATCCTGATCGCGCTGCAGAGCGTTTGGCGAGCCGATCCGCGCATTTGGCTAGATTAGAGCAGCTAAAAGAAGTAGGGCGCTTGGTGTTGGCTGGGCCTTTTCCTGGGATTGATGCCGTAGACCCAGGGTCTGCTGGTTTTTCGGGCAGTTTAATTGTTGCAGAGTTCGATTCTCAGCTGGCCGCTCAAGCGTGGGCTGACAGCGATCCTTATGTAAAAGCAGGGGTTTATGAAAATGTCATTGCAAAACCCTTTCTCCAAGTCCTCCCCTAGCGTTATGATTGCAGAAGAAATACACTCACGGCTTGCCGTGTTGCAGCCGGAATATGTTGATGTTTACGATGATAGTGCGTCGCACGCAGGTCACGCAGGCAGCGTGGCAGGCGGTGGGCATTATGATTTAACCATCGTATCTGCACAGTTTGCAGGCAAAAACACCTTGGCTCGTCACCGTATGGTGATGGCTTTGTTTGCAGATTTAATCCCACATCCAATCCATGCGCTCAGTATTAAAAAAACACTGACGCCGGACGAGTTGTAAAATCTATCGAAGCTTTACTGACTTGAGAACAAAGGACTGAACACATGCGCCAACCGAACCGTATTGCTCTTGCTTTAACTGCTTGCTTTTTGTCAGCTTCATTCGCAGCAACTGCTGCCAATGTAGCAACCGTTAATGGCGTTGCTATTCCTGATAGCAAGGTTGATTTCTTTCTAAAGCAAGTGGCAGAACGTGGTCAGAAAGATAGCCCAGAACTGCGTGCACGCATCAAGGAAGAATTGATCCGCAACGAAGTATTGTTCCAAGAAGCGCAAAAGAAAGGCGTGGAAAAAAGCCCAGAAGTACAGCAACGTCTTGATATGGCCAAGCAACAAATTCTGGTTGGCGCGTATGTAAATGATTACGCAAAAGCAAACCCAGTAAGCGATGCAGACCTGAAGAAAGAATACGATAAAATCAAAGTCAACTTCAGCGGCAAGGAATACAAAGCGCGTCATATTCTGGTAAAAACAGAAGAAGAAGCGAAAGTCATTATGGCTGACCTTAAAAAAGGTAAGAAGTTTGAAGATATCGCTAAAGCGAAATCCTCAGATAAGGGCAGTGCCGTTAATGGTGGTGATTTAGGTTGGTCTACCCCGGCTAACTACGTAAAAGAATTCGGCGAAGCACTGACCAAATTGCCTAAGGGCAAGATTTCTGATCCAGTGAAGACTCAATTCGGCTGGCACATCATCAAGCTAGATGATCAGCGCGAAGCCAAAGGTCCTACCTTTGAAGAAGTTAAACCAGAGTTGATGCGTGAGCTGCAAGGCCAGCGTGTACAAAAAATGGTTGAAGAATTACGTGCAAAAGCAAAAGTTGAGTAATCCGTTTTCTGCATAAATAAAGCCCCGCTAGTAAAATAGCGGGGCTTTTTTGTGGGCGGTGATTTGAAGCCGTCATATGTCGCTAGGCTGGTGTTGCTACCCTTTTGCAGCAGGCTCAATCGTAAGCCCCCAGCGCGCCCATTCCTTTTAATGTTTTAAATCGGGCATCCTGCATTTTTCAATGCGGGGCAGCAGCATGACTCATCAGCAGCGGCGGGCACTTTGGTTTGCACGGGTTCGGGATTGGCGCGGCAGTGGTTTGTCGATGGCGGAATTTTGTCAGCGGCACGATTTAAAACGTCCCACCTTGGCCGCTTGGGTCAAGCGGGATTTGCAGTCCATCGACTGTGAAGCGAGCGGCTTCATCGCGCCGAGCTTTGCGCCAACACCAACACCAACACCAACACCAACACCAACACCAACACAGACAGCGCCAGTACAAACCGCCGTCGCCCATCCTGCGCGCATTGCAGCGCCTGTGGCTGTCGCAGCTTTACCCGCCTTGACGCTGGTTGCCAGCGAATTGCCTGCCCAGCCAACGCCAATGTGTTTGCTTCTGCCCGGTGGCGCGCGTTTAACCTTGCCTGTAAACATCTCCGCCGATTGGCTCGGTACGCTGTTACGGGGTTTATCATGATGCCGCCTTTGACTTCACTGCATTTGATCGTCGAACCGGTCGATATGCGCTTAGGTATTGAGGGTTTGTCGGCCAAAGTGCATGCCGCTTTGCGAAGATCGCCTTGCGATGGGGCGGCGTATGCGTTTCGCAATCAGCGCAGCAATCGACTCAAAGTGTTGCTGTGGGATGCGACGGGCGTGTGGCTGCTGCAGCGCCGTTTGCATCAGGGGCGATTTGTTTGGCCACAGGGCGGCGAAACGTCGTTTGTGCTCGAAACTGCGCAGTGGCAATGGCTGACGATGGGCGTGGATTGGCAACGTTTATCGTCGCCGGCTTTGGGGTCGCGCTTGTATTGATTGTTCGTCAAATCGCATTGATGTATTGCCTTGTAACCGTTGATTTACATGGCTTTGAGGGCCATGTTTGGGTAAAATAGCGGCATGAATCTCATCGCCGAACTCGCCAAATCGAACCTATCTCCCACTGTCCGTGCGGCGATTTTGGCACAGGCGGAACTCATTCAAGCCAAATCCCTGCTGATCGAGAAGTTGGAATTTGAACTGAGCTATTTGCGCCGCATGCAGTATGGCGCCAAAACCGAGGCGATGAGCGCCGAGCAGCGCAGTCTATTTGATGAAGAATTTGACGTGAGTGTGGCGGCGATCGAAGCGCAACTCGCGGCGGCAGCGCACACGGATGACGCCAGTACGCCCGCCCGAAAACCACGCATTCGTGCGGGTCGCCAGCCATTACCCGCGCATTTACCACGCACCGACGTCGTTCACGAGCCTGAATCCTGCAGGTGCGGCGAATGTGGCCAGCACTTGGTCAAAGTCAGGACCGACATCAGCGAGCAATTGCATGTTCAGCCTGCCGTGTTTAGCGTGATTCGGCATATTCGCCCGCAATACGCGTGTCGCAGTTGCCAAACCATGACCGCAGCGCCCGTTGCACCAAGCATCATCGACGGTGGCCTGCCGACGTCTGCGACGTTGGCGTGGGTGATGGTCAGCAAATACGTCGATCATTTGCCGCTGTACCGCATTCGGCAGATGGCCGAGCGCAGCGGGGTGAATTTAGCCGA